>NZ_JBHSBM010000040.1:188145-336875 GCF_042650625.1 Planomonospora corallina
GGTCGTCGACGCCTGGGCCGAGCGGGCGCTCTCCGAGGGCGGCACCGATCCACAGGCGCCCGCCCTCGTCCGGGACGTCGTGGACGCGCTGCTCGGCGTCACGCTCTGACCGCTCCGCCTCAGCGGACGGCTCCGGGCCTCAGCGGACGGCTCCGGGCCTCAGCGGACTGCGTCGGGCCTCAGCGGACGGGCACGGCCGCGCGGACCAGGCGGCACAGGTCCGCGGGGCGCAGCACGTCGGAGCGGCGCCACAGCGAGGGGTCGACGCAGTCCGCCTGCCGCACGTGCCCGGCCGTCTCGAGACCGTGCCGCTCCAGCGCGTCCGACAGCTCGCCGGGGGTGAAGAAGGTCAGCCAGGGCTCGCCGCGCTCGGCGGCGGCGGGCAGGGCGAAGCCCGCGTAGGCGTCGCCCTGCTCGTCCCGGAGGCCGGGCGGCAGGGCGTACTCCATGACCAGCTCCGTGCCGGGGGCCAGGCGGCCGACGGCGGCGAGGACGGCGTCGACCGCCTCCCGTGTGAGGTACATGGACACCCCGAGCCAGCTCACCAGGGCCGGTCTGGACGGGTCGAACCCCGCGGCGGCCAGGCGGGCCGGCAGGTCGTCGGTCTCGAGGTCCGCGGGCACGAGGACCGGCCCGTCCGGGCGGGCGATGCCCGCGGCCGCGAGCAGGCCGCGCTTCCACCGCTGCGTGGCGGGGTGGTCCACCTCGAAGACCCTGACCGGGGCGGCCGGCTCCGGGCGGTGGGCGAAGGTGTCGAGACCCGCGCCGAGGACCACGTACTGCTCCAGGCCGTTCCGGGCCAGTTCGGCCAGGCGGCGTTCGGTGTAGTGGCTGCGTGCCGTCACCTGGGCGCGGGTGCCCGCCAGGATGAGATGGTCACCGTAGGCCCGGTGGTAGCCGATGAGCTCCTCGGCGCGCTCGCCGAGCAGGGCCGCGGCCACGGTGTCGCGGAAGATGAAGGGCTCACGGTCCACCACGAGGTGGGCCGCGCGGGCGGCCGCAGCCATCATCGCGGTCTGGCTCGGCTGTTCTCCGTGCATGAGACGTCGTTCCTTCCTGAGTGCGGGGAACGACAATGCTAAATGCGAGAACGCGCCATTTCTTACATCATATCATTTACAAATAAATTCCCGATAACGGGCTGATGAATGTCCTGTCGCGAGAATGTCCGCGAGGTTCCGGCGGCGTCCGCACCGACGTCCGGCCGTGTCCCGGAGGTCAGGACGGGACGCTTCTCAAGAAACGCTCCCGTTCCGGGCCGGGGAGGCGGTCGGGGAGCAGCACGCCGTCGAGGTGGTCGGCCTCGTGCTGCAGGACGCGGGCGAGCATGCCGATCGCGCGGACGGTGACGGGCCCGCCGTACATGTCGCGTCCCCGGGCGGTGACCATGTAGGAGCGCTCCAGTGGCCACCAGAGGCCCGGGGCGGACAGGCAGGCCTCGTCGGCGGTGATCTTCCGCTCGGACGGCTCCAGCCGCGGGTTGACGAGATGGCCCGCCCTGCCGTCGAGCTCGTAGACGAGCACCCGGAGGGGGACGCCGATCTGCGGGGCGGCCAGCCCGGCGCGGCCCGCGCCCGCGCGCAGGGTGGCCCGGAGGGACTTGACCAGGCCGCGCAGCTCGCGGTCGAAGGCGGCGACCGGCTCGGCCACGGTCCGTAGCACGGGGTCGTTGAGCGGACGGATCGGCTGGACGGCCACGCGCACTCCCCGAAGTGGGCGGATCCTGACAGGCGTAACGATTCCCCACGTCGGGGAAGCCCAATCCCAACCGGGAATCCGGTCATGTTTCCTCCATGTTGCGGACGTGCGGCGTGTGCATCGCGTATTTCAGCGGTTAGACACACGTAACCGGTGCACCATCACAGAACGTGAATGTGCGTAACGCCCTCCTCCTAGCTTTCGGTACCGGACCCCCCGAGAACCGCAGCAGGAGGAAGAATGACGGCCCAGCGCTGGATCACCGACTGGCGGCCCGACGACGCCGCCTTCTGGGAGGGCGGCGGGAGGAAGGTCGCCCGGAGGAACCTGGTCTTCTCCATCTTCGCCGAGCACCTCGGCTTCACGCTCTGGACGGTCTGGAGCATCGTGGCCGTCAAACTCGGCGACTACGAGTTCTCCACCGACCAGCTCTTCTGGATCGTGTCCGTGCCGAACCTCGTCGGCTCGGCGCTGCGCATCCCCTACACCTTCGGGCCGGCGAGGTTCGGCGGCCGGAACTTCACGGTGGCCAGCGCCCTGCTCCTGCTCGTCCCGGCGGTGCTGCTGGCCGTCGCGGTGAGCGACCCCGCCACGCCGTACTGGGTCTTCCTGGCGATCGCGGCCACCGCCGGCCTGGGCGGCGGGAACTTCGCCTCCAGCATGGCCAACATCACCTACTTCTACCCGCAGAGCAAGCAGGGCGCGGCGCTCGGCCTCAACGCCGCGGGCGGCAACATCGGCGTCAGCTCCGTCCAGCTCGTCATGCCGCTGATCATCGGCGCCTTCGGGCTGGCCGCCGCCGGGCTGTTCTGGATCCCGTTCATCCTGGCCGCCGCCCTGGGCGCGTTCTTCTTCATGGACAACCTGACCACGGCCAAGGCCGACCCGAAGGAGCAGCTGAAGATCGCCGGGCGGGCCCAGACGTGGATCATGTCGGTCCTCTACATCGGCACCTTCGGCTCCTTCATCGGCTACTCCACCGCCTTCCCCCTGCTGATCAACAGCCAGTTCCCCGAGTCGGCCTCCCTGGTCTCGCTGGCCTTCCTCGGCCCGCTGTTGGGCTCGCTGATCCGCCCGGCCGGCGGCTGGCTCGCGGACAGGATCGGCGGCGCCCGGGTGACGCTCGTCAACTTCGGCGCGATGGCCGGCGCGGTGGCGCTGGTCTGGCAGGGGCTCGCCCAGCACTCCTTCGCCCTGTTCTTCGGCGCCTACATGCTCCTGATCGCCACCACGGGCATCGGCAACGGCTCCACCTACCGGATGATCCCGGCGATCTTCCGGGCCAAGGCCACCGCCGGGGTCCCGGCCGGCACGCCCGCCTACGAGGCCGCGCTCGCCACCGGCAAGCGCGACGCCTCGGCCGCGATCGGGATCATCTCCGCCGTCGGCGCCTTCGGCGGCTTCTTCATCAACCGCGGCTTCGGCAGCTCCATCGCCGCGACCGGCGGCGCGGGCGCCGCGCTGGCCGCCTTCGCCGGCTTCTACGCGCTCTGCGCGGTCGTGACGTGGGCCTGCTACCTGCGGACCGCCGGATCGGCGCCGAGCCTGGCGGCCGCCCGCGTCTGAGACGGCCGGGCCGTCCGCCCCGCCGGGGGCTCACACCCGGGTGGAGGCGAACGTGAACGCGGTTAGCGGCTTGTAGCACAGCGGTAACAGGAGGGACCCAGCGGTGAAACCGCCTGAAAGCACCATCGGACCCATGCCGATCTCACTTCCCGCCCGGGAGCCTGTGAAGGCCCCCGCGGCGACCCACTGCCCCTACTGCGCCCTGCAGTGCGGCATGAACGTCGCCGCCGGGACCGGCGGGACCGGTGCGGTGGAGATCACCCCGCGGCTGGACGTCCCGGCCAACTCCGGGGGACTCTGCCAGAAGGGCTGGACCGCCGGGGAGCTCCTGACCGGCGGCGCGCGGCTCACCACCCCGCTCCTGCACGGCGAGCCGGTCGGCTGGGACGAGGCGCTGGACTTCGTCGCGGACCGGATCCGCGCGCTGCAGGCAGAGCACGGCCCCGACGGCGTGGCCGTGTTCGGCGGGGGTGGCCTCACCAACGAGAAGGCCTACCTGCTGGGCAAGTTCGCCCGGGTGGTGCTGGGGACGAGCCAGATCGACTACAACGGCCGGTTCTGCATGTCGTCGGCGGCCGCGGCGTCGAACCGAGCCTTCGGCCTGGACCGCGGGCTGCCCTTCCCGATCACCGACCTGGCCGAGGCCGGAGCGGTGCTGCTGGCGGGAGGCAACATGGCCGAGACCATGCCGCCGTTCGTCCGCCACCTGACCGAGATGCGCCGGCGGGGTGGCCGGCTGGTCGTCGTCGACCCCCGCCTCACCGCCACCGCCCGCCTGGCCGACCTCCACCTGCAGCCCACCCCGGGCACGGACCTGGCGCTCGCCCTCGGCCTGCTCCACCTGGCGGTCGCCGAGGGCCACGTGGACGCCGCCTACGTGGCCGGGCGGACCAACGGCTTCGAGGCGGTCGCCACCTCGGTGGCGGCCTGGTGGCCCGAGCGGGTCGAGCGCGTCACCGGCGTGCCGGTCGCGCAGATGCGCCTGGCCGTGGAGATCCTCGGCGCGGCGGACCGGGCGGTGATCCTCACCGGGCGCGGCGCCGAGCAGCACGCCAAGGGCACCGACACGGTGACCGCCTTCATCAACCTGGCCCTGGCGCTGGGACTGCCCGGCCGGCCGGGCTCCGGCTACGGCTGCGTGACCGGCCAGGGCAACGGGCAGGGCGGCCGCGAGCACGGCCAGAAGGCCGACCAGCTCCCCGGCTACCGGAAGATCGACGACCCGGCCGCGCGCGAGCACGTCGCGAAGGTCTGGGGGATCGACCCCGCCGAGATCCCGGGCCCCGGGCGCTCGGCCTACGAGCTGCTCGACGCCCTCGGCACGCCGTCCGGGCCGCGCGCTCTGCTGCTGTTCGGCTCCAACCCGGTGGTCTCCGCCCCGCGCGCCGGGCACGTCACCGACCGGCTGCGCTCCCTGGACCTGCTGGTGGTCTCCGACCTCGTGCTGTCGGAGACCGCCGCCCTGGCCGACGTCGTCCTCCCCACCGCGCAGTGGGCCGAGGAGGAGGGCACCATGACCAACCTGGAGGGCCGGGTCCTGCTCCGCCGCCGGGCGCTGGACCCGCCGCCGGGGGTCCGCACCGACCTGGAGATCATCCAGGGCCTGGCCGTACGGCTGGGCGACGGGACCGGCGGGCCGAGGGGGGCCGGCGGCTTCCCCGCGGAGGCGCGCGCGGTCTTCGACGAGCTCCGCCGCGCCAGCGCCGGCGGGACCGCCGACTACTCCGGCATCACCTACGAGCGGATCGCCGCCGAGACGGGCGTCTTCTGGCCCTGCCCGGGCACCGGCCACCCCGGCACGCCCCGCCCCTTCCTGGACGGCTTCGCCACCCCCGACGGGCGCGCCAACTTCGTACCGGTCGAGCACCGCCCGCCGGAGGAGGACGCCGACGCCGACTACCCGCTGTACCTGACGACCGGCCGGGTGCTGGCCCACTACCAGAGCGGCGCCCAGACCCGCCGGATCGCCGCCCTCAACGCGGTCGTCTCCGAGGCGTTCGTGGAGGTCCACCCCGACCTGGCCGAGCGCCTCGGCGTGTCGGCCGGGCAGCGGCTGAGAGTGGTCAGCCGCCGGGGCGAGACCGAGGGCGTGGCCCGGGTGAACCCGGCGATCCGGGCCGACACGGTGTTCATGCCGTTCCACTGGGCCGGAGCCAACCTGCTGACCAACCCCGCACTCGACCCGGTGTCCCGGATGCCGGAGTTCAAGGTGTGCGCCGTGAGACTGGAGCGTGTCGGATGACCCGGCTGGTGGTTGTGGGCAACGGGATGGCGGGCGCCCGCCTGGTGAGCGAGGTCCGCGCCCGTGACAAGGACATGAAGGTGACCGTCTTCGGCGCCGAGAGCTGGCAGCCGTACAACCGGGTGCTGCTGTCGAACGTGGTGGCCGGGAGCATGGTCCCGGACCAGGTCCGGCTGCTGGACCCCGCCTGGTACGCCGACCACGGGGTGACGGCCATGCCGGGCGTCACGGTCACCGCGATCGACCGGGAGACGCAGGCCGTGGTCACCGCCGACGGCGGGCGCGAGCCGTACGACGTGCTCGTGCTGGCGACCGGGAGCGAGGCCGTGGTGCCGCCGGTGCCCGGCGCGGAGCGGGCCGTCACGTTCCGCACGCTGGACGACTGCCAGGCGATCCTCGCCGCGGCGCGGACGGCGCGCGGCGCGGTGGTGGTCGGCGGCGGGCTGCTCGGCGTCGAGGCGGCCCGCGGGCTGGCCGGGCGCGGCCTGCCGGTGACCCTCCTCCACCTGGCCGGGCACCTGATGGAGCGCCAGCTCGACCCCGAGGCGGGGCTGGTGCTCGCCGAGACCCTGACGGATCTGGGCGTGCGCACCCGCACCGGCGTCGTGGTCGAGGAGATCGGCGAGCACGGCGTACGGCTGGCCGGCGGCGAGGAGATCGACGGCGACCTGGTGGTGCTCGCCTGCGGGGTCCGCCCGGTGACGGGCCTGGCCGCCGCGGCCGGCCTGGAGGTGGAGCGCGGCGTCGTCGTGGACGACGAGATGCGCACCGACGATCCGGCGGTCTTCGCGATCGGCGAGTGCGCCCAGCACCGGGGCACGGTCTACGGGCTGGTCGCCCCGGCCTGGGAGCAGGCGGCCGTGGTCGCCGACCTGGTCACCGGCGCCGACAAGACCGCCCGCTACCGCGGGTCGCGGCTGGTGACCCGGCTGAAGGCCGCCAGCGTCGAACTGGCCGCGATGGGCGAGACCCATCTGACGGAGGACGACGCCGAGGTGGTCCGGTTCAGCCACCGGGCCCGCGGCACCTACCGCAAGCTCGTCATCCGCGACGGCCGCCTCGTCGGGGCGATCCTGCTCGGCGAGACGGCCGCGGTGGGCACCCTCACCCAGCTGTTCGACCGGGGGGCGCCGGTGCCCGGTGACCGGGCCGGCCTGCTCTTCCCGGGCCTGGCCGCCGCGCCGGTGGCCGACAGCCCGGTCCGGATGCCGGACGCGGCGAAGGTCTGCCAGTGCAACAACGTGACGAAGGGCCAGATCCGGGCGTGCTGGGAGTCCGGCGCCCGGGACGTGGAGGCCGTGGCGGCCGCCACGCGGGCCACGACCGGCTGCGGCGGCTGCCGCGACGCGGTCGAGGGCATCGTCGGCTGGCTGTGCGAGCAGGAAGGGGTCTCGGCGTGAGCGGGGCGGCGGGCGGCGCGCCGGGCAGGGCGCCGGGCGGCACGGCGGACGGTGCGCTGGACGGCGCGGCGGGCGGCGTGGCGGACGGTGCGGTGAACAGGGACGGCACGGCCGCGGGAAGGGCCGCGGGGGCGGAGGAGAGCATGAGAAGGCTTGTCGTGGTGGGGCACGGGCCGACGGCGTACCGGCTGGTCGAGACGCTGACCGATCGCGGGTTCGACGGGCGGATCACGATCCTGGGGGAGGAGCCCCGGCCCGCCTACGACCGGGTGGCGCTCACCTCCTACCTGGCGGGCAAGAGCGCCGAGGACCTCACCTACCCGGTGCCCGAGGGCGTCGTGCTCCGGCTCGGCTCCGCGGTCACCGCGATCGACCGGGAGCGCCGGACGGTGACGACGGCCGACGGGCACGCCGAGCCGTACGACGTGCTCGTGCTCGCCACCGGCTCCAGCCCGTTCGTGCCGCCGGTGCCGGGCCGGGAGCTGGACGGCTGCTTCGTCTACCGCACCCTCGACGACCTGGACGCGATCCGCGAGGCCTCGCGGGGCGCCGCGGCCGGCGTGGTGATCGGCGGCGGGCTGCTCGGCCTGGAGGCCGCCGACGCGCTGCGCGGACTGGGCCTGGACACCCACGTGGTGGAGATGGGCGGCTGGCTCATGCCCCGCCAGGTCGACGAGGGCGGCGGATCGGTGCTGCGCGGCCACATCGAGGCGCTGGGCCTGCACGTGCACACCGGGGCCGGGGCCGCCGAGATCGCCGCCGGCCCGGACGGCCGCGTCGCCGGCCTCGTCAAGCCGGACGGCGAGACGATCGAGGCGCAGGTCGTGGTCTTCTCCGCGGGCGTGCGTCCCCGTGACGAGCTGGCCCGCGCCAGTGGCCTCGCGGTCGGCGAGCGCGGCGGCGTCGCGGTCGACGACGGCATGCGCACCAGCGACCCGGCGATCTACGCCGTCGGCGAGTGCGCCCTGCACGACGGCGTGGTCTACGGCCTCGTCGGCCCGTGCTTCACCATGGCCGAGGTGGCCGCCGACCGCATCATGGGCGGCGAGGCGGTCTTCACCCGCGCCGACCTGTCCACCAAGCTCAAGCTGCTCGGCGTGGAGGTCGCCCAGTTCGGCGCGATGGACGGCGCGCTCGACGTGACCTTCATGGACCCGGTCACCGGCGTCTACCAGAAGCTGTTCGTCAGCGACGACGCCCGCACCCTGCTGGGCGGCATCTGCGTCGGCGACGCCGCGCCGTACAACACGCTCAAGCCCTTCGTCGGCCGCGAGCTGCCGGCCGCCCCGGGCGAGCTGCTGTTCACCGGCGGCCCGGCGAACATGGACCTGCCCGACGACGCGCAGGTCTGCTCCTGCAACAACGTCACCCACGGCGAGATCTGCACCGCCATCGCCGACAAGGGCCTGACCGACGTCGCGGAGATCAAGGCCTGCACCCGCGCCGGCACCACCTGCGGCAGCTGCGTGCCGATGCTCAAGCAGATCCTCGTCAAGTCGGGCGTCGAGGTCTCCAAGGCCCTGTGCGAGCACTTCGCGCACAGCCGGGCCGAGCTGTTCGACATCGTCCGGGTCCGCGGCATCACGACGTTCTCCCAGCTGATCGCCGAGCACGGCACCGGGCGCGGCTGCGACATCTGCAAGCCCGTCGTCGCCTCCATCCTGGCCTCGCTCGGCACCGGCCACATCCTCGACGGCGAGCAGGCCGCGCTGCAGGACACCAACGACCGCTACCTGGCCAACATCCAGCGCAACGGCACCTACTCGGTGGTGCCGCGCATCCCCGGCGGGGAGATCACCCCCGACAAGCTCATCGTGATCGGCGAGGTCGCCCGCGACTTCGGCCTCTACACGAAGATCACCGGCGGGCAGCGCATCGACCTGTTCGGCGCGCGCGTCGAGCAGCTCCCGCTGATCTGGAAGCGCCTGGTCGACGCCGGCTTCGAGTCCGGCCACGCGTACGGCAAGGCGCTGCGCACGGTCAAGTCCTGCGTCGGCTCCACCTGGTGCCGGTACGGCGTGCAGGACTCGGTGGGCCTGGCCATCGCGCTGGAGCTGCGCTACCGGGGCCTGCGCTCGCCGCACAAGCTGAAGTCGGCCGTCTCCGGGTGCGCCCGCGAGTGCGCCGAGGCCCGCGGCAAGGACTTCGGCGTCATCGCCACGGAGCAGGGCTGGAACCTCTACGTCGGCGGCAACGGCGGCTTCACCCCCCGGCACGCGGACCTGTTCGCCTCCGACCTGTCCACCGACGAGCTGATCCGCGTCATCGACCGGTTCCTGATGTTCTACATCCGCACCGCCGACCGGCTCCAGCGCACCTCGGTCTGGCTGGAGAACCAGGGCCTCGACTACGTCAAGCAGGTCGTCCTGGAGGACTCGCTGGGCATCTGCGCCGAGCTGGAGGCGCAGATGGAGCGGCACGTCGCCGGCTACGCCGACGAGTGGCGCGCCGTCCTGGAGGACCCCGACCGGCTGCGGCGCTTCGTCTCCTTCGTCAACGCGCCCGGCACCCCGGACCCGTCGATCGCCTTCGAGACCGAGCGCGACCAGGTCAAGCCGGTCCTGATCCCGCTGGAGGCGGTCCGCTCCTGACCCGCCCCACCGACCTCGCACCGACCTCGCACCGACCTCGCACTGATCTCGCACCGACCTCGCACCGACCGGAAAAGGAGGGGTTTCCCGATGACCATCCTGCGTGAGGGCCCGGCCACGGGCACGGAGACCGGCGGCTGGACCGCCGTCTGCTCCTACACCGACCTGATGCCCGAGGAGGGCGTCTGCGTCCTGGTGGACGGGCACCAGGTCGCGGTGTTCCGCACCTTCGACGGCGCCCTGTACGCGATCGGCAACCACGACCCGTTCAGCGGGGCCTGCGTCCTGTCCCGCGGCATCGTCGGCACCCGCGGCCCGGAGCCGACCGTGGCCTCCCCCATGCACAAGCAGGTCTTCTCGCTGGTGACCGGGGTCTGCCTGGACGATCCGGCGGTGGCCGTACCGACCTATCCGGTCCGCCGCGGCGGCGGCGCGGTGGAAGTGAGAGTCCCTTGAGCATGCCGGCGTCCCCGGCCCCGTCCGTGCCCCCGGAGACCTCCCCGGAGACCGAGCCGGACGCGCTGGCCGGCTTCACCATCGGGGTGACCGCGACCCGGCGGCGCGAGGAGTTCTCCGCGCTGCTGGAGCGGCGGGGCGCGCGGGTGGTGCAGGCCCCGGCGATCCGGCTGGTGCCCCTGGCCGAGGACGCGGACCTGTTGACGGCGACCAGGGAGGTCCTGGCGGGGCCGGTCGACGACGTGGTGATCACCACGGGGGTGGGCTTCCGCGGGTGGACGGCCGCGGCGGAGGGATGGGGCCTGTCGGGCGAGCTGGCGGCGCACCTGACCGGGGCCCGCCTGCTCACCCGGGGGCCGAAGGCCCGCGGCGCGGTCCGCGCGGCGGGCCTGAACGACCACTGGACGCCGGCCACCGAGTCGTGCGAGGAGGTCAAGCAGTACCTGCTCGCCCAGGACCTGCGCGGGCGCCGGATCGTCGTGCAGCTGCACGGGGAGCCGCTGACCGGCTTCGTGACCGCGCTGCGCGAGGCGGGAGCCGAGGTCATCGAGGTGCCGGTCTACCGGTGGCTGCCCTACCGGGACCCCTCGCCGCTGCGCCGGCTGATCAGCCAGACGGTCTCCGGAGCGGTGGACGCGGTCGCCTTCACCAGCGCGCCCGCGGTGCTGGCGATGCTGGGCGCGGCCCGCGCCGACGGGCTGGAGGAGGCGCTGCTGGCGGCCTTCGCCGGGCCGGTCGTCGCCGCCTGCGTGGGCCCGGTCACCGCGGCGCCGCTGACGGCGCGCGGGGTGCCCGTGGTGCAGCCCGAGCGCTCCCGGCTCGGCGCGCTAGCCCGCACCCTCGCCCGGCACCTGCCCGCCCACAGCGTCACCCGGCTGGTCGCGGGCGGGCACACCCTGGAGATCCGCGGCCACGCCGTCGTGGTGGACGGCGAGCTCAAGCCGCTGCCGCCGGCCCCGATGGCGGTGCTCAAGCGCCTGGCGGACAAGCCCGGCCACGTGGTGGCCCGCGCGGAGCTGCGGACCGTCCTGCCCGGCGGCCCGTCCCGCGACTCGGCCGAGCACGCCGTCGAGATGGCGATCACCCGGCTCCGCCGGGCCCTCGGCCCGGCGGGGATCGTCGAGACGGTGGTCAAGCGCGGCTACCGCCTGGCCTGCGAACGCGGCGAGGTCGCGTGACGACGCTCGTCCTGGCCGCGCACGGCACGCGCAGCGCCGCGGGGGAGGAGACGCTCGCCGGCCTGCGGGACGCGGTACGGCGGGCCCGCCCCGGGCGGCGGGTGGAACTGGCCTACTTGGAGATCAGCTCGCCCCTGCTGGCCGACGTGCTGCCCGCGCTGCCCGGTCCCGCGGTGGTGGTCCCCCTGCTGCTGGCCGGCGGCTACCACGTCCACCTCGACCTGCCGGCCGTGGTCGCCGCCGCGCGGCCGGACGCGACGGTGGCGCCCCCGCTCGGGCCGCACCCGCTGCTGACCGCGGTGCTCGCCCGGAGGCTGGCCGCCGCGGGCCTGCGGCACACCGACGCGGTGGTCCTGGGCGCGGCCGGCTCCTCCGACCCCGCGGCGCTGGACGACGTGCGGGCGGCGGCCAGGCTGCTGGCGGCGCGGCTCTCCCGCCCGGTGACGGCCGCGTTCGCCTCGGCGGGCAGCCCGCCGGTGGCGGGGGCGATCCGGGCGCTGCGGGCCACTCCGGCGCCCCGGATCGCGCTGGCCTCCTATCTGCTGGCCCCGGGGTTCTTCCAGGGGAGGATGGAGGGCTCGGGCGCCGACCTGGTCAGCGCCCCCCTGGGCGTGGACCCCGACCTGGCCGAGCTGGTCTGGCGGCGTTTCGATCAGGCGGCGTGGGGCTCCAGCCTCAGCTCCCGGATGATCTCCTCTGCGCTGTCGTCGCGCGAGGGGACGGACCCGGCGCCGACGAGGAGCTCGTAGTAGGCGTGCCGGAAGCATCCGGCGAGCAGGAGGCGGGCGCTGGCGGACGGGTCCACCCGGGCGGCCACGCGGCCCCGGCTCTGTTCGGCCGCGAGGTAGCCGGCCAGGGGGCCGACCTCCGGGGTCGGGCCGAGCAGGCTGTCCTTCACGGCCTCGCGGAACCTGACGGTGACCGCCGGGGAGGTGAAGGCGGGCAGCGCCGCGGACTGGACCTCCGCGTAGTAGTCGATGCCCGCCCGGGCGATGGGCAGCAGGTTGTCGGCGACGGTCCCCTTGCCGACGAGGTGCATCAGGTCGTCGAGGATCTTCAGCCAGACGGGGAGCCTGTCCTGCAGCAGGGCGAGGAAGAGGTCGACCGCGGGCCCGGAGGCGGCCGGCCCCCGCAGCGCCGCCGGGAGCCCGCCCTCCTCGCCGTCCTGGCGTTTCATGAGCACGGCCATCTCGAGAACGCTGCGGCGTGTGTCCTGTGCTCTCCGGTGCGGGTCGAGTTCTCGCTGGTACGGGTCGAGCTGGGGAGTCGCCATGGTTGCCCTAACGTGCGCAGTCACATGGACAGGGTTTCGGTCTGGGGGTGGCGCCGTCGGCGGGGTTTGCCGAGCCGTGTTTCTCCTGGTGGTGCAATCGTTGCGGACTCGCGACCCCGGCCGGGTGCGTTCCGGCCGGAATCCGGTGAGCACTGATTATCACCCGGAAGTGGCAAAAACTGGGGTAAATGTTGATAACGGGGTGCCGCGTGTCCTCCGGCTCACCCGGTCGGCCCGCCCATGTGGCCGCCGCTCCAGGCCCAGGCCGCGATGCCGACGCGGTTGGCCGCGCGGGTCTTGCGCTGGATGTTGGCGATGTGCGTCTTGACCGTACCGGGACTGATCATCAGTTCGGCGGCGATGCCGGCGTTCGTCCTCCCGTGCGCCACGAGCCGGGCGATCTCCAGCTCCCGGTCCGTCAGCGGCTCGGCGGGCGGCCGTCCAGGCTCCGCGGGGACGCCCAGGCGGCGCAGGAGGCGGACGGTGACCTGCGGGCTGATCAGCGTGTCACCGGCCATGGCCGCCCGGACCGCCTCGACGAGCAGCGCCGGCCCCGACCGTTTCAGCAGGAACCCGCAGGCGCCGTTGCGCAGCGCCGCATGGACGTATTCGTCCAGGTCGAAGGTGGTCACCACGATCACCCGCGTCTCGGGCGCCAGCAGCCTGGTGACCTCCAGCCCGTCCAGGCGCGGCATGCGGATGTCGGCGAGCACCACGTCGGGGCGCAGGTGGCGGGCCTGCTCGAGCGCGCTGCGCCCGTCGGCGGCCTCGGCCACGACGGTCATGTCGGGCTGGGAGTCGAGGATGAGCCGGAAGCCGATCCGCACGTCCTCCTGGTCGTCGGCGATGAGGATCCGCGTGGTCATGCCGTCTCCGCGCCGGCCGGGACCGGTCCGCCCGTACCGCTCCGGGGGAGGACGGGGCCCGGCGCCGTCATGCCGTCGCCTCCGCGGGCGGCAGGGCCCGTGCGGGCAGCACGGCGGTGACGTGCCAGCCGTTCCGGGTGGGACCCGCCGACAGCGAGCCGCCCAGCATGCCGACCCGCTCGGTGAGACCGGCCAGCCCGAACCCTCCTCTGCCGGCGGACGCTCCGGGACCGCCGGCGGAGGCGGCCCCGGAGCGTCCGCCCCCGTCGTCGGAGATCCGCACCCGCACCGATGACCCCTGCGCGCCGACCTCGACCTCGACGCGGCCCGCCTCCCCGGCGTGCCGGCGCACGTTGGTCAGCGCCTCGCTCACCACGCGGTAGACCGTGGCGGACGCCTCGCGGGACAGGCCGAGACCGGCGGCGACCGTGAGCCTCACCGGCGGGGAGAACCCGTCGACCAGCCCCTCCAGGGCTTCGACGCCCGGCAGGTGACGGTCGTGGCCGCCGCCCGGCCGCTCATGGAGCATCTCCACCATCCTGTCCATGGACGTCAGCGCCCGCAGGCCGGCCTCCTCGATTCGCCGCAGCGCGTCCGCCACCGCGGGGGGCAGCGGGCCGGGCACCGAGCGGGCGGCCTGGGCCTGCACGAGCATCCCGTTGACGTCGTGGGCGACGTAGTCGTGCAGGTCGCGGGCGATCGCCAGGCGCTGCGCCCGCCTGGCCCCGGCCACCGCGCGACGGCGGGCCGCGTCCAGCGAACGCGCGTACAGGCCCATCGCCGCGGCCGCGACGGCCGGCAGGGACCAGCCCGCGCATCCGGCGGCCATGAGCGACGGCTCGCCCGGCCACAGGACACGCAGGAGCGTCAGGGCGACCGCGGCTCCCGGCAGTCCTGCCGCCGCCACAACGCGGCGGCCCGGCGCGTACCGGGCCGCCAGCACGACCAGTACGAGCAGGGCGAGCACCTCGGCCAGCATCCACGGCACGGAGGCCTCCCGCCGCCCCAGCAGGGGATGGGCGGCGGTGACCGCGAGCGAGACGGCGCCGGCCGCCCCCGCCGCCAGGGCGGCGGACACCCTCGGCACGAAGGCGCAGCCCAGCGCGGCCAGCGCCGCGAGAGCCGCGAGAGCCGCCATCACATCCATGGGACCGACCCTAAAGGGGATCACCGGCGGGCGGATCCGCCGAACGGCCGATCAGCGGAGGCGGCGGGCGCACCGGATCCGCCGAACGGCGGATGGGCCGCGTGCCCGGTCCCGGCGCAGGCTGGACGGCATGGACGCAACGGACGCAACGGACGCGACAGACGCGACAGGCACGACGGATACAACGGGCACGGCAGGCGCGACGGACACGGCAGGCGCGATGGCCACGACGGACACGACGGACACGACAGGTGTGACGGACGCGACGGGCACGACGGCCGGCCGGGCGGCGGCGCGCTGGATCCGGTGGGCGGCGCCCGCGGCGGGCCTGTGGTCGCTCGGGTACGGCGGGCTCGGGCTGTGGTGGTCGCTCGGCGGATCGGGCTTCCCCTTCGGCGAGGGCGACGTCCCGGACGCGCGCGCCGAATCACTCCTCGGCTCGGCGACGGCGGCGGGGACCGCTCCCGTCATCGCGGTGCTCGGGGCCGCGGGCGCGCTGCTGGCGCTCGTCCTCGTTCGGGCGCGGCCGCGCGGCGTCTCCCGCGCCGCGGTGCTCGTCCCCGCGTGGGCGTCCACCCTCACTCTCGTCGCGCTCATCCCCGACGGGCGGGTCCTGCTGGCGCTGGCCTACGCGCCGATCGCCCTCATCGGGGCGTCCTGGGACTGGCCCGGCGTGGACTACTTCGCGGTCGCGTTGCCCTGGCCGGTGGTGAACATGCTGATCTGCCTGGCCGGCGGACTGCTGTGGGCGGCGGCGGCACTGGCCTTCCAGCGGCGTACCCGCGGCGCCTGCGGAAGCTGCGGCCGCATCGACGGACGGGCCGCCGGGTGGGCGCGTCCCGCCGCGGCGGCGCGGTGGGGCCGCCGGGCGGCGTACGCCGCCTTCGCCGTGCCGCTGCTGTACGCCGCGGTGCGATGGGCGTGGGCGCTGGGGATCCCGCTGCTGATCTCCGGACGGGAACTCGAGGAGCTCCACCGCAGCGGGCTGGTCTGGGGAGGAGCGGCGCTGGCGACGCTGGCGACGCTCGGCGGGATCCTCTCACTCGGGCTGACGCAGCGCTGGGGGGAGGTCTGGCCGCGCTGGGTGGTGGGCCTGGCCGGCAGGCGGGTGCCCGCGGCCGTTCCCGTCGTCTCCGCCTCGCTGGCCACGGCCGTGCTGGCGTCGGCCGGCGCCATGATGGTGCGCATCACGGACTGGGGCGACCCGGCCGCCTGGCTGCCCGACCCGATGGCGTATTGGCCCGTGTGGGCCGTCGCGCTCGGTGCCGCCACGCTGGGGTACCACCTGCGCAGGCGGGGCGGGTGCCGCCGCTGCGGAGCGGCGTGAGGGGGCTCACGGCCGCCCCGCGCGACGGCCGGGAAGTCCGCGGGAACGATGGCCGGGAACCCGGAGGAACGGCTCAGCCGTCCGTGTCGCGGTCCCGCCGGCGCAGGTAGCGCTCGAACTCCGCGGCGATGGCGTCGCCGCTGGCCTCGGGGAGCTCGGAGGCGTCCTTGCGCTCCTCCAGCTCGCGGACGTACTCGGCGACCTCGGTGTCCTGGGAGGCGAGCTCGTCCACCCCGTGCTCCCAGGCCCTGGCCTCCTCGGCCAGCTCGCCCGGCGGCATCGGGATGTCGAGCAGGTCCTCCATCCGGCGCAGCAGCGCCAGGGTCGCCTTGGGGTTGGGCGGCTGGGCGACGTAGTGCGGGACCGAGGCCCACAGCGAGACCGCGGGCAGGCCCGCGGTGCCGAAGGCGTGCTGGAGCACGCCGACGATGCCGGTCGGGCCCTCGTAGCGGCTCAGCTCCAGGTTGATCGCCCGGGCCAGGCCCTCGTCGGTCGCCGAGCCGACGATCGGCACCGGGCGGGTGTGCGGGGAGTCGTTGAGCAGCGCGCCGAGCAGCACCGCCAGCTCCACGCCCAGCTCCCGGCAGACGCCGATGATCTCCTCGCAGAACGAGCGCCAGCGCATGTTGGGCTCGATGCCGCGCAGCAGGACCACGTCGCGGGAGGCGCCCGGCGGCCGGGCCACGGAGAGCTTCGTGCTCGGCCAGGTGATCGACCGGGTCAGCCCCTCGCCCATCTCGACGATCGGCCGCGTGACCTGGAAGTCGTAGTAGTCCTCGGAGTCGAGGGAGATCAGCTCGGTGGCCTTCCAGGCGGTCTCGAGGTGCGTGATCACTCCGCTCGAGGCCTCGCCCGCGTCGTTCCACCCCTCGAACGCGGCGATCAGCACCGGATCGACGAGCTCGGGCAGACCCTCGAATTCGATCACGCGCCGCCCCTCCCTCTCACGCCTGGCGTGCCTTCCGGCTAAGCCTATGCGCTACGGGCGGCTCCGCGTCACCTCCCGGAGGTGGTGTGGACGATCAGCACGTCGCAGTCCGCCCGGTGCGAGACGCTCGACGGGACCGAGCCGAGCAGCCGGCCGGCGAGGCTGTTGAGCCCCCGGTTGCCGACGACCAGCAGGTCGGCACGGCGCCGTTCGGCCAGGGAGACCAGGACGTCGACCGCCTCGCCCTCCTCGGCGACCAGCTCGACCTCGGTGGCGCCCGCGGCGACGGCGTGCTCGCGCGCGGCGCGCAGCGCGTCGTCGGCGGGCGTGGAGCCGGTCACCTTGTAGGACAGCTCGCCGAGCGCGTCGGCGGCCGCGCTGCGCTCGCGCCCGCGCATGGGGAGGTAGGCGCAGGCCAGCAGCAGGGTGGCGCCGGTGGCCCCGGCGAGGGCGCCCGCCGCGGTCACCGCGCGGAAGGAGGAGGGGGAGCCGTCGGTGCCGACGACGATCGTGCGGTAGGCCATGGGGCACCTCACAGGGGCGAAGGTAATTGGACCCGAAGTTCAATTGCCACTGTGAACGATAGCGCCCGCGGCCTTCCCAGTAAGCTTCCGCCTATGACAAACGCACCGTCTTTCCGTGACGTCCTGGCCGAGCGCGTTATGGTCGCCGACGGGGCCATGGGGACGATGCTCCAGGCCCACGACGTCACGCTCGACGACTTCGAGGGGCACGAGGGCTGCAACGAGGTCCTCAACGTCACCCGCCCCGACATCGTCCGGGCCGTGCACGACGCCTACTTCGCCGTCGGCGTCGACTGCGTGGAGACCAACACCTTCGGCGCCAACCTCGCCGCGCTGGGCGAGTACGACATCGCCGACCGCGTCTTCGCCTACTCCGAGGCCGGCGCCCGCGTCGCCCGCGAGGCCGCCGACCACTGGTCCACCCCGGACCACCCCCGCTTCGTGCTCGGCTCCATCGGCCCGGGCACCAAGCTGCCCACCCTCGGGCACAAGCCGTACGGCGAGCTGCGCGACGCCTACTACGACAACGCCGCCGGGCTGATCTCCGGCGGGGCGGACGCGCTGATCATCGAGACCTGCCAGGACCTGCTCCAGGTCAAGGCCGCGGTGGTCGGGGCGAAGCGGGCCATCGCCGACGCCGGCCGGGACGTGCCGATCATCGCCCAGGTCACCATCGAGACCAACGGCGCGATGCTGCTCGGCTCGGAGATCGGCGCGGCGCTCACCGCGATCGAGCCGCTCGGCGTCGACGTCATCGGGCTCAACTGCGCCACCGGCCCCGCCGAGATGAGCGAGCACCTGCGCTACCTGGCCCGCCACTCGCGGGTCCGCCTGTCGTGCATGCCCAACGCCGGGCTGCCCGTGCTGACCTCCGACGGCGCCTACTACCCGCTCAGCGCGGACGAGCTGGCCGACGCGCACGACACCTTCACCCGCTCCTACGGCCTGTCGATCGTCGGCGGCTGCTGCGGCACCACGCCCGAGCACCTGCGCAAGGTCGTCGAGCGGGTCCGCGGCCGCGAGACCGCCGCCCGCCGCCCGCGCCCCGAGGCCGGCGCCTCCTCGCTCTACCAGCACGTGCCCTTCCGGCAGGACACCTCCTACCTGGCGATCGGCGAGCGGACCAACGCCAACGGCTCCAAGGCGTTCCGTGAGGCGATGCTCGCCGGCAACTGGGAGGAGTGCGTCGAGATCGCCCGGGCCCAGGCCCGCGACGGCGCGCACATGCTCGACCTGTGCGTCGACTACGTCGGCCGGGACGGCACGCAGGACATGCGGGAGCTGGCCTTCCGCTTCGCCACCGCCTCCACGCTCCCGATCATGATCGACTCCACCGAGCCCGCCGTGATCGAGGCCGGGCTGGAGGCGCTCGGCGGGCGCGCGATCGTCAACTCGGTCAACTACGAGGACGGCGACGGCCCGGACTCCCGCTTCACCCGGATCATGCGGCTGGTCCGCGAGCACGGCGCCGCCGTGGTCGCCCTGACCATCGACGAGGAGGGCCAGGCCCGCACCGCCGAGCACAAGGTGCGCATCGCGACCCGCCTCATCGAGGACCTGACGGGCAACTGGGGCATGCGGGTCGAGGACATCGTCGTCGACTGCCTGACCTTCCCGATCGCCACCGGACAGGAGGAGACCCGGCGCGACGGCCTGGAGACCGTCGAGGCCATCCGTGAGATCAAGCGGCGCTACCCGGGCGTGCAGACCACGCTGGGGCTGTCCAACATCTCCTTCGGCCTCAACCCGGCCGCCCGCGTGGTGCTCAACTCGGTCTTCCTCAACGAGTGCGTCAACGCCGGCTTGGACTCGGCGATCGCGCACGCCTCCAAGATCCTGCCGATGGCGCGCATCCCCGACGAGCAGCGCCAGGTCGCGCTCGACATGGTCTACGACCGGCGCCGCGAGGGCTACGACCCGCTGCAGCGCTTCATGGAGCTGTTCGAGGGCGTCGACAGCGCGGCCGGCGCCGCCTCCCGGGCCGAGGAGCTGGCCGCGCTCCCGCTCTGGGAGCGCCTCAAGCGGCGCATCATCGACGGCGAGAAGAAGGGCCTGGAGGCCGACCTGGACGAGGCGCTCGCCCAGCGCCCGGCCCTGGAGATCGTCAACGACGTGCTGCTGGACGGCATGAAGACCGTCGGAGACCTGTTCGGCTCCGGGCAGATGCAGCTGCCGTTCGTGCTCCAGTCGGCCGAGGTCATGAAGAGCGCCGTGGCCTACCTGGAGCCGCACATGGAGCGGGTCGAGGGCGAGACCAAGGGCCGCATCGTGCTGGCGACCGTCAAGGGCGACGTGCACGACATCGGCAAGAACCTCGTGGACATCATCCTGTCCAACAACGGCTACGAGGTCGTCAACCTCGGCATCAAGCAGCCGGTCTCGGCGATCCTGGAGGCCGCCGAGGACAGCAAGGCCGACGTCATCGGCATGTCCGGCCTGCTGGTGAAGTCCACGGTGGTGATGAAGGAGAACCTCGAGGAGATGAACTCCCGGGGCATCTCCGGCCGGTACCCCGTGCTGCTCGGCGGCGCCGCGCTCACCCGCGCCTACGTCGAGCAGGACCTCGCCGAGCTGTTCGAGGGCGAGGTCCGCTACGCCCGCGACGCCTTCGAGGGACTGCGCCTGATGGACGCCTTCATGGCGGTCAAGCGCGGGGAGGAGGGGGCGAGCCTGCCGCCGCTGCGCGAGCGCCGGGTCAGGACCGGCGCGACCCTCAGCCGCACCCCGGTCGAGGAACTGCCCGCCCGCTCCGACGTGGCCGCCGACAACCCGGTCCCCACGGCGCCGTTCCTCGGTGACCGCGTCGTCAAGGGCGTCCCGCTCGCCGACTACGCGGCGTTCGTCGACGAGCGGGCCCTGTTCATGGGCCAGTGGGGCCTCAAGCCCGCCCGGGGCGGGGAGGGCCCCTCCTACGAGGAGCTGGTGGAGACCGAGGGCAGGCCCCGGCTGCGGATGTGGCTGGAGCGGCTGCAGACCGAGAACCTCCTGGAGGCGGCGGTCGCCTACGGCTACTTCCCGTGCGTCAGCGACGGCGACGACCTGATCATCCTGGACGAGGCCGGGAGCGAGCGCACCCGGTTCACCTTCCCGCGCCAGCGCCGCGACCGGCACCTGTGCCTGTCCGACTTCTTCCGCTCGAAGGACTCCGGCGAGACCGACGTGGTCGCCTTCCAGATCGTCACGATGGGCAACCGGATCTCCGAGGCCACCGCGGAGATGTTCGCCAAGGACGCCTACCGCGACTATCTGGAGCTGCACGGCCTGTCGGTCCAGCTCACCGAGGCGCTCGCCGAGTACTGGCACGCCCGGGTCCGCGCGGAGATGGGGATCGGCGGCGACGAGTCGCTGGAGGACATGCTCAAGGTCAACATCACCGGCTGCCGCTACTCCTTCGGCTACCCTGCCTGCCCCAACCTGGAGGACCAGGTCCAGCTGACGGAGCTGCTCGACCCCACGCGGATCGGCGTGAAGCTCTCGGAGGAGTTCCAGCTCCACCCCGAGCAGTCGACGTCGGCGCTGGTCGTCCACCACCCAGAGGCCAAGTACTTCAACGTCTGAGCATTCGACGTCCGAGGGACGTCCGGGTACTCCGACGTCTGACACGAGAAGGGGCGCCAGGGGGCGTGGACGCGGTTCTCTTCGACATGGACGGGCTCCTCGTCGACAGCGAGAAGATCTGGTTCCAGGTCGAGACCGAGGTGATGGAACGGCTGGGCGGCCACTGGGGCCCCGCCGACCAGGAGCATCTGGTGGGCGGCTCCATGCCGTCCACCGTCGCCTACATGCTCCGGGTCTCCGGCTCGCAGGCCGACCCCGCCGACGTGGCGGCCTGGATGCTGGAGGGCATGGTCCGCCGGCTCGCCGGGGACGTGGAGATGATGCCGGGCGCCGCCGAGCTGCTGGCGGCCGTACGGCGGGCGGGCCTGCCCGCGGCCCTGGTGACCTCCTCGGCCCGGCCGATCGCACAGGCCTGCCTGGAGCGCATCGGCGGGCACCACTTCGACCACGTGGTGACCGGTGACGACGTGGCGCGGACCAAGCCGGACCCCGAGCCCTACCTGACGGCCGCCCGCGCGCTCGGCGCGGACCCGGCCCGCTGCGTCGCGCTGGAGGACTCCCCGAACGGGGTGACGGCGGCCACCGCCGCGGGCTGCCGGGTGGTGGCGGTGCCGAGCGTGCTGCCGATCCCGCACGCTCCCGGCCGTCTCGTCGTGTCCTCCCTGCGCGAGGTCGACCTGGCGGCGCTGCGGGCGCTGGCCGCCGGCCCCGCGGAGTAGGCCCGGCGGACGCCGCCCGCCCGCCGGGCCGCCCGCTCCCGGGATCCGCGGCTCCCGGGGTCCACGCGTCCCCTGAGAGCGCGCGCCTCCGACCCCTAGGGGACGATCCCTCCCTCCGAAGGAGGAACGGTCCC
Organism: Planomonospora corallina; assembly: GCF_042650625.1. Lineage (NCBI taxonomy): Bacteria > Bacillati > Actinomycetota > Actinomycetes > Streptosporangiales > Streptosporangiaceae > Planomonospora > Planomonospora corallina. The sequence goes on from NZ_JBHSBM010000040.1 coordinate 209,753, forward strand.
CGGTCCGAGTGCCAGGATGGGAAGCGGGTACACGAGACGCGAGGGGGCGATCCGCCATGACATACGAGCAGATTCCGTGGCTGGCCGTCTGCGCCGGGCTGACCGGCGTGGGGCTGGTGCTGAGCTTCCTGCTGCTGCGCCGCAGGGGGGCGGCGGCGGGCCTGCGGGCCCTGGCCTGGTCCCTGCTCCCGGTCGCCGCCTACCTGACCGGCGCGCTGCCGACGCTCTGGCAGATCGGCACGGCGGTCACCGGGTTCGTCACGGGCCTGGTGCTCAACCCGACGGTCTGGGCCGGGGTCGCGGTCGCCGGGGTCTCGGCGCTGCTCTTCGCGGTCTCGGGCTTCATGCGGGGACGCCGCCTGGCCGCGGCGCGGGCCGGCCGTACCGAGGCTCCTACGGCTCCCGCGGCTCCCGCGGTGCCGGCCCGGGGCGCTCCCGCGGTGCAGGCGGGCGCGCCCGCCGCGCCCACCCAGCCGCTGCCGACGCGCCCGTCGGGGCAGGGCCGGCCGGCGGGACAGCCGGAGGGGCGGCCGCCGGCGAAGCCCGCGGCCGACGACGACTTCTCGGACATCGAGGCGATCCTCAAGCGCCGGGGGATCGGCTGAGGCAGGAGGTTCGTCCGGGTAGTGTCACAGAATCGGGACAGAAGTAATACGTGCCTCAGACATTCTGATCATGATCAGAACGAATGAATTTCACGTGAATCACAGTTAAGCCACATAGCCCCCCAAAGTACTAGTCACCGCAGATCAGCCCATAGATTCTGCGGGGCGGGCCCACCAAAAGGGCCCGTAGACTTCAGGGCGCGACACCCCGGATCGGGGACACGCGTCCGTTGGACAACGTCGTCTGGGACCCAGGGGGCCACTGTATGACCGCACCGCTCGATGTCTCCGGCCAGGCCATGGAGGCCCAGCCGGAGGCCGTGGTCCAGGGAGCGGGGGGAAAGGCCATCGAGGGCCGTTCGCTCGGTCAGATCGCATGGGCGCGTCTGAAGCGCGACAAGGCCGCCATCGCGGGCGCCGTCGTCGTCGTTCTCCTCACGCTGATCGCGATCTTCGCCGAACGGCCGTTCGGCGGGCTCATCGCGCTCTTCGGCGACTCGCCGAACACGCCGAACAACGACCTCATCGACCCGATGACCAGCGCCCCGATCGGGGCCTGGGGCGGCATGAGCCTGGAGCACCCGTTCGGCCTGGAGCCGGTCAACGGCCGTGACATCTTCGCCCGCATCCTGTCCGGAGCGCAGATCTCGCTGCTGGTGGCCTTCCTGGCCACCGTGGTCTCGGTGGCGATCGGCTCGCTGCTCGGCGTCGTCGCCGGTTTCTTCGGCGGCTGGGTCGACATGATCATCAGCCGCCTGATGGACATCTTCCTGGCCTTCCCGCTGCTGCTGTTCGCGATCGCCATCGTCGGCGCCGTCCCGGACCAGGCGTTCGGCCTGAAGGGCAACGCCCTGCGCATCGCGGTGATCGTGTTCATCATCGGGTTCTTCAACTGGCCCTACATCGCGCGCATCGTCCGAGGGCAGACCCTCTCGCTGCGTGAGCGCGAGTTCGTGGACGCCGCGCGGTCGCTCGGCGCGAGCCGGAGCCACATCATCTTCCGGGAGATGTTCCCGAACCTGGTGGCGCCGATCCTGGTCTACGCCACGCTGCTCATCCCCACGAACATCCTCTTCGAGGCCGCGCTGTCGTTCCTCGGCGTGGGTGTGGCCGAGCCGCAGGCCTCCTGGGGAGGCATGCTCACCCGTGCGGTCGACTACTACCAGTCGGCTCCGCACTTCATGATCGTCCCGGGCCTCGCGATCTTCATCACCGTGATGGCCTTCAACCTCCTGGGCGACGGGCTTCGGGACGCCCTCGACCCGCGCGCGCGGTAGCGCGACCACGCTGCCGTTCCGCTATATCACCGTCACTCACGACAAGGGGTGGACAACCACGATGAGGAAGACCAATGCCCTGGCGCTGGCTGCGCTGGGTACGGCGCTGACCATGGGTCTGGCCGCCTGCGGCGGCTCGGCCGGCGGCGGGAACACCGGTTCCGGTGGCGGCGACACGGGCGCCGCCTCCGCGGCCAAGCACAACGACGCCTACACCAAGGTCGTCAACGCCTCCGACGCCAAGGGCGGCACCCTCAAGTTCGCCCTGACCGACGAGCCGGACTCGATGGACCCGGGCAACACGTACTACGCGTGGAACTGGAACTTCTCCCGCCTGTACGCCCGTCCGCTGATGACCTACTCCGCCAAGCCGGGCCAGGCCGGTCTCGAGCTGGTCCCGGACCTCGCCGAGGGCCCCGGCGTCGTGAGCGAGGACGGCCTCACCTGGACCTACAAGCTCAAGAAGGGCATCAAGTACGACGACGGCACCGAGGTCAAGGCCGCGGACGTCAAGTACGCCATCGCCCGGAGCAACTTCACCGACGAGCTCACCGACGGTCCGAAGTACTTCGCCCAGTACCTCGACGCCGAGGGCTACAAGGGTCCGTACAAGGACAAGGACCTCGACAACTTCAAGGCCATCGAGACGCCGGACGACCACACCGTCGTCTTCAAGCTCAAGCAGCCGTTCGCCGAGTTCGACTTCCTCGTCGCGAACCCGCAGTCGGCCCCGGTCCCGCAGGCCAAGGACACCGGTCTCGACTACGAGAAGACCGTCGCCTCGACCGGTCCCTACAAGATCGAGAACCACGAGGTCGGCAAGCAGTTCGTCCTCGTGAAGAACCCGAACTGGGACCAGGCCACCGACACCACCCGCAAGCAGCTGCCGGACCGCATCGAGGTGCAGTTCAAGCAGAACGCCGAGGACATCGACAACCGCCTGATGGCCGGCCAGATCCACGTCGACCTCGGCGGCACCGGTGTGCAGCCGGCCGCCCGCGCCAAGATCGTCGGCAGCCAGCAGCTGAAGGACTCCACGGACAACCCGTACACCCCCTTCAACCGCTACGCGATGATGTCGACCAAGGTTGCGCCGTTCGACAACATCGACTGCCGCAAGGCCGTGCAGTACGCCGTCGACAAGGTCGCCACCCAGGCGCCGTGGGGCGGCCCGCTCGGCGGTGACATCGCCACCACCGGGATGACCCCGACCACCGTCGGCTACAAGCAGTTCGACCTGTACCCGAACGGCGCCGACAAGAAGGGCGACCTGGCCAAGGCCAAGGAGCACCTGGCGGCGTGCGGCCAGCCGAACGGCTTCGAGACCAACATCGCGGTCCGCGGTGACCGGACCAAGGAGGTCCAGGTCGCCGAGGCCCTGCAGGCCTCGCTCGACCGGGTCGGCATCAAGGCCACGATCAAGAAGTACCCGTCGGGTGACTGGAGCGCGCAGTACGCCGGCAAGCCGGACTTCGTGCACCAGAACAAGCTCGGCCTCATGATCGCCGGTTGGGGCTCCGACTGGCCCTCGGGCTTCGGCTTCCTCTCGCAGATCGTCGACGGCCGCTTCATCAAGCCCGCCGGCAACTACAACATGATGGAGCTGAACGACCCGACGGTCAACGAGCTGCTCGACAAGGGCATCCAGACCACCGACCCCGCGGCCCGCAACGAGATCTGGGCCCAGGTCGACCAGAAGGTCATGGAGTCCGCCGCGTTCCTGCCGTTCGTGTACGAGAAGACTCTGATCTTCCGTCCGGCCAGCCTCACCAACGTGTACGTGCACCCGGCCTACGGCATGTACGACTACACGTGGCTCGGCGTCAAGCAGTAGTCCTCTCCAGCTAGCCAAAGGCAGGTGAAGGCCTGAAGGTGCCCGGGAGCGATCCTCCCGGGCACCCCGGCCGAACGATCGTGTTCGCTTTCATCGTCCGCCGCGTGATCGCCGCCATGCTGATGCTCGTCATCGTCAGCGTGGCCACGTTCGCGATCTTCTTCCTCATCCCGCGTGCCCTGGGACAGACCCCCGAGGGCATGGCCTCGCGTTACGTCGGCCGGGATGCCACCCCCGAGGCGATCCAGGGCGCCGTCAAGCGGCTCCACCTGGACGACCCGCTCATCGTGCAGTACGGGCGGTTCGCGCAGGGCATCGTCATGGGCCAGGACTACTCCCTCGGCCCGCGCAAGGCCGAGTGCCCGGCACCCTGCTTTGGCTTCTCGTTCAACAACAACCAGCCGGTCTGGCCGACCCTGCTCGACCGGCTCCCCGCGACCATCTCGCTCGCCATCGGCGCCTCGGTCATCTGGGTCGTCGGCGGCGTGAGCATCGGCGTCATCTCCGCGCTGAGACGCGGAACGGTGGTGGACAAGGCGGCCATGACGGTGGCGCTCGCCGGCGTCTCGCTGCCCATCTACTTCACCGGTCTGGTCTCGCTCGCCCTGTTCGCCTACACGCTCGGCATCTTCCCCGGCGGCGGCAGCTACACCCCGTTCACCGAGAACCCGGTGATGTGGTTCCAGTCGCTGGTGCTGCCCTGGGTCACGCTGGCGTTCCTGTACGCCGCGACCTACGCCCGGCTCACCCGGGCGGGCATGCTGGAGACCCTGGGCGAGGACTACATCCGCACCGCCCGGGCCAAGGGCCTCAAGGAGCGCACGGTGGTCACCAAGCACGCCCTGCGCGCCACGCTGACCCCCATCCTCACCATCTTCGGCCTCGACCTCGGCCTGCTGCTGGGCGGCGCGGTGCTCACCGAGAGCACCTTCTCCATCCCCGGCATCGGCAAGCTGGTCATCGACGCGATCCGCGGTAACGACCTGCCCGTCGTGCTGGGCGTGACCATGTTCGCGGCGTTCTTCATCGTGCTGGCCAACTTCATCGTGGACGTTCTGTACGCGGTGGTCGACCCGAGGGTGAGGCTGTCATGACGACTGCGCACACGTCCCAGGCGCCCGGCTCCTTCCTGGAGCTGCGCGACCTGCGCATCCACTTCCCGACCGAGGACGGCCTGGTCAAGTCCGTCGACGGCCTGTCGTTCAAGCTGGACCGGGGCAAGACCCTGGGCATCGTCGGCGAGTCCGGCTCCGGCAAGAGCGTGACCAGCCTCGGCATCCTGGGCCTGCACAAGGGCGGCCGGGCGAAGATCTCCGGCGAGATCTGGCTGGACGGCGAGGAGCTCGTCGGCGCGAGCCCCGACCACGTGCGCACGCTGCGCGGCAAGAAGATGGCGATGATCTTCCAGGATCCGCTCTCCTCGATGCACCCGTTCTACACGGTCGGCGACCAGATCATCGAGGCTTACCGGATCCACAACCCGGTCAGCAAGAAGGTCGCGCGCAAGCACGCGATCGACATGCTGGGCCGGGTGGGCATCCCGCAGCCCGACAGGCGCGTCGACAGCTACCCGCACGAGTTCTCCGGCGGCATGCGCCAGCGCGCCATGATCGCCATGGCGCTCTCGTGCGACCCCGAGCTGCTGATCGCCGACGAGCCGACCACGGCCCTCGACGTGACGGTCCAGGCGCAGATCCTCGACCTCATGCTGGACCTGCAGCGCGAGTTCAACTCCGCGCTGATCGTCATCACCCACGACCTCGGCGTGGTCGCCGAGCTGTCGGACGACATCCTGGTGATGTACGGCGGCAAGTGCATCGAGTACGGCACGGCCGAGGACATCTTCTACCGTCCCGAGCACCCCTACACGTGGGGTCTACTGGGATCGATGCCGCGGCTGGACCGCGAGCCCACCGAGCGGCTGATGCCGATCAAGGGCACCCCGCCCTCGCTGATCAACGTGCCGTCCGGGTGCGCCTTCAACCCCCGGTGCCCGTACTCCGAGCGCACCGCCGGCAAGGCCACCACCGTGGTGCCCGAGCTCGCCGAGTCCGACGGCGGTCATCTGGTCCGCTGCCACATGCCCGTGGCCGAGCGGCGGGCCATCTGGGAGAACGAGATCAAGCCGATGATGGAGAGCGCGTGACTGTCGACGACAAGGGCGCGGTGCTGACCGACCCCGAGGCGCTGCTGTCCGTCCAGGGCCTGAAGAAGCACTTCCCGGTGACCAAGGGCCTGCTCAAGAAGCAGGTCGGCGCGGTCAGGGCGGTCGACGGGATCAGCTTCGACGTGCGCAAGGGCGAGACGCTCGGCCTGGTGGGCGAGTCCGGCTGCGGCAAGAGCACCACCGGCCGGCTGATCACCCGGCTGATGGACCCGACCGAGGGGCGGATCCTCTTCGAGGGCAACGACATCACCCACATGTCGCAGTCGAGGATCCGGCCGCTCCGCCGCGACCTCCAGATGATCTTCCAGGACCCGTACTCCTCGCTGAACCCGCGCCACACGGTCGGCGCGATCGTCGGCGCGCCCTTCCGCATCCAGGGCGTGCGGACCGAGCAGGGCACGAAGAAGGCGGTCCAGGAGCTCCTGGAGCTGGTCGGGCTCAACCCCGAGCACTACAACCGCTACCCGCACGAGTTCTCCGGCGGCCAGCGCCAGCGCATCGGCATCGCCCGCACGCTCGCGCTCAAGCCCAAGCTGATCATCGCCGACGAGCCGGTCTCCGCCCTGGACGTGTCCATCCAGGCCCAGGTGGTCAACCTCCTGGAGGACCTGCAGAACGAGCTCGACCTGACCTACGTCATCGTCGCGCACGACCTGTCGGTCATCCGGCACATCAGCGACCGCGTCGCCGTCATGTACCTCGGCAAGATCGTCGAGCTGGCGGACCGGAAGGGCCTGTACGAGTCGCCCATGCACCCGTACACCAACGCCCTGATGTCCGCGGTGCCGATCCCGGACCCGGCCCGGCGCAAGGACCGCGAGCGCATCCGCCTGCAGGGCGACGTGCCCAGCCCGCTCAACCCGCCGCCCGCCTGCCGCTTCCACACCCGGTGCTGGAAGGCGCAGGTGATCTGCAAGACCGAGGAGCCGCCGCTGGTGGAGCTGGCCCCCGGTCACCAGGTGGCCTGCCACTTCCCGGAGAACGCCGACAAGGTGACGGGCGCGCCCGCCGCGAAGCTCGCGCAGAACACGCGGGACGGGGGCGGCCTGCTGCACCCGAAGGGCACGGCCGGCGGCACGGCCGGCTGACGCCCCGCGGCCCGGCGGACGCCCGCCGGGGCACGGCTCACACGGGCCGTGCCCCGGCGGGCGTTCCCCTTCCCGGCCGGTCCCGCCCCGGCCGGTCGGCTCCCGCGTCCGGAGCCCTCCCGTACGGAGCCGCGCCGCGACCCGCAGCGGAGAGCTCCATCAGGTCCGGGCCCGGACGGGGCGGAGGGTTTCCACGCCCGGAACCCGGATGAAACGTCCCGCCGGTCACTTGACCGCCGACTGTCACATTTCCGCCACAGCCTCTCGCCCGGGGGTGGTCAGCCGCCCGGTTCCCATGGATTCTGCGATCACTGGGAAGTCCGCGCGCGGCCGTGAACCGGCCGCGCGGCGGCGACGAGGCGGCGATGAGGTGCAGCATGCGACGAGGCGGTATGCCCCTGCGCAGGACGGCGGCGATGATCGCGGGCTCCGCCCTGGTCATGTCGGCCGCGGCCTGCGGCGGAGACGATCCGGGACCGGAGGGCGGCGGGACGGAGACGGCGAAGGGCTCGACCCTCATCTTCGCCTCCTCGGCCGACCCGGCCATCCTCGACCCGGCCTTCCACAGCGACGGCGAGTCGTCCCGGGTGACCAACCAGATCTTCGAGACGCTCGTGGCCACCGAGCAGGGCGGCACCGGGGTCGCGCCCGGCCTCGCCGAGAGCTGGAAGGTCAGCGAGGACGCCAGGACCTACACCTTCACGCTCCGCAAGGGCGTGAAGTTCCACGACGGTGAGCCGCTGAACGCCGCGGCCGTCTGCGCCAACTTCGAGCGCTGGTACAACTTCACCGGCCTGGCGCAGTCGGACTCCGTCTCCTACTACTGGGTGACGGTCTTCCGCGGGTTCGCGAAGAACGAGTCCGACACCCTCGGCAAGAGCCTGTACGGCGGGTGCGAGGCCGATGGCGAGAGCACGGTCGTGCTCAAGCTCACCGAGCCGTCCGCCGTCGTGCTCTCGGCGCTGACGCTCTCGTCGTTCGGCATCGCCAGCCCCAAGGCGCTGAAGGAGCACAAGGCCGACGAGGTGAGCGGGACCGCCGAGTCGCCGCAGTTCACCGGGACCTTCGGCACCCAGCACCCGATCGGCACCGGGCCGTTCAAGTTCGCGAGCTGGACCCGCGGTGACAAGCTGGAGCTGGTCCGCAACGACGACTACTGGGGCGAGAAGGCCAAGCTCGAAAAGATCATCTTCCGGCCGATCGAGAAGGCCGCCGACCGGGCGCAGGCGCTGCGCGCCGGCTCGGTCCACGCCTTCGACTACGCCGACCCCGCCGACCTGGAGTCGTTGAAGAGCTCCGGGGCGCAGGTGCTGGAGCGCGCGCCGTTCAACATGGGCTACCTCGGCTTCAGCCAGAAGACCGAGATCATGAAGAACCAGAAGATCCGCCAGGCGATCGCGCACGCGATCAACCGCGAGAACGTGGTGAAGACCAAGTACGGCGCCGGAGCCAAGGTCGCCCACGCGTTCATGCCGGACAGCCTGTGGAGCTACAGCGAGGACTTCACCAAGTACGGCTACGACACGGCCAGGGCCAAGCAGCTCATCGCCGAGTCCGGCGTGGCGGACCCGACCCTGGAGTTCTGCTATCCCAGCGGCGTCAGCCGCGCCTACATGGTCGACCCGGCCGGCAACTTCCAGCTGATGAAGGCCGACCTCGAGGCCGCCGGCTTCAAGGTCGTCCCGAAGACCTCGCCCTGGAGCCCCGACTACCTCAACACCACCCAGGCCGGTGACTGCCCGCTCTTCCTGCTCGGCTGGAACGGCGACTTCGGCGACCCCGACAACTTCCTCGGCACGTTCTTCCAGTCCTACTCCAGCCAGTGGTCGTTCCGGAACGAGGAGATCTTCACGGTGCTGGGCGACGCCGAGAAGGAGCCCGACCAGGCTGCGCGGGAGGAGCTGTACAAGAAGGCGAACGCGCTGATCGCCGACTTCGTGCCCGGCGTGCCGTACGCGCAGAGCCCCTCGTTCTCGGCCGCGGCCGCGAACGTGACCGGTTGGGTGCCGAGCCCGGTGCTCAACGACACCTTCGCCACGATCGAGCTGAAGTAGCGCGATGGCGGCGTTCGTCGCCAGGAGGCTGCTCCTGCTCGTCCCGATCCTGCTGGGCCTGTCCGTCCTGCTGTTCCTGTGGGTGCGGGCCCTGCCGGGCGGGCCCGTGGAGGCCCTGCTGGGCGAGCGGGCCACGCCCGAGGCCGTGGCCCGCGTCCGCAGGCTGTACGGTCTCGACCGGCCCTGGTACGAGCAGTACCTCGGCTGGATCGGCGGCGTGTTCGGCGGTGACCTGGGCGTCTCCAGCAGGACCCAGCGCCCGGTCGCCGAGGAGCTGATGAGGACCTTCCCCGCCACGGTGGAACTCGCCCTGACCGCGCTGGTCTTCGCGGTCGGGGCGGGCGTCCCGCTCGGCTACCTCGCCGCCCGCCGCCACGGCACCTGGCTCGACCACCTCACCGTCACCGGCTCGCTGTTCGGCATCACCGTCCCGGTCTTCTTCCTCGGCTACATGCTCAAGTTCGCCTTCGCAGAGAAGCTGGGCCTGCTCCCCACCGACGGGCGGCAGGACCCGCTGATCGACGCCGAGCACCCGACCGGGTTCTACGTGCTGGACGGCCTGCTGACGCAGAACATGGAGGCGTTCGGGGACGCGCTGGCCCACCTGGTCCTGCCCGGGATCGCGCTCGGCACCATCCCGCTGGCGATCGTGGTGCGCATCACCCGGGCCTCGGTGCTGGACGTGCTCCACGAGGACTACGTGCGCACCGCGGAGGCCAAGGGCCTGGCGCCTGCGACGATCCGCGGCCGGCACGTCCTGCGCAACGCCCTGCTCCCCGTCGTCACGGTCATCGGCCTGCAGGCCGGGCTGCTGCTCGGCGGCGCGGTGCTGACCGAGACCGTCTTCGCCTTCCCCGGCTTCGGCAAGTTCGTCGCCGACTCGATCACCGCCAGGGACTACGCGGTGCTGCAGGGCTTCATCCTGTTCACCGCCGTGGTCTTCGTCCTGGTCAACCTGCTGGTGGACGTCGCCTACGGGCTCATCGACCCGCGGGTGAGGGCCGCGTGAGCCGCCCGCCCGGTCCGGAAGGGAGCAGCCGATGAGCCTGGCCCAGGTGGAGGGCGCCGCGGTGGAGGAGGCGACCGGCGGCCTCGGCAGGGACGCCTGGCGGCGGCTCCGCCGCGACCCCGTCGCGATCGCGGGCTTCGTGCTGGTCGTCGCGTTCGTCGCGGTCGCCCTGCTCGCCCCCTGGCTCGCGCCGTACCCGCCGGACAAGCCGGTCGGGCAGGTCACCCCCACCTCCATCCCCGGCCCCTCCGCCGAGCACTGGTTCGGCCTGGACGACCTGGGCCGCGACGAGTTCAGCCGGGTGCTGTGGGGGGCCCGCTGGTCCCTGGTCATCGGGGTGGTCTCGCTCCTGCTCGGCCTGGCCGGCGGGACGCTGATCGGCCTGCTCGCCGGGGCCTTCGGCGGCTGGGTGGACACCGCGGTGATGCGCCTGGTCGACATGATGCTCTCCATCCCCGGCCTGCTGTTCGCCATCGGCGTCGCCGCCATGCTCGGCGCGGGACTGGATGCGGTGATGATCGCCATCGCGGTGGTGAACGTGCCGATCTTCGCCCGGCTGCTCCGCGGCCAGATGCTGGCCCAGAGCCGCTCCGACTACGTGCTGGCGGCCACGGCGGTGGGGGTGCGGCGCCGGCGGATCGTGCTCGGCCACGTCCTGCCCAACTCGCTGACCCCGGTCATCGTGCAGGGCACCCTCACCCTGGCCACCGCCATCGTCGAGGCGGCCGGCCTGGCCTTCCTCGGCCTGTCCGGCAACGACCCGAGCATCCCCGAGTGGGGCCGGATGCTCGCCGACACCCAGCGCTACCTGGCCAGCGCACCGCTGCTGGCGGTCTTCCCCGGCCTGGCCATCGTCTTCGCGGCGCTCGGCTTCACCCTGCTGGGCGAGTCGCTGCGCGAGGCCCTCGACCCCAAGTACCGGAGGTGACGTGTGAGCCTGCTCGAGGTCGAGGACCTGACCGTGGTCTTCCGGCGGCGCGGCCGCCCCGACGTGCGCGCCGTGGACGGTGTCGGCTTCACCGTCGCCCCCGGCGAGACCGTCGGCCTGGTGGGCGAGTCGGGCTGCGGCAAGTCCGCCACGGCCATGGCCGTCATGGGGCTGCTGCCCAGGCGCGGGGTGCGGGTGGGCGGGAGCGTCGTCTTCGACGGCGCCCGGCTGCTCACCCTGCCCGCCGACAAGATGCGCACCCTGCGCGGCCGCGACCTGGCCGTCGTCTTCCAGGACCCGATGACCTCGCTCAACCCCGTGGTGCCCGTCGGCACCCAGGTGGCCGAGGTGCTGGTGCGCCACCGCGGCCTGGCCCGGGGCGAGGCGCGCGAGGAGGCGGCCGACCTGCTGCGCCGGGTCGGGATCCCGGACCCGGCCCGGCGGCTGAAGGAGTACCCCCACCAGCTCTCCGGCGGCATGCGCCAGCGCGCGCTCATCGCCGCCGCGCTGGCCTGCCGGCCCCGGCTGCTCATCGCCGACGAGCCCACCACCGCCCTGGACGTCACCATCCAGGCGCAGATCCTGGAACTGCTCCGGACGCTGGTGGCCGAGTCGGGCACCGCGCTCATCCTCATCACCCACGACCTGGGGGTGGTCGCCGGGATGTGCGACACCGTGCACGTCATGTACGCCGGGCGCATCGTGGAGCGGGCGCACCGCCACGACCTGTTCGCCCGCCCCCGCCATCCCTACACCGGCGGGCTGCTCGCCTCGGTGCCCCGCCTCGACCGGCCGCGCGGCACCCGGCTGCGGCCCGTCCAGGGCTCGCCCCGCGACACCGTGCCCTGGACGGAGGGCTGCGCGTTCGCCCCCCGCTGCCCGAACCGGACCGGCGCGTGCACCGAGGGGACCCCCGAACTGCTGGGCGTGCCGCACGCACTGCGCTGCTTCAACCCACTGGAGGCGGAGGTGGTCCCGCGATGAGTCCCGCTCCCGCGGCAGGCGGTTCCCCCGCGCAGGACCCGGCGGGCGCTCCCCCCGCCCAGGGGCCCGCGGGGACGGGCGCTCTCCGGACCGCGGCGGATCCGGACGGCGGCGCCGCGGACGCCCGGCCGCTGCTGTCCGTGCGCGGCCTCCAGGTCCACTTCCCGATCCGCTCCGGCGTCCTCCGGCAGCGGGTCGCCGGCGTGGTGCGCGCCGTCGACGGCGTCGACCTCGAGGTACGGCGCGGCATGACCTACGGCCTGGTGGGGGAGTCGGGCTGCGGCAAGAGCACCCTCGGCAAGGCCGTGCTCCGCCTGGTGGAGCCCACGGCGGGCACCGTGGCGTTCGACGGCGTCGACGTCGCCACGCTGGGCCGCGAGCCGCTGCGCCGGCTCCGGCGGCGCATGCAGATGGTCTTCCAGGACCCGCTCGCCAGCCTCGACCCCCGGCAGAGCGTGGAGTCGGTGCTCGCCGAGCCGCTGCACGCGCACGGTTTCACCGGGAACCGGCCCGCCCGGGTACGCGAGCTGCTCGACCTGGTGGGCCTCCCTTCGGGGGCGGCGGGCCGCTACCCGCACGAGTTCTCCGGAGGCCAGCGCCAGCGCGTCGGCATCGCCCGGGCGATCGCCCTGAACCCCGACCTGATCGTCGCCGACGAGCCGGTCTCCGCCCTGGACGTGTCCATCCAGGCGCAGATCGTCAACCTCCTGCAGGACCTGCAGGAGCAACTCGGCCTCACCTACGTCGTCATCGCGCACGACCTGGCGGTCGTCCGCCACGTCAGCGACGTCATCGGAGTGATGTACCTCGGCACGCTGGTGGAGGAGGCGCCCTCCGACGACCTGTACGCCGAACCGCTGCACCCCTACACGGTCGCGCTGATGTCGGCCATCCCGATCCCCGACCCCGAGGTGGAGGAGCGCCGCAGGCGGATCCTGCTCGCCGGGGACCTGCCGTCCCCGGTGGACGTCCCGCAGGGCTGCCGTTTCCGCACCCGGTGCTGGAAGGCGCAGCGGATCTGCGAGACGCGGGAACCGCCACTGGAGGAGACCGTCCCCGGGCACCGGGTGGCCTGCCATTTCCCTGAGTTCCCTGAGTTCCCTGAGTCCTCTGGGGACATCCCGGCCTTCGGCGGGGACCGGGAACGGCGCCCCGGCGGCCGCTGAGTCAGGCCACCGGACGGAAGCGGTCCGTTCCGGACCCGTCGGCTCCGGCCGCGACCAGTTCCAGGAAGGCGTCGACGATGACCGGGTCCAGGTGGGTCCGGCCGCAGCGCCGCAGCTCCTCGGCGGCCTGCCGGACCGGCCACACCGGACGGCCGCCGACGCCGGTGCGCATCATCGCCCAGGCCAGGCAGACGCCCTGGACGTGCAGGCGGGAGGCCGGTCCGTTCCCGTCCGCGCCCATGGCGCCGGTCAGGGCCGCCGCCCAGCGGGCGACCTGCTCCTGCGTCCCGGCGTCCGTCCCGGGGGCGGGCTCCGCGGCGGGGTCGCATGCGGGCCCGGGTCCGCGTACGGGCCCGGGCTCGGCTGCCCCGGTGTCCGGCGGCGGGACCTCGGCGGGGCCCAGCACGACCCGGTCGCGGCCCGCGCGCTTGGCCTCGTACAGGGCCGCGTCCGCGGCCTGGAAGAGCTCCTCCACCGTCCGCACGTGCAGGGGCACGGCCGCGCCGCCCACGGAGACGGTGACGGGCACGGCGACGGATCCGCCGACGGTCACGGGTCCGGCCGCCACCGCGGCGCGGATGCGTTCGGCGAGCGCCGCCAAGCCGTCCGCGGTGGTCCGCGGGACCAGGACCGCGAACTCCTCACCGCCGAAGCGGGCGACGAGGTCCTCCGCGCGGCAGGCCGCCCGGATGCGCCGGGCCGTCTCGGTGAGGACCTCGTCCCCGGCCGGGTGCCCGTAGGTGTCGTTGACCCGTTTGAAGTGGTCCACGTCGATGACCAGGAGCCCCGCGGCGGTGCCGCGGCGGACCGCCCGGGCGGCCTCGTGCCGGATCCGCTGTTGCAGGGATCGGCGGGTGCTCAGCCCGGTGAGCGCGTCGGTCATGGCCAGCCGGCGCTGGGCGGCCACCAGCCCCGACATGCGGACGAGCACCAGCAGGAACAGGGTGGCCGAGGCGGCGGCCAGTACGAGCAGGTCCAGGTCGCCCTGCCGGCCGTACTGCAGCACCAGGACGGCGGGGGCCATGAGGGTCGCGCCCGACATCAGGACGAACCTGGTGCGGCCGAGCTCCGGCGGTCCCTGCTCCACCCGTTCGTCCAGCCGCGTCATCGACGGGTGCAGGGCGGAGGCGCCGAGCAGCAGGTAGCTCGTCAGCCAGCCGAGGTCCAGCCAGCCGCCGGGGATGTACTCGCCGGTCAGGGACTGCAGGCCGTACCCGGTGTCGGCCAGCAGGACCAGGCCGAGGACGGCGGACAGCAGGTGGTAGGACCGGTTCCGCACGCCTCCGCCGAACACCAGGCGCACCGCCACGGTCAGTACGAGCAGGTCCATCACCGGGAAGGCCACCGAGGCGAACCGGTCGGCCGGGGAGATGCCCGGGGTGGTCATCGTGGGGCCGATCAGGAACACCCAGTACAGCAGGGTGGCGCCGACCGTGACGACCGAGGCGTCGATCATGGCGGGGCCGTCGCCCCCGGGCGTGCGCCGTCTGATGAACAGCACCAGGGCCAGTCCCAGGATGGGGTACTGCAGCAGGTAGAGGACGTTGGACAGGGCCGGGTAGGCGGTGTCGCCGCGGAGCGCGGTGATCACGTAGTAGGAGGCGTCGGCGACGGTGAACATCACCTGGCTCGCCGCCACCAGCCACCAGGGGAGGGCGGAGGGGGGTCTGTGCACGCGGACGCCGGCCCCGACGGCCACCGCGGACCCGCCGCTGATCAGGCAGTACACCGCCGCCTGCCATCCGCCGGGCGCGCCGAGCGCCGGCAGCGCGTAGTGCAGGCCGATCAGCGCGGCCCCGAGGAGGAGCCAGCCGGCCCACAGCGGCGGCCTGCGCCGGGGCGGTGCCTGCGGCGGAGCGGCCCCGGGCGCGGCCGAGGAGGAGATGGTGTGGTTCATACTTCTCGTCCAGAAGACGTCACGGCCGTCACGCGACCGCCGGAGCACCCGTTACGGCAGGGAGGTCCTCCAAGGGAACCCGCCGACGCGGGCGTCCCGGGTGCGGAACGGGTGCGCCGCGCCCCGCGCTCAGCCCAGGGCCGACATGACCGGGGCGAAGAACCGGCTCCGGTCGCCCGGGAGCGGCCCGCCCCCGAGGACCATGTCCGAGGTCCGCATCCCGGCGGCCACCCCGCGGGCCTCCAGCCACGCCGCCAGCTCCGGGCGGTCGTCGGCGACCTCCAGCCGGACCGGCCCGTCCGTCCGGGCCGCGAGGTCGGCGACCAGAGCCCGGGCGGCGGAGAGGTCCGCCGCGACCACCGGACCGATCACCGTGTTGGTCGCGTTGCGCCACCTGCCCCCGTAGCCGGTGATCCCGCGGCCGTCGTCGATCACCCGGATCTCCTCGGCGAAGTCCAGGTACCTGCCCAGCAGGGCGGAGCGGTCGGCGCCCACGACCTCCGCGTCCAGGTCCGCGAGCGCCTTCAGGTCCTCGCGCGCGGCCGGGCGCGAGGCGCCGGAGGGCGCGCCGGAGAAGACGCCCACGTGCATGGCCGCCCCGTTCGTCGTACGGAAGCCGAGCCGCTCGTACACCGGACGGCCCATCGCGGTCGCGTTCAGGAAGACCGTGGCGTCCCCCGCCCGCTCCACCAGGTGCCCGACCAGGCGGCCGCCCAGTCCCCGGCGCCCGGCCCGCTCGGCCACCAGCACCATGCTGACCGCCGCGGTGCGCGTGCCGTACCGGGTCAGGACGGCCGTCGCCACCAGCCGGCCGTCCGGGCCGGCGATCCCGTGGCCCTCGCCGACCTCCAGCAGGAAGCGCCACTTGCGCTCCTCGCGCCCCCACCCCCGGCTCTCCGCCAGCTCCAGGCACGCGTCCAGATCGTCCGTGGTCAGTTCTCGGATCATCACGTGACGATCATCCGTTCCGGTGCCGCGCCGCGTCCGATCGTTTCCGGCTATGTCCATAGGCGATGGCTATCGTTGCAGGATGAGCATCACCCTGCCCGCCGTACGGGCGTTCGTGGAAGTCGCCAGGGCCGGTTCCTTCCGTGCGGCGGCCACCGCCCTCGGCGTCAGCCAGCCGACCGTGAGCGCCGCCGTCAAACGCCTGGAGGAGGCGGCGGGGGAGCGGCTGCTGGTGCGCGACCGCGACGGCGTGCACCCGACCGGGCAGGGCGTGCGGGTGCTGGCTCACGCGGCGAGCCTGGTCAGCGCCGCCGACGAGCTGGAGGCGGAGCTGGCCGGGCGCCCGCGGGAGCTCACCGTGGGCTTCATGGGCGAGGCGGCGGGCGCGCTCACCGCAGGACTCCTCGACGAGGTGCGCCGCGTCTCCGGCCGCCAGGTACGGCTGCGCCGCTTCGACTTCGACGACCCGTCCTGCGGGCTGCTGACCGGGGTCAGCGACCTGGCCGTGGTGTGGCCGCCGCTGACCACCGGCGACGTGCTGGAGGTCAGGCCGCTCGGCACCGACCGGCGAGCCGTCGCGGTGCCGGTCGGCGACCCGCTGGCCCGGCGGGAGGAGGTGGGCCCGGCCGACCTGGCGGGACGGGTCTGGGTGGTGCCGCGCAGCCCGGACGAGATCTGGCGGGCCTTCCGGCACCCCGCCTCCATCGGGGTCGCCGACGTCGCCGGCGAGGTGGACTCCGGCGCGATCGAGGAGACGCTGGAGCTCGTCGCGGCGGGCCGGGGGATCGCCCTGCTCTCGGAGAGCACCGACGAGCACTACGCCCGGGCCGGGGTGGCCTTCGTCCCGCTCCCCACCGACCAGCGGTGCGCCACCGCCGTCGCCTGGCGGCGCGGCGACACCCGCCCGGTGCTGGCCCGCCTGGTCGCGGAGCTGTGAGGAACCCGTGCCCGGGCGGCGTGCCCGGACAACGGCGTGCCCGGACAACGGTGTGCCCCGGCGGCGGCGTGCCCGGGCGTGCGCGGCCCGCCGCGCGGGGCGCCCGGAACGCCGGCGTGCTCCCGGGGCCGTCCGGGGGACCCGTCTCAAGCCGTCTCAGGGAATGGCGCCCGGCGTGATCAAGCCCGTCTCGTAGGCCAGGACCACGGCCTGGACGCGGTCGCGCAGGCCCAGCTTGGTGAGCACGTTCCCGACGTGGGTCTTGACCGTCGTCTCGCTCACCACCAGCTCGGCGGCGATCTCCGCGTTGGACATGCCGCGCGCGATCAGCCGCAGCACCTCCAGCTCCCGCTCGGTGAGCCGGTCCAGCCGGGCCGGGGCGGACTGCGGCCGGGCCGAGGGCAGGCGGGAGCCGAACTTGTCCAGCAGCCGCCGGGTGACGCTCGGCGCGACGATGGCGTCCCCCGCGGCGACCACTCGGATGGCCTGCACGAGGTCGTCCGGTGGGACGTCCTTCAGCAGGAAGCCGCTGGCACCGGCGCGGAGCGCCTCCACGATGTACTCGTCCAGGTCGAAGGTGGTCAGTACCAGCACCCGCGGCACGTGCGCGCCGCCGGGCGACTCGCGGACGATCCTGCGGGTCGCCTCGATGCCGTCCACACCCGGCATCCGGATGTCCATCAGCACCACGTCGGGCAGGAGCGCCCGCGCCTGCTCCTGGGCGACCTTGCCGTCGCCCGCCTCGCCGACCACGGTGATGTCCGGCTCGGCCTCCAGGATGAGGCGGAAACCGGTGCGGAGGAGCGGCTGGTCGTCCACCAGCAGCACTCTGATCGTCATCACACGTCCTTGAGGGGGAACCGGGCCGTCACCTCGAATCCGCCCCCGGGACGCGGGCCGATCCGCAGGACTCCACCATAGAGGGCGACGCGCTCGCGGATGCCGACCAGCCCGTGGCCGACCCGCTCCTGACCGGGGCCGGCCGCCGGGCCCCGCCCGTCGTCCTCGACCCGGACGGTCAGCTCGCCGGGGCCGCGCCGTACGGTGACCCACGCGCGGGCTCCCTCGCCGGCGTGCCGCAGGCAGTTGGTGAGCGCCTCCTGGACCAGCCGGTAGACGGCCAGGTCCACCCCCGGCGGGAGCGGCGCGATCCCGTCCGGGCCGCCGCCCGGCTCTCCATCGGCGGACGCGTCACCGGCCCCGCCACCGGTCGCGTCACCGGTCGCGTCACCGGCCGCGCCGCCGGCCGCGCCGACGGCCCCGCCACCGGTCGCGGCGCCGACTCCGGCGGCCCCGTCCGGGCCGCCGGTCCGGACGGGACCCTCGATCCGCAGCCGCGTGCGCAGGCCCGCCTCGCACATCTGCTCGACCAGGGCGGGGACCGAGCCCAGGCCCGGCCGCGGCTCCCGCTCGGCGGGGGCCCCCTCGGTCCGCAGCGCGCCCACGATGCCGCGCATCTCCGCCATCGCGGCCCGGCCGGTCTCCTCGATGGCGGACAGCGCCTCGCGGACCCCGTCGGGGTTGCTCCCCAGCACCCGCCGTGCCGCCGCGGCCTGGACGGTCATCACGCTCACGTGGTGGGCGACCACGTCGTGCAGTTCGCGGGCGATGCGGGAGCGCTCCTCCGCCCGGGCCGCCCGGGTGTCGGCCGCCCGGGCGAGCTCGGTGCGGGCCACCCGGTCGCGCAGCTCCGCCAGGTAGGCGCGGCGCAGCCGCAGGCTCCGGCCCACCAGCCAGCACGTCAGCGTCAGGACGACCGTGAGCAGGTGGGCGGGCCAGTCACCGGGGTCGCTCCGCAGTGCCGCGGAGGCGAGGCGGCCGGCCAGGGCCACCGCCAGCGCGCAGAGGCTGACCGCCAGCCCGCGCCGGGCGGCGATCGTGTGGACGAGCCAGAGCACGACGAGCCAGAGCGGCGAACCGGCGTCGGCGGCCAGCAGGGCCGGCGCCAGGTCGGCGGCGATGACCAGCCAGAGCGTCAGGAACGGGCGGGAGCGGTGCAGCGCCGTGGCCAGGCAGCCGAGCACCGCCGGGAGCAGGCCGGCGCCGTCCGGCACCTGTGTCCAGGCAGGGACGGGCAGGGTGAGCCGGGCGCAGGCGACCGCAGCGACGGCCAGCAACGCCGCGACGGCCGCGTCCACGACCCGGGGACGTTCGTGGAGCCGGGGCCGCGGGCTGCCCGGGGTGGTACTCACACCACAAATCTAGGGGGCCGGTCCCGGCCGCCACCCTGCTGAAGAGTGAGATCCGCCTCATCCCCCCGGAGGACCCCGCGCGGCGGCACCACCGTGCGACGGCCCCGCCCAGGCCCTGCCGGAGTCTCCGCCGGGCTCGGGCAGGAACCCGGGCGGGGCCTGGGCTGGACCGGACCGCGGGCGTCGGATCTCGTCGGTGGCGGGCCGGACCGCGGGCGTCAGATCTCGTCGGTGGCGGGCCGGACCGCGGGCGTCAGATCTCGTCGGTGGCGGGCCGGACCGCGCGGCGGGTGCTGCGCACGGTGTCGCCCGGCTGCCGCGCGGGCAGGGGCGGAGGGGTGCCGCCGAACTCGGGGCAGAACTCCTTGTAGTTGCACCAGTCGCACAGCCGGCTGGTGCGGGCGACCCACTCCCCGCTGTCCAGCGCCCGCTCGATGGCCGCCCACAGGGCCTGGACCTTGCGCTCGGTGGCCCGCAGGTCGGCCTCGTCGGGGGCGTAGCGGAGGATCTCGCCGCCACCCCCGAGGTACATCAGCTGGAGCAGCCGGGGCACCGAGCCGTGCAGCCGCCACAGCACCAGCGCGTAGAACTTCATCTGGAACAGCGCCTTGCCCTCGAAGGCGGGCCCCGGCGCGCTCCCGGTCTTGTAGTCGACCACGCGGACCTCACCGGTGGGCGCGACGTCCAGCCGGTCGACGTAGCCCCGCAGGACCAGGCCGTTGTCGAGCACCGCCTCGACGTACAGCTCCCGCTCGGCGGGCTCCAGCCGGCTGGGGTCCTCCAGGGTGAAGTAGCGCCGCAGCAGGGCGCGGGCCTCCTCCAGCCACCGGGCCTGCTCCTGCTCGCCGGCGAACATGCCGGCGTAGGCCGGCTCCTGCTCCAGCAGCCGGCTCCACGCCGGCTCCAGCAGGTCCAGGGCGGCGTCGACGGTGCGCGCCGGGGCGGGCAGGTCGTAGAGGCGCTCCAGCACCGAGTGGACCACCGTGCCGCGCACGGCGGCGGGCGACGGGGGCTCCGGCAGCTGGTCGATCACCCGGAACCGGTAGAGCAGCGGGCACGTCATGAAGTCACCGGCGCGGGACGGCGACAGCGCTCCGATGATCGTGGGCTCGGTCAGCGACATGTCCGCACTGTAGGCCACCCCGGCGACAGTTCGCGTCCGGTGCGGTGGCGCGGGACGATGCGGGACGGGTGCGGAGCCGGTGCGGGAGCCCGGGGAGCACGGGGAGGCGTGCGGGGAGCACGGGGAGGCGGCGGGACGGCGCGGAAGCGCCGGATCTCCCGCGGCCGCGTAGCATCAGGGGCTGAAGGCGGCACGCGAACAGGAGTGGTGAGCCAGCGGTGAGCAGCGACAGCCCGGGCCTGAGGATGGGGCGCCCGTTCGGCATCCCGGTCTACGTCTCGCCGACCTGGTTCATCGTGGCGGCCCTGATCACCTTCAGCTTCCAGGGGCTCTTCCTGTCCTTCCTCCCGCAGCTGGGCGAGGGCGCGGCCTACCTGGTGGCCTTCGCCTTCGCGGTGCTGCTCTACCTGTCGGTGCTCCTGCACGAGCTCGCCCACTGCGTGGTCGCCAAGGCGTACGGCCTGCCGGTCCGGCGCATCACGCTCTACCTGCTCGGCGGGGTCTCGGAGATCGAGCGCGAGGCGCAGACCCCCGGCAGGGAGTTCGCCATCGCCTTCGCCGGGCCGCTGCTCTCACTGGGCCTCGGCGGCGCGGGCTTCGCCCTCCAGCAGGTCCTGGAGCCCGGCACCGTGCCGGGCGTGCTCGTCTGGCAGCTGTGGGTCTCCAATCTGATCGTCGGAGTCTTCAACCTCCTGCCGGGCCTGCCGCTGGACGGCGGGCGCATGCTCCGGGCGGGCGTGTGGAAGGTCACCCGCAACCCCCTGTCGGGCACGGTCGCCGCGGCCTGGGCGGGCCGGGTGCTGGCGGTCGCCCTGGTCGTCTGGGCCGTCGGCCTGTCGCTGGCGAGCGGGCAGGAGCCGAGCACGGTGACGCTCGTCTGGTCGGTGCTGCTGGCCTCCTTCATCTGGTTCGGCGCCACCCAGGCGCTGCGGGGCGCCCGGCTGCGGGCCCGCATCCCGCAGCTCAACGCCCGCTCCCTGGCCAGGCGGGCCGTCCCGGTCACCGCCGACGTGCCGCTGGCCGAGGCGCTGCGCCGGGCGGCGGAGGCGCAGGCGGGCGCGCTGGTCGTGGTGGGCCACGACGGCAGTCCGACCGGGATCGTCAGCGAGGTGGCCGTCGAGTCGACCCCGGAGAACCGCCGCCCCTGGGTCACGGCGGGCTCGCTGGCGCGCAGCCTGGAGCCGTCGCTGGTGCTGTCCGCGGACCTGACGGGCGAGGCGCTGATCGACGCCATGCGCGGCGCCCCGGCCGGGGAGTACCTCCTGGTCGAGCGCGGCGGGGAGATCTACGGCGTGCTCGCCACCGCGGACGTGAACCGGGCCTTCACCGGCGTCTGACGGGATCACGCGAACCCCTCGGGCGTCCCGGGCGTCTCACCGGGTGCGGACCGGGGACGGGGGAAGAGATCGGTTCGCCCCCCTCGTCTTCGGAGCGCGCCGGGACTAGTGTTTGGCCCAACCGGACCGGTTGGCCACGTACGTTAGGGACGCGACTTTGGCACCCCCCCACACGCCGGCCCAGGCCGGTGACCTCACTCCCGAGCTGCTCGGCACGTCCGTGTGGACCGACCAGATGGTCGCGGCGGCCGGCATCCCGATTCAGGACATCCCCTTCCTCACGGTCGGCGGGGGCATCGGATCCTTCGTCACCCTGGACTACCTGCGCGTCTACGGGGTCCCCACCTCGCAGATGCGGGTCGTCTCCAACATCGACCACCCGTGGCAGACCTACGAGTTCCTCACCAGGTGCTCGCAGATCCCCCGCCCGGAGCGGATCCGCTCCGACTCGTCCTCCCGCCCGGACAACCTCTGGGGCTTCCCCTCCTACGCGCTGGAGGAGGCGTGGAGGGAGAAGAAGCCGGCCTACCTGTGGCAGATCCTCACCGAGCCGCTGATCAACGACTACTGGACCCCGCGCGCCGGGACGGTCTTCGCCAACCTGGAGCGCGAGGCCAAGCGCATCCGCTACTGGGACATGCTGGTCAAGGGCCAGGTCCGCATGGTGCGGCGCAGGGCCGGCGGCGGCTACTTCACCGTGGTGACCCCGCCGGAGGGCGCCGCGCCCACCAAGCGCGTGGTCTTCCGCTCGCGCTTCGTGCACATCGCGGTCGGCTACCCGGGCCTGAAGTTCCTGCCCGACCTGCAGGAGTTCCGCACCAAGTACGGCGACTACCAGCACGTGGTGAACGCCTACGAGCCGCACGAGCACGTCTACGAGTTCCTCAAGACCCGGCCCGGCACGGTGGTCATCCGGGGCGGCGGCGTCGTCGCCTCCCGGGTGCTCCAGCGGATCTTCGACGACCGGGAGAGGCACGGGCTGAGGACCCAGGTCATTCACGTCTTCCGGACCTTCGTCACCGGCTCGCACGGCCCGCACGCCTGGGCGCGGCGCAAGGGCGGCCACGGCTGGGCCTACCAGGGCTTCAACTACCCCAAGTCGGTCTGGGGCGGCCAGCTCAAGGCCGAGATGCGCAAGCTCGAGGGCGCCGAGCGGGCCAAGAAGTACAAGGAGATGGGCGGGACCAACACCCCCTACCGGCGGCGCTGGCAGGAGCAGATGCGCGCAGGGCGCGAGGGCGGCTACTACCACGCCGTGCAGGGCACGGTGGACCGGGTGGAGCGTTCCCCCGACGGCCGCCTGGTCAGCTATGTGCGCGGAGCCGACGGGACCGTCCGCGAGCCGGTCTCCGACTACATCATCGACTGCACGGGCCTGGAGGCCGACATCGCCGAGCACCGCATCTTCGCGGACCTGCTCGAGCACGGCGGGGCGGGCCGCAACCCGGTCGGGCGCCTGGACGTGGAGCGCCACTTCGAGGTGAAGGGGACCGCCAGCGGCGACGGCGTCCTGTACGCCTCCGGGTCGGCCACCCTCGGCGGCTACTTCCCGGGCGTCGACACCTTCCTCGGCCTGCAGATCGCGGCCCAGGAGATCGCCGACGACCTGGCCAGGCGCGGGTTCGTCAGGAAGATGGGGCCGCTGCGCTCGACCGCGCAGTGGTTCAAGTGGGCCCTCAACTCACCGGTGTAAGGAGTCGACCCGTGGTTCCGACGTTGATGGGACGCATCCAGACGCGCCTGTTCCTGCTCGCCACGGCGGGCGTGGTCGTCACCCTGCTGCTGATGCCCCTGCTGCCGGGGATGGGGGCCTCGCTCGGCGACCGCTACGGCACCGGGCTGCTCGTGCTGGTGGCGGTGGGGGTGCTGGGGGTCGGCTGGGAGCTGGTCTACCACTTCCTCATGCAGTTCCGCTGGGAGAAGGATTGGCCTACCCTGTTCGGGCTGCTGACCCTCGTCCCCGAGGGCTTCTTGCTGTTCTTTTTGCTACGGTCTGGTGCGATTGATGTAATCGGGCCGATCCCAGCGGGCACCTTCTGGACGCACTTCACCGTCGTCTGGGTATGCATCTGGCTGGTGGCGAACGGGCCGATGCGCGTGCCGTTCATCCGGTGGCGCTTCCGGGGAGGGAGAGTTCTGTGACCGACCAGGGCTTCGGAGCGGTGCGTCCGCTGCCGGGCAACGGGGTGGTCGCCCATATGGGCGGGCTGCTGCTGGTGTGCGACGCGGCCGAGGCCGTCATGGAGGACCTGCTGGGGGCGCTGCGGGAGACCGCCGCCTCGGGCGGCGACGGGCGGGCGCTGGCCCGCAGGGTCGCCCAGGTCCTGGCCGCCATGATGGGCGAGCCCGTGGCGTGCGCCGTCGCCGGTCCCGTGCCCGAGGGGGTGGCCGTGCTGGTCAGCGGCCCCGCGTCGGCGGCGGTCACCGGGTCCGGAGGCGAGGTCCGCCTCGCCGGGCGGGACGCGCTCACCTGGTCGGACCGGCTGGTGCCGGGCCCCGTCACGCAGGTGGAGCTGCGCCTGCCCGGCGCGGGGGAGGCGCACCGGTTCACCCGGCTGGACAGCGGCGTGATCGTCGGTGGCGGCGTGTGGTGCGACCCGTCCGAGACGGGCGGCTCCCCGCCGCGACCGGCCGGGCGGCTCGAGCCCGTCCCGGCCGAGGCGTCCGCCGCGCCGCCCGCTCCGCTGCCCCCGGTGCCGCAGCCTCCCGCCCCGGCGCAGCCCGCCGACTGGGGGTCGCCGCCGGCCGAGGCCCCCGCCCCTCCGGCCCCCTCCGAGTGGTCCGCGCCGCCGGCGGAGTCCGCGCCCGCTCTGCCGTACCCGATGGGGGCGATGGCGCCGCCCGCCGGGCAGGACGCGATGAGCCCCGTGGGCTCGCACGCACAGCCGGACTCCATGGGGGCGATGGCCCCGCCCCCCGCCCCGGACCCGATGGCCGCGCACGCGCCGCCGGAGCCGATGGCGCCGATGGGCTCGCACGCGGCCCCCGACCACTACGTGCCGCCGCCGGGCCCGCCGATGGAGCCGCAGGCCCCCGCCCCGTGGGACTCCGGTCCCATGGCCGCGGTCCCGCCGCCCTCGGCCCCCGGCTTCGGCTCGCAGGACGACCTGGCGCCCGCCCGGTCGAACGGCACGGGCGACCACCCCGCGGACCTGCGCAACGAGTCGTTCGAGTACGAGCTGCTGACCCCCGGCGGCGGCCCGCAGACCGCGCCGGATCTGCTGCCGTCCGCGCCGGCCGACTCCGAGCCCGGGTCCCGGCCGCTGGTCCACGGCGTCGACTGCAAGAACAACCACTTCAACGACCCGCGGGTGCCGTACTGCGCGGTCTGCGGCATCGCGCTGGTGCAGCGCACCCTCGTGCCCTACAAGGGGCCGCGCCCGCCGCTGGGCGTGCTCCTGCTGGACGACGGCATGACGCTCCGGCTCGACGCCGACTACCTGCTCGGCCGCGACCCCGAGCGGGCCCCGGAGGTCGTCGACGGCTCGGCCCGCCCGGCCAAGGTCACCAGCCCCGACGGCTCGGTCTCCCGCCGCCACCTGCGGGTGGCGCTGGACGGCTGGGACGTCAACCTGGTCGACCTCGGCTCGGTCAACGGCACCCAGGTCCAGCCGCCCGGCGACCCGAACTTCTACGACATCCCGCCGAACGAGCCGGTCACGATCATGCCCGGCACGACCGTGCGCATCGGGGTCTCGCGCACCATGCGCTACGAGTCGCACCGCAACCACTGACGCGGGAGTCCCTCCGGCGCGGCCGGCCGGAGAGGGCCGAGGGGCCGGGGTACGGCGGGCGCCGTACCCCGGTCCCTCGGCGTCTTCCCGGGGCGGCCGCGGGCACGCCGTCCGGCCGGGGACTGCCAGGAAGGGGCCGCGCGGGCACGCCGTCCGGTCAGGGACGGGCCGCGGGCACGCCCAGCGCCGCGACGGCGGCCTCCCAGTCGACCGGGTCCGGGTCCTGCTCGGCGCGGACCAGCAGATGGGCTCCGGCCGGGACGGCCCCGCCGTCGGGCGCCACGACCAGCGCGCCGGGCGGGACCTCGCCCGCCGCGGCCGCCACCCCCAGCTTCGCCAGCCGCCGGGCCAGCGCGGCGGCCCGGCCGCCCCCGGCGAGGACCAGCGGCCGGCCGGAGAGCAGGGCGAGGACCAGCGCCACGTGGACGGCGGCGTCGGCGCCCGCGCCGGAACCCCTGGAACCCCTGGAGCCCCTGGAGCCCCTGGAGCCCCTGGAGCCCCTGGGGCCAGGGTGGACCGCGACCGGCCCGTCCCCGGCGAGGTGCGGCTCGTCGGGGGAGAGCACGGTCAGCACGCGGCACGCGGTGGCGGCGTGCACCTCGGCGTATCCCGGCACGCCCGCCGGGAGCACCACGAGGTCCGGCCGGGCGCCGGACACCACCTCGGGCAGTTCGGCGGCCGCGTCGGCGGCGAAGCGGCTGACGATCCTCGTCTCCGCGCCCCGGTCGCGGGCCGTCGCGGCGAGCGCCTCCAGGTCGTGGAGCGTCTCGGCCATCTCGGCGAGCTCGGACGACAGGCCGGTGCCGACCTCCAGCCGCTGCCGGGGGTAGGGGCGCAGGTGGACCAGGGCGACCTCGCAGGGGGAGGAGGCGCGGGCGAGCACGGCGGACAGGTCCACCAGCGGGCCCTGCCCGCCCGGCGGCCCGGGCACCACGGTCAGCACCCGGTGCGCGGCCGTCTCCCCGAGGGCGGCGCGCTCGGCCTCGGCGATGTCGCGGGCGACGCGCCGGTCGGGGTAGACCCTGCGCAGCAGCGGCCCGGTCATCCCGGTGGTGACCAGCGCCATCACCACCATGAGGGAGTACAGCTCGTTGTCGAGCACGCCCTTCTCCAGGCCGACGGTGAGGATGACGATCTCGGTCAGTCCCCGGGTGTTGAGCAGCGTGGCCAGGGCCCACGACTGACGGGCGGGGACCTTCTGCGCCCGGGCCGCCGCGTACGAGCCGAGCAGCTTGCCGCCGACCGCCACCGCCAGGATCGCGGCCAGGGTACCGAGGCTGGACAGGTCGAGCGCGCGCAGGTTCACGTTGAGCCCGGCCACCACGAAGAACATCGGCAGCAGGAGCAGGACGGCGAGCTGCTCCAGCCGCTCCAGGATCTCGTGGGTGAGCCGCTCGGCGCCCTCGCGGGGCATCACCGCGCCGAACAGGAAGGCCCCGAAGATGAAGTGCACGTGCATCCACTCGGTCGCCCAGGCCGAGGCGATCAGGCCCAGCAGCACCAGCGAGAGCAGGCCCGGCGTCAGCCGCCCCGCCCGCTCGTGGGCGGGCACCAGCCGGGCCAGCAGCGGCCGGACCACGGCGAACATGAGCACCGCGTACGGCAGCGCCAGCAGGACCTTCCACTGTCCCTCGGCGTCCCCGGCGCCCGCGACGGCCACGACCACGGCGAGCACGGTCCAGGCGAGCACGTCGATCACCGCGGCGGCGGCCAGTGAGAGGCCGCCCACGGTGATGCGCTGCATGCCGCGGTCGGTGAGGATGCGGGCCAGCACGGGGAAGGCGGTGGCGGCCATCGCCGAGCCCATGAACAGTACGAAGGGCAGGGTCCTGTCCCCGCCGACGTGCTCGCCCGCGATGGCCAGCGCGAGCACGCAGCCCAGCGCGAACGGCACGACCGTGGAGCCGAGCGCGACGGTGACCGCGATCCGGCCCTTGCCCCGCACCAGCTTCTGGTCCAGCTCCAGGCCGACGACGAACATGAACAGCACCAGCCCGACGTTGGCCAGGGCCTGCAGCGGCGGCTTCATCTCCGGGCCGAACAGGGCGTCGCCCAGCAGCGGGCCGAGCAGAGTCGGGCCGAGCAGGATGCCCGCCAGGATCTCGCCGACCACCGGCGGCTGGCCGATCCGCCTGGCCGCGGCGCCCAGCAGCCGGGCCGCCGCCAGGACGATCACCAGGTCGAGGAGGAGGAGGTCCATGTGGAGCACAGGCAAGCACGCTTCCCGTAAGTCATGAAAAGCCCCGAC
The DNA here is from genome assembly GCF_042650625.1 of Planomonospora corallina. NCBI lineage: Bacteria > Bacillati > Actinomycetota > Actinomycetes > Streptosporangiales > Streptosporangiaceae > Planomonospora > Planomonospora corallina. Next base: position 237,281 of record NZ_JBHSBM010000040.1, read on the forward strand.
AATGACCATGGCGACGTTACCGTGTGCGGGATGCCGTCGCGAGGGTCGTGCGAGGGTGCGGCACGGAGGGGAGACGCAGCGTGGAAGGCATCGCCGACTACGAGTTCGTCCGCTCGCTGGGGGCGGGGAACCACGGTGAGTTCTACCTCGCCAGGAGGCCCGCGCGGCTGCCGGTGGAGGCCGAGTTCGTCGCGGTGAAGGTGCTGGGCGGGACCGGGGCGGACGCGTTCCGGCGCGCGACCCGGGAGCTGAAGGCGTTCGCCGCGGTGCGCTCGCCGTACCTGGTGACGCTCTACGACGCCGGCCAGCAGGGCGGGGTGTTCTACTACTCGATGGAGTACCTGCCCGGCGGTTCGCTCGGCCGCCCGGCCGCGCCGCCGTCCCGGGAGCGGGCGCTGCGCGCGGTCGCCTGCGTCGCGCACGCCGCGCAGGCGCTGCACGAGGAGGGGATCGTGCACCGCGACATCACCCCCGGCAACGTGCTCCTCACCGACCTGGGGGGCAAGCTGTCGGACCTGGGGCTGTCGCAGGTGCTGACGCCGGGCGCGACGGTGACCGGGATGGGCGGGATCGGCTCGGTGGAGTTCACCGACCCGGCGCTGCTGCGGGGTGAGCGGCCGACGCCGGCCGGCGACGTCTGGTCGCTCGGCGCGACGCTGCACTGGGCGGCGACCGGCGCGGGCCTCTACGGCGAGTTGCCCGTCCACGACCCGCTGCTGACCCTGCGGAAGATCAACAGCACGCCGCCGGCGATCCGCGAGGACCTGGAACCGGAGCTGGCCGAGCTGGTGGCCGCCTGCACCGGGGAGCCCGCCGGGCGGCCCACCGCCCGGGACCTGGCCGACCGGCTCTACGCCCTGATCTCGTCGGCGATCCGCCCCTGAGGGCCGGGACCCGGGGCGCTCCTTCCGCGGGCCCCGGCCCTCGAGGGCGGTCCCGGGCCCGTACGGCGAGTCCTGGTCTCGGGGTGAGCCCGGGGCCGTTCCCTTGCCGTGCGCGGGCTCCGGCCGGACGGTCCGTTGACAGCGCCTCCGGGTGCGCGTCATCATCCGCTGAGGCGGAAAACATGAGGAGGGCTCGCATGACTGTCGTCACGCTCGGAGTGCACATCGTGGACGTGCTCGCCCGGCCGGTGGAGTCCATCCCGCAGGGACAGGACACCCTCCTGCTGGAGCAGATCCGCCTCACCGCGGCGGGCGCCGCGGCGGGGACGGCCGTCGACCTGGCCAAGCTCGGCGTCCCGGTCGCCTCCGTCGGGGCGGCGGGGGACGACGAGCTGGGCGACTTCCTGCTCATGGTCATGGAACGGCACGGCGTGGACGTGACCGGGATCGTCCGCAAGCCGGGGGAGCAGACCGCCGCCTCGATCCTGCCGATCCGCCCGGACGGCGGCCGCCCGTCCTTCCACGTGCCGGGAGCCAACCTGGCCCTGACCCCGGCGGACGTGGACCCCGGCAGGCTGCGCGCGGCCGAGGTCGTGCACCTGGGCGGCATGGACGTCACCTGGGCCCTGCACGACGCGGCCTTCCTCGCCCTGCTGGACGAGGTGCGGGCGGCGGGCACGGTCGTCACGATGGACCTGCTGTCCAACATGCCCGACCTGGTGCGCGCGGCCCGCGTCTTCCTGCCGCACGTCGACTACGTCCTGCCCAACGAGGAGCAGGCGCTCATGATGAGCGGGGAGACCGAGGCGGAGAAGGCCGCCGCCGCGCTGCTGGCCGAGGGGCCGCGCGGGGTGCTCGTCACGCTGGGCGGCGAGGGCAGCCTGGTCGCCACCGCCACCGCCACCGCCACCGAGACCGCCCGCCTGCCCGCGCGCGACGTCGCGGTGGTGGACACCACCGGCTGCGGCGACGCCTACTGCGCCGGGTTCATCGCCGGCCTGGTCGCCGGCCGCGGGGTGCTCGACGCCGCCCGGCTCGGCACCGAGGTCGCCGCCCGCGTCGCCGGAGGGCTCGGCTCCGACGCCGGCCTCGACGGCCTGGACGTGACCCGCCTGTAGATCCGCCCCGGGCCGCGGCCCCGCCCGGGCATGGCCCCCGCCCCAGCCCCTGCCCCAGCCCCCGCCGCGCGGCGCGGGCACCACGAGAGGGATGTTCCCCAGATGTCGATGGATGCGAGTCTTCGCGAACGGGCCGCCAGGGTCGTCCCCGGCGGCATGTACGGGCACCTCAACGCGGCCCTGCACGGCCCCGGCTACCCGCAGTTCTTCGTGCGCGGCGAGGGCTGCCGCCAGTTCGACGCCGACGGTCGCGAGTACGTCGACCTCATGTGCTCATGGGGCCCGATCGTGCTCGGCCACCGCCACCCGGCCGTCGAGTCCGCCGTGGCGGCGGCCCTCGCCGAGGGCGACTGCCTCAACGGCCCCGGCCCGGTCTACGTGGAGCTCGCCGAGCTGCTGGTGGAGACCGTCCCGCAGGCCGACTGGGCGATGTTCTCCAAGAACGGCACCGACGCCACCACCCAGGCCCTGATGATCGCCCGCGCGGCCACCGGCAGGAACAAGGTCCTGCTCGCGCACGGCTCCTACCACGGCGCCGCCCCGTGGTGCACGCCGAGCACGGCCGGGACGACCCCCAGCGACCGGGCCGACCTGGTCGAGTTCACCTACAACGACCTGGCCAGCGCCGAGGCGGCCGCGGCGCGGGCCGAGGGGCCCTCCGGCTCCGACGTGGCCGCGATCATCGTCACGCCGTTCAAGCACGACTCGTTCGAGGACCAGGAGCTTGCCGAGCCGGAGTTCGCCCGCGGGCTGCGGGCCCTGGCCGACCGGATCGGCGCGGCTTTGGTCATCGACGACGTGCGCGGCGGCTGGCGCCTGCACCTCGGCGGCTCCTGGGAGCCCCTGGGAGTCCGGCCCGACCTGTACGCCTTCAGCAAGGCCATGGGCAACGGCCACCCGATCGCGGCCGTCACCGGCGTGGACGCCCTGCGCGACGCGGCCCAGACGATCTACTCCACCGGCTCGTTCTGGTTCAACGCCGCCCCGATGGCCGCCGCGAAGGCGACCATCGAGACCCTGCACGCCGTCGACGGCGTCGCCCTCATGGAGCGCGCCGGCGCCCGCCTGCGCGACGGGCTCGCCGCGCAGGCCGCCTCGTACGGCTTCACGGTCAACCAGACCGGCCCGGTCCAGATCCCGTGGCTCTCCTTCGCCGGGGACGCGACCCTGGCCAAGGGCGTGTTCTGGGCGTCGGCCTGCCTGCAGGAAGGCGTCTACCTCCATCCCTGGCACAACTGGTTCCTGTCGGCCGCGCACACCGACGCCGACATCGACCGCGCCCTGCAGGGCACCGACGCCGCCTTCGCCAAGCTCAGGACGGAGTTCGGCGCCGACTGACCGCGCTCAGGACGGGGTCCGGCGCCGGCCGACCGCCTCCGCCGCGCCTTCCGGGAGCGCGCCCTCCGGACCCGGAGCGCCCCGGCCCGGTACGGCGGGCCGGGCGAAGGCGTGCACCGCGCGGAGCATCCGGACGGCGGCCTCGAACCCGTGGGCCGCCTCCATCGCCCGGCCGGCGGCGGTCGCGAACCGCACCAGCAGGTCCTCGTCCCAGTGGTCGAAGCACCGCCCGGCCACCCACAGATACGCTCGGCCCCGGGCGGCCAGCGGCACCGGGACCGCCAGGAAGCCCGGGCGGTCCGCGGCCTCCTCGCCCGGCAGCCGGATCGGGTCGGACCGGGCCGCCAGGGTCGTCAGCACCGCGCTGTCGCGCAGCCACCGCCGCAGCGCCAGCGGATCGCCGGGCGGGGTGTGCACGTGGACCGGGTGTGCGCTCTCCGCCACCGGGTCGACTTCGACCAGTCCGGCGTAGCCGGCCGAGCACACCGTGGCGGCCGCCGCCACGACCTGTTCGACGAGGCGGTCCGGGCCGGGGCGGGCGAAGGACTCGATCAGGACCCGCAGGCGGTCTCCGGACTCGCCGCGGCGGGGTTCGCCGCATGTGAGGACGGCGCCGGGCGCCGCTCCGATCTGCCGGGTGGTGCTCATCCCTTTTCCCCTCTCTTCGTGGAGCCGGGTGCCCGCGTGAGACGGCGGGCGGGGTGGCGATTCCGGAGTATTACCGCTAAAAACGTGCTTTGACCAGCCGGTTGATGTCTCATATGGGGTTAATGGGACAGGCGAATCTCCCGGGCCGCCAGGAGGGACCGGGGCGCGCCAGGCCCCCGCCAGGCCCCCGCCATGCCCCCGCCATGCCCCTGTCGAGCCCCTCAGATGGAGGTCAGCCCCGCATCCGGTACCACTGCAGGTCGTCGCGGCGGGTCCCGTCCGGGCGGGGCAGCAGCCCGTGCAGCAGTGCCTCGCGCGCGAAGCCCGCCTTCTCCAGCACCCGCTGCGAGGCGGTGTTGTCCACGTCGGTGCCGGCCACGATCCGGGCCAGCGGCGTGTGCCCGAGGGCCCAGTCCACCACCAGCTCCACCGCGCGGGTGGCGAACCCCCGGCCGCGGAACTCCGGCAGCATGCTGTAGCCGACCATCGCCTGGCCCAGCGGCGGGACGATGTTGCTCAGCTGGACGTGCCCGGCGAAGGCGCCGTCGGCGGCGTCGCGGATCGCGAGCTCCACCCGGGCGCCCTCCAGCCAGCGCATGCCCGCCTCCCGGCAGAACCGCTCGCTGTCCTCCGGGTCGGGGACCTGCGCGGGGACGGTGTGCTCCACGGTCTCGGGCAGGCTCCGCAGGGCGTGGTAGTCGTCGGCGTCCTCGACGGCCAGCGGCGTCAGCCGTACCACGCCGTCGCTCAGCGACCCGCCGGGGAAGAAGGGCAGGTACGGCCGGACCGGCTCGCCGGAGTCGGTGCTCAGGCGCGCGAACGCGGCCAGGTCGCCCCGGGTGCCGTCGCGCCGGGGCTCGGCCTCGCGCTGCACGCCCTCATGCCGGAAGCCGGCCGCCAGCGCCACCCGCTGGCTGGCGAGGTTGTCCACCTCGGCCAGGAGCGCCATGCGGTGCACCCCCCGGGCGAAGGCCCACTCGGTCAGCGCCCGGGTGGCGGCCGTGGCCACCCCGCGCCGGCGGGCCCAGGGCGCGATCAGATAGCCGATCTCGCCGTTGCCGCGCGGATCGGGCGCCTTGAGCCCGATGTTGCCCAGCCACTCGCCGGTGCCGGGGTCGGCGACGGCGAAGGAGGCGCCGCCCGCCGCCCAGAGCCGCTCGGCCACCTCCAGGTAGTGGAGCGCGTCGCCCCTGCCGTACGGCACGGGCACGGTGGGGATGAAGCGCACGATCTCCGGATCGGCGCAGGCACGGGTCATCGGCCCGACGTCGGCGCCGGTGAGGCCGCGCAGCAGGACGGGCCCGGCGGGGATGACATCTCGGGTGAACACCCTCCACTGCTATCAGGTGCGGGCACGGGCGGGCCAACCGGTTCGGCGGCCCTTTCGGGGCGGGAGGCGGGCCGGACCTCCGGGCGCGGGCGGCGGGGCGGGCCGGGCCCGGAGGCCGGGGCGCGGGCGGGAAGACCGGAACCGGCCAGGGCCCGCGCGCCGATACCCTTGCGCACATGGGTTTTCGCAGGCATGGCCCGTTCCGGGCCGGGGATCAGGTACAGCTCACCGACCCCAAGAACAAGCGCCACACGGTGACGCTGAAGGAAGACGGCGTCTTCCACACGCACAAGGGGTTCATCCCGCACAGTGACCTGATCGGGCAGCCCGAGGGCTCGGTGGTCCGCTCCTCCGGCGGCACGCAGTACCTCGCCTTCCGCCACCTGCTGCCGGACTACACGCTGTCCATGCCGCGCGGCGCGGCGGTCATCTACCCCAAGGACTCCGCGCAGATCGTCGCCATGGCCGACATCTTCCCGGGCGCGCGCGTCGTCGAGGCGGGCGTCGGCTCCGGCGCGCTCACCTGCTTCCTGCTGCGCGCGGTCGGCCCGGAGGGCAAGGTCACCTCCTACGAGCGCCGCGAGGACTTCGCCGAGGTCGCCCGTAAGAACGTGGAGAAGTTCTACGGCGGGCCGATGGAGCAGTGGCGCCTGGTCGTCGGCGACTTCGTCGGCGCGCTCGACGAGAGCGACGTCGACCGGATCATCCTGGACATGCTGGCCCCGTGGGAGTGCGTGGACGCGGCCGCCAAGGCCCTCACGCCGGGCGGCGTGATCTGCTGCTACGTGGCGACGACGACCCAGCTCTCCCGCACGGTCGAAACTTTGCGCGAACATGGAAGTTTCACCGAGCCCCATGCGTGGGAGACCCTGGTTCGCGACTGGCACGTCGAAGGGCTCGCCGTGCGGCCCGACCACCGGATGGTCGGCCACACCGGGTTCCTCGTCACCGCCCGTCGCATGGCGGACGGGGTGACACCTCCGCCTCGGCGCAGGCGTCCGGCGAAGGGGGCATATGGCGAGGAGTCCACGGCGTCTCCGTGATCCTCTCCGTGATCTCGGCCACATGACGATTCGGCCACGACGGATGCCAGGCATTACATGGGAACAGAAGCCCATGTTCTGATGCTGGCAGCGCTAAACGCTACATAAGGGATTAATCGCTGAACACTTAATGTAGTCATACGAATACCGCCCGGCCAGGTAACGGACAGCCCCCAGATGGGTAGGGTCTTGAGTAGTCGGTCTCGACTGGGAAGGAGGTGACGGCGTGGCAGCTCGCGACGACGCTGAGGCTCGAGCCGCGCAGCGCGAACGGGAGGTCGCTGATCTCACAACACAGGTCTCCTTCCTGCAGGAGGAGATCACCGCGCTGCGTCGGAAGTTGGCGGAGTCTCCCCGGCAGGCCAGGATCCTCGAGGAGCATCTCCACGAGGCACAGGCGAAACTAGCGGCCGTCACCGGCCAGAACGAGCGTCTGGTCGCGACCATCAAGGAAGCCAGGGACCAGATCGTCGCGCTCAAGGAGGAGGTCGACCGGCTGGCGCAACCGCCGTCCGGGTTCGGCGTCTTCCTGGAGGCCAGGGACGACGGCACGGTCGAGGTGTTCACCGGCGGTCGCAAGCTCCGCGTGAACGTCAGCCCCGCGGTCGACGCCGAGCAGCTCAAGCGCGGCCAGGAGGTCATGCTCAACGAGGCGCTCAACGTCGTCGAGGCCCTCGGCTTCGAGGAGATCGGCGAGATCGTGATGCTCAAGGAGCTCCTCGAGGACGGCGAGCGGGCGCTGGTCATCTCGCACGCCGACGAGGAGCGCGTGGTCAAGCTCGCCGAGTCCCTGCTCGGCCAGCCGATCCGCGCCGGCGACTCCCTGCTGCTGGAGCCGCGCTCGGGCTACGTCTACGAGCGCATCCCCAAGTCCGAGGTCGAGGAGCTCGTCCTGGAGGAGGTGCCCGACATCTCCTACGAGGAGATCGGCGGGCTCATGCGGCAGATCGAGCAGATCAGGGACGCGATCGAGCTTCCCTACCTGCACTCCGACCTGTTCCGGGAGCACAAGCTCCGCCCGCCCAAGGGCGTGCTGCTGTACGGCCCGCCCGGCTGCGGCAAGACGCTCATCGCCAAGGCCGTCGCGAACTCCCTGGCCAAGCAGGTCGCGGAGAAGACCGGCCAGTCCGGCAAGAGCTTCTTCCTCAACATCAAGGGCCCGGAGCTGCTGAACAAGTACGTCGGCGAGACCGAGCGGCACATCCGCCTGGTCTTCCAGCGGGCCAGGGAGAAGGCCTCCGAGGGCACCCCGGTGATCGTGTTCTTCGACGAGATGGACTCGATCTTCCGGACCCGCGGCTCGGGTGTCTCCTCCGACGTCGAGAACACGATCGTCCCCCAGCTCCTGTCCGAGATCGACGGTGTCGAGGGCCTGGAGAACGTCATCGTGATCGGCGCCTCCAACCGCGAGGACATGATCGACCCGGCGATCCTGCGGCCCGGCCGCCTGGACGTCAAGATCAAGATCGAGCGGCCGGACGCCGAGGCGGCCAAGGACATCTTCTCCAAGTACCTCACGGCGGAGCTCCCGCTCCACCCCGACGACCTCACCGAGCACGGCAGCAGCCGCGAGGGCACCATCGCGGCCATGATCCAGCGCGTGGTCGAGCGGATGTACGCCGAGAGCGAGGAGAACCGCTTCCTGGAGGTCACCTACGCCAACGGTGACAAGGAGGTCCTGTACTTCAAGGACTTCAACTCCGGCGCGATGATCCAGAACATCGTCGACCGCGCCAAGAAGATGGCGATCAAGCAGTTCCTCGAGACCGGGCAGAAGGGCCTGCGGATCAACCATCTGCTGGCCGCCTGCGTGGACGAGTTCTCCGAGAACGAGGACCTGCCCAACACCACCAACCCCGACGACTGGGCCCGCATCTCCGGAAAGAAGGGCGAGCGGATCGTCTACATCCGCACCCTCGTCTCCGGCAAGCAGGGCACCGAGGCGGGCCGGTCCATCGACACGGTGGCCAACACCGGCCAGTACCTCTGAGGCACTCCGCCTGCGGCGCGGCTCCCTCCCCGGGGGCCGCGCCGTTCCGTGTCCGGACGGGGCCGCGCCGTTCCATGCCCGGATCCGGGGCCGGTCGCCGGCGCTCCCGCCCGCGAGACCTTCCGGCCCGGTCGGCGGCCTCCGCCCGGACCCTGGACTCCGGAGCTTCGGATCCGCCCGGATCCGTCCGGAGGCTCACGTTTCCCAATCGTCACACAAGTGAACGGCCGTCCCTGGGAACCCAGCTGATCGATTCACCGTCAAAGTGGCGTGCATGAACATTCCGGGCAGGTCGCCCCTTGACCGGCGCGGAGTCCCGGGGAGCGGCACGGGGAAGCGGCCGCCTCGCCGAACTGGACCTCCTGCGTTTCGTGGCCGCCCTGGCGGTGCTCGCCTTCCACTACTTCATCGCCTTCCGCTCGGTCTGGGGCGAGGCGCCCGCCGAGCTCTTCCCGGCGATCTCCACCGTCTCCGGGCTCGGCATCCTCGGCGTCGAGCTGTTCTTCATGATCAGCGGATTCGTCATCCTGATGAGCGTCTGGGGACGCGGCCTGGGCGCGTTCGCCCTGTCCCGCGTCGTGCGGCTCTACCCGGCCTACTGGGTCAGCGTCGGCGTCACCGCCGCCCTGTACGGCCTGACGGAGGCCGAGGCGCTGGACCCCAAGCTGGACGCGGCGGGGTACGTGGCGAACCTGACCATGCTCCAGCGCCTGTTCGAGGTCACCGACGCCACCGGCGTCTACTGGTCGCTCTGGGTCGAGCTCCGCTTCTACCTGCTGATCTCGGTGCTGGTGATCTTCGGCGCGACGCTCGGCCGCTGCCTGGCCTTCATGGGCGTCTGGCTGGCCGCCGCGGCCTTCTTCGCCGGGAGCGACGACCACTGGGTGGAGCTGATCGTGATGCCCAAGTACGCCGCCTACTTCATCGGCGGCATGTCCTTCTACCTGATGACCCGGTACGGGCCCCGCTTCGTCCTGTGGTGCGTGGCAGGCCTCAGCGCGGGGCTCGCCGTCAGCGCCGCCCTGGACCGGGTGCACGGCCGCATCGACCTGGTCGGCTACCAGGCGATGCCGGTGCCCGACTGGGCCGTGATCGCCACCGTGGTGGCCTTCTACGTGCTGATGGCCCTGGTCGCCCTCGGCTGGCTCGGCTGGCTGCGCTGGCGCGGCCTGGTCGTCCTGGGCGCCCTCACCTACCCGCTCTACCTGTTCCACACCGCCGGGGCCGTCCTGATCGTCCCCGCGCTCCGGGACTCGCTGCCGCCCTGGCTGACCGCCGCCGTCACGGTCCTGGCCGTCGCGGCCCTGTCGTACGCGGTCCACCGGATCGTCGAGCGGCCGGTCCAGGAGTTCGTCAGGGCCCGCCGGCGCCGCCCCGTCGCCGTCCCCGTGCCCGTGACGCCCGCCGTCCGGGGCGAAAAGGCCTCGGTGCCATAACTGTCTGGCCCCTGGGCATAGTGAAGGGTCTAGGCTCGGGGATATATACGGCGGACGAACAGCCCCGGACGAACAGAGGGTGCGCATGACGGTACGGCGGGTGATGGGCATCGAGACCGAGTACGGCATCTCCGTGCCCGGACAGCCGGGGGCCAACGCGATGGTGACCTCGTCCCAGGTCGTCAACGCCTATCTGGCCGCCTCGGCGGCCCGGGCACGGCGGGCGCGGTGGGACTTCGAGGAGGAGAACCCCCTGCGCGACGCGCGAGGCTTCGACCTCGCCCGGGAGGTGGCCGACGCGAGCCAGCTCACCGACGAGGACCTCGGCCTGGCGAACGTGATCCTCACCAACGGCGCGCGGCTGTACGTCGACCACGCCCATCCCGAGTACTCCACGCCCGAGTGCACCAACCCCCGGGCCGCGGTGATCTGGGACAAGGCCGGCGAGCGGGTCATGCACGACGCCGCGCTCCGGGCGTCGGCGATCCCGGGGAACGCGCCGATCCAGCTCTACAAGAACAACACCGACAACAAGGGCGCCTCCTACGGCTGCCACGAGAACTACCTGATGCGGCGGGCCACCCCGTTCGCCGACATCGTCCGCCACCTGACCCCCTTCTTCGTCTCCCGGCAGGTCGTCACCGGCGCCGGGCGCGTGGGCATCGGGCAGGACTCCCGGGGCGAGGGCTTCCAGATCAGCCAGCGTGCCGACTTCTTCGAGGTCGAGGTCGGCCTGGAGACCACGCTCAAGCGGCCGATCATCAACACCCGCGACGAGCCGCACGCCGACCCGGAGAAGTACCGCCGGCTGCACGTCATCATCGGCGACGCCAACATGTCGGAGATCTCCACCTACCTGAAGCTGGGTTCCACCGCGCTGGTCCTCGCGATGATCGAGGACGGTTACTTCACCCGCGACCTCGTCGTGGAGAACCCCGTCCAGGCGCTGCGGGCGGTCTCCCACGACCCCACGCTGAAGTACGAGATCCAGATGCGCGACGGGCGGAGGCTCACCGCGGTCCAGCTCCAGATGGAGTACCTCGAGCTGGCCCGCAAATACGCCGAGACGCGCAGCGGCACCGGCATGGACGACAGCACCAAGGAGGTCCTGGACCGTTGGGAGTCGGTCCTGACCAGGCTCGCCGAGGACCCCATGCAACTGGCCGGGGAGCTCGACTGGGTCGCCAAGCTGGAGATCCTCGAGGGCTACCGGAGCCGTGACGGACTGCCCTGGTCGCACCCGCGCCTCCAGCTGGTCGACCTGCAGTACTCCGACATCCGCCCGGACCGGGGCCTGTACAACCGCCTGGTCGCCCGCGGCCGGATGCAGCGCCTGGTCACCGAGGAGGAGGTGCAGCGCGCCGTCGAGGTCCCGCCCAGCGACACCCGCGCCTACTTCCGCGGCCGCTGCCTTAGCCAGTACAGCGAGGCGGTCGCCGCCGCCTCCTGGGACTCGGTCATCTTCGACATCCCCGGCAGGGAGTCCCTGCAGCGCGTCCCCACGCTGGAGCCGTTGCGCGGGACCAAGGCGCACGTGGGCGAGCTGTTCGACCGCTGCCACACCGCCGCCGAGCTGGTCACCGCCCTCACCGGCGACAAGTGAGTGCCCGCCGGCCGGGCCCGGCTCCCCGGGAGCCCGGCACGGCCGGCGCGGTCGCGGCTCCCGGGACGAGGGGAGCCGTCGGCCTGCGCGGTGGCGGAGGACGCAGCGGGGCGGCGCGGTGACGCTACACGGCGCTACACGGCGCTACAGGGCGAGCGCGTCGGGAGGGATCCGCGCGGCCGGGAGCCGGGGGGATCCACCGAGACCCCCTCCATCCGCAGGATCTTCGAGAGCAGGCGCGCCGCGTGGTCGGCGGTGATCCGCTCCTCCGGAGCCCGCCGCAGCAGCCCCCGCAGGACCCTGCCGAGCGGGCCCGCCTTCACCGGCGGGTCCGGATCCCGCGTCATCGCCTGTCCCAGCACCTCCAGGGCGTGCGCGCCCGGGTACGGCGGGCGTCCCTCCACCGCGAAGTACAGGCTCGCCCCGAACGACCACAGGTCCGCCGCGGGGTTCGCCGGTCTGCCGCGGAGCCGCTCGGGCGCGACGTAGGCCGGAGCGCAGTGCACCGGCACCGTGCTGGACGTGCTGGGGTCCCCGTTCAGCGCCGCGATGCCGAAGTCCGACAGCACCACCCGCTCACCCGTCAGCAGGATGTTGCCGGGGTTGATGTCGCGGTGCAGGACCCCCGCGCCGTGCGCGTGCCGCAGCCCTCCCAGCAGCCGGAAGCCGATCCAGGCCGTCCAGTGGACCGGCAGGTGGCCCAGATGGCCGACCGTCTCCTCCAGCGTCAGAGCCTCCACCAGCTCCATCACGATCCAGAGCCGCCCGCCCTCCTCCAGCAGGTCGTGCACCGCGACCACGGCCGGATGGCTCAACCGCCCCGCGGAGCGCGCCTCACGCATCGCCCGCCGCCGGGCGTCGTCCAGCCCGGCGCCGTCCGCGTGGAACCGCGGCCGGATCTCCTTGATCGCGACATCGCGCCGGAGCCTGAGATCATGCGCCCGCCAGATGACACCCCGGCCGTCCCGTTCCTTCACCGAGACCAGGCGGTAACGATCCCCGAGCAGTCTCGGCCTTCCCGTTCCCGTTTCCATGAACCATCCGTCACATGTACGTAGAAACCGGGCCCCTCCGGGATTCATGTTTTCAGCTGGAACGGTTCACGGCACAGCGACCGTCTATATTGCGCATAACGATTCAGTCGCGCCGGTGCCGCGGAATGTTATTTCGTTTTCTTTTCGTCCGTCATGGCCGGGGAAAATGCGCTCCTGCGCCGTTTCCGGCTGTCACGCGGCGCTGTGCCTGCGCAGGTTCACGAGCATCGCGTACGTCTGCTCGGAGGTCAGCCGGGCCGCCGGATCCTTGCGCAGCAGACCGCGCAGGACCGGCTCCAGAGCCCCCGCCCGCTTCGGCGCCCGCGGCGGCCCCTGCAGGACCGCCGCCAGCTCGGCCATCGAGTCCACCGTGCGGAACGGGGTCCTGCCCTCCACGGCCATGTACAGCGTCGCCCCGAAGGACCACATGTCGGCCTCGCGTGTGCCGCCCCGGCCCTGCAGGGTCTCCGGCGCGATGAACGCGGGGGTGCCGCGCAGCGAGGTCGTCGCCGTGCTCTCGAACCCGGCGAAGCCGAAGTCGGCCAGCACCACCCGGTCGCCGGTCAGCATGATGTTGGCGGGCTTGATGTCCCGGTGGACCACGCCGCCGTCATGGGCGTGCCGCAGCGCCTCCAGCAGCCGGCGCCCCATCTTCGCCACCAGGTCCGCGGGGAGGGGGCCGGCCTGCGCCACGGTCTGGTGCAGGGTCAGCGCCTCGAGGTACTCCATGACGATCCAGAGCCGCTCGGCCTCCTCGGCCAGGTTGTGCACCGTCACGATGCCCCGGTGGCTCAGGCGGGCGGCCATCCGCGCCTCCTTCACCACCCGTCGCCGCCGCTCCTCGGCTCCGGGGCCCGGGGGCAGGGCGATCTCCTTGAGCGCCACGTCTCTCTCGAGTAGCAGGTCGTAGGCCCGCCACACGACGCCTGTCGCGCCCTGTCCCACGGGAGCGACGAGCTGGTACCGGTCGGCGACGATGGTGCTCACGGGGCAATGATCCCAGGAATCCGGGCCGAAGGCCTACTTGGAACGGTCCGAAGGTGGGCGATCGCGTCGAAAAAGTATGAATCTATGGCGTGAACACCTGCTGAACTGCGGGAACACGGGTTCGGGCGGGACTCGCAGGGGACTCACATGGGCTCACAGGAGGCCGATCCCGAGCAGAAGGGTGCCCGCTCCCAGCGAGACCCCGCCGAGCGGCACCAGCCAGATCAGCTTGTTCGGCCTGGTGTCCGAGGGGCGCGCCACCGACAGGAAGAAGCCGAGCGGCATCAGGATCGGCGCCGCCGCGATCAGCGTCCGGGCCAGGGCCTTGAGGTCCCCGGACAGGTCCGCGTGGTCGAGGTAGAGCACTGCGACGAGCGTGAAGAGCACCAGGACGCCCGCGTGGGCGTGGCCGGCCCGCCACAGCCCGCGCCGGACCGGGTTGTCCAGATAGCCGGGCAGGTCGCGCATGATGTGCGCGAGCAGTGAGACCCCGCCGAAGGCGACGGCGGGCACGGTGATCAGCAGCACCCCGGCGGTGCTGAGGGACGACGGCGACATGGGTCTGCTCCTTGTTGGATAGCTAAGCTCTCCAATTATTGGATAGTAGTGGTATCTGGTCAAGTGGCGGGATTTGCCCTCCGGAGGGTGGGGGAGGTTGTCTGGCGGGTACGACCTGGGCGGCCGGCAGAAGATCGCGGGGTGATCCGCGCGCAATGTCGGCCGGTTCGGGGAAGATATGAACCACAGACGTCCCCCATGCGGAGGTGCCACAGATGGTCAGCAAGGACACCGGCGGCCAGAAGCAGACCGGCCGGACCGACCGTGAGGTGGAGGAGGTCGAGACCGCTCCGGCCTCCGACGTTCAGGAGCGTCACGAGAAGCTCTCGGACGATGTCGACTCGATCCTGGACGAAATCGATGAAGTCCTCGAAGAGAATGCGGAGGAGTTTGTCCGGTCCTACGTCCAGAAGGGTGGAGAGTAACGTAAACCGGACAGGTTGAAGAGTGTTGGGATTGTCGGAGGCGGACGGTTCCAGACCACCGCCGGAAGGCGGGACCCGGCCGAGCGCCCCGGCAGGGCCGGGGACGGGTCAGCCGGTCAGGTGGAGGGTCGCGATCTCGTAGGGACGCAGCGGGAGCCGTACGGTTCCGGTGGTGACCTCCAGCGGCTCGCCCGCCGTGCCGAGCAGGTCGGCACGGCGGGCGGCGCGGAAGGAGCCGCGGAGCACGGCCTCGGTGGCGACGGGGTGCTCGGCGACCAGGCGGACCTCCAGCGCGCCGTCGCGTTCGCGCAGCGCGGTCAGCAGCACGCCCGCGCCCTCGACGGAGAGAGGGGAGAGCGGTCCGTGCCCGGCGAGTCGCTCCCCCAGGACGGAGAGCGATCCGGGCCCGGGGAGCCCGTCCCCCGCGGCGGGGAGCGGTCCGGTTCCGCGGGGTCCGCCGGGAACCGGTGCGGGTTCTGAGACGCCGGGGGCGGGGAGGTCCCGGGCGGAGGCGTCGCCCGAGCCCGGTACGGCCAGCAGCTCGTGGCGGTACTCCTCGGCCAGGCGCGGCAGGCCTGCCTCGTCCCAGGAGCCCGCGTGCGCGAGGACGGCGAAGCGCATCGCGACCGGTCCCAGGCACTGGGCGTCCGGGGTGGGCAACCGGGGGCCGGCGGGCTCGCGGCGGTGGGCGTTGCCGTCCCGGGACAGGTGGCCGACGGAGCGGAGCAGGGTCAGGGCGAGCTCACCGCCGGTCAGTTCGTACTCGGTGACCTGGTCGAGCAGGACGGCCAGGCCGCCCGCGGAGACGAAGCCCTCGGCGGGGAAGGTGGGCAGCGGGTGCTCGCCGCAGCCGCCCTCGACGGTGAGGCCGCGCCGTACGACGGCCAGCTGCCCCTCGGCGAACGACTCCGCGGCGGGCCGGGGGAGCGGGGCGTGCCAGCGGACGCGGTGGTCGAGGGCGCGGTTGTCGAAGGAGACCTCCAGCCGCAGGTACGGCTCGCCGGCGCGGAGCTCGGCGCGGGTGGTGACGGTGACGGCCTCGGTCCGCTCGGCGCGGTGCCCGTCGGAGGAGGAGGCGGGCCAGCGGTAGGTGCGGCGGATCTCCAGCACGGACACGAGCGGCCCGGCGCAGACGGTCTCGACCTCGACGGAGACGGGGGTGTCGACGAGGAGGTCGTGGCGGGGCGGCGCGTGGTCGTAGGTGTCCCCGGCGTCGCCGCCGTCGACGATGCGGCCGACGCCGCGGGCCTCGGCGCCGCCGCCGGCCAGGGAGAGGGTGCCGTCGGGCGCGACGGTGACGCGGAGCAGGCCGTTGTCGAGGCCGTCCCCGGCGGGGCCGACCCGGACCGGGGCGGTGACCGGGGCGGTGATCGGGGGGACGGCCGCGGGGGCGGCGCCGGTGGGGAGGGCGGCCGGGCCGGCGGCGGAGGCCCCGGTGGGCGCCGAGGCGGATCCGGCGGGCGCGGTGAGAGGGACGGCGGACAGGACGGCGCGGCCGAGCGGCGGGACGGTGACGTGGGCGGCGACGGTGACCACGGGCTCGGCGAGGGTCCGTACCCGCCACGGCCCGGGACGGGCGGCCGCGCAGCCGAGGACGGTCCGGCGCAGGGCGGCGTAGTCGTAGCCGGTGGTGGCGTGGCGGCCGACCACGAGGGTGAACAGCCCTTCGGCGGGGTCCGCGTCCCAGGAGACGATCCGCTGGCCGGACAGCTCGCGGTCGTGGAGGCGGCCGAGGAGCCGGGCGAGGTCGTCCACGACGGTCTCGCCGAGCAGGGTGGGCGCGAGCTCGAGCCGCTGGAGCGGGACCGGGCCGCCGTCCGGGGTGAGCAGCCGGGCGTGGGACTCGGGCAGGTCGGCGAGGACCAGGGCGGTCCGGGTGAAGGGGGAGGGGTTGACGACCACGAGCCGGTCGCGGGGGACCCGCTCGGCGAGTGAGGCGCTGACCAGGTCGACGACGGCCTGGCCGGTCTGCTCGGCCTCGGCGATGCGGGCGGCGACCTGCCGGGCGGTCTCGTCGGCTCCGCAGCCGGTGATGGAGTCGTGGCCGGCGCAGGTGAGGAGGCGGCGCCAGGCGGCGTCCAGGAGGCGGGCGGCGGCCTCGTCGCCGGGCAGCCAGAGCGCGGCCAGGGGCTCGGCGTACCGGATGAGGACGCGTTCGGCCCGTGCCATGGCCCGTTTGGCGGGGACGCGGGCGGAGACGACGCCGGGCAGGAGGTTGGCGCGGGCGGCCGAGCGCAGCTCGCCGGTCACGGTGGGCAGGCCCGCGGTGGAGGAGCCGTGCGCGGTGAGGTACTCGCCGAGGGTGGCCAGGCGCAGCCCGGAGGAGGTGACGCCCGGGTCGGGGGTGCTGTGGTCGGCGCCGTACATGGCGAGCAGGGGTCCCGACGGTCTCCACGGGCGCATCGTCTCGGCGAAGGCGGCCAGCCGGTCGGACGCGGCCTCGGCCGGACCGCTGAAGAGGGCGACGGCATTGCCGTAGCCGCCGGGCAGGTACTGGGCCCGGACGGTGGTGCCGTCCGCGCCGGTCCAGGCGAAGGCGTCGCGGTCGACGGCGGCGGGCACGCCGCGCCAGAGGCAGGCGTGCTCGAACCCGGCCAGGCGGAGGATCTGCGGCAGCTGGGCGCAGTGGCCGAACTGGTCGGGCAGATAGCCGACGCGCATGGCGCCGCCGAGCGCGTCGGCGCCGCGCACGCCGTACTCGAGGTTGCGGATGAGGGTCTCGCCGGAGCAGAGGAAGGAGTCGGCGAGGACGAACCACGGTCCCGCGGCGAGGCGGCCCTCGGCGACGAGGGCCCGCACCAGCGGGAGGCGCTCGGGCCGGACCTCCAGATAGTCCTCGAGGGCGGCGAGCTGGCCGTCCAGGGTGAAGCGGTAGGCGGGGTCGGCGGCCATGGTGTCGAGGACCCCGTCGAGCATGCGGACCAGCCCGGCGCGGAAGCGCTGGAAGGGCAGGTACCACTCGCGGTCCCAGTGGGTGTGCGGGACCACGATGATCTCGGCGGTCCCGGCGGTCCCGGCGGTCCCGGCGGTCCCGTTGGCGGTCTCGGACGCCATGCGCTCTCCCCCCGGTGGAGTCTGGTGCGGTGCTCTCCGGCGCGGTCACGATATAGGCGTGAGGGCGCGTGGCGGGTGTGACGGACGGTGTTTCGGGGAGGCAGGCGGCAAGTGGTTCGCGTTGAGCTGATCGAGAGGAGTGCGTGCGGAGGGGCGGGGTGAGTAGGGTCAGCCTAGGTGAGCCCGTGTCGCTGCGGCGCGCAGCGTCGCAACGATCACTGTGCGGCGCCTCGACGGAGCAGTGGACGCGGACGTGTACGGAAGTTTTGGAGGGAGTCGCGTGGCATCGCACAGGGACCTGCCCGCCGGCATGGTGAACCACCTTTTCACGAACACCGGAAGCTCTTCGTTCACCGAGTTCGTCGGGTCCTACGCGCCGGAGCTGCTGCCCGGCCGTGACGACCGTCTGGCGGCGCCGGTCGGCGACCAGATCCCGCACGCGACCACGATCGTGGCGGCGACGTGCGCGGGGGGCGTGGTCATGGCCGGTGACCGCCGGGCGACCTCCGGCAACATCATCGCCCAACGGGAGATCGAGAAGGTCTTCCGCACCGACGACCACTCGTGCATGGGCATCGCCGGGGCGGCGAGCACCGGCATCGAGATGGCCCGCCTGTACCGGGTGGAGCTGGAGCACTACGAGAAGATGGAGGGCCGCACGCTCTCGGTGGCGGGCAAGGCCAACCGGCTGGCCACGATGATCCGCGGCAACCTCGCGATGGCGATGCAGGGCCTGGTGGTGGTGCCGCTGTTCGCGGCCTACGACCCCGAGCGCGACGGTGGCCGGATCTTCAGCTACGACGTGGGCGGCGGCCCGTACGAGCAGTTCCACCACCACGCGATCGGCTCCGGCTCGATCTTCGCCCGGGGGGCCCTGAAGAAGCTCTACCGGGAGGGAGCCTCTCCCGAGGACACCGTGCTGACGCTCATCCAGGCGCTCTACGACGCGGCCGACGACGACTCGGCGACCGGCGGGCCCGACGTGACCCGCCGGATCTGGCCGGTGGTCGCCACGGTCACCGCCGACGGCTTCCGCCGCCTGAGCGACGACGAGGTCGCCGGGTACGTCCAGGCGGTCGTGGACGCCCGCATGACCAACCCCGACGGCCCCGTCGCCCCGCTGCGCTGACCCGGCCCCGCTGACACGAGAGGAAGACCACCACGGTGTCCATGCCTTTTGGATATGCGTCCCCTGAGCAGATCATGCGGGACAAGGCGGACTACGCGCGCAAGGGCATCGCGCGGGGCCGCAGCGTGGTCGTGCTCCAGTACGAGCACGGCATCCTGTTCGTCGCGCCCAACCCCTCCCGGGCGCTGCACAAGATCAGTGAGATCTACGACCGGATCGGCTTCGCCGCGGTCGGCCGCTACAACGAGTTCGAGGCGCTGCGGCTGGGCGGCATCCGCTACGCCGACATCAACGGCTACACCTACGACCGCTCGGACGTGACCGCGCGGGGCCTGGCCAACCTGTACGCGCAGAACCTCGGGCAGATCTTCACCGAGTCGATCAAGTCGTTCGAGGTGGAGGTGGTCGTCGCGGAGGTCGGTGAGACCCCGGAGACCGACGCGATCTACCGGCTGACGTTCGACGGCTCGGTCTTCGACGAGCACGGCATGACCGTGATGGGCGGCCAGGCGGAGGCCGTCGCGGGCCGGCTCAAGGAGCGCTACCGGGAGGGCATGACGCTTCAGGCGGCGCTGGAGGCGGCGCTGGCGGCGCTGACCGAACCGGGCGGCGAGCGCCCGCCGGTGGCGCAGCTGGAGGTCGCGGTGCTCGATCGCAACCGTCCGCACCGCAAGTTCCAGCGGCTCGCCGGCCCCCGGCTGGAGCGCCTGCTGGCCGAGGGCGCGGCGCAGGCCGCACCGCCTGCCGCGCCACCCGCCGCGCCACCCGGCACGGAGCCCGGGAACGCGGCCGGGACGCCTCCGGAGGCCCCCGGCGCGTCCTCCGGCGGCCCGGCGACCGGTCCCGAGGGGGACATCGACACCGGCTCCGGGGCCTGAGCGGTCCCGCGGGGGTGCGGCGGGCGGCCGCCGCACCCCCGCGGGGCGGTGTGACGGGGATCACGTGATCTTGGACAAACCGATCTTCATGGGGCGGCGTCGTACCCGGTATGAAGCGCTCCCTCATGGCGGCGGCCGCCGCGTTCTCCGTGACCCTGTCCGCCGCGGCGGCCATCGCGACCCCGGCCCCGGCCTCCGCACAGGCCGCGGCGATCCCCGACTTCCCCGCCCCGAAGGTCTTCGGCACGTCCTTCCAGCGTGACCCCGGCCACGACTTCACCAAGCGCATCCGCTCCCGCAAGGACGGCATCCTGCGCGGCTGGATCACCCACGTGAGCGGGAGCACGGCGGAGTACGAGCCGATCAGGTGGAAGAGGGCCGAGCACACCGGGGGCCACTTCGTCGGGCCCCCGGAGGGCGACGTCACCGCCTACGCCTCGCCGGTCGCGGCGAACGTCGTCTACCTCAGCGCCCACGGCTGCGGCAGGGCCGGGGCGGAGCCGACGGTCAGCCCGAGGACCGGCCTGGGCGTCGAGCGCTGCTCCCGGGCGGCGCTGCTGCGCAACGCCAAGAAGCACCGGACGCCCGCCCTGATCACCGTCCACAAGGGCAAGATCGTCAAGTTCCAGGAAATCTACACGCCCTGAATCCGCTTACGCCGCCGGGCCGGGGGGCATAAGCCCCCCGACCGGAAACCCCCGACGGAGCCTTCCCGCTCGAGGTGCCCGGCGAATAGTGTGAGGCGGTGACGCCTCCGCTCCTCGCCGGAGCGGCTTCCCGCCCTCCTCGGCCGAGGTGGGCGAGGGCCGAACCCTGACCGTTTCGACCACAAGGACCACGACAGGGAAGTGACCCCTCTGCCGGGTGAATCCGACAGTCCCCTCGCTAGGAGAACGATGGACCGCCGCATCTTCGGGCTCGAGAACGAATACGGTGTCACCTGCACGTTCCGGGGGCAGCGGCGGCTGTCGCCGGACGAGGTCGCCCGTTACCTGTTCCGCAGGGTCGTCTCGTGGGGCCGCTCGAGCAACGTCTTCCTCCGCAACGGCGCGCGCCTCTACCTCGACGTCGGCAGCCACCCGGAGTACGCCACCCCCGAGTGCGACAACGTCATCGAGCTGGTGACGCACGACAAGGCGGGCGAGCGCATCCTCGAGGGCCTGCTCCTGGACGCCGAGAAGCGGCTGCGCGAGGAGGGCATCGCCGGGGACATCTACCTGTTCAAGAACAACACCGACTCGGCCGGCAACTCCTACGGCTGCCACGAGAACTACCTGGTCGGCCGGCACGGCGAGTTCGGCCGCCTGGCGGACGTGCTGATCCCCTTCCTGGTGACCCGGCAGATCATCTGCGGCGCCGGCAAGGTGCTGCAGACGCCGCGCGGCGCGGTCTACTGCGTCTCCCAGCGGGCCGAGCACATCTGGGAGGGCGTGTCGTCGGCGACGACCCGGTCGCGGCCGATCATCAACACCCGGGACGAGCCGCACGCCGACGCCGAGCGCTTCCGCCGCCTGCACGTCATCGTCGGCGACTCCAACATGAGCGAGACGACCATGCTGCTCAAGGTCGGCGCGACCGACCTGGTGCTGCGCATGATCGAGGCGGGCACCGTGATGCGGGACCTGTCGCTGGAGAACCCCATCCGGGCGATCCGGGAGGTCTCCCACGACATGACGGGGCGCCGGCGGGTGCGGCTGGCCAACGGCAGGGAGGCGTCCTCGCTGGAGATCCAGCAGGAGTACCTCGCCAAGGCCCGCGACTTCGTGGACCGGCGAGGCGGCGACGAGATCAGCAACCGGGTGCTGGAGCTGTGGGAGCGCACGCTGACCGCCGTCGACACCGGCAACCTGGACCTGGTCGCCAGGGAGATCGACTGGGTGACGAAGTACCAGCTGATCGAGCGCTACCGGACCAAGTACGACCTGCCGCTCTCCAGCCCCCGGGTGGCCCAGCTCGACCTGGCCTACCACGACGTGCACCGCAGGCGCGGCCTGTTCTACCTGCTGCAGAAGCGCGGGGCGGTGGAGCGGGTCGCCTCCGACCTGAAGATCTTCGAGGCGAAGTCGGTGCCGCCGCAGACCACCCGGGCGAAGCTGCGCGGCGAGTTCATCCGCCGGGCGCAGGAGAAGCGGCGGGACTTCACCGTCGACTGGGTGCACCTGAAGCTCAACGACCAGGCGCAGCGCACCGTGCTGTGCAAGGACCCGTTCCGCAGTGTGGACGAGAGGGTGGACAAGCTGATCGCGGGCATGTGACGGCGGCCGGGCGGCGGTGAACGTTTCATCGCTTATCCCGGCCGTACGCCGGGTTCGGATAGTGTGGCGCGAACTGACGTCTGCTCTGAGGGATATCGAATGCGTCGCCGCCGCTTGGCCGTACTGGCCGCTGTGCCCCTGTTGTTCGCCGCCGCCTGCGGCACCGACCAGGGCGGTACCTCCGCCACCGGGGGGACCGGGAGCAGTGCGAGCAGCGGCTTGAAGGTCGCCGGTGAGGTCGGCGCCAAGCCGACGGTGACGTTCCCGCAGGGCACGCCCCCGGCGAAGTCGTCCGAGGAGACGGTCAAGGAGGGCGCCGGCACGGAGTTCAAGGTCGGCGACGAGGTCCTGGTCAACTACACGGTCTACACCTGGGACGGCAAGAGCAACCCCGCGGTCGGGTCGACCTACGACACGGGCTCGGCGGAGGCCATCCAGGTCAGCGAGCAGCTGCCGAAGGTGCTGAAGGACGCGCTCGTCGGGGCCAGGCCCGGTGGCCGGCACGTGGCCGTCGTCGCGCCCGACAGCCTGACGAAGGAGCAGGTGGAGCAGGCCAAGCAGCAGGGCCAGGAGACCCCCACCCAGGTGCTCGTGATGGACATGGTGGGCCTGAAGCCGAAGCCGGTCACCGTGAGCGGCACGGCCGCCGAGCACGGCGTCAAGGGCGTCGAGGTGACGAACCCGGAGCCGGGCAAGGCGCCCACGCTGACCACGAAGACCAAGGAGAAGGCTCCCAAGGAGCTGGTCACCAAGGTCGTCATCAAGGGCACCGGCCCGGAGGTGAAGTCGGGCCAGAACCTCATGGCCCACTACATCGGCAAGATCTGGGGCACGGACAAGAAGTTCGACAGCAGCTGGGACCGGGGCGAGCCGGCCACCTTCCAGATCGGCGTCGGCCAGGTCGTCAAGGGCTGGGACCAGTCGCTGGTCGGCCAGACCGTCGGCAGCCGCGTGCTGGTCACCATCCCGCCGGACCTCGGGTACGGCAAGGAGGGCAACGCGCAGGCGGGCATCAAGGGCACCGACACCCTGGTCTTCCTGGTGGACATCGTCGGCGCCTACTGAGCCGTCCGGAGAGCGCCCGGGAGCGCTCCCGGGAAGTCCTTCCACCGTTCGGGCCCGCCCGGCCCCGAACGGTGACGGGCCCGGTCGCGCATGCGCGCGGCCGGGCCCGCCGCATGCTACTGACATTTCGCCCAATAGGGCGTTATGGTGGGCGCATCCATCGATCACCAGGGGAGCCGGATGCGCACTCGGGCCCTGCTCGTCGTGTTCTCGCTCGTGCTGGCCTGCGGCTGCACCGCAGACGGCGGCGCGGGCCCGGACGTCACGGTCGGCGGTGACTTCGGCGCCCGGCCGCAGATCTCCTTCCCCGAGGGCGAACCGCCCGGGGAACCGCGCTCCAGCGAGCGGATGGCCGGATCCGGCGAGGTGGTCGACCCGAGCGACCTGGTCGTCGCCCACTACACCGCGCACGTGTGGGACGGCGGGGACAACCGCCTGGTCGCCTCCAGCTTCGAGCGGGGGGCGCCCGCGGCCTTCCCGCTGAACCAGTCGGTCACCGGCGTGAGCAGGGCGCTGCAGGGGCACCGGGTCGGCAGCCGCGTCGTCGCGGCCCTCCCCCCGCAGGAGGGGTACGGGCCGAACCCGCCGGGCGGGCTGACCGCCGACGAGACCCTGCTCTACGTGATCGACGTGCTCGGCGCCTTCCCGCCCGGCGCGGCGGCCCAGGGCACCGGAGGGCCGGGGGCGGTCGCCGGGGTCGAGGTCGCCGGCGGCCCCGGCGAGCGGCCGGCCCTCGCCGCGCCGGACGGCGCCCCGCCCGCCGATCTGCGGACGAAGGTCCTCGTCCACGGCCGGGGCGCCGCGGTCCGCCAGGGGCAGCTCCTCGTCGTCCAGTACGAGAGCAGGATCTGGGGGTCGGGCGCCGCCCTGGAGTCCACCTGGCAGACCGGCCGGCCCAAGGCGTTCCAGGTCGGCAAGGGCGCCGTCATCAAGGCCTGGGACCGGGCGCTGACCGGGGTCCGGGTCGGCAGCAGGGTGGCCATGGTGGTCCCGCCCGAGCTCGGCTACCCCGGCGGCCTGCCGCCGCTGGTGAAGCCGAGCGACACGCTCGTCTTCGTCGTCGACGTCCTCGCCGCCTACTGAGTTCCGGCCGCCGCGCTCCGGTCCGCCGGGTCGCGGGCTTCCCGGGTCCGCGCGCCGGAGCCCGGTTCGGCCCGTCCGCTGCACGGCCCGTCCGCTGCACGGCCCGTCCGCTGCACGGCCCGTCCGCTGCACGGCCCGTCCGCCGTACGGCCTGCCGGCGGGCGGCGTGCACCGCCGCGGGCGGGCCTAGACTCCGGGCTGTGAGCAGTGACGACCTTCCCGCGGTGGCGGTCCTGAACGATCCCGTACGGCGGGCGGTCTACGAGTACGTGGTCGCCCAGGGACGCCAGGTGGGGCGGAACGAGGCCGCCGAGGCGGTGGGGGTGCAGCGCACGCTCGCCGCCTTCCATCTCGACAAGCTGGTCGAGGCCGGCCTGCTGGAGACCGGGTTCAAACGGCTGGGGGACCGGACCGGGCCGGGCAGCGGCCGGCCCGCGAAGGTCTACAGCCGGGCGCCGGGGGAGTGGCAGGTGAGCGTCCCGCCCCGGGACTACCGGACGCTCGCCCTGGTGCTGGCCGAGGTGGTGGACGTGCTCGGCGGCGACGAGCGGGCGGAGGAGGCCGCCCGGCGGGCCGGGCGCAGGCTGGCGGGCGGGCCGGACGCGGGACGCGGGCCGGGCCGCCGCGACCGCGGGGATGCGCCGGAGGGGGCCGGAGGGGGCGACGGGCCGGAAGAAGGCGCGGAAGAGGGCGGGCCGGACGACCTCGCCGGGACGCTGCGGCGGCGCGGGTACGAGCCCTACGAGGAGGAGGGCCGCCTGCGGCTGCGCAACTGCCCGTTCCACGTGCTGGCCGAGGAGCACCCGGTGCTGGTCTGCTCGATGAACCTGGCGCTCTGCCGGGGCCTGCTGGAGGGGCTCGGCGAAGATCCGGCGCGGGTGCGGTCGGACCCCCGGCCGGGGGAGTGCTGCGTGAGCTTCTCTATAAACAATAATAATTGACATAGAAGACGCGGAGATGGTCTGCTGAGGTCATGCATCTGGCACAGCTGAACGTCGCCCGCCTCCGGGCGCCCCTGGACTCACCCGAGATCGCCGGCTTCGTCGCGCTCCTCGAGCCCGTCAACGCCGTCTCCGACGCGGCGCCCGGCTTCGTCTGGCGGCTCAAGGAGAGCGAGGACGACCCCGAGGCCACCGTCAAGCACGACTACGGCGACGACCTGGTGATCAACTTCTCGGTCTGGGAGTCACGCGAGAGCCTGTGGAACTTCGTCTACCGCAGCGCCCACCTGCCCGCGCTGCAGCGGCGCAGGGAGTGGTTCCACCACATCGCCGAGCCGTACTCGGTGATGTGGTGGATCCCCGAGGGGTACACCCCCTCGCTCGCGGAGGGCATGGAGCGCCTGGAACTGCTCCGCCGCGAGGGCCCCACCCCGCGGGCCTTCACCTTCCGCGACTTCTACGACGCCCCGTCCGACGGTGGCTCATCCGCGGACGGCCCGTCCGAGGCCCCGTCCGCCAGCAGCGAGGCCGCGAGCCTGCCCGCGGCGGCCGAGGCCAGGAAGTAGGCCAGGTCCTCCTCGAGTCCCCGACCCATGGTGGACAGCCGCACCGGCGACTCCCGCAGCGCGTCGTGCAGCCCGTCCACGGGCACGGGGACCAGCTCGTGCCGCTCGGCCAGGGGGCGCGCCTGCTCGGCCACCCGGGCGCCGAAGGCCCCCGGCAGCTCGGGCAGCGCGATCCGGGCGGGGGCCAGCGCGACCCGCCCGTAGGCGGTCAGGGAGTGGTGGGACAGGCCCAGGTGGCGCTCGCGCCGGTCGCCCTCGCTGATCCGCAGCGCCGCGACCGGACGGCCCGACAGGACCGCGGCGGCGTTGACCGCCTCCCCGGCCGAGACGCCGGAGAACCCCCAGCGCGTGCCGGTGCCCAGGTTGCCGGGTCCCTGGGTGACGATCGCGACGTCGGCCGCCAGGACGTGCCGGGCGGCCAGCAGGCCGGTGTGCGTCGTCACCGCCTCCACGTCGCCGCCGAAGGACTGGCCCGTGGTCACGACCCCGCACAGCCGGCCGATCCGGCGCAGCTCGGCGCAGGACATGGAGAACCAGGCGGGCAGCGCGCCGCCGTCGAGCATCACGTAGGCGACGCGGGCGTGCGGGCGCGAGGCGTGCAGGCCGCACAGGATCGCGGGGAGCGCCGAGTGCAGGTCGGCGACGACCACCGGCATGCCGTCCAGGGAGTCGGCCTCGCGCAGGACCTCGTGGTGCGGCGAGTCCTGCTCGTCCGCGCCGAGCACGGTGGCCTGCAGGGGGGTGTAGCGTGCCTTCACCAGATGTCCGGGTCCGTGTGGATCTTCCGGCAAACGGTCGGGAAGCGCCACCACCATGGCGTAACCTCCCGTACCGAGACCCATCGCGAGCGCGGTCGTGTTGAGCAGGACCGCGTCGCCGGGCTCGGGGCGTCCCACGAGGGCGGGATAGGCGAGCGCGCGAGCCTGGCCCTCCTCGGTGGTGACGTCCAGCTCCACCGCCCCCGGCCACTCGCGCCGGATCCGTACGACCTCGCCCCTGCGCCATCTGATCACGCGGGGAAGGGTAGCGTCATTTGAGAGGGAGGGAGGCCGGATGTCGCGCCGGAAGACCGAGCGGCTGCTGAACCTCGTGATCTGCCTGCTCGCCACCCGCCGGCCGTTGAGCGCCGAGCAGATCCGCCAGGCCGTGCCCGGCTACGACTCGGCCAACGACGAGGCCTTCCAGCGGATGTTCGAGCGGGACAAGAACGAGCTGCGCGAGATCGGCATCCCCATCGAGGTCCAGAAGGACCCGTGGGAGGAGGACCCGGGCTACCGGATCGTCCGCCAGGCCTACGAGCTGCCCGAGATCACCCTGGAGCCCGACGAGGCCGCCGTGGTGGGCCTGGCCGCGCGGGTGTGGCAGCGGGCCAGCCTGGCGGAGGCGGCCAGCGGGGCGCTGCTGAAGCTGCGCGCCGGAGGGGTGGAGACCGACGAGACCGGCGGGCTGCTCGGCGGCGCGCTGGAGCTGCGGGTCGACACCCAGGACCCGGCCTTCCCGGCCCTGTGGGAGGCCGTGCGCGACCGGCGCCCGGTCCGCTTCCCCTACCGCGTCGCGGCCGGCGAGAGCGTGCTGACCCGCACGGTCGAGCCGTGGGGCGTCGTCAGCCGGCGCGGCCGCTGGTACGTCGTCGGCCATGACCGCGACCGCGACGCGCCCCGGGTGTTCCGGCTCAGCCGGATCACCGGCCCGGTCGTGGCGGCGGGCCGCCCCGGCACCGTGACGGTGCCCGAGGGCGTCGACATCCGGGCGATGGTGGCCCCCCGTGAGGACGGGCCGCTGATCGAGCGCACCGCCGTGATCCGGGTCCGCGAGGGCGCCTGCCAGGGCCTGCGCCAGGCGGCGACGGCCGTACGGCCCGCCGGCGACGGCTGGGACGAGCTGGAGATCGGCTTCACCGACCCCGAGTGGCTGGCCGGCTGGGTCGCCGGGTTCGCGGCCGACGCCGAGGTGCTCGGGCCGCCCGACGCCCGGGAGGCCGTCATCTGCCGGCTGAAGGGAGCGCTCACGTGAGGCGCGGCTGCGGGACGCGGCAGGACCGCGGCGGGGCAGGGCGCGAGGCCGGGCGGAGCGGCCCGGGGCGCGGCGCGGGAGCGGGCCGCGGGACGGCCCCGCGGGACGGACGAGGAGCGGTGAACGACCGATGAGCAGTACGGCCGACCGGCTGCCGAGGCTGCTGGCCCTGGTGCCCTACCTGATGTCCCATCCCGGGGCGGAGGTGTCCGAGGTCGCGCAGGTCTTCGGGCTGAGCGAGAAGCAGCTCATCGACGACCTGCAGCTGGTGTGGATGTGCGGGCTGCCCGGGCACACCCCCGGCGACCTGATCGACGTCTCCTGGGACGGCGGCGAGATCGTCATCGACAACGCCGACACGATCGCCCGCCCGCTCCGGCTGGGCGTCGACGAGGCCAGTGCGCTCCTGGTGGCGCTGCGCATGCTCGCCGAGATGCCGGAGTTCGGCGGGCGCGACGCGCTGACCCGGGTCATCGCCAAGTTCGAGCGGGCCGCGGGGGAGGGGGCCGCGGCGGTCAGCAGCCAGGTCGCGGTCGAGGTGGACGCCACCCCCGACGCGCTGCCCGCGGTCAACGAGGCGCTGCGCGGCCGCAGGCGGCTCTCGCTCCGCTACTACGTGCCGGGCCGCGACGAGATCACCCCCCGCGAGGTGGACCCGATGCGGCTGGTCGTGGTGGACGGCCGCAGCTACCTGTCGGGCTGGTGCTACCGGGCCGAGGCGGTGCGCCTGTTCCGGCTGGACCGCATGCTCGACGTGGACGTGCTGGACGTGCCCGCCGACCCGCCGGCCGACGCGGTGCCCGACGAGGTGACGCCCGGCGTGTTCCGCCCCTCGCCCACCGACGAGCTGGCGGAGCTGGAGCTGACCCCCGCGGGCCGCTGGGTGGCCGAGTACTACCCGTGCGAGCGGGTCGAGGAGCTCGGCGAGGGGCGGCTGAGGGTGGCCCTGCGCGCCCGCGACGAGAGCTGGCTGCTCCGGCTGGCGCTGCGCCTGGGCGGAGCGGGGCGGATCGTCTCCCCGGCCTCGCTGGCCGAGCGCGTCCGCCAGGCCGCCCGGGAGGCGCTGGACCGCTACGAGTCGGTGGCCTCCTGACCTCGGCGCACCGGCCGCCCTCTGGCTCCCGCCTCCCGGTCTCGGCGCACCGGCCGCCCTCTGGCTTCCGGCCCCCGGCCTCGGAGGCCAGGGGCCGGGGACGCGGCGCCCGTCCCGAGGGCCGGGGCGGGCCTGTGAACCACCGGCGGACGGCGGGTTAGGATCCGGTGACATGAGCTGGATCCTCGCCGCCGTCGCCCTGGCTTTCGCGGGCGTGGCGGTCCTCGGCCTGATGGGCGCCCGGTTGCTGCTGGCAACCCGTGACCTGGGAAGACAGGTCGAGCGGACGCGGCGCAGGCTGGAGGCCGTCCGGGGCCCCTCCGGGGGGCGGGCGGAAAAGGACCGGGGCCCGCAGGGATGAGACTGCGCTCCGGGCAGCGTACGATCGGCACAGAGACTGCACGTCGCTCGGCATAAGGATGTGTCATGCCCAATCTGGGAACCACTGAGCTGATCATCATCGGGCTGATCCTGGTGCTGCTGTTCGGCGCCAAGAAGCTGCCCGAGGCCGCGCGCGGGCTCGGCCGGTCGCTCCGCATCTTCAAGGCGGAGACCTCCAAGCTCCGCGACGACGACGAGTCGGCCACGGCGACCGCCACGGTCGTGCCGGCGCAGCAGGCCCCCGTCACCCCGGCCCCGCAGCAGCTCCCCGCCGCCGAGCCGTCCGCCGAGGAGCAGGCCCGCGTCCTGGAGGAGCAGGCCGCCCGGCTGCGCGCCCAGGCGGGCACTCCCAAGCAGCAGTAGCAGCGGCAGCAGCGGGCCCCGCGGCGCCCCTGGCCCGCCGGCCCGCCCCTTTTCGATCACCTCACTCCTCGGACCGGGATTCTCACGAATATGGCACTGCTGAAGTGGCCCAGGCCGGGCCGTAAGGGGTCCGTGTCGTCCGAGGACGCGGAGGGGCGCATGCCGCTCATGGAGCACCTCCGTGAGCTGCGCAACCGGCTGGTCGTCGCGCTGCTGGGCGTGCTCGGCGGCATCATCCTCGGGTTCGTCTTCTTCGACCCGGTCTGGGACTTCGTCTCGGGTCCCTACTGCAGCCTGCAGCAGTCGCAGCAGCTCCGCGGCGAGTGCACGTTCCTCGTGCTCGGCGTCTTCGAGTCGTTCTTCGTCAACCTCAAGGTCGCCGCGCTCTTCGGCGTGGTCGTCACCTCCCCGATCTGGCTCTACCAGGTCTGGGCGTTCGTGACGCCGGGCCTGTACCGCAACGAGAAGCGCTACTCGCTGACGTTCATGGGGCTGGCGATCCCGCTCTTCCTGGGCGGCGCCGCGCTGGCCTACTTCGTGATGGACACCGGCCTGGCCATCATGCTCGGCTTCGCGCCGGAGAACTCCATCACGACCATCACGCTCGACGAGTACCTCGGCTACGTGCTGGTGCTGCTCATCGTCTTCGGCGTCTCCTTCGAGCTGCCGCTGCTGATGGTCTTCCTCAACCTCATCGGGGTGCTGCCGCGGGCCACGGTGGCCAAGCACCGCCGCATGATCATCTTCCTGATGTTCGTCTTCGGGGCGATCGCCACCCCGGGCGGCGACCCGTTCACGATGATCGCGCTGGCCCTGCCGATGGTGATCCTGTTCGCCCTCGCCGAGGGGGTCATGTACCTGCGGGAGAAGCGGGCCGCGGACTCCGGCGAATTCTCCGGCCTGTCCGACGACGAGGCGTCCCCGCTGCCCGCCGACGACTCCCCGCTCCCGGACGTCGATTCTCTCGATCCGGATACGAAGGGTACAGATCCCGTCAAATAGGCGGTACGTTCCGGTCCGTGCCCGGAGAGATCGCCGTACTCGTCAATCCCGCGGCCCGGGGCGGCCGCTCCCGCGCCCTGCTCGCGCCCGTCCTGGAGCGGCTCCGCAGCCGCGGCGCCGAGGTCTCGGTGATCGTCGGCGAGTCCGCCGAGGACTCCCTGGAACGCGCCTGCACGGCCGTCGCCGAGGGCCCGGACGCGCTGGTGGCCTTCGGCGGGGACGGGCTGGTCCACCTCGCCGTCCAGGCGGTCGCCGGGAGCGACGTGCCGCTCGGCATCGTCCCGGCCGGCACCGGCAACGACATCGCCGACGCCCTCGGCCTGCCGAAGAAAGACCCGCTGGCCGCCGCCGACGTCGTGCTGGCGGGCCGTACCCGCACGATCGACGCCGCCCGGATCGGCGAGGACGCGTGGTTCGCCAGCGTGCTCTGCTGCGGGTTCGACTCCCGGGTCAACGAGCGGGCCAACCGGCTGGCCTGGCCGCCCGGCATGGCCAAGTACCTCGTCGCGCTGGTGGAGGAGCTGCGGCACTTCACACCCCTGCCCGTCCGCCTCGACCTGGACGGCGAGGTCGTCGAGGAGGAGGCGATGCTCGTCGCGGTCGCCAACACCCGCTCCTACGGGGCCGGGATGCGCGTCTGCCCGGACGCGCGCCCCGACGACGGCCTGCTGGACGTGATGGTCCTCGGCGCCGTGCCCAAGGGCCGCTTCCTGCGGGCCTTCCCGCACGTCTACAAGGGCACCCACGTCACCCACCCCGCCGTGACGATCAGGCGGGCCCGCCGGGTGGCGCTGGAGGTCCCCGGGGTGGTCGCCTACGCCGACGGCGAGCGGATCGGCCCCACCCCGCTGGTCTGCGAGGCCGTACCCGGCGCGCTGCGGGTGCTGGCGCCCCGGTAGGAATCTCCGGCCCGCACGATCTCGCGTACGACGTCGTCGTAGAGGCGGAACAGGCGGGGCGCCCGGGCGGAGTCGGCCCGCCGCGGCAGCTCGGCCCAGCACCGGGCGACCAGATCCCGGGCCCGCACGCCCGGCCAGGGCTGGGGGAGCAGTTCGGGGGGGAGGAGCGGGTCGGGCTCGACGGCGCGGCCGAACTCCGCGGCGAGCTCGATCGCGATGGTCAGCACCTCCTCGCGCGGCAGGGGCGCCGGGTCGCGCAGCCGGGCCAGGCGGGGCTCGGCGACGGCGCTGAGCCGCTCGTGGGCCCGGGCGATCCGGTCCAGGCGCCAGAGGCGGGAGGCCAGCGCGCGCGGATCGCGCTCACCGCCGACACGTAGGTCGGAGCTGGTGAGGAAGGTGACGGAGCCGGCGACGCCGACACGGCCGGCCTCGGCTTCGACGAGCTCCTCCCAGGCGTTCGCCGACACGTACAGGCCGCCGTGCACGGGTGCGCCGCCGAGGCCGACGATGGCCTCGCGCAGCGCGTCACGAGCGGACCTGGCCGATTCCGGCACCGCGAACGCCACCAGGTGCCACACCCCGTCCCAGGGGGCCTGCCCGCGATCCTGGCGGTACATGTGCCGCATGAACGCGGCGTTGGGGGCGATCGACCGGTGGGCGTCGCCGGTCACCCGCAGCAGCGCCCTGCGGCCCCGGCCCTCCTGTATGAGCTGTCCCTCGGCGGCGAGCCGCTTGACGCACAGGCGCACCTGCTGGTCGGTCATGCCGAGGGTCTCGGCGACGGCGTAGAGCTCGGCGGCGTCGACGGTCCCGTCCTCGCGGACCATCCCCTCCACCAGGGTCCGGGTCGGTACCTCCACGCGGCCGTCGCCGCGGTCGCCCTCGCGCCCCTCCTCGTGCCCGCCGGCCATCCCCGCCTCCATATCTATCCAATAGATTACGATCGTTCTTGTAATGATAGTTTCTGATCCGTGCCTATGGAGACAGTAGTGAACCCTGGACCCTCCCCGTCCGCCCCGGCCGTCACCGGGCGGAGCCGCCGACGGCCGCGCCGCCTGCTGCAGTCCCTGGCGCTCGTCGTGGCGCTGCTCCTGGCCTGCGGAGGCTGGGTGGCCTACCAGCACACCTATGACATCCGGGAGGAGCAGGTGACCATCACCGGCGGCGCGCAGCCGCTGAAGGGAGTGCTCGCCTGGCCGACGGGGGGCAGGGGACCGTACGGGCTGGTGGTCTTCGTCCACGGGGACGGTCCCGTCGACGCCACGCACGACACCTTCTACCGCCCGGCCTGGGAGGCCCTTGCCCGCGCCGGTTACGCCTCCCTGTCGTGGAACAAGCCGGGGGTGGGCGGCGCTCCGGGCGACTGGCTGCGCCAGAGCATGGAGGACCGGGCGCGGGAGACCGCGGCCGCCATCGCCTGGGCCAGGACCCGGCCCGGCATCGACCCGGAGCGGGTCGGGTTGTGGGGCGCCAGCCAGGCCGGCTGGGTGCTGCCCAAGGTCGCCGCGCGCACGCCCGGGCTGCGGTTCGTCATCGCCGTCTCCCCGGCGGTCAACTGGCTCCGGCAGGGGCGCTACAACCTGCTCGCCGAGCTGAGGGAGCGCGACGCCTCACCGGAGGAGACCGAGGCCGCGGTGGCCCGCAGCGAGGCGACGCGGGAACACCTGCGCAGGGGCTCCACCTTCGAGCGGTACCGGGCCGCGGTCGGCGAGGTGGACGGCATGACGCCCGACCGCTGGCGGTTCGTCCTGGCCAACTACACCTCCGACGCCTCCGAGGACCTGGCCGGGGTGCGGGTCCCGGTCCTGCTGATGCTGGGCGGGCACGACCTCAACGTCGACGTCGCCGAGACGGAGGAGGCCTACCGCAGGCTGCTGCCCCGGCCCGACCGGCTCCAGGTGCGGCGCTATCCGGACGCCACCCACTCCATGGTGCCCAAGGACGTCGAGGACTCCGGGCTCAGGGCGTTCGTCCTCGCCGTGGCCGCCCCCCGTTCCCTGTTCGCCGAGGGATACCTGGACGATCTTCGCGACTACGTGGAACGCCTGGACGAGGAACGGTGAACACCGCAGGGCCGCGGGCGGGCGGCTGCGGGACCGGTCCCGCCGTCACCGTCCCCCGCCCATCCGCCATCGAATGATCGTCTCTGGAACGAACGTGACGACCGGGACAGGAAGCAGAGGAGGGACGCGTGGAAGCGGTGGACGAAGCGGCGGGCGCCGGGCCGGTGATCCGCAGGGGGGTGCCGGCCGGCGCCGAGGACCGGGTGGCGCAGCTGTACTGGGAGGCGTTCGGCCGCAAACTGGGGCCGGCCCTGGGCCCGCCCGACCGGGGGAGGGCCTTCCTCGCCGCACACCTGCACCGCGACCGGGCGGTCGTGGCGCTCGACGCCGGCAGGGTGGTCGGAGTCGCCGGCTACCACCTGGCCGGGCGCGCCCTGACCGGCGGCGACGCGGCCGCCGTGCTGGCCGCCTACGGCGTGCTGCGCGGGCTGCCCCGCCTGGCCCTGCTCTCCCTGCTCGAACGCCGGCCCGCCGACGGGCAGCTGCTGATGGACGGCATCGCCGTCGACCCCGACTGGCGCGGGCGGGGCGTCGGCGGCCGTCTCCTGACCGAGATCGCCCGCGTGGCGGCGGCTCACGACTGCCGGGAGATCCGGCTCGACGTCGTCGACACCAACCCCCGCGCCCGCCGGCTCTACGAACGGCACGGCTTCGTGGCGCTGTCCACCGAACACACCCCGTACCTGCGGCGGCTGCTGGGCTTCGGCGCGGTCACCACCATGCGCCGCGGCGTGGGCCGCTCCCCGGGCGGCCGGAGCGGGGACCGACCGGAATGCCGTTATCGGTAGGCTGAAGATTATGACGACGCCAGCGGAACGCTACGCCGCCTTTCGTCAGCGCCAGGTCGAGAGCGGGCCTGCCCTGACCTCGTTCCGCGGTCTGTACGACTTCGAGCTGGACGAGTTCCAGCTCGACGCCTGCCGCGCGCTGGAGGCCGGCGACGGGGTCCTTGTGGCCGCCCCCACCGGATCGGGCAAGACGGTCGTGGGCGAGTTCGCGGTCCACCTCGCCCTGGCCCAGGGCCGCAAGTGCTTCTACACCACCCCGATCAAGGCGCTGTCCAACCAGAAGTACAACGACCTCGTCAAGCGGTACGGCGCCGCCAAGGTCGGCCTGCTCACCGGCGACAACAGCGTCAACGGCGAGGCCCCGATCGTCATCATGACGACCGAGGTGCTGCGCAACATGCTCTACGCCGGCTCCGGCACCCTGGCGGGGCTGGGCTTCGTCGTCATGGACGAGGTGCACTACCTCGCCGACCGCTTCCGCGGCGCCGTCTGGGAAGAGGTGATCATCCACCTGCCCGAGTCGGTCCGGCTGGTCGCCCTGTCGGCCACGGTCAGCAACGCCGAGGAGTTCGGCGAGTGGATGGGCACGGTGCGCGGCGACACCTCCGTCATCGTCGACGAGCACCGGCCGGTCCCGCTCTGGCAGCACATGCTCGTCGGCCACCGCATCTACGACCTGTTCGTCACCGACGAGAACGGCGAGCGGCCGCTGGTCAACCCCGACCTGATCCGCCTGTCCCGCGACGAGGAGCGCCAGGCGTTCCGGGGCCGCCGGGGCTACTCGCGCCCGCGCCGGCCGGGACCGCCCAACCGGGCCGAGGCCATCGAGCGGCTCGACGCCGAGGGCCTGCTCCCCGCGATCACCTTCATCTTCTCCCGGGCCGGCTGCGACGCCGCCGTCCAGCAGTGC
The DNA here is from genome assembly GCF_042650625.1 of Planomonospora corallina. Classification (NCBI taxonomy): domain Bacteria; kingdom Bacillati; phylum Actinomycetota; class Actinomycetes; order Streptosporangiales; family Streptosporangiaceae; genus Planomonospora; species Planomonospora corallina. The sequence continues at coordinate 272,158 of NZ_JBHSBM010000040.1, forward strand.
GTGTTCGCCGGGCTCCGGCTCACCACCGACGCCGAGAGGCACGAGATCCGGCAGATCGTCGACGAGCGCACCGCGCACCTGCCCGACGAGGACCTGGCGGTGCTCGGCTACCTGGAGTGGCGCGACAGCCTGGAGCGCGGCCTGGCCGCCCACCACGCGGGCATGCTCCCCACCTTCAAGGAGGTGGTGGAGGAGCTGTTCACCAAGGGCCTGGTCAAGGCGGTGTTCGCCACCGAGACCCTCGCCCTGGGCATCAACATGCCCGCCCGGTCCGTGGTGATCGAGAAGCTCGACAAGTGGAACGGCGAGACCCACGCCGACCTCACCCCCGGCGAGTACACCCAGCTCACCGGGCGGGCCGGGCGGCGCGGCATCGACGTGGAGGGCCACGCGGTGGTCCACTGGCAGCCGGGCACGGACCCGATCCACGTCGCGGGCCTGGCCAGCACCCGCACCTACCCGCTGCGCTCCAGCTTCCGCCCCTCCTACAACATGGCCGTCAACCTCGTCGGCCAGGTCGGCAGGGAGCGGGCCCGGTCGCTGCTGGAGTCGTCGTTCGCCCAGTTCCAGGCCGACCGGGCGGTGGTCGGCCTGGCCAAGCAGCTGCGCCGCCACGAGGAGGCGCTGGCCGGTTACAAGAAGGCGATGACCTGCCACCTGGGCGACTTCACCGAGTACGCCGCGATGCGCCGCGCCCTGTCGGACCGCGAGGCCGAGCTGTCGCGCCGGCGCGGCGCGGCCCGCAGGCTGCAGGCGCTCCGCTCGCTGGAGGCGCTGCGTCCCGGCGACATCATCCGCGTGCCCGGCGGGCGCCGCGCCGGCCTGGCCGTCGTCCTGGACCCGGGGCTGAACTCCCGGGGCGAGGGCCCGTCCCCGCTGGTGCTGACCATCGGCAAGCAGGTCAAGAAGCTCTCCGCGGCGGACTTCCCGGTCCCGGTGGAGCCGGTCGACCGCCTGCGCATCCCGAAGAACTTCAACGCCCGCTCCCCGAAGGAGCGCGCCAACCTCGTCTCCTCCATGCACGCGAAGATCGGCGACCGCGACCTCGGCAAGCCCGACCGGGCCCGCGACCACGCCGTCGAGGACGAGGAGGTGCTGCGCCTGCGCCGGGAGCTGCGCCGGCACCCCTGTCACGGCTGCGACGAGCGGGAGGACCACGCCCGCTGGGCCGAGCGCTACCACAAGCTGCTGCGCGAGACCGAGGGCCTGCGCCGCCGGGTCGAGGGCCGCTCGCACGTCATCGCCCGCACCTTCGACCGGGTCTGCGGGGTGCTCGACCGGCTCGGCTACCTCGACGGCGACGACGTCACCGCCACCGGGCGCCGCCTGGCGCAGCTCTACACCGAGCTGGACCTGCTCACCGCCGAGTGCCTGCGCGCCGGACTCTGGGACGGCCTCGACCCGGCGGAGCTGGCCGCCTGCGTCTCGTCGCTGGTGTTCGAGTCCCGGCAGGGCGAGGAGGCCCGCCAGCCGCGCATCCCCGCGGGCGCCGCGCAGCAGGCGATGGCGGAGATGGTCCGGCTCTGGGGGGACCTGGAGGCGATCGAGAGCGACCACGGGCTCTCGTTCATCCGGGAGCCCGACTTCGGCTTCGCGTGGGCGGCCTTCCGCTGGGCCAAGGGGCACACCCTGGACGCCGTGCTGGGTGACGGGATCAACGGCTCGGAGCTGGCCGCCGGCGACTTCGTACGCTGGACCAAGCAGCTGCTCGACCTGCTCGGCCAGATCGCCGACGCGGCGCCCCGGGACGGCACGCTCAGGAAGACCGCGGGCAAGGCGATGGACGCGCTCCGGCGCGGGGTGGTGGCCTACTCCTCGGTCGGCTGACCCCCGGCCCCGGGGTCCGCCCGCTCCACGCCGGCTGGCTGACCGCCCGGTCAATACCTTGTGACGGCGGGTACGCGGAACGTAACTCCTGCGCTTGTTTCCGGGATGTTCCGGATGGAAATCCCCATTTCACAACCTGTCGGCCCGCCCCCCAGGGAGGTAGGGATGTTCGCCCTCGCCGCCGCACTGCTGTTCGTGCTCGCCCTGATCTTCGAGATCGCCGGCGTGGCCGTCGGCAGTGTCGTCACCGTCACCACGCTCGCCCTCGCCGGGCTCCTCTGCGTCGCGCTCCACCTGATGGGCGTCGGTGCGGGCTGGAGCCTGAAGAGGTGACCGCCCGGCGCGTTCCCCGGGGAACGCGCTCCGGGCCGGCCCTCGACGACGAGAAACCGGGAAGAAACCCCTGAGGGACCGGCGTGCGGGAGCCCGCGTGCGGGATCCCTTCCGCCGGAGGAGCCCGGGTGCCGGACGCCTCCGGCGGCCGCAGCGCCGCTCCCGCGGCCCGAGGCCGCGCCCCCGCCCCAGGGCGCGGCCTCACCGTTCGGGGGAGGGGCGGCGGAGCGGCCCGTGCCCGGGGCACGACAATGAACTCATGAGCGTGCCCTACCTCGACCCGGCCGTCGGCCAGTACATGCGGGCGCACAGCAGCGAGCCGGACGACCTGCTCGAGGCCCTGGCCGCGCGGGCCCGCGAGACGCCCGGGATCCCGGCGGGCCTGCAGATCTCCGCCGACCAGGGCCGGTTCCTCACGATGATCACCCAGGCGGCCCGGGCGCGCACCGCCGTCGAGGTGAGCCCGCTCACCGGCTACTCCACCCTCTGCCTGGCCCGGGGCCTGTCGGCGCGGGGCAGGCTGACCTGCTTCGCCGACAGCCGGGAGCCGGCCACGCTCGCCCAGCCGTACTGGGAGCAGGCGGGTGTCGCGGGCCGCATCGTGCTGCGGATCGGCCCGATCGCCGAGCGGCTGCCCGACCTGCCGTTCGTGCCGGCCGTCGACGTCGCCTTCGTCAACGCCGACGCCGCCGACTGCGACCTGTTCTACACGATCCTCCTGCCGCACCTGGCCTCGGGCGGGCTGATGCTGGTCGCCGGCACGCTTCGGGACGGCAGGATCGCCCGGCCGGCCGGGCGTGACGAGGCCACTCGGGCGATGGACGAGTTCAACGAGTCGGTCGCCGCCGACGACCGGGTGGGCGTCATCATGCTCGCCGTGGGCGGCGGCCTGACCATGATCCGGAAGCACTGACCGGCGCCGCGCTCCGGACGGCCGTCAGGCCAGGGCGAAGCGGACCTCCCGGGTGACGGGGTCGGCGCGGGTCAGCCGTACGCGCACCGCCTCGCCCAGCGGGAGGTGGTCGCCGTCGCAGCGGGCGACCACCGGGGGGTCGGTGAGCTGCACCTCGCCCCCCGAGCCGTCCTCGTCCGCGTCGACCACCACGGCGTCGAAGGTCCGCCCCACCCGCTCGCGCAGCACGAACGCCTCCACCAGGTCCACGCACGCCCTGCGGGCCGCGCCGGCGCGCCGCCCGGAGGCCCGCATGAGGTCCGGCAGCTCGTCCAGGGCCCGCAGGACCTCCTCGGGCACGGGCTCGCCCGCCGCCACCGCCAGGCAGACCTCGGTGGCGTAGCGGTCGGCGAGACGGCGCAGGGGAGCGGTCACGTGGGCGTACGGCGCCGCCACCGCGGCGTGGTCGGCCTGGAGCGGGGGCGCGCCGTTGAACGCCACGTAGCCGGCCCCGCGCAGCAGCACGGTCGACTCCGCCAGGAACGCGGCGTGCGCGGGGACCTTCGGGTCGAGGGAGTGCACGACGTCGCCGTAGGAGGCGTCGTCGGGCCACGGCACGCCCAGGGCGGCGGCCGTCCGCCGCACCCGGTCGGTCACCCGGTCGGGGGCGGGCGGCAGCACCCGCAGCAGGCCGATCTCGGCGTCCAGCATCATCGTGGCGGCGGCCATGCCGACCAGCAGCGAGATCTGCGCGTTCCACTCCTCGGCCGGCAGCGGGGCGCGCAGTTCCACCCGGTAACCGCCGTCCCCGTCGCCGACCACCTCCTGGTCGGGGACGGGCAGCGTGACACCGCCCCGGGCCCGCTCCAGCGCCGTGCGGAGGGCGCCGATCTCGGCCAGCAGCCGGAGCGGGCCCTCGGCGGTGCCGGTCTCCACCGCGGCCTGCACGTAGTCGTAGTCGAGCCGCTCGCGGCTGCGCACCCGTGCCCGCACCACGTCGGCGCCCACGATCAGGCCGTCGGAGTCCAGGTCCACGCACCAGAGCGCGGCCGGGCGGACCACGCCGGGCAGCAGGCTCGCCGCGCCCTCCGACAGCACCGGCGGGTGGAGCGGGATCCGCCCGTCGGGCAGGTAGACGGTCTCCCCCCGGAGCCTGGCCTCGGCGTCGATCTTCCCGCCGGGCCGTACGAAGGCGCCCACGTCGGCGATGGCGTACCAGACGCGGTAGCCGCCGGGCCGTTCCTGAAGGTGCAGCGCCTGGTCCAGGTCCATGGAGCCGGGAGGGTCGACGGTGACGAGCGGCAGGTCCGTGCGGTCGAGCACGGGCAGCCGGGGCACCTGGGCGACCCACTCGGCCTCGTCGGCCACGGCGCGGGGGAACTCCTCCGGCAGGCCCAGCTCCCGCCGGATCCGTGCGAACCCGTCCTCGACGCGTGGATGGCACCCGCCGGGCACCCGGATGCTCCTGTACGGCACGGCGCTCAACCTACTGCCCCGCGCCGCCGCCGCCGGGCCGGACACCCCGTACTGCCGGTGTCCGGCTGGTCGCCGGCGCCGGGGACGGCACAAGGCCGCATGCCATGATCAATGTTGATCGACCCCCTCAGGTCGAGACACTCCGCGCCCAGCCACTGGAGTACTACGTCTTCCCCGAGACGGCCGGGGAAATCGCGGAGATCCTCCGCGACCGCCCGGCGGAGGGACGCCACGACGGGCTGGACGACGAGGACTTCGCCGAGACGGTGACCGAGGACCCGCGGTCGGCCGACGGCGACGAGCACCTGAACGTGCGCCACACGCCCGACGCGATCGCCGGGCAGGAGGAGGCCCGCCGCTCCGACGCGGACCGCCACCGCGCCGAGTCCGGGCTCGGCGGGTACGGCTTCGCGCGGGCCGGGCGGCCGGCCCCGGCGCACGCGCGGCACGCGCGGGGCTCACTCCAGAGCGGCCGCGGCCTTCTCCGTGCTCTCGTACGAGGAGAACAACCGGTCCAGGCCCATGATCTTGAAGACGTGGGCGATGTCGGGGTCGAGACCGGCCAGGGCCAGCGCGGCGCCGGCGTCCTGCGCGCGCCGGTGCGCGGCGACCAGGAGGGAGATGCCGGTGGAGTCGCAGAACGTCAGCCCCGACAGGTCGACCACCAGCCCGTCGCGGGGGGCGAGCGTGAGCTCGTCCAGAGCCGCACGCAGGCGGGGGCCGGTGTGGTGGTCCAGATCGCCGGCCACGACCAGGACGTGGACGCGCGCCGAATGCGACCGGAGGGTGACGGTCAGACCGTGGTCATGCTGCACCATGGCTCCTGAGAGGGGGGCGGCCGTCGAGCGGGCAGGGACGGACAGGGACGGATGACGTCGGTCTCCTCCCCGTCCGGCTCCTCATGGCGTACGGGGCGGATGAAGGGCCCCGCAACGGATTGCCCTATCCTACGTAATCGCTGAACTGATCCTTACGCACCCGCCGGACCGGGCCGGTGGAGCCGCCGCCCGGGCTCATGCGGGGAGCCGTCACGGAGGCGGGCGGGGCGACGAGCGGTACGGGCGGGGACGGCGCCGCCGAGGTCTCGCGGGGACGGCCGATCGGTGGGCCCGCCGTCCCCTGGCGACAGCGGGTCGGCGCAACGGAAGGATGCCGGATGACGCACCGCGGCGGCGCTGAGCACGGGCCGGCGACGGCGGCCGGGGACGGGGTCTTCACCGCCGACGACGACGAGGTCGGCCGGGACCTGGCCATGGTGGACTGGTCGGCGACCCCGCTCGGGCCGCCGGACGGATGGCCGCAGAGCCTGCGGACGGCGGTGAGCATCCTGCTGTCGTCCCGGTTCTCCATGTGGATGGCGTGGGGGCCGCAGCTGACGTTCTTCTGCAACGCCGCCTACCGCCGCGACACCCTGGGGCGGAAGTACCCGTGGGCCCTGGGCCGGCCGGCCGGCGAGGTGTGGGCGGAGATCTGGGACGACATCGGCCCGCGCATCGAGGCGGTGCTGGCCACGGGGAAGGCCACCTGGGACGAGGCGCTGCTGCTCTTCCTGGAGCGGGCCGGGTACCCGGAGGAGACCTACCACACGTTCTCCTACAGCCCCCTCCGGGACGACGCCGGCGCGGTGGTCGGCATGCTGTGCGTCGTCAGCGAGGAGACCGAGCGGGTCATCGGCGAGCGGCGGATGGCGACGCTGCGGGACCTCGGCTCCGACCCCAGCGTGGTCCGCACCGAGCAGGAGACGCTGGCCTTCGCCTGCCGGCAGCTCGGCCGCAACCGGCACGACCTCCCGTTCACGCTGACCTACCTGTTCGACGACGGCCGCGCGCGGCTGGCCGGGACGAGCGGGATCTCCGCCGGGCATCCGGCCGCCCCCGCCGAACTGCCGCTCGGCGATCCGGACGGGGTGTGGCCCGCGGCGACGCCGGCCCGGGGGGAGCCGGCGCTCGTGGCACTCGACGGCGCCCCGTTCACCGGCCTGCCGTCCGGACACCGGCCGGAGCCGCCCGCGCAGGCGCTGGTGGTGCCGCTGCTGCAGCAGGGCGGCGCGCCGTACGGGTTCCTGGTGGCCGCGCTCAACCGGTACCGGCCCCTGGACGACGATTACCGGGGCTTCGTCGAGCTGGCCGCGGGACACGTCGCGGCGGGGATCGCGAGCGCCCGCAGCTACCAGGCCCAGCAGCGGCGGGCCGAGGAACTGGCGGAGCTGGACCGGGCCAAGACCGTCTTCTTCTCCAACATCAGCCACGAGTTCCGCACCCCCCTGACACTGATCATGGGACCGGTGCGGGAACTGCGCGGCCGCCTGCGGGAAGCCGACGCGCAGGTGCGCGAGGACCTGGAGGTGATCCACCGCAACGGCCTGCGCCTGGGCAAGCTGGTCAACACCCTGCTCGACTTCTCCCGCATCGAGGCCGGCCGCATGCAGGCCCGCTACGAGCCGGTGGACCTGGCGGCCGTGACCGCCGAGCTGGCCAGCGTCTTCCGCTCCGCGGTCGACAAGGCCGGGCTCGCCTTCGAGGTGGACTGCCCGCCGCTGGCCGAACCGGTGCACATCGACCGGGGCATGTGGGAGAAGGTGGTGCTCAACCTGCTGAGCAACGCCCTGAAGTTCACCTTCGACGGCTCCATCGGCGTCCGGCTGCGCGGTGAGGACGGACACGCCGTCTTCACGGTCGCCGACACCGGTGTCGGCGTCCCCTCCGGCGAGCTGCCGCGCCTGTTCGAGCGCTTCCACCGCATCGAGAGCGCCCGGTCGCGCTCGAACGAGGGCAGCGGCATCGGGCTGGCGCTGGTGCGGGAGCTGGTCGGCCTGCACGGCGGCACCATCACCGCCGACAGCACCGAGGGCGAGGGCACGACCTTCACCATCCGGCTGCCCTTCGGCTCCGCGCACCTGCCGGCCGACAGCCTGGTCCCGGCCGGAGCGGCGGAGGCGGTCCCGGCCACCGCCGACCCGTTCGTCGAGGAAGCCCTGCGCTGGCTTCCCGGGAACGGCACGGCCGCCCCCGGCCTCTCCGCCGGCACGCATTCGCCGGCGCCGGGCGACGGCGCGCCGGCCCGGGTGCTGGTCGCCGACGACAACGCCGACATGCGCGACTACCTGGCGCGCCTGCTGCGGCAGTCCTACCGGGTCACCGTGGTGAACGACGGCCGGGCCGCGCTGGAGGCGGTGCGCGCCGACCCGCCGGACCTCCTCGTCAGCGACGTGATGATGCCGCACCTGGACGGCCTGCGGCTGGTGGCCGCGCTGCGCGCCGACCCGCGCACCGCGAGCGTCCCGGTGCTGCTGCTGTCGGCCCGTGCGGGCCAGGAGGCGTCCATCGAAGGACTGGAGGCGGGCGCCGACGACTACCTGGTCAAGCCGTTCTCCGCCGCCGAGCTGCTGGCGAGGGTGCGGGCCAACGTCGAGCTGGCGCGGATGCGCAACCACCACACCCGGTGGCGGACGGCGATGATCGAGTCGTTGCAGGAGGCGTTCTTCGTCACCGACGACAGCGGCGCCGTCGTGGAGATCAATTCGGCGTTCACCGACACCCTCGGCTACGGCCCCGAGGGCCTGCCGTACACCCCGATGCACCCCTGGTGGCCGGACGAGGCCGACGACCCGCAGGCCCACGCGATGGTCGCCGCGGCCTTCTCCCAGCTGGTCAGCGAGGGCAGGGGCAGCTGCGTGATCCCCGTCACCCACCGCGACGGGCACCAGGTCTGGGTGGCGGTCACCTTCAACGACGTCCCCGACCCCGGCACCGGCCGGCGCCGGGTCGTGGGCACCCTGCGCGACGTCACCGCCGAGCACTACCTCGTGCAGCGCGAGAGCGCGCTGGCCGCGCTGAGCATGCGCATCTCCCGGGCGGACGACCTGACCGACGCCCTGCGCGGAGCGCTGGAGGCGCTGCGGGAGGTCTGGCACGCCCGGCAGGTCCTGGCCGCCGTCTGGAACGGCGAGGATCCGTCGGGCCCGCCCGTGCTCGTCCGCACGCCCTCCGGGAGCGGCCGGCAGGACCTGCCGGACGGGTTGCGCGAGAAGCTCACGGCGCTCCGGGACCACCCGCCGCTCCGCCCGGTCGCGGACCGGGCGGACGGAGCCGGCATCACCCTGGAGCATCCCGAAGGGCCGCTGGCCGTCTGGGTCGACCTGGGCCAGAACCGGCCCTTCACCGCCGAGGACCAGACCCTGCTGGCGCTGCTGGCAGGTCACCTCGGCCAGGGACTGCACCGGGTCCACCAGCTCGACCAGCAGCGCGAGGCCGCCGTGGCCCTCCAGCGCGCCATCCTCGGCCCCTCCCGGCTGCCCGACGGGTTCGCCGTCCGCTACGAGCCGGCCACCCGCCCCCTGGAGGTCGGCGGCGACTGGTACGACATCGTGCCGCTGACGGACGAGCGCGTCGGGATCGTGGTCGGCGACTGCGTGGGACGGGGACTGGAGGCCGCGGCCGTCATGGGGCAGCTGCGCAGCGCCTGCCGCGCCCTGCTGCTGCAGGAGGCCGGCCCCTCCCGGGTGCTGGCCGCTCTCGACCGGTTCGCCGCCCTCGTCCCGGGCGCCAAGTGCACGACGGTCTTCTGCGGCGTCCTGGACACCGCCACCGGTCACCTGGTCTACTCCAGCGCCGGCCACCCGCCCGGGATCCTGGCCCATGCGGACGGCACCACCCGGCTGCTGGAAGGCGGCCGCTCCACCCCGCTGGCGGTACGTCCCGGCCACCCCCGGCCCGAGGCCGCCTGCACCATGCCGGCCCGCTCCACCCTGCTGCTGTACACCGACGGGCTGGTCGAGCGGCGCCGTCGCCCGCTGACCGCGGGCATCGACCAGGCCAGCGCCGCCGTCCAGGACGGCGGCGCCGCGCCCATCGAGGACCTGGCCACCCACGTCATGACCCGGCTGGCTCCGGACGGCGGCTTCAGCGACGACGTCGCCCTGCTGCTGTACCGCCAGCCCGCGCCGCTGGAGGTGGCCTTCCCCGCCGAGTCGGCCCAGCTGGCCCCGGTGCGCACGGCGCTGCGCGACTGGCTGAGCCGCTGCGGGCTCACCCCCCGGATGATCCAGAACGTCCTGGTCGCGGCCGGGGAGGCCTGCGCCAACGCGATCGAGCACGGCCACCGGCACGCCCCCGGCCACCCGATCCGCCTGCGGGCGGTCGCCACCGCCGACGAGCTGCACCTGACCGTCGCCGACACCGGCAGGTGGAAGCCGCCGCGGCCCGAGGCCAACCCGCACCGCGGCCGGGGCGTGGCGCTGATGCGCGCCCTGATGCACCAGGTCACCATCGAACCCGGAGCCGCCGGGACCACCGTCGACATGCATGCGAGGATCAACCGATGACCACCCCTCTGACCCTGGTCGCCTCGGAGCGGCCCGACGGCACTCCGGTCCTCGCGGTCACCGGTGAGATCGACATGAGCAACGCGGGCACCCTGGACGCCGCCCTGACGCGGTCGGCCGGCGGCGGTCCGCTGGTCGTCGACCTGAGCGCGGTGGACTATCTCGACAGCGCCGGGCTGACCGTCCTGTTCGCCCACGCGTCCCGCATCCGGCTGGTCGCCAGCCCGCTGCTCGCTCCCGTCCTGGAGATCTCCGGGCTCGGCGAGGTCACCGCCGTCGAGGGGGTCGCAGCCGACGGGGGGAGCGGAGGGAAGGACGAGCCGTGACCGGACGGCGCCGCGGGCCCGGCCGCGGAGGTCAGGCGGGCCAGTCCAGGGCGGCGGCCAGGCGCTTGAGCGGGCCGGTCAGGCCGTACCGGGCGCCGAGGTCCGCCAGGGCCTGCGGGTCGCGGGGCCTGGCGGGCAGGCGCAGGTCCGCCTCGGGGACCGGCGCGTCGGAGGCCACCCGGACCACCGCCGGGGCGACGTCCAGGTAGGCGCGGGCGGCGGTCAGACGGGCGCGCTGGGCCTTGGTCAAGGACGCGGCCGGGGGAGCGGCCGGGCCGTCACCGGCCCCCGTATCGGCTCCGGGACCGCCGTCGAGGGCGTCGAGCAGCGCGGTGAGCGAGCCGAAGCGGGTGACCAGCGCCGCCGCGGTCTTGTCACCGACCCCGGGCACGCCCGGCAGCCCGTCGCTGGGGTCGCCGCGCAGCACGGCGAAGTCGGCGTAGGCACGGCCGGGGATGCCGTACCGGGCGGTGACGGCGGCCTCGTCGACCGGCTCGATGTTCTTGATTCCCCTTACTGTGTAAAGGACGCGGACCGGGTGATCGTCGTCCACGAGCTGGAACAGGTCGCGGTCGCCGGTGACGACGTCCACCGGGCCCGCGGCGCGGGCGGTCAGCGTGCCGATGACGTCGTCGGCCTCGTAGCCCGGCGCGCCGAACCGGGCGATGCCGGCCGCGTCGAGCACCCGGTCGATCACGGGGAGCTGCGGGACGAGCGTCTCGGGGGTCTCCTCGCCGCCGCCGGGGGCCAGGCGGTGGGTCTTGTAGGACGGGATGGCCGCCACCCGGAAGGCGGGCCGCCAGTCGGCGTCCATGCAGGCGGCCAGGGCGGTGGGGGAGTGCTCCCGGACCAGTGTGGCGATCATGTCGAGGAGGCCGCGGACCGCGTTGACGGGCATGCCGTCCGGGGCGGTCACCGACTCCGGCACCCCGTAGAAGGCGCGGTAGTAGAGGGACGGCGTGTCGAGAAGCATGAGGCCGGGCATGGGCCCCATCCAACCAGCCGGGAGCGCCGGGCGGTATCCGGTCGGAGGACCGGGCCCGGGGACGCCGGCGGTGCGCGGCGGCGCCGCCCGCGAGGAGGGCCGGGGGCGCCGGGGCGTCCGGGTCCCGGAGGGCGGGACGCGGGCCGCGGCCGCCGGGAAGGGCCGTGGAACCCCGGGGGGAGAGGACCCGTAGATTGGGCGGTGTGACAAAGGAGTCCTACGACCTTTCCGACCTGTACCCCGTCTCCCGCCTGGCCGCCGCCCAGGGAGCGACCGCCTCCGCCGGGCTCGACGCCCTGCTGCTCACGCCGGGCCCGGACCTGCGGTACGTGACCGGCTACCAGGCGCTCCCGCTGGAGCGGCTCACCTGCCTGGTGCTGCCCGCCGAGGGCGACGCCTTCCTGGTGGTGCCGCGCCTGGAGCTGCCCGCGGCCGAGCACTCCCCGGCCTCGCGGCTCGGCATCGAGTTCGTGCCCTGGGACGAGACCGACGACCCCTACGCGGTCGTCGCCGCCCGCCTGGGCAGGGTCTCCCGGGTGGGCCTGGCCGACCGCATGTGGGCGATGCAGTCGCTGCGCTTCCGTGAGGCGCTCGGCGCGGCCGAGCAGGTGCTCGCCGGGAGCGTGCTGCGGGGCCTGCGCATGCGCAAGAGCCCGGCCGAGGTCGCGGCGTTGCGCGAGGCCGGGGCCGCGATCGACGCGGTCCACGCGCAGGTGCCCGGCTTCCTCAAGCCGGGGCGGACCGAGCGCGAGGTGGGCCGGGACATCGCCGACGCGATCATCGCCGCCGGGCACGAGACCGTCGACTTCGTCATCGTCGGCTCCGGGCCCAACGGCGCCAGCCCGCACCACGAGCTGTCCGACCGGGTCATCCAGGCCGGCGAGCCCGTCGTGGTCGACATCGGCGGGCAGATGCCCAGCGGCTACTGCTCCGACTCCACCCGGGTCTACTCGGTGGGCCGGCCCCCGGCCGACTTCCTGCGCTACTACGACGTGCTCCAGCGCGCCCAGGAGGCGGCCTGCGCCGCCGTACGGCCCGGCGTGCGCTGCGAGGAGGTGGACGCGGCCGCCCGCGAGGTGATCACCGCGGAGGGCTACGGCGAGTACTTCATCCACCGCACCGGCCACGGCATCGGCCTGGAGACCCACGAGGAGCCCTACATCGTCGCGGGCAACGCCGAGCCGCTCGCGCCGGGCTTCGCCTTCTCCGTCGAGCCGGGCGTCTACCTGCCCGGCGCACACGGCGCCCGGATCGAGGACATCGTGATCTGCACCGAGGACGGCGGCGCGCGGGTCAACCACAGCCCCCGCGAACTGGCGATCGTGTAGGCGGGGAGCGCGGGCCGGGGTGCGCCGCGCCGGATGCCACAATCGGGGTGGCCGGTCACCCCGGCCCCTTTCCGTTCCTGTTTCACGCCCACGATCTGGAGTGTGCAGAGATGCCCGTCGAGCGCGTCCTTCCCAGCCCTGACGCCCACGACCTGCTGGACCTCGTCCGCGACCTGGCCGGCAAGGAGGTCGCGCCCCGGGCCGCGGCCGACGAGTCCGCCGGGCGGTTCCCCCGCGAGGTGTTCACCACGCTCGGCCGCGCCGGGCTGCTGGGCCTGCCGTACCCCGAGGAGCACGGCGGGGCCGCGCAGCCGTACGAGGTGTACCTCCAGGTGATCGAGGAGCTGGCCGCGGGCTGGCTGGCGGTCGGGCTGGGCCTGTCGGTGCACACGCTCTCGTGCTTCCCGGTCGCCGCCTACGGCACCGCCGAGCAGCGCGAGCGGCTGCTGCCGGACATGCTCGGCGGCGAGCTGCTGGGCGCCTACTGCCTGTCGGAGCCGCACTCCGGCTCGGACGCGGCGGCCCTGACGACCAAGGCGGTGGCCGACGGCGACGGCTACACCGTGGACGGGGTGAAGGCCTGGATCACCCACGGCGGGGCCGCGGACTTCTACACCCTGATGGCCCGCACGTCCGCCGACGGGGCCCGGGGCATCTCGTGCTTCCACGTGCCGGCCTCCACCCCCGGCGTCTCGTTCGGCGCGCCGGAGAAGAAGATGGGCATGCGCTCCTCGCCCACCGCCCAGGTCCGCTTCGACCGGGCCCGGCTCGCGCCGGAGGCGCTGGTCGGCGCCGAGGGGGAGGGCTTCCGCATCGCCATGGCCGCGCTGGACGGCGGCCGCCTCGGCATCGCCGCCTGCGCCGTCGGCGTGGCCCAGGCGGCCTTCGACGCCGCGAGCGCCTACGCCCGGGAGCGCCGCCAGTTCGGCGCGCGCGTCATCGACTTCCAGGGCCTGTCCTTCATGCTGGCCGACATGGCCACCCATATCGCCGCCGCCCGCGCCCTCTACCTCGACGCGGCCCGGGCGCGCGACGCGGGCCGGCCGTACGGCACGCAGGCGGCGATGGCCAAGCTGTTCGCGACCGACGTGTGCATGAAGGTCACCACCGACGCCGTGCAGGTCCTGGGCGGCTACGGCTACGTGGAGGACTTCCCCGTCGAGCGGTACATGCGCGAGGCCAAGGTCCTGCAGATCGTCGAGGGCACCAACCAGGTCCAGCGCCTGGTGATCGGCCGCGCCGTCGCCAGGGGGTAGGGCGGCCGTCCGTGTCCTCCCCGACCGGACCGGGCGGGGAGGACACGGGCCCGGGAACGGCCGCCGGGCGGGCGCCGCGTCCACCGGTCATCCGCGGCGCGGGGCGCTCCGGACGGAGGCCGGTCCCGGCCGGCTCACTGGTCGATGGCCCACTTGCCGCACTTGGACACGCCCTCGATGCGGGCGCACGCGCGGACGGCGTAGTGCCAGCTGTAGACCGACTGGGTCCTGAAGACGTCGAAGGGGCCGCACTGCTTCCAGCCCCCGCCGTAGGAGCGCACGTGGTTGTCGTCGGTGAAGTACTTGGGCGAGAGCTTGCTCATCTTCTTGCTGCTGCGGTCGATCCAGACCAGGTCTCCGGAGCGGAAACCCGTCTTGATCTCGGCGCGGCTGAAGCGGTCCAGCAGACTCTCGTTCTGCAGCTCGATCCGGCGGCCCTTGTAGTCGAACGACGCCCCACTCTCCACCGCGCGGAACCGCCCGACTATCCCGTCGCCGTCGCACTGGGCGGGGGTCGCCTGGGCCGTCCCGGGCGCGAGCACCGCGAGCGTGGTGGCGCCGAGCAGAACGGCGGCGAACACTCCACCGCGGCGCGTGGTCCTGTGGCTCCTCATGGTCATCCTCCTGCGGTCGTCCCTCCACGGGCACGGCGGACCCCGGACGGAGTCACCGTGTGATCAGTCCGCAAGTGTGGCGTATCGCGCAACTTGGGACAAGGAAGACGAACCGGAAGAATCTCGCACATCCGGCACCTCCCGCCGGGGCTCGACCCCGGCCGCCTGGTCGTCTCGCACAATGGACGGTGCGTCCGGATCGTGACCGGAGGTTGGTCACGGTCCGGGTGGGATCGCGCTACCTTGGGCGGGTGGAGGAGATCGACCGCCGGATCGTGACGTTGCTGGCCAAGGACGGCCGGATGAGCTTCACCGACCTTGCCCGCGAGACAGGGTTGTCGGTGTCGGCGGTGCACCAGCGGGTGCGGCGGCTGGAGAAGCGCGGGGTGCTGCGCGGCTACGCGGCGCTGCTGGACTACGACGCGGCGGGCCTGCCGCTCACCGCGTTCGTCTCCATCAAGCCGATCGACCCGGCCGCCGCCGACGACGCCCCCGACCGGCTGGCCCACCTGAGCGCCATCGAGGCCTGCCACAGCGTCGCGGGCGACGAGAGCTACATCCTCAAGGTGCGGGTGGCCTCCCCCCTCGCGCTGGAGGAGCTGCTCAACCAGATCCGCACCGCCGCCAACGTCTCGACCCGGACCACGGTCGTGCTCAGCACGCCGTACGAGCACCGCGCCCCCGAGCTGGCCGACAAGCCCTCCGAGGAGCCGGCCTAGGGCCGCCGGGGCCCGGGTCCGCCCGGTGTCCCCGCACGAAGAGCCGGGAGGACGCCGCGGACCGGGGCGCGGCAGGCACGCGGGTCAGGCCGCCTGCCGCCAGGGGATGCTGTGCAGCAGGCCGTCGATCTGCGGGGCGCCGACCGGCGGTGAGAACAGGTACCCCTGAGCCTGGGGGCAGCCCATCTGCTGCAGCAGCGCGGCCTGCTCGGGGCTCTCGACGCCCTCGGCGATGGTGGTCAGGCCCAGCACGGCGGACAGCTCCACGATCGCCCTGGTGAAGGCGTGCATCCGGTCGTGGTCGGCGTTCCCGGAGACGGGCGTGAACGATTTGTCGATCTTGAGGATGTCGACCGGGAGGGTGCGCAGGTACGACAGCGACGAGTAGCCGGTGCCGAAGTCGTCCAGGGCGATGCGCACGCCGTGCTCGCGCAGCCGGGTCAGGGTCCCGACGATGCGGGCCGTCTCGGCGGGGGTGGTGGCCAGCAGCATGCTCTCGGTGACCTCCAGGACCAGGGCGCGGGCCGGCAGGCCGTACCGGGCCAGGACGTCCAGCACGACGTCGCCGAAGTCCTCCTCGCGCAGCTGGCGGCCGGAGACGTTGACGGTGACGGAGACGCCGTGGCGCTCGTGCCAGTGCCGCACGTCCGCGCAGGCCTGCTCCAGCACCCACCGGCCGATGGGGACGATCAGCCCGCTCTCCTCGGCGACGGGGATGAAGACGTCGGGGGGCACCGGCCTCCGGCCGGCCGGGTTCCAGCGCAGCAGCGCCTCCACCTTGCGGATGTCGCCGGAGGCCAGGTCGACGACCGGCTGGTAGACCAGGGTCAGCTCGCCGCGCTCCCGGGCCCGGCGCAGGTCGGTGGTCAGCCGGGTGCGCTCCAGCCGGGCCTCGCGCAGTTCGGGGGTGAAGAGCGCGACCTGGTTCTTGCCGGCGTTCTTGGCCGCGTACAGGGCCAGGTCCGCGTCGCGCAGCGCCTCCGCGGGGCTGGCGACGGACAGCCCGGCCAGCACGCCGATGCTGGTGGTCAGGTGCAGCTCGCGGCCGTCGAGCCGGTACGGCTCCCGCAGCGCGACCAGGATCCGGCGAGCCATGGCGAGCGCGTCGTCGACGGTGCCCTCCGGCAGCACCAGCGCGAACTCGTCGCCCCCGAGCCGGGCCAGCAGCAGGCCCTCCGGAAGGAGCGCCCGCACCCGCGCGGCCACGGCGGTGAGCAGGTCGTCCCCGACGGGGTGGCCGAAGGTGTCGTTGACGTCCTTGAAGGCGTCCAGGTCCAGCATGAGCAGCGCGGGCGGCGCCGACCGGGAGGCGATGGCCTGCTGCAGGATCTGGCCCAGCAGGGTGCGGTTGGCCAGTCCCGTCAGCGGGTCGTGCAGGGCACTGTGGGACAGGCTGCGCTGGAGCGCCTCCTGGCGGCGCAGGGAGGCCGACAGCTCGCAGGCCCGCTCCTCGGCCAGCCGCGCCACGATGCCCAGCCGCGCCGCCAGCAGCACGGCCAGCAGCACGGTCAGCGCGATGAGGATGATCTCGTCATGGGGGCTGCGGGCCGTGCCGAGGTCCAGGAAGGTCTGGCCCAGGACGGAGACCAGCGGGCTCAGCAGCGCCACCCCGAGGAAGAGCGCGGCCCGCGCCCGGCCGGCCTCGGGGGCCCGCAGCCGCGGCGCGGTGGCCACGGACGGGTGCAGCACGGCGCCGCCGACCAGCACCGCCCACCCCAGCCAGCCGACCACGGAGAGCGGGCCGTACGCCCGGTCGGCCGTCTGGTCCAGCAGGTAGAGGGTGTCGGCGACGAACAGGGCGAGGTAGGAGGCGCACAGCAGCGCCAGCCAGGGCGCGCGGCCGTTGTCGAGGGCCAGCCGTACCACGAGCCCGACGATGAACAGGTCGATGACCGGCCGCGCGAGGAAGAGGAGGACGCCGGCGCCGGTGCGCACGCCGCCGTCGACGGCGGGCTCGATGGCGAACACCCACATCGGCATGGCCACGCCGAGGGTGATGACGGCGGCGTCCAGCAGCGCGGTCCCCCGCGCTCCGGAGCCGCGCAGGCTCAGCGCGGTCAGCGCGACCAGCGACAGGACGTAGGCCACCAGCGTGCCGAGGTCGTACAGGCTCGGCAGGAAGGGGACGTGCAGCCAGACCTGGCCGACGCCCCAGCCCAGCGTGGTCGCCAGCCAGGCGAGCAGGGCGCCGGCGCCGAGCAGCCGCCACGGCCACAGCCGGTGCAGGCCGCGGCGGTGGACGGTGACCAGGACGGTGAGCGCGGCGGCCCCCTGCAGGAGGACCCACGGCAGCACCTCCAGGGCCGGCGACCGGCCCGTCAGGAACGCGGCGGCGGCGACCAGCGGAGCCCCCGCCAGCAGATAGAGCAGCCAGCCGCGCCGCTCGAGGGGGCGCCGGGAGCGGGCGGAGACGATCACTGCGGGCGAGACTCGGCTCATCTCCTCCTCGTTCCACGCGTGGCGCACCGGTGTCGCAGCCACCATCGGCTCGGACCGGCCGGTCATGAGCCTTTCCACCGCCGGGGCCGCCGAATCTCGGCGGCCCCGGCGACCTGGTCACGGGGATGCGCGCGGCGTCCGCGGGGAACCGGCGGACGCGGTGGCGTCAGCGGGGGAGACCGCAGGACTTCAGAGCGCCGGGGGTGAGATCCGCGAGGGTGGGATAGCCGTTGACGGCCATGAGCAGGTCGGCCTCGGCCAGCAGGGAGCGCAGGACGTGCACGACGCCGTCGGCTCCGCCCAGGGCGAGGCCGTAGGCGTAGGGGCGGCCGACGGCCACGGCCGTCGCCCCCAGGGCGAGGGCCTTGACGACGTCGGCGCCCGAGCGCACGCCCGAGTCGAAGATGACCGGCAGGTCGGTGGCCGCCGCGACGTCCGGGAGGCAGTCGAGGGCGGGCAGGCCGCCGTTGGCCTGGCGGCCGCCGTGGTTGGAGCAGTAGATCGCGTCGACGCCGCCGTCGGCGGCGCGGCGGGCGTCGTCGGGGTGGCAGATGCCCTTGACGATCAGCGGCAGGTCGGTGAGGGAGCGCAGCCAGGGAAGGTCGTCCCAGGTCAGCGGGTTGCCGAAGAGCTGCGCCCAGAGCATGACGGCGGCGGCGGGGTCCTGCGCGGGGTCCTTGCCGAGCCGGGCGCGGAAGACCGGGTCGCTGGTGTAGTTGGCCAGGCAGTGACCGCGCAGTTGCGGGAAGTTGCCGGTGGACAGGTCGCGGGAGCGCCAGCTGGTGATCCAGGTGTCGAGCGTGACGACGATGCCCCTGTATCCGGCGGCCTCGGCCCGGTGGACGAGGCTGGCGGCGAGTTCGCGGTCGGTCGGGGTGTAGAGCTGGAACAGGCCCGGAGTGCCGCCGAACTCGGCCGCGACGTCCTCCATCGGGTCGACCGAGAGGGTGGAGGCGATCATCGGGACGCCGGTGGCGGCGGCCGCGCGGGCGGTGGCCAGGTCGCCGTGGCCGTCCTGGGCGCACAGGCCGATCACCCCGACGGGGGCCATGAGCAGCGGCGAGGGCAGCCTCAGCCCGCACAGGTCGACCGAGAGGTCGCGCTCGGTGGCGCCTGCGAACATGCGCGGGTACAGCCCCCACCGCCGGAACGCCGCGGCGTTGGCGTCCTGGGTGTGCTCGTCGCCCGCGCCGCCGGCCACGTACGACCAGATCGACGGCGGCAGCGCCTGCTCGGCCCGCCTCTCCAGTTCGGCGAAGGTCATCGGCAGGGTGGGCAGGACACCGCCGAGGCCGTTGAGGTAGATCTCGAGCTGGTAGTCGCCGTAACGAGGGCTCATGGGGGTTCCTTACCGGTCTGTGCGAAGGGGCGGTGCGGAGGGGGACGCCCGGGGCGCCGCCGGGCGGCCCCGCTCCCGGTTCAGCTCGCCAGGGCGGGCGGCTCCAGCGCCTCGGGACCGTGGCCCGCCCGGGCGGCCAGCATGCCGTCGATCCGCTCGGCCGGCAACGGCCGGGCGAAGTGGAAGCCCTGCGCCAGGCGGTAGCCCAGCTGGTACAGCCTCCGGGCCTGCGCGGAGGTCTCCACGCCCTCGGCCACGATCCGCAGCCGCAGCGCCCGGGCGATCTGCGCCAGCGAGGCGGCGATCGCCGACTGCTCCGCCGTGCCGGTCACCCCGTCGACGAAGAGCTTGTCCACCTTGAGCGCGTCGACCGGACAGGTGCGCAGCAGGCCCAGCGAGGAGTGGCCGGTGCCGAAGTCGTCGAGGGCGACGCCGACGCCCAGCTCACGGACCGCTCTGACCGTCTCCAGCGCGAGCCCGCCGTCGAACACCGCCGTCTCGGTGATCTCCAGCAGCAGGTCCTCCGGGGCCAGCCCGGTCTCCTCCAGCACGTCGGCCACGGCCTGGGCGAACTCCGGCTCCCGCAGCTGCCGCGCCGAGACGTTCACGGCCATCCGGGACAGCGGGGCCGCGCCGTACCGGCGCCGCCAGTCGGCCATCTGGCGGCAGGCCTCCCGCAGCACCCAGGCGCCGATCTCGACGATCATCCCGTTGCGCTCGGCGACCGGGATGAACTGCGCCGGGGACACCATGCCGCGCTCCGGGTGGCGCCAGCGCACCAGCGCCTCCACCCCGCGGAGCTCGCCGTCGGGCAGCGCGACCACGGGCTGGTACAGCAGGAACAGCTCACCCGCGGCCAGGGCCCGCCGCAGCTCGGCCCCGAGCCGGGCGTGCTCGACGGCGCAGGTGTCCATGGCCTCGGTGTAGCGGGCGTAGCGGCTCTTGCCCTGCTCCTTGGCGGCGTACATGGCCAGGTCGGCGCGGCGCAGCAGTTCGCTGGCGTCCGCGACCGGGCCGTCGGCGGGGGCGCCGCCCCGGCCGCCGACCAGGCCGACGCTGGCCCGCACGAGCAGGTGGTGACCGGCGGCGTCGACGGGCGTGCCGAGCGCCGCGACGACGCGCCCGGCGAGCCCGTCGGCCTCGTCCGCGGAGATGCCGGTCAGCAGGAGGGCGAACTCGTCCCCGCCCAGCCGGGCGACCGTGTCACCCGGCCGCACGCACGCGCGCAGCCGCTCGGCGGTGGCCGTCAGCAGGGCGTCGCCCACCGCGTGCCCGAGCCGGTCGTTGACGGACTTGAAGTCGTCGAGGTCGATCAGGGCCAGCGCGACGGCGTCGCCGCCGTCGGCGAGCGCCTGCGCGGTCCGCTCGGCGAACAGGGTCCGGTTGGCGAGCCCGGTCAGCGCGTCGTGGGAGGCCTGGTGCGTGAGCCGCTCCTGGTAGCGCCTGGTCTCGGTGATGTCCCGGGTGTTGCTCACGATCCCGCGGACGCTGGGGTCGTCCATCCGGTTGGTGGCGATCACCTCCAGCCAGCGCCAGGTGCCGTCGGCGTGGAGCATGCGGACCTGGCAGGCGGCCGTGGCACCGGGGGCGGCCATGAGCTCGGCGGCCAGCGCGTCGGCGACCGGCAGGTCGTCGGGGTGCACACGGCCCGTCACGGGACGCCCCACCCCCTCCTCGGCGGGTACGCCGAGCACGCGCTCGGAGCTCGGGCTGACGTAGACGAGGGTCATGTCCCCGCCGGTGATGGCGATCATGTCGGAGGAGTTCTGCACGAGCGAGCGGAAGCGCTGCTCGTGCCGGCGCAGCTCCAGCATGCTGGCGTCGAGCCGGGCGAGGAGGGCGGCGTTGTCGCGGAAGGCCATGACCTGGCGGACCGCCACCAGGACGGTGAGCACGAGCGTGCCCGCCGCGATCACGAGGGTCTCCCCGTTCGGCTCCCACGCGGAGACCAGCAGCAGGGCGCCGGTCGCCGTGATCGCGCCGTACGGCAGCAGGTTGAACGGCCGCCGCCGCGGCGGGGGCGCGGGCAGCTCCGCGGCCTGCCGCTGCCGTTCGGCGGCCAGGGCCAGCAGGAAGGAGGCGAGGGGGACCGTCACCTGGGTGCTGTAGAGATGGGGCGTGGAGTGCAGCAGCGGCATGAGCGCGCCGCCCGTCGCGCCTCCGAGCACCCCCAGCCCCAGGAGTGAGAGCGCGTGGCGGTCCAGCAGGCCGGCGCTGGTCAGGGCCAGTTTGACTGCGGCGAGCACCGCGCCGAAGGCCAGCGTGATGATGGCCAGCCCCGGCAGGGACGAGCCCGTGAGCGCGGCCAGCTCCGGTGAGCCGTGGATCACGAAGTACCAGGCGAACAGCCCCGCCGAGAGCATGATGATGCCCGCGTCGAGCCCCAGGGCCAGCCACTCCGTGCGGGAGCGCCGCCCCACGGGCAGGCGCAGCAGCGCCCACAGGGCGATCAGGACGGCGCCCAGGTACATCACCAGGGCCACCGGCCCCGGCTGCTGCGACGGCGCGCCGGAGGCACCGAGCGTGCCGTGGGCGCTGAGCGCGCCGTGGGCGTCGCCGGCCGCGCCCACGGCGAGGACGCCCGCCGCCCAGCCGAGGGCCTGCCAGAACGACCGGACCGGCGCGGGCAGCGACGCCGCCCGCGCCACGCGGACGCACGCGAGGGCGGTCAGCGCCGCGGACAGGACCGTCAGCGCCCAGGCGGGCAGCGGCGACATCGACGGGAACACGGCGCCGAGGGCGAACCATCCCGCGGCGATGGCCACCAGCACGCCGAGGACGGACGGCAGGGGCCGCTTCAGCGCGCGGTTCAGGACGGTGTGGAAGAGCGCGAGGCGCTGTCCGTGCTCCACCGGCGTCGTCCGGTCCTGCGGCAGGTACGGGCTGTTCACGTGGGTTCCCATCGGCAGGAGCGGCCCGGCGCTGAGCGTTTCACCGCGGGTGATCCCCGCGGTCCCTGCGGCCTGCTCGGTCCGCGCCGCCCGGCCGCTTCCGGTGGAGGGCCTCCCCCGCTGCCGCCGGGACGGCGCGGGTCATGCCGGGGCGCGGAAGTGCTCGCGGAGCCGGGCCTCGGCCCGCCCTCCGGCGCCGAGGGCGTCCAGGCCGAGCAGGGCGGCGCCCGCGACGGGCGGGACGGAGGCGACGACCGGCACGGCGCCGGGGGCCCGCTCGGCGAGGAGCCGCCGGACCATGCCGTCCAGCACCGGGTCGCGGGCGGTCAGCACGCCGCCGCCCCAGTCGCCGCTGAGCCGGCCGAGCGCGGGGAAGCGGGAGACCCGGCCGTCGGGGGAGGCGCCGACGGCGTTGACGCCCGCCCCGCACACCACGGCCACCCCCGACGGGCCGCGGGCCCCGGCGCGCAGCAACGCGAAGGCGTCGTTGCCGACCGCGGCCCGCCCGCCGTACCCGCGGGAGAGGATCGCCTCACGGAGGGCCTCCTCCTCTTCCGGGAAGTCCGCGCCCGCGACGTAGGCGGCGACGTGGTCGGCGAACGGCGGCGCCGCGCCGGGGCCGAGCGCGCGCCGTACCGCGTCGCCGAGCACGTCGAGCGCGGCGGCCACACCGTCGCGCTGCGGCCGGAAGCCCGCGCCGCGGCCGGTGGCCAGCACGGTGCCGTTCCTCGGCGACCAGCGCGACGTCGGTCTTGCTGTTGCCGCCGTCGACGGCCAGGACGGTCCTCACGCGCCCGTCGCCGGGGGCCGGGGCGGCCCTCACGCGCCGGCCGCCCAGGGCAGGTGCCGGCGGTTGGCCTCGACCAGCCGGCGGGCCAGGTCGCCGGCGAGGGAGGCCTGGCCGACGAGCGGGTGGGCGAGCAGGGCGTCGGCGACGCGCTCTGTGCCGCCGTGCAGCGCGGCCTCCAGCGCGAGCGTCTCGTAGGCGGCGACGTGGGCGATGAGGCCGGCGTGGAGCGGTTCCACCGGCTCGACCGGCAGGGCCCGCGGCCCGGCGGAGGTGATCGCCGCGGGCACCTCGACGACCGCCTCGCCGGGCAGGAACGGCAGGGCGCCGTCGTTGCGGAGGTTGACCACCTGCGTGTCCCCGCGGTCGCCGAGCAGCGAGGCGATCAGCGCCACGGCGGCCTCGGAGTAGTACGCGCCGCCGCGCCTGCCCAGCAGCTCGGGCTTGGTGTCCACCGCCGGATCGGCGTACGTCTCCAGCAGCCGGGTCTCCATCTCCGCGACCTCGGCCGCGCGCGACCGCCCGGTCCGCTGCTCGGCCACGACGCGGTCGTGCTCGTAGTAGTAGCGCAGGTAGTAGGAGGGGACCGCGCCGAGGCGGCGGAGCAGCGCGGCGTCCAGGCCGACGGCGGCGGCGATCTCCTCCCCGTGCTCCTCCAGCAGCGCGGGCAGCACGTCCGTCCCGTCGAGGCGGACCGAGCGCTCCCAGGTCAGGTGGTTCAGCCCGACGTGGCCCAGCGAGACGCGCTCCGGGGCGGCGCCGAGCAGCGCGGCGAAGCGGCGCTGCAGGCCGATCGCCACGTTGCACAGGCCGATGGCGCGGTGCCCGGCGTCCAGCAGCGCCCGGGTGACGATGCCGACCGGGTTGGTGAAATCGACGATCCAGGCGCCGGGGGCGTGCCGGCGGACCTGCTCGGCGATGTCCAGCACCACCGGGACCGTGCGCAGAGCCTTGGCGAGGCCGCCCGCGCCGGTCGTCTCCTGGCCCACGCAGCCGCACTCCAGCGGGAGGGTCTCGTCGACGTTCCGCGCGGCCTGGCCGCCGACGCGCAGCTGCAGCAGCACGGCCCGCGCCCCGGCCACCCCCTCGGCGACCGAGGCGGTCGCGGTGACCTCCGCCGGGTGGCCGGCGCGCTTCAGCATCCGGCGGGCCATGCCCGCCACCAGGGCGAGCCTCCCGGCGTCCGGGTCGACGAGGGCGAGTTCGGTGAGGGAGAGCTCGTCGCGCAGCCGCGCGAACCCGTCGACCAGCTCCGGCGTGTACGTCGAACCGCCCCCGACAACGGCCAGCTTCAACCTTCGACTCCCGTCAGAGCGCCGCGCAGGCCTCGCCCGGAGAGATCTGTCGAGGAATGCCTTTCTGAGTGAGTAAGACCACGATTACCACAAATGTCGCGCCAGGTGGCGCGGTCGTGGCGGTGGCCTCCCCGGCGGCACGGTGGTCTTCCGGGCGGCGCGGTCCGGGGTTCGAGGGGCCCGTGTCGGTGAAACGGGCCGGTGGAAACGGGCCGGTGCCCGGGGAAGACGGGGTCCGCAGGCATGGGAACGGCTCGACGGACCTGGTATGGTGATGGTTTGTCATAACAACCAGCACAATGTGTTATAAGGCCCGGAGCATCCTATTAGCGCCAAAGATAATGGAGTAACGGCAACCCGTCAAATCGAGCTCGCCAAGGAGCAGGAGTACGTCTCCGCGCTCTACGGGCGGCTCGACCTGCTGCGCGAGCGCACCCAGCGGCAACTCGACGGGGTGCTCGCCCAGGGCGGCGGCGGCACCCACCAGAACCGCTCGGAGCGCGACAGCTTCGCCGGGATGTACGCCGAACGGCTGGCCCGCCTCTGGGCGGTGGAGAACGGCCTATGCTTCGGGCGGCTCGACAACTCCGACGACACCTCCCTCTACATCGGCCGCATCGGGCTGGCCGACGACGACCAGCACCGCCTGCTGATCGACTGGCGCGCCCCGGTGGCGCAGCCCTTCTACCGGGCCACCCCCGCCTCCCCGATGGGCGTCACCCGCCGCCGCCACCTGCAGACCAGGGGGCGCAAGGTGATCGGCGTCGACGACGACCTGCTCGACCTCGACGCCCTCACCGACGAGGCCGCGGCCACGCTCAACGGCGAGGCCGCGCTGCTGGCCTCGCTCGGCGCCCGCCGCACCGGCCGCATGCGCGACATCGTGGCCACGATCCAGGCCGAGCAGGACCGCATCATCCGCTCCGACCTGTCCGGCGTGCTCGTCGTGCAGGGCGGTCCCGGCACCGGCAAGACCGTGGTGGCCCTGCACCGCGCGGCCTACCTGCTCTACACCCACCGGGAGAAGCTCGCCCGCAAGGGCGTGCTCATCCTCGGCCCCAACCCCACCTTCCTGCGCTACATCGAGCAGGTCCTGCCCTCCCTGGGCGAGACCGACGTGCTGCTGTCCACGGTCGCCGAGCTGTACCCCGGGGTCACCGCGACCGCCGGGGAACGCCCCGAGACGGCCGCGGTCAAGGGCGACGAGCGCATGGCCCAGGTGCTGGCGCGCGCCGTACGGGACCGGCAGCGGGTGCCCCGCAAGCCGATCGAGATCAAGCTGGACCGCTACACCCTCCGCCTCGACGGCCGTACCCTGGAGGCCGCCCGCAACCGGGCCGGCCGCTCGCGCCGCCCGCACAACGAGGCCCGCGCCGTCTTCGTGCGCCACCTGCTCAACGCCCTGGCCCGGCAGGCCGCCAGGGAGCTCGGCAAGGGCGTCATCGACGACGACGAGCTGGCCGACCTGCGCGAGGAGCTCCGCACCGAGCAGCCGGTGAAGGCCGCGCTGAACCGGCTGTGGCCCTACACCACCCCGCAGCAGCTCCTGCTCGGCCTGTTCACCTCCCGTGAGCGGCTCGAGTACGCCGCGACCGGGCTGAGCCCGGCCGAGCGCGAGCTGCTGCTGCGCGAGCCGCCCCGCAAGGGGGAGGCCTGGTGGACCCCCGCCGACGTGGCCCTGCTGGACGAGGCCGCCGAGCTGCTCGGCGAGATCGACCCCGCCGTGCTGCGGGCGGGGGCGTGGATGGCTGAGGAGGAGCAGGCCGCCGCCCGCGCAGCCGAGCGTGAGGAGACCAGCATGCAGCTCGCCTACGCCAAGGAGGTGCTGGAGCTGACCGGCCTGTCCGAGATCATGGACGCGGAGAAGTTCGCCGCCCGGCACCTGGGCGACGAGTTCTACCTCACCACCGCCGAACGGGCCGCGGGCGACCGCACCTGGGCCTTCGGGCACGTCATCGTGGACGAGGCGCAGGAGTTGTCGCCGATGGACTGGCGGATGGTCATGCGCCGGTGCCCCGGCCGGTCGATGACGATCGTCGGCGACCTGGCGCAGACCGCCTCGGCGGCCGGGGCCCGCTCCTGGGAGCAGGTGCTCGACCCGTACGCGGCCGGGCGATGGCGGGTGGAGACCCTCAGCGTCAACTACCGCACCCCCTCCGAGCTGATGGCCGTGGCCGCCGCGGTGCTCCCGCTGGTCGGCCCCGGCCTGACCGCGCCCGCCTCGGTCCGCGAGACCGGTGAGCCTCCCTGGGCGGCCTCCCCGCTGGAGTCCCTGCCCGAGGCGGTCGAGGCCGAGCTCGTCGAGGGCGGGCGCCTGGCGGTGCTCGTCCCCGACTCCCTCGCCGCGGAGCTGGGCGAGACCGTGACCCGCGCGGTCGGCGGGGCGGTCGCCGGGCCGGGCACGGCGGCCCTGGACGCCCCCGCGGCGGTCCTGAGCGTGGCCGACGCCAAGGGACTGGAGTTCGACGCCGTCATCGTGGTGGAGCCGGCCCTGATCCTGGCGGAGTCCCCCCGGGGCGCGAGCGACCTGTACGTCGCCCTGACCCGGGCGACCCGGCGGCTCGGCGTGGTCCACTCCCGGCCGCTGCCCGAGCCGCTCGCCGGCCTCGGACGGCGCCCCGGCCCCTGAGCCCCGGGTCCCGTCCCGGGCCCCGGGGAACCCCGGGGCCCGGCCGGAGAACTCCCTTCCGAGGGCTGTCGATTCCGGCGCCTGCCGCGCGTCATAGGAGCGCGTACGGCACACGCCTGACGACATCGAAGGGAGAGACGCCATGAGATACATGCTGCTGGCCGTCGGGGACGAGAGGCCCTGGGCCCAGGCCGGTCCCGCGGAGAGGGAGGAGATCTACGCCCGCTGGGGCCGCTTCGAGGAGAAGCCGGCGGCCGGGAACGCGGGGCGGGGCGGCAACGAGCTGGCCGGCTCCGGCGCCGCCACCACGGTCAGGAAGACCGGGGGGGAGGGTGGTCGTCACCGACGGCCCCTACGCCGAGACGGCCGAGCAGATCGGCGGATACGTCATGATCGAGGTCGCGGGCGCGGAGGAGGCGATCGAGTTCGCCGCGGCCTGCCCCGAGGAGATCGTGGAGATCCGCCCCGTGGTCGAATACGGGGGATGAGCATGACAGCGGTCGAGCAGGCGTACCGGCGGCACTGGGCACGCCTGCTCGCCCTGCTCACCGCCGAGCTGCGCGATCTGGACCTGGCGGAGGAGTCGCTGCAGGACGCCTTCGCCGCGGCCCTCGCCGCCTGGCCGCCGGAGCCCGCCAACCCGCCCGCCTGGCTGCTCACCACGGCGCGCAGACGCGCGCTGAGCCGGCTCCGGCGCGAGGCCGTCGCGGCGCGGAAACTACCGCTGCTGGTCGTCGACGACCCGCCGCGCCCTCGTCCATCCCCGACGAGCGGCTCCAGCTGATCTTCACCTGCTGCCATCCCGCGCTGTCCACGGACGCCCGGGTGGCCCTGACGCTGCGCTGCGCCGGGGCCTGACCACCCGGGAGATCGCCCGGCTGTTCCTCGTCTCCGAGGCCACGATGGCCGCCAGGATCACCCGGGCGAAGAAGAAGATCGCCCAGGCCGGCATCCCGTACCGGGTCCCGGACGGGCCGGAGCTGGGCGAGCGGCGCGACGGGGTGCCGGACGTCCGGGAGCGCCGGGCGGCGGCGTATCAGACGGTGACGGGGTAGGTCAGCGCGAGCTCGTCGCCGGGCACGCCGCGGATGCCCCAGTTGGCCCGGGGCGACTCGATGATCACGATCTCCAGGTCGTCGGCGGCGAGGCCGAGCGCCTCCCCGGTCCGGGCGAACAGGGCGCGGATCAGCTCGCGCTTGGCCTCCTCCGAGCGACCCGTGAAGCAGACGATCTCCACGATCAGATAACGCTCGCCCCGCTCCGGGCAGACGAGGTCGTCGGCGTCCAGCAGCAGGAACCGGTGGAAGCGCTTGCCGGGGGGGAGCTTCCACGTCTCGACCAGGCAGCCGTGCACGACGTCGGAGAGCTCCCGGCGGAGCGGGGCCCACACGTCGCGGCGGCCGTAGAACTTGATCTGCGCCATGACGCCGAGTCTCCCAGATCCCCTCCGGCGGCGGGCGGACGGGTACGGCCGGCCGCCGCCGGAGGGGCGGCCGGGAGGCCGGGCGCCCGCTCGCCCGGCGGCCGAATCCGCCGTCATCACCGGTCGGTCCTCCGGCTTGCTCCCTAGCTGCGAAAACGGTATGTTTCCGCAGCTGGGGACGAGGTTGACATCTGCGCTGAGGTCGGTAGTTTTGCTCCCCAGTCCAGCACGGGACTGGCCGGTTGGCCGTGCCTGACATCACCGGTTCCTCGCCCGTGGCGGAGCACGACTCCGCCCGCTCAGCCAGGCGCAGGACCGGTGCTCCGTCGGGTCGGGGCACCCCAGCCGGGTGGGGGAATGGACCCGGGAGATGCCTGGGCACCCAGTAGACAACGGCAATCCGCGCCCGCCGCCGACGGGACGGAACCGGTCCGAAGGGTTCGTCCGGGCACTCTTCCCGCTCCCGTGCCGGTACCGCGAGTGTCGGGGTGATCCCCAGAGCATCCGTCCGCTCTGGAGGTCACCCCGCTGTCGTGGTGCCGGTAGCGTTCGGCTGACGCGTCCTGTCACGCCCGAACGTCCCCGAGGAGAGTCCCGTGGTGCAGGAGAAGACGGCCCCTCCGGCGGAGGAGTCCCCGGCCGCCCCCGGGGCGGGGGTCCCGGGCGCCTCCCCGCGCCGGGAGCCGGCCGTCCGCGCGGCCGCGGCGGCCGTGGGCGGGCTCCTGCTCTACCTGTCCTTCCCGCCGCTCGGGCTCTGGTTCCTGGCCCCCCTCGGCGCCGCCCTCATGATCCGCGCGGTGCACGGGACCCGTCCCCGCCGGGCCGCCTGGCTGGGCCTCGCCGGCGGGCTCGCCTTCCTCGCCCCCGGGCTCCACTGGGTCAGCCCCATCGGTGTCGACGCCTGGCTGGGCCTGACGGCCATCGAGAGCCTCTTCTACGCCGCCTGGGCCGCCGGCACCGCGCTGGTCGTCCGGCTGCCCCTGTGGCCGCTGTGGAGCTCCGCGCTCTGGGTGGCCATGGAGTGGGCGCGCGGCGCCGTCCCCTTCGGCGGCTTCCCCTGGATGCGGCTGGCCTTCAGCCAGGGAGAGTCGGCCCTCACCCCGTACGCGGCCCTGGGCGGGGCGCCGCTGGTGAGCTTCGCCGTGGTGCTCTGCGGGGCGCTGCTGGCCCTCGCCTCGCTGCGGATCCCGGCCCTTTCCGGCGCCCCGCGGCCGGGGCCGGAGGGCCGGCGGCTCGCCCGGGCCGTCGCGCCGCCGGTCGCCCTGGCCCTGGCGGTCCCGGCCGCGGCCTTCGCCGTACCCCGGCCCGGCGACGAGGGCCGGACCGTGACGGTCGGCGTCGTCCAGGGCAACGTGCCCGGCCGGGGCATGGGCTTCCTGGGCGACGAGCCGGCCGTGGTCCTGCGCAACCACACCCGCAAGCTCCACGAGATGGCGCAGGCCGTACGCGAGGGCCGGATGCCGCGCCCGGACATCGTGGTGCTGCCGGAGAACTCCACCGACATCGACCCCTACCGCAGCGCGCTCGCCCACGCCGAGATCGACGCGGCGGTGAAGGACATCGGCGTGCCCGTCCTGGTCGGCGCCGTGGTCGGGATCGGGGAGGGCAACCGGGCCACCCGCAGCCTGGTCTGGGACCCGGTGACCGGGCCCGGCGCCTACTACGACAAGCAGAAGCTCGTGCCCTTCGGCGAGTTCACCCCGATGAAGGACCTCGTGCTCGCGCTGTTCGAGCGGGCCGCGCTGGTCGGCAAGCAGTCGGTGGCCGGCACCCGCGACGGCGACCTGAAGCTCGGCCCGGTGACCGTCGGAGCGATCAACTGCTACGAGGTCGCCTTCGACGACGTCGTCCTCGGCACCGCCCGGACCGGCGCCAGCCCGCTGGTGGTGCAGACCAACAACGCGACCTACGCGCGCACCGGCCTGCCGCCCCAGCAGCTGGCCATGTCGCAGCTGCGCGCCGTGGAGCACAACCGCGCCGTGGTCACCTCCGCGACCACCGGGATCTCCGCCTCGGTGACCCCGGACGGCGAGGTGGTCTGGCGGACCGGTGAGCTGGTCGCCGACACGGCCGTGCTGACCGTCTCGGTCCGCACGGAGCGGACCGTGGCCACCCGGGTTGGCGCGGTGCCCCAGTGGGCCCTGATACTGGTGGGTACGGTCGCGCTGGCCATGGTTCCGGTGGCCCCGGTGCTCCGGCGGCGCGGTGCGGCCGACCGCAGGGCAGAGCAGAACGAACAGGTGGAAGAGGGCGAGTGATGGAGCAGACGGTCGGCAGGGTGCTCGTCATCGTCCCGACGTACAACGAGCGGGAGAACCTGCCGATGATCGTCCGGCGGGTCCGCGCGGCGGTGCCCGAGGCGCACCTGCTGGTGGCCGACGACGCCAGCCCCGACGGCACCGGCGAGATCGCCGACGAGCTGGCCGCCGCCGACGACCACGTCCACGTGCTCCACCGCTCGGGAAAGCAGGGCCTGGGCGCCGCCTACATCGCGGGGTTCCGCTGGGGCATGGCCGAGGGCTACGACGTGCTCGTGGAGATGGACGCCGACGGCTCCCACCAGCCCGAGGAGCTGCCCGCGCTGCTCCGGGCGCTGGCCGGCGGGGCCGACCTGGCCATCGGCTCGCGCTGGGTGCCCGGCGGCAAGGTGGTCAACTGGCCCGCCTCCCGGGAGTTCCTGTCGCGCGGCGCGAACGTCTACACCCGGATGATGCTCGGCATGCCGGTCCGCGACGCCACCGCGGGCTTCCGCGCCTACCGGGCCGCCACCCTCCAGAAGATCGGCCTGGACGACGTCGAGTCCCAGGGCTACTGCTTCCAGGTGGACCTGACCCTGCGCACGGTCCGGCACGGCCTGCGCGTCGCCGAGGTGCCGATCACCTTCGTGGAGCGCACCGTCGGCGCGAGCAAGATGAGCCGGGACATCATCGCCGAGGCGCTGTGGCGGGTCACCCAGTGGGGCGTGACCGGCCTGCCCCGCAGGCTGCGCCGGTCGCGCCGGTAGGGCTTGGTCACCTTCCCCGGGCGGCCCCGGCGGACGCCGGGAGATCACCGCGAGCATCGCGACGACACGGACTTCAGAGAAGACATGACCGGTAGCCCCACGCCCGCCGCCCCGACCGCCGACGAACTACTGGAGATCGCCGACGCCCTTCTCCCCGGCCACTCCCTGGACGAGGCCCGGGTCACGGAGGGCAATCTCCACCACGTCGTCCTCCTCCCGGGAACAGCGGCCGTACGGGTCAGCAAGCGTCCGTCGTCGGCGCGGGAGATGCCGCGCCGCATGGAGGTGCTGCGGGAGGTCTCCCAGGCCGGGCTGCCCTTCGCGGTGCCGGAGCCGCTCACGCCCGTGACCCGGTTCGGCGAGCGTACGGCGGTCGCCGTCTCCTGGGTCGACGGTGAAGCACAGCCTGAGGGCCAGGGCGACCCCGGCCGGATCGGGGAACTGCTGCGCGCCGTGCGAGAGGTCACCGTCACCGCGCGCCTGAGGCGACTGCTCAACGCCCCGAGAGAGAAGGGCTGGGCCGAAGTCCTGGCCGAGGAGGTCGTTCCGCGTCTGCCGGACAGATGGCGGGACGAGTGCCGCACGCGTCTGGAAGCGGCGCGGGACCTGGAAGCCGTACCGGATGCACTGGTCCACGGTGATCTGTGCGGCGCCAACGTGCACTGGAGCCGGGACGGCCGGCTGATCGGCGTCCTGGACTGGGACCAGGCCCATCTGTTCGACCCCGCCATCGACGCGGCCCTGATGGCCTGGCACGGCTGGGACACCGTCAGGAAGGCGGTGGACCCCGGGATCTACCGGCGCGCCCGCGTCTACGACGCCCCGTTCGGCGTCGGACATCTCGTCGGAGTCCTCGACGGTCGTCCGCTGGTGAACGTCGAGGGGTATGCGCGCAGCATCGTCGCCTGGCTTGAGAGGAACGACTAGACGGCCGGGCCGGGAGCCCGCCACAGGACGCGCCCGATCCGCTCCGCGCCCTCGTCACCGCGCGATGGGTTGCTGCGGCTGCCGGGAGCGGGTCAGCGGCGGATGAGGCCGAGGTCGGCGGCGGTGGCGACGGCGGCGGCCAGATCTTCGGGCGGGGCGTCTTTGAGGAGGTAGCCGGTGGCGCGCCCGCACCATGGGGTGGTCGTCGGCCAGCAGCAGCTGGATGCTGGACAGGCCCTGGGCGAGGGTGTCGTGGATCTCACGGGCCAGCCGCTCGCGCTCGGCCAGGACACCGGCGGTGTGCTGGGCGGCGGTCAGGTCGGCCCGGGCGGCGGTGAGCTCCTCGATCAACTGCCGGCGCTGTTCGCTCTCCCGGTACAGCGCCCGGTACCCCCACACCACCGCCACCGCGACGGCGGCGCCGATCGTGGGGCCGATCGCGATGGCCGGGCCGGCCGAGCCGGTGTGGACGGCGAACCCGGCGCTGGCCGCCATGGCGGTCGCGACCACCGCGGCCAGGCCGGCGCGGCGCGGCAGCAGGTGGACCTGGAGGAAATACAGCGGGAAGGCCACCCAGACCGCCTCGGGCGACAGAGCCAGCAGCACCAGCCACACGGCGCCCACCGTCGCCGGCCACCAGGCGGCGGCCCGTCGGGACAGGCGGACGGAGGGCAGCAGCGGCCCGGCGGCGTACACCAGCGCGCAGGCCGCCGCCGTGGCGGCGATCGCTCCGGCGTGCGGCCGGCCGTCGGCCACGGCCCGGCCGACGGCCAAGGCCAGCAGACCGATGACCAGCAGGTGCAGGCACCAGGCCAGGGCCCGGGTGGCCGGGGTCAGGGCGGGAGCAGCGATGTTCACAGTGGCCCCCAGGTTGCGAGGCCGGGCTCCCGGCGGCCTCCATCGAAAGATGGAACCCGCGTGTCGTCTTTCGGCCCGCCAAGTGCGCTCTTGCGCCAGAAGCGCGCGCCGGGGGCGGCGGCGAGGGTGGGGCCGTACCGCTCGCGTCGCTGGAAAGGACCGGTCAAGACCGTGTTCGTCGCCTGGAGAGATCTGAAGTTCGCCAAAGGGCGTTTCGCCCTGATGGGCGCCGTCATCGTCCTGATCACCCTGCTGGTCGGACTGCTGCCGGGGCTGACCGCCGGGCTGGGACAGCAGAACATCTCGGCGATCACGGGACTGCCCGCCGACCGGATCGCCTTCCAAGCCCCCGGCGACGGCCAGGACCTGCCGTACTCCGACTCCACCGTCACCCGGCCGCAGTGGCAGCGCTGGTCCACGGCACCCGGCGTGCAGAGCGCCGAACCACTGGGGATCACCACGACCAGGGCCACCACCGGAGACGGCAGCACCGCCGTCTCGGCGTTCGGCGTCGAGCCCGGCTCCCGCCTCGCCCCCGGCAGCGACAAGATCACCGACAGTGCGGTGGTGCTGTCGGCCGCGGCCGCCGACACCCTGGGCGTGGAGGCCGGCGGCTCCCTCACCCTGGCAGGCCGGCGGTTGACGGTGGCCGCCGTGGCGGGCGGCGCCTTCTTCAGCCACACCCCGGTGATCTGGACCAGCCTGGACACCTGGCGCAGGACCGCTCCTCCCACCGGCGCGGCCGGCGAACCGACCGCCACCGTCATCGCCCTGAACACCACCTCCGGGGCCGACATCCAGACCCTCGACCAGCAGCTCGGCACCAGGACGGTCTCCACCGGCGACTCACTGCCGGCGATCGGGTCCTACGCCTCCGAAAACGGCTCCCTGCAGCTGATGCGCGGCTTTCTGTTCGCCATCTCGGCCGTGCCGTTCCCGCTCACCCCCGCCACCGTGCTGTTCCCGGCCGCCGTGATCATCGCTCTCGGCGCCCTGGGCGCCGCCCTGTCCATCCGCCGCATCACCTCCGTCGACCCGCTGACCGCCCTGGGGAGCGCCTGAACCTGACCGACATCACCCTCACCTACCCTGACGGCGCCACCCGCCTGATCGCCCTGCACCAGGTCAGCCTCCAGGTCCCCAAGGGCAGCCTGACCGCCGTGGTCGGCCCCTCCGGCTCGGGCAAGTCCAGCCTGCTGGCCGTCGCGGCCACCCTCATCACCCCCGACGCCGGCACCGTCACCATCGACGGCGTCTCCACCACCGGCATGACCTGCGGCGAGCTCACCGAGCTGCGCCGTCACAGGATCGGCATCGTCTTCCAGCAGCCCAACCTGCTGCCCTCCCTCACCGCCGCCGAACAACTCCAGGCCATGGCCCAGATCGGCGGCCGCAAGCCCCGCACCGCCCGGGACCGGGCACTGGAGCTGCTCGACGCGGTCGGCCTGGCCGACGAGGCCGACCGCCGCCCCCACCAGCTCTCCGGCGGCCAGCGCCAGCGCGTCAACATCGCCCGGGCCCTGATGAACGACCCCACCGTCCTGCTGGTCGATGAACCCACCAGCGCCCTGGACCACCAACGCGGCGCCGCCGTCATCGACCTGATCACCCGCCTCACCCATCAGCAGGCCACCGCCACCGTCCTGGTCACCCACGACCGCGCGCACCTCACCGCCGTCGACCGGATCGCCGAAGTCCACGACGGCCGCCTGCGCCTACCGACGCCGACCCGCTGAACCGCCGACCCGCCGACCCGCCGGCGGGTCGGCCCGCGCCACAGCGGGCCCACCCGCGCAGACCGCGGGTACACGGTCCGATCCATCGAGGTCACGGGCACCGCCCGGGGCCGCCGCCTGGGTCTGCGCGGCCCGCAGCGTCTCGAACCCCTTGGCGATCTTCTGGTTGAGCTGCTCGAGCGCGTCGTAGGCGTCCCGGAACGTCGGCAGATCACCGGTGGCCGCGGCAGGCAGGACCTTCTCGTCGCGGATCTTGACGTAGGTGGTCCAGTCGGCGTAGAGCCGCTCGGCGGTCGCGTTGACGGGTTCGGCGTGGGCCCCGGAGGTCCGTTCGAGGGCTCAGCGGGACGTGCCGTCGCGGGACGCGCTCGCGGCGACCGGTCCGGGATCCCGTTCCGGACGTTTCCGGCGCGCGGGATCGAGGAACGTACAGGAGCGACCTCGCAGGTCATGCACCGGCGGCCGGAGGGCCCGTCCCTTTCGCCGGCGCCATGGAGATCGTCCCCCCGACTCTTGAGACTCTTGAGAGAAGGGGCCATGACGGAAACCGCTCAGACGACCCGGCGACCGCGTGAGCGCGCGCAGTCCAGATCCGGTACGGCCGCCGGGCGCAAGCCCGCCGCGGCGAAGCCCGTGCGGTCCGTGGACCCGGTGGAGCTCGCGGGGGACGGGCACGCCGGCAGGCCGCTCACCCTGACGCTTCCTCTGCTCACCCTGCAGTTCCGGCCCCCGCAGATCACCGGGCGGGAGGTCGGTCAGGTCCTCGGCGCCGCCCGCTCCCTCCTTCCGTCGCGCGAGCGCCTCGCCTACTACGGCGGGCTCGGCGCGCTGGCGGCGTTCGGGCTCCTCGAGTGGCCGGTGGCGGCCGCCATCGGCGTCGGGACGGTGATCGCCCAGCGCTCCCGCGGAGAAGGCCGGGAGGATTCCCCGGCGCGGCGGAACGGCACGGGGCGCGCCTCCGCCTGACCGCGGCCCGCCGCCCTGACGGGCCGGATGGGACGGGGCCGCCCGGGCCGCCGAGCCGGGATCCGTCCGGCCCCGTCCTGTCTCGTCCTGTTATGTCCGGCACCGCTCGGCCCGTCCTGTCCGGTCCCGCCCTGTCCGGGCCTGTTCTGTCCGGCCCTCGGCCGTTCCCGCCGTTCGATCCAGGCCCGCTGGAGAGGTGAATGTTCCTGTCACGGTTGCTCGTGGTCTCCACCGACGTGCTCCGGGACGTCCTGCCGGACGCCCTCGCGGGCGCCCTGCCGGCCCCCCGCCGCCTGCGGCCCTGCCCCGGAGGGGTCCGGATCGACCTGCACACGATCGGCGCGCCTGGCACGGAGCGGGCGGCGCGCCGGCTCGAGGCCCGGCTGCGCGCGGTGGACGGGGTGGAGCGGGCGGAGGTCAACGGCGCCCTCGGCTGTGTCTTCGTGGCGGGCCGCGAGGACCCGGCCGGGCACGGTGAACTGCTGGCGATCGTGACCGAGCTCGACGCCGCGCCGGACCCGGAAGCGGGCGCGGAGCCCGGCGGCCGGGCCCCCGGCGCGGAGCCCGGGCCTCCCGGCACGCGGGTGGACGACGGGCCCGGAGCGGCGGGCACGGGAGCGGCGGCGACCCCCGGCGCGGAGCCCGGGCCGCCGAACGTGCGGGCGGACGCGCCGCCGGGCGCGCGGGCGGGCAGGCGGGCGGACGGGGAACCCGGCGGGGACGGGTCACCGTACCGGCCGCGGATCCGCGTCGCGGAGCGGCACGTGCGCGCCGCGCTCCGGCTCTGCGCGGGCCTCACCGGGGCAGGGCTGGCGATGGCCGGGAAGGCGGTGCGGCTGCCGAGGCTCTCCCCGGTGATCCCGGCCCTGCTGCACCTGGCGGACTCCACCCCGGCCCTGCGCGAGGAACTGAACCGCCGGCTCGGCCGCCCGGCCACCGACACGCTGTTCACCGCGGGGCACGTCATCGGCCAGACGCTCGCGCTGAGCCCCTCGGCGCTGCTCGTGCACGCGGCGGGGTCGGCCGTCCACTACGCCGAGGCACGCGCCGCGCGGGGCGCGTGGCGGCGTCTGGAGGAGGAGCTGGCCCGAGTCCGGGGGGCGTACCGCCACGTCAGGAAGCCGTCCCG
Source organism: Planomonospora corallina (assembly GCF_042650625.1). Classification (NCBI taxonomy): domain Bacteria; kingdom Bacillati; phylum Actinomycetota; class Actinomycetes; order Streptosporangiales; family Streptosporangiaceae; genus Planomonospora; species Planomonospora corallina. The sequence continues at coordinate 308,660 of NZ_JBHSBM010000040.1, forward strand.
GCCGCGCCCCATCCCCCTGCCCGCCGGCCCGATCGAGCGGTACGCGAGCGTCGCGAGCCCGGCGACGGCGGGGGCCTACGCGCTGACGAGGTCGTTCAGCCGCAGCGCCCGCCGCGGCCACGCCATGATGGTCGCGGCCACGCCCAAACAGGCGGAACTGGGCCGGCAGGCCTTCGCCGCCGCGGTCGGGCGCGCCCTGGCACGGCGCGGCTCGGTGGTGCTCGACCCGCACGCCCTGCGCCGCATGGACCGGGTCGACACGGTCGTCATCGACGCCGAGGTCCTGCTCACCGGCGCCTGGACGATCGACCGCGTGCTGCGGGCCGCCGACGGCGCCGCGAGCGTGGACGCCGGCACGCTCCACGCGCGGCTGCACGCCCTCATCGACCCCGCCGACCCCACCGCGCACCGGCGCCAGGACGGGTGGGCCGTCGGGCCGCTCACCCGGCTGCCCGGGCCCCTCGCCGCCGAGGGCCCCGCCTGGCGCGCCCAGGGGCTGCGGGCGGTGGGACTGACCCGGCGCGGTGAGCCGGTCGCGGTCGCCGCGCTGGCGCGGGAGACGGATCCGCTGGCCGAGGCGGTCGTCGCCGCGGCCAAGGCCGCGGGCGCCGTGCTGCTCTCCGGCGGAGACCGGGGCCTGGCCGCGCGGTTCGGCGTCGGACGGACCGCCTCGGGGGGCACGCGGCTCGCCGCCGCCGTCCACGCCCTGCAGGCCGAGGGCCGAACCGTCGCCGTCGTCTCACGGGGGCTCGCCAGGGCCCTGGCCCAGGCCGACCTCGGCATCGGGGTGACGGACGGGTCCGGCCACCTGCCGTGGGAGGCGGACGTGGCCGGCGACCTCGACGGCGCCCACCTCCTGCTGAGCTGCCTGCCCAGGGCGCACACGGCGAGCCGGCGGAGCGTGCGGCTGGGGGCCGCGGGGGCGGGCATCGGCGCGCTGGTGGCCGTCGCCGGGCCGGAGCGGGCGGCGCCGGCCCGGGCGCACCTGGTGAGCAACTGCGTCTCCCTGGCCGCGCTCGCCCTGGGCGAGCTGTCGGGCCGCGCCGCCGGACGGCTGCCGTCCCCGGCCCGCGCCGACGGCACCCCCTGGTACGCGATGACGGCCGACGACGTCCTGGCCCGGCTGGACTCCTCACCCGACGGGATCGCCGAAGCGGAGGCCGCCGGCCGGCGGGCCGGGACGGGACCGGAGGAGGACGGGGACCCGAGCCGCTCCCTGGTCCGCGCCTCCGCCGAGGAGCTGGCCAACCCGCTGACCCCCGTGCTGGCGGCGGGAGCGGGCATGTCCGCGCTGATCGGCTCGGTGCTGGACGCGCTGCTGATAGGCGGCGTGACGGTGCTCAGCGCGTTCGTGGGCGGGGCCCAGAGGGTCCGGGCGGAGGGGGCGCTGCGCCGCCTGACCGAGGCATCCTCGATCCGGGTACGGCTCCGCCGGCCCGGCGGGGACGCCCAGACGACCGCCGCCGAGCTGGTCCCGGGGGACGTGGTCGAGCTGCACGCGGGCGACGCCGTACCGGCCGACTGCCGGGTGCTGGAGGCGGTCGGCCTCGAGATCGACGAGTCGCCGCTCACCGGTGAGTCGCAGCCGGTGCTGAAGACGGCCGCGCCCACGGTGGCCTCGGCCGTCGCCGAGCGGAGCTGCATGCTCTACCAGGGCACGACCGTGGCGGCCGGGAGCGGGCGCGCGGTGGTCGTCGCGACGGGCGAGGCGACGGAGGCGGGCCGGGGCGCCCGGCTGGCCTCGGGGTCCCGGCCGCCGACCGGGGTGGAGCTGCGGCTGCGCGCCCTGGGACGGCGGATCCTGCCGCTCTCGATCGGTTCCGGCCTCGCCCTGCTCGCCGTCGACCTGCTCCGGGGCCGCTCGCTGGCCGCGGGCCTCGTGCCCGCGGTGAGCCTGGCCGTGGCGGCCGTGCCCGAAGGGCTTCCCTTCATCGCCACGGTCGCGGAGCTGGCCGCCGCGCGGCGGCTGTCCAAGCGCGCCGCGCTGGTGCGCAACCCCTCCACGATCGAGGCGCTGGGCCGGGTCGGCGTGCTCTGCTTCGACAAGACCGGGACGCTCACCGAGGGGCACATCAGCCTGGGTCGCGTCTCGGACGGGTGCACCGCCTACCCCGTGGACGCGCTGCCGGACGCGTACCGGTCGATCGTCGCCGCGGCGCTGCGCGCCGGCCCCCGGTCCGGGACGGGCCTGGCCCACCCCACGGACCGCGCCGTCGTCGAGGGCGCCCGTCCGCTGGGGGTGACCGCGGAGGAGGGGGCGGACGGCTGGCGGCGGATCGCCGAGCTGCCGTTCGAGCCGGCGCGGGGCTACCACGCCGTGCTGGGTGAGAGCGGCCCGGACCGCCTGCTGAGCGTCAAGGGAGCCCCGGAGGTCGTGCTCGCCCGCTGTACGGCGGTGCGCCGCGGCACGCGGACGGAGCCCCTGGAGGAGGAGGCCAGGCTCGGTCTGGAGCGGGAGGTGGACGCCCTCGCCCGGCAGGGGTACCGGGTGCTCGCGGTGGCGCAGCGCCCCGCCTCCGGGCGGAGCGACCTGGACGAGGACCGTATCGGCGGGCTCTGCTTCCTCGGTCTCCTCGGCCTGGCCGACCCCGTACGGCCCACCGCCGCGCGCAGCGTCGGCCGCCTGGCGCGGGCCGGCGTCCGGGTCGTCATGGTCACCGGGGACCATCCGAGCACCGCCGAGGCCATCGCCGCCGAGCTCGGCGTGCTGGACGGCAGGCGCGTCATGACCGGACCCGAGCTGGACGACATCGACGACGACGTCCTGGCCAAGGTGCTGCCCGAGATCGCGGTGTTCGCCCGGGCGACCCCGGCGCACAAGACGCGGATCGTCTCCTGCCTGCGCGGGACGGGGGAGACCGTGGCGGTCACCGGCGACGGCGCCAACGACGCCCCCGCCATCCGCGCCGCGGACGTCGGGATCGCGCTGGGGTCCCGTGCCACGCCCGCCGCCCGGGCGGCGGCGGACGTCGTGGTGACCGACGACCGCATCGAGACGATCGTCGAGGCGATCGTGGAGGGCCGGTCCATGTGGAGCTCGGTCCGCGACTCCCTGGGCATCCTGCTGGGCGGCAACATCGGCGAGATCGTCTTCACGGTGGGCTCCAACCTGCTGACCGGACGCAGCGCGCTGAACGCCCGCCAGCTGCTCCTGGTCAACCTGCTGACCGACATGGTGCCCGCCATGGCGGTGGCGGTCCGGCCGCCCGCTGCGGCGAGCCCGGAGAAACTGCTCGCGGAGGGGCCGGAGAGCTCGCTCGGCGCCTCCCTGACCCGGGACATCTACCTGCGCGCCGCCACCACGACGGCCGCGGCCGCGGCCGCCTGGCTCGCCGGGCGGCTGACCGGCACCCGGGGGAGGGCGGACACGATCGGACTGGTCGCCCTGGTCTCGGCGCAGCTGCTGCAGACCCTGGCCAAGGGCGGGCGGGACCCCGTGGTCGCGCTCGCGGCCCTGGCCTCCCTCGCGGTCCTGGCCTGCGTCGTCTCGCTCCCCGGCGTCAGCCGGTTCTTCGGCTCCCGTCCCCTCGGTCCCGTGGGATGGTCCATCGGTCTGGGCAGCGCCACGGCCGCCACGCTCCTGGGCATGGCGGCCGAGCCGCTGCTGCGGGACTCCCTGCTCCCGGCCCGTCAGGGGAGCGAGAGCCCGTCAGGGGAATGAGAGCCCAGCAGAGGGGAGAACCCGTCAGGAGGAACGAGAAAAGAGAGCTGCACCGGACGTACTCGGAGAACCTAGCCTCAAGCGGCTTTTATCCCTTTGGGGTTGTCATGGACAATTTCTTTACATCCTTTCTCAGCAAAGCCGCCGTCATCGTGCTCGAAGTGCTCACCATGCGGCTGGTCGAGGCCCTCGTCACCGCGGTGATGCGCCGCCTCGGCTCACGGCCGGCCTGAAGGTCCCCGGCCCCCGCCTGAAGGTCCCCGGCTTCCGGCGCCCGGGTCCGCCCGCGTTCCCGGCCGAGCGAGCCGGGAACGATCCGCCCGTCCCGGAACGCGGAGGGCCCTCCGGACGTTGTCACTGTCGTACGGCGTCCGTGCGAGTGAGGAAACGATGCGCCTTCTACTCTTCCTGGCCTTCCTGGTGGTCCCGGTGCTGGAGATCTGGGTCCTGATCCAGGTCGGCGAGGTCATCGGCGGCCCGTCCACGGTCGCCCTGCTGCTCGCCGGCGGCCTCCTCGGCTCCTGGCTCGTCCGCCGCGAGGGCCGCAGAGCCTGGCGGGACCTGCAGAGCGCGCTGCAGAGCGGCCGGATGCCCGAGCGCGAGCTCGCCGACGGCGCCATGATCGTCGCGGGCGGCACGCTGCTGCTCACCCCCGGCTTCATCAGCGACATCGCCGGATTCCTGCTCGTGCTGCCCTTCACCCGGCCGCTGATGCGCAGGCTCGGCGCCTGGTTCTTCACCCGCCGGATCCGCACCCTCGCCGCACGGGCCGCCGCCGACCCCGGCCTCGGCATGGCGTTCGGCCCGACGGGGGCGGCGGGATCCCCGTTCGGCCCCTCCGAGGCGGCGGCGCGCGGCCGCACCGGCGGGCGCGGTCCCGTCATCCACGGCGAGGTCGTCCGCGACGAGCCGGCCGGTCCGGCCGCGCCGCGCGACTCCGGGCGCGACCTCACCGCCGGCGGCTGATCCGCGCCGGTGGACCGAGAGACCGCACCGGTTCCTGAGATCACCCCCTCACCGGGGCGCTGAGCGCCGCCAGGCGGCGCAGGGAGAACCGGAGCAGGGCCACGGTCGCCGGGCGCAGCAGCGCCCAGCCGAGCCGGCCGGCGGGACCGAACGGCAGGTCCAGCTCCTCCTCCCAGACGATCGTGCTGCCCCCGCCCGCGCGGGGGAGCACACGGAAGGCCCCGGTGCCGCGCACCAGCCGCCCGGTGTGCCGCACCGCGACCGCCGCGGGGGGATCCCACAGGGTGATCTCCATCGTGTCCAGGAAGCCGAGCGGGCCGATACCGGTGAAGGCCGCCAGCCTGCTCCCGGCGCCGCGGCCGTCGCCGGCCGTGACGTGCGCTCGGGTGAGCGCCATCCACTCGTGGTGCCGGGGCCAGTCGGTCAGTACGGCGAAGACCCGCTCGGGGCGGGCCGGCGCGTCCACGGCGACGCTGACGCGGGCCGAGGTCGAGGTCGAGGTCGAGGTCGAGGTCATCCCGGGGTCCTTCCCGCGAAAGCGGTCCCGCACCGCCGCAGGGTCCTTCTCCTCGCGGGCGCCCTCCGCCCCGGCTCTCCCCGGTCGCGGTTGTTTTCGGCCCCGTCGCGTTCCGGAGTCCCGCAGAGAGGCCTGGTAGAGGCCTGGTAGAGGCCCCCGTAGAGGTCCCGGCGTTCCGGTTCCCCGCCGGTCTCCGCCCTCGCGGCCGTCGCCTCGCCTGGGCGCCTCGCCGCCGGTGCGAGGGCGGAGCCGGGGCCCGGCGCGGGCGCCGGGCCGCCTGGTGCGGGCCGTACGGCACGGCGGTCAGTGCGTCGCGGCCGCCGGGACGTCGACGTAGATCTCGCCGAACTCGACGTCCGGGGCGGTGAAGCCCGCGAAGTTCCGGTCGACGGCGGCCCTCTCCGCGCTGCTCGGATAGGGGTTGGTGCAGCCGGTTCCCGCGCTCGAGCCCGACATCAGGTCGGTGCACCGGCCGGTGCGCCGGTCGGGCAGGCCGAGGATGTGGCCGATCTCGTGGGTGGCGATGCGCAGCGGGTCGTAGCCCTGGCCGGTGGCCTGCCGTCCCATCCACACGGTGCCCCGGCCCAGTCCGACGGGCTGGGCGCGGGGCCAGCCGTTGTCGGCCAGGACGACGAAGTCGGCGGGGGTGCCGGGGACGAGCCGGACGTTGCTCACGCTGCTGTTCCAGATCTGCGCCGCACGGTCCACGGCAGAGCGGAACTCGGCGGCCCTGCTCGCGTCGTAGCGGAGGGTGCGGACGGCGGCCTGGGCGGAAGCCGCCTGGCCGGACGCGTCCCGGACGGGGGCGGCCTGGGCGGGGGTGACGGTCGCGACGAACGCGAGCCCCAGGATGAACGCCAGGGCGTAACGGGTGATCCTTGACATCTCTGTCGGGCCTCCTCGGCCGATGGGGGGTGATCAGGCGAGGTGCCGTCACGATATTGGCCGAGGAGTTTGCCGTGAATGTGGCAAATAGTCCCTATCGCAGTGTTATGGAGCACTGCGCGTGGTCGGGCGGTGACAGGGATAACGGTGACGGGGATAGCGGGGGAGGCGCCGGAGGACGGCCGACGGTCGCGGGAGATCCGGGCGCCGAAGGGAGGGCGGGGGACAGGCGGGTGCGGGGTCGCGGGGGGAGCATGGGGGACAGGCGGGTGCGGGGCCGGATGGAGGGTCCCGAGACGGCACGGGACCCCGGCACCCGAGGTGCCGGGGTCCCGTGGACCGCCGGGGCGGCGGAGTCTCCCCGCTCTCCGCCGCGAGGGAGGTCAGGCGCTCTTGCGGCGCTGGGCGCGCAGAATCGCCAGGCGCTCGTTGAGGACCTCCTCCAGGTCCTCGATGGAGCGCCGCTCCAGCAGCATGTCCCAGTGGGTCCGCGGTGGCTTGGACTTCTTCGCCTCCGGTAGCTCACCGTCCACCCGGATCGCGTTCAGACCGCACATGCGGCACTCCCACGTGGCCGGGATCTCGGCCTCGGCCGCCAGCGGGACGTCGAATCGATGGCCCTTCGGGCAGGTGTAGGAAACCTCCTGACGCGGGGCCAGATCGGTGTTGCGGTCGTTCTCGTAGCTGGTCGCCCCGAGCCGGGTACCGCGCAGCGCACGCTCGCCCATGTTTCAATGCCTCCTGAGGGCCCCGTCGTGAGGGGTTGATCTCCCACGGCGTACAACGCTTGATACCGTGTGTGGATTCCCACACGCGGCGTGATCCAATCGCGCTTTTTCGCCCTGGAGCCCCGGGAAGACGGGTCAGAGGCGTTCCGGGACCGGGTTGCCCGCCGCGCGGATGGCCTTGGGCAGGTTGATCGCGGCCAGCCCGGCCAGGCCGATCACGAAGAAGACCAGCAGAGACAGGATGCCCAGCCGGTAGCTGTCGGTCAGCTGGAGCGCCAGGCCCAGGGTGAAGGAGCCGAGGAACGTCGAGCCCTTGTCGCTGATCTCGTACAGGCTGTAGTACTCCGCTTCCTTGCCCCGGGGGATCACGTGGGAGAACAGCGAGCGCGACAGGGCCTGGGTGCCGCCCATCACGATCGCGATGGCGAAGCCGAGCGCGAAGAAGGCCAGGGCCGACCCCTTGGGCAGGAAGTACGCCACGGCGACGACGGCGGTCCAGGCCACCAGGGCGTACATCACGACCCGCTTGGCCCCGTAGGAGACGGCGAACCTGCCCAGCAGCAGCGCGCCGCCGAAGGCCACGAACTGCACCATCAGGATCGCCCCGATCCGGACCGTCTGGCCGAGGCCGAGCTCCTGGTCGGCGTAGGTGGCGGAGAAGGAGATGACCGTCTGCACGCCGTCGTTGTAGATCAGGTAGGTGACCAGGAAGGCCAGCGTGAGCGGGTAGTTGCGCAGGTCCCTGATCGTGCGGCCGAGCTGCCGGAAACTGCCGACCACGGCCTGCCCGGCGTTCTCCGCGCCGCGGGCCAGCGCGTGCCGGTTGCGCAGCCGCAGCATCGGGATGACCGTGAACCCGCCCCACCACAGGCCCGCCGAGGCCAGGGCGATGCGGACCGCGTCGCCCTCGGAGACGCCGAAGGACTCGTGGCCGAGGAAGAGCCCGAGATGGACCGCGAGCAGCAGGCCGCCGCCGAGGTAGCCGAAGCCCCAGCCCCGGGCGGAGACCGTGTCGCGCTCGTCGGCCGTGGCGATCTCGGGCAGGAACGAGTTGTAGACGACGAACGCGGCGGCGAAGCCCACGCTGGCGAGGATGTAGAGCACCCCGCCGAGCAGGTAGCGCCCGTCGGCCAGGAACCAGAAGCAGACCGTCGCGCCCGCGCCGAGGTAGGCGAAGGCCCCCATGATCTCCTTCTTGCGGCCGGTGTGGTCGGCCAGCGCGCCCACCATGGGCATCAGGACGATCTGCAGGACCGCGGCGACGCCCACCACGAACGAGTAGTAGGCGCTGGGCCGCACGTCGAACCAGAGCACGGGGACGTAGCGCGCCCCGGCGGCGGCGGTCTCGGCGATCGTCGTCAGATACGGCCCGAGGAAGACGGTCAGGACCGTGGTGGGGAAGGCCGAGTTGGCCCAGTCGTACCAGTACCAGCCCCGCTGCTCGCGGCGGCGGGTCTGCGGATTCTCCTCGAGGGCCGGTTCGGTGGCCATGGGCGTCCTCGGTTCACTGGGGGGAGGGGGAGGGGAGCCTGCGCCGGGGGACGGCACGGGGGAGGGGAGGTGCGGGGTCAGGCGGCCAGCCGGCCGGGGTGCCACTGGCCGCGGGCCTCGAGCACCCCGCGCAGCCCGGAGATGTTGTCGGTCATGATCCCGTCCGCGCCCAGGTCGAGCAGGCGCTCCATCTCGGCGGGGTTGTTGACCGTCCACACGTGCAGCTGCATGCCGAGGGCGTGCGCCGTACGGACCAGGGCGGGGGTGACGACCCGCAGCCCGCGGAAGCCCACCGGCACCTGCGCGCACGGCACCCCGGCGCGGGCCAGGCGGACGAGCAGCCGGCCGTAGGCGGCGGTACTGGCGGCGGCGCGCAGGGTGGCCACTCCGCGCGGGCCGAGGGAGAAGCACACGTCGCGGCCGAGCGCGGCGCGGGCGCGGGCCAGCCGCTCCTCGGAGAAGGAGGTCAGGCAGATCCGGTCGTAGGCGTCCGTCCGCCGGATCACCTCGGCGAGCGGCGCGATGGCCGTGACCTCCTTGACGTCGATGTTGAAGCGCGCCTGGGGCCAGGAGCCGAGCAGGTCCTCCATGAGCGGGATCTCGTCCACGCCGCCGATCCGCGCCTCGCGCACCACCCGGTACGGCAGGGCGGAGATCCGGCCGCGCCGGTCCGTCACCCGGTCCAGGGTGTGGTCGTGGAAGGCCAGCAGCACCCCGTCGACGGTGGCGTGGGCGTCGGTCTCCAGATAGGTGTAGCCGAGCTCCACGGCGCGGGCGAAGGCGGCGTGGGTGTTCTCCCGGCCCTCCGCGGCTCCGCCCCGGTGGGCGAAGGCGAGCGGCCCGGGATGATCGAGGAACGGGTAATGGCGCTGCACGTGCAGAGTATGCCCGGTATGAGGAGGGCTCGTCATCGACCGCGGATGAACGTTTGGGTCACGGGCGGCAAAACCCGTGACCCGAACGTGTCAGGCTCCCGGCCGGAACACCGCCCGGACGCAGCCGTCCTTCTTGTCCTTGAACAGGCCGTAGCCCGCCGGCGCCTCGTCGAGGGACATCGTGTGCGTGGCCAGGTGCGAGGTCTTCAGTTCGCCCCGGGCCATGCGGTCCAGCAGCATCGGGATGTAGCGCTGCCCGTGCTGCTGCGCGCCCCGTACGGTCAGCCCCTTGTTCATCATCGCGCCGAGCGGGAACTTGTCGACGGTCCCGCCGAAGACGCCGAGGACGAAGACCGACCCGCCCTTCCGGCAGGCGTAGATCGCCTCGCGGACCGCGGAGGGGCGGTCCGTCTGGAGCCGGAGCCGCTGCTTGACCTGGTCGTAGGCGCCCTGAACCCCGGTGTCGTGCGCCTCCATGCCGACGGCCTCGATGCAGACGTCGGGCCCCCGGCCCCCGGTCAGCTCCCGCAGCTCGGCGCCGACGTCGGTGGCGGTGTAGTCGATCGTCTCGGCGCCGATGTGCCGCTCGGCCATCGCCAGCCGCTCGGGCAGGCGGTCGATCACGACGACCCGTTCGGCCCCGAGGAGCATCGACGCGCGCGCGGCCATCTGGCCGACCGCTCCGGCCCCCCACACGGCCACCACGTCACCGGGCCGCACCCCGCCGAGGTCGGCGCCCATCCAGCCGGTGGGCGCGGAGTCGGAGGCGAACAGGGCGCTGGTGTCGTCCACCCCGTCCGGGACGGGGAAGGCGCCGTGGTCGGCGAACGGGACCCGGACGTACTCGGCGTGGCTGCCCTTGAAGCCGCCCATGGCGTGGGAGTAGCCGAAGACGCCGCCGGGCTCGTAGCCGAACAGGGCCTGGCCGATCCCCGGGTTGGTGTTTCCGTTGTCGCACAGCGACCACAGGTCGTTCTCGCAGTACCAGCACCGGCCGCAGGAGATGAACGAGCAGACCACCACGCGATCGCCGATCTTGTGCCTGCGCACGTCCGAGCCGACCGCGACGACCTCGCCGATGAACTCGTGGCCGATCACGTCCCCGGCGCGCATCGCCGGGATGTAGCCGCCGATCAGGTGCAGGTCGGAGCCGCAGGTCGTGGTCAGCCGGACCTTCACGATGACGTCCTGGGCGTTGAGGATCCCGGGGTCGGGGACCTCCTCCACCGACAGCTCGTCGACGCCCTGCCAGCACAGTGCCTTCACAGCCGCCCCTCCCCGCTCGCGCGCCGGACCGCCAGGTCCACGACCTTCCCGGTCAGGGTGGGCCGGTTCGTCGAGGGCTCGTCCGGGCGCAGCACCTCCCCGGTCTCGAGCAGGGACTTGGCCTCGCGCAGGGCCCGGCGCACCTCCTGGCGGGGATCGTCACCGCTCAGCCGGGCCGCCGTACCGCGGACTCCCCGCGGGACCTCCTCCAGCAGCCGCGCGGCGAGCTCGGTGCCGCGGTCGCCGGGGGCCCTGCGAGCCCGCACCTCGATGGTGTCGCCGAGCCGCACGAGGGGTTGCGGCAGCCGTCCCTCCGGCATGACCTCCTCGGGGGAGCGGTTGATCGTCACCTGCAGCCAGCGGTCCGCCTCCCGCCTGTTCCGCCCCGTGTGCCGGGTACGGTGCGCGGAGAGCCGGCGCGCCGCTCGAGTCCCGGCTCCCGCGAGCACCACCACGGCCACGGCCGCGGCCGCGGTCCCAACCGCACGTCTCATGATCCTCACCTCTCAGCGATGGTCCATCGGGGGTGGTCCGTGTTTCCCGCGGGCGGCTACCCGGCAGGGCGGCGTGCAATCCGGGAGAGGGCGGGGAGAGGGGGCGTCCGGACTCATGGACGGCGCACGGCGGTCACCGGATGCCGCGGCCGGTGAACGGTGATCACCACCCGTCACCGGCGGTCGCAGCCGTCAGCGGTCGTCAGCGGCCCGACGGCACCCGTAGGCGGCAGCCGGTGGGCGCCTCGGTGGCCGTCGGCGGCGCCGCGGGTCACGTGTTCGCGTCCGCGCCCTGCCGTGCGGTCGCCAGGACGGCGGCGCGCTCGTCGGGGCTGGTGCCGCCCCAGACCCCGTGCATCTGGTGGGTGCTCAGGGCGTACTCGAGGCACTGGGTGCGGACCGGGCAGCGGCGGCACACGGCCTTGGCCAGCTCATGCTGCATCTGCCCCGGCCCGTGGGGCGAGATCGGGAAGAACAGCTCGGGATCCTCGCTCAGGCAGGCTGCCAGACGGGACCAGTGCGTGATGAATGCGATGTCATTTCGATAAGACACATCAAATCCAATGAATGTGGGATAAATCCGACCGATATCGGCGCAACTGCATCACTCGGATGCCCGTGACTGTCTGGTTCATACGGGTTCGTGAGAGAAAAGGTCGGCAAAATCGCAGTCGAATGACTCACGACCCCCGCAGCAGGGAGATGACGGCCCGCTCCATGCCGCCGTGCGTGGCCGGCTGCCCGAAATCGACGTCGGCGCCGAGCTCGGTGATCGCCCGGTCGATGGTCCGCCCCCTCTCGTAGGCCTCGATGACACGGGGGTCGACATAGGAGGCGCGGGCGACCGCGGGAGTGTTGCCCAGGTATCCGGCGACCTCGGCCATCACCCTGCTGACCGCCCGCCGCCTGCCGTGCCTCGACCGGGCCCGCACGGAGACCGCCAGGCCCACCGCGGCCAGCACGGTCGCGTGCCAGGTCCGGAAGTCCTTGGCGGACACCTCGCACTCGAAGACCTCGCGCAGGTAGGCGTTGATGTCGTCGCTGCGCACGTCCACCCAGCGCGAGCCGTCCCGGTAGCGCAGCAGCTCCCCCTCCTCGCCGGCGCGGTGCAGGGCGGTGACCACCTTGCACACGTCCGCGTCGGCGAGCTCCACCTCGCGCTGCTTGCCGCCCTTGGCCGGATAGGAGCAGCTGACCCGGCCCGCGCTGCAGGTGACGTGCTCCATCCTGAGCGTCGCCAGGCCGTACGACTCGTAGGACTCGCCGCCCACCCGGAAGAACCCGATGTCGAGCATCCGGGCCGCCGCGGCGAGCACCCGCTCGCGCGTGAGCCCCCGCTGCGCCAGGTGCTCGGCGACGCGGTCGCGGAACTTGGGCAGCCGGTCGGCCATCTCCAGCACCCGGTCGAACTTGATCCGGTCCTGCTCGGCACGCCAGACGTCGTGATACCGGTACTGCCGCCGCCCGGCCGAGTCGGTGCCGACCGCCTGGATGTGCCCGTCGGCCGAGCGGCAGATCCACACGTCGGTCCAGGCCGGAGGGAGGGCCAGCGCCCTGATCCGCGCGAGGACGCGGCGGTCGCGCACCGGCCTGCCGTCCGGGTGGTGGTAGCTGAAACCATGGCCCCGGCGCCGGCGCCGGATGCCCGGCTCGGCGGGGTCGCTCTGGCGGAGTTCGGTCATGGGCGCTCCCCTACCCGCCCGGCCGGCCCCTACCGGGAACGGCCCCTACCGGGAACGGGGCCCGCGGGCGGTAGGGCGGGGAACCCGTAAACGGAGGGCAGGGAAAGGGAATGCGCTCTTCGGGAAGGCGTGGCGGAGCGGAGCGGACCGCGGCGGGGAGTTGTTCGATCGTTTCCGGACATGCCGACCAGGACCGGAGGTTCCCATGGGAAAGCTGAACGACGACGCCAAGGAGCTGCTCAGGCGGCCGGTGCACGGCTGGGTGACGACCCTGCGGCCCGACGGCTCCCCGCACAACACGGTGGTGTGGGTCGACGTCGACGGTGACGAGGTCGTCTTCAACACCGCCGTCGGCCGGGCCAAGGAGCGGCACCTGCGCGCCGACCCCCGGGTGTCGGTGAGCGTCCTGGACCCCGGCGACCCCTTCCACCTGGTGAGCGTCTCCGGCGCGGCCCGCCTGGAGCTCGACGGCGCCGACACGGTCATCGACCACCTGGCGAAGAAGTACCTGAACGTGGAGACCTACCCCTACCGCCAGCCGGGCGAGCAGCGCGTCACGGTCCGGGTCTCCCCCGAGCACGTGATCTACAGCCCGGGGAGCTGACCCGGCCGGCGGAGCGCGGGACGCCGGATGCTCCCGGCATCGCGGGCACCCCCTAGCATGTCGCCCTGGAGCATGAGCGGAGGGCCGGGTGTCGAGGGAGCCGAGGGATCTCGGAGAGGGGTTCCACGCCTTCTGGCGGGAGCGCCACCTGTGCACGCTGACCACCCTGCGGGCCGACGGCACGCCGCACGTCGTCCCGGTGGGGGTGACGCTGGACGCGGACGCGGGGATCGCCCGGGTGATCACCTCGGGGACCTCGCGCAAGGTCCGCGACCTGCCGGAGGCCGGGGAGGCGGAGGCGGCCGGGTCCGAGGGGGCTCCGGTCGCGGTCTGCCAGGTGGACGGGCGGCGCTGGTCCACCCTGGAGGGCCGCGCGGTCGTCCGCAGGGACCCCGCGTCGGTCGCGGAGGCCGAGCGCCGCTACGCCGAGCGGTACAAGCCGCCCCGGGAGAACCCGCGCCGCGTCGTGATCGAGATCCGCGTCACCCGGGTGATGGGAAACTTCTGAGTGCCCGGCCGCCGCCTCCCGGACCTGCCGGCCCGGGAGGCGCCTTCAGGCGCGGGTCAGCACTCCCTGCGGCCCTGCCGCCAGTAGCCCATGAACGCCACACACGAGCGGTCGACCCCGGCCTCCTGCACGAGGTGGCGGCGGAGCGTCTTGACCACGGCGGCCTCACCGGCCAGCCAGGCGTAGAAGCCGCAGTCCTCGCCCGGCGCCTGGGGGACCTCCCAGAGGATCTCCGCGTCCACGTCGACGTCCTCCAGCGCGGTCTCCGCGCCTGCGGCGGACGCCGGCGCGGCCAGCTCCCGGGCGGCCTCGTGCACGGCGGGGACCAGCAGGTCGCCGTGGCGGGCGCCCTCGCGGGGCAGCCAGGTGACGCGCACGCCCGCCGGGACGTCCAGCGGCAGCGCGTCGGCCGCGTGCGGCACCTCCAGCAGGACCGTGGCCCGCACCCGGTCGGAGAGGCTCTCGGCGATCGCGCAGATCGCCGGGACCGCGGTCTCGTCGCCGGCGAGCAGCAGCCGGGACGCCCCGGCCGGGGGCGCCCACTCCTTGCCGCCGACCGGGCCGTCGAAGGCGGCGTTGGGGCCGAGCAGCAGGAGCGGGTCGCCGGGGGCGGCGTGGGTGGCCCACCGGGAGGCCGGGCTGGCCTCACCGTGCAGCACGAAGTCCACGTCCACCTCGCGCGCGGCCGGCCGTACGGCGCGCACGGTGTAGGTGCGGATCGGGTTGCGCAGCTCCTCGGGCAGCTCCCGCCAGCGCTGGTACCACGCGGCGTCGTCGCCGAGCGGGGTGAAGGTGCCGTCGGGCAGCGGGAGGAGCACCTTGAGGCGCTGGTCGTGGCCGCAGTCGGCGAAGTCGTCCAGGTCGTCGCCGGTGAAGGTGATCCGGGTGAAACTCGGGCCGAGCCGGCGCGCGCGTGCCACCCGCACCTGGAAGAAACGGTAGGGGAGGACCTCTTCGGCCTGGTCCAGGATCTGCGGGGTGGTCACGGTCATGCCGCCGCCTTCGCTCTCGGAGTGACTGCACGACAAACTTAGCTTTGCCTTACCTAATCATCAACTCCGGCTTCCTGCGGGCCCGTTCCGGGGCGGCCGCGCGGCGCCGTCCACCCCGCCGTCCACCCCGCCGCGCGCCCTGCCGTGCGTCCTGCCGTGCGTTCTGCCGGCGGTGGCGTCCGGCGGTCGCGGGCCGCGGCCGCCACCGGGCGACGGCCACGGTCCAGCCGAGCACGAGCACGGTCAGTGCGACCAGCGGCGCGGGCTCCAGCAGGGTGGGGGACCCGCCCGATCCGTCGGACAGGGTCAGGGCCGCGAGGCCGGAGGCGGTGCCCGGGGCGGGGGAGGGGCGCACCTCGATCGGCCGCCCGGCCTGCGCCTGCTCGCCGGGCACGGAGGCCCGGATGAGGCTCTCCTTGACCTTTCCGGGCAGCCCGTAGCCGACGATCTTCTCGTCCCGGTCGCGCACCTTGCGCCTGAGCCAGACCCGGTCGACGTTGGCCTCGATCGTGTGGATCGTTCCAGGCTCGACGCGCTCGACGATGCCGACGTGGTCGACGCCCTTGATGCCGCCGCCGCCCTTCCAGTCGAAGAAGACCAGGGCGCCCGGCTCGGGCTCGGCGGACCAGGCGCCGTTGGTCTCGAACCAGCGGGCGTGGGAGGGCGTCCAGGCGAACTGCCCGACGTACTGCTCCACCTCGGCCCGCTCGGCGGCCCACGCGATGAACATGTCGCACCAGGGGGCCGTGCGGTACTGGGGGTCCCGCACGACCGAGGTCGAGTACCACTGGCCGAACTTGGTGTGCTGGCCGGGGCGCTCCCGGTAGCCGAGTTCCGCCACCGCGACCTCCAGCAGCTTCTCGCCTATCGGATCCACGCCCGCCCGTCGCTTTCGTCACCGCCCCCGGTGGGGGTCACCGTCCGACAAGGCTGGACTTTATTCCGGTAAAGGCGGACAAGAAGGACGATTGGCTAATCGATGCCGGTTTTGCTGGACGGCGCGACCGGCGGGGCTCCGGCGGCTACCATCACGCCGCGGTGCCCGCCGTCGTGCGGCCTCACCGCTCCCCGCGGTCCGCGGCGCCGTCCCCGTGGCCGGCGGCGCCGTCTCCACCGCCAGGGGCCCACCCGGCGCGCTCGGCACGCTCGACGTGCCCTGCGTGCTCGACGTGCCCTGCGTGCTCGACGTGCCCTGCGTGCTCGACGTGCTCGACGTGCTCGGCGATGAGGCGGGCGAGCAGGTCCGGATGGGTCAGCGGGAGCCAGTGCCGGGCCCGCACCCGGTGCACCCGGGCGTCCGGGACCCACCGCAGGGCCGCCTCGGCGACCGGCGCCGTCACGTAGGCGTCCTCGGTCGCCACCACGATCTGCACCGGCACCTCCGTGCGCCGCTCCAGCGGGCTCCGCGTGCGCGCGGGCAGGTTCGCCCGGTAGAGCTCCAGCCCGGCCACCGCGTCCTCGACGCGGGAGGGGCGGTGCCGCTCGGCCCGGTGGAGCAGCCGGCCCGCCATCCCGGACCGCCAGGCCAGCTCCGGCAGCGCCGGCAGCCGGAAGAACCCGATGTACCACGAGGCCAGCAGCTGCCGGGCGGCCCGGGCCGGGCCCGCCTCGCGCATCCAGCGGCCCACGTGGTCCAGGCACGGCCCGGAGACCGAGGTGAAGGAGGCGAAGCGCCCCGGCTGCGTGCACACCGCCTCCCAGCCCTGGATGGACCCCCAGTCGTGCCCGGCCAGGTGCACCGGTCCGGCGGGCGCGACCGCGTCGGCCACGGCCCGCAGGTCCGCCGCCAGGCGCGCCAGGGAGTACGGCTCCCGCCCGCGCGGCCGGTCCGACGCCCCCGCCCCCCGCACGTCGTAGGTCACCACGTGGTGGCGCCCGACCAGCCGGTCGGCCACCCGCTCCCAGACCCGGTGGTCGTCGGGGTAACCGTGCGCCAGCACGACGGTCGGCCGCGCCGGATCGCCCTGCTCGTAGACGGCCAGGGCGACCCCGTCACCGCTGATCCTGCGCATCGCCGTACTCCCGTCCTCGCGCCGTGCGCCGGTCCGTGTGGGCCGGACGCTCCCGGGTACAGGATCGCCGGACCGCGGAGCACGGTGAGCGGAGGGGTGGACGGGATGGGACGGATCGCGTACGCGTCGGTGGCGGACACCCTGCGGCTGGGGGCGGTGGTCCTGGCGCCGACCGTGCTGCAGGGCGTCATCCTGCGCAGGCCGGGGGTGACGGCCCTGGCCGACGCCCTGGAGCTGGACCGGCGGGCGGTGCTGCTGCTGCGGCGGATGCGCGCCAAGTACGGCGACGGGCCGCTGGTGCTGCGCACGCCGCTGCGGAAGGTGGTGCTCGTCCTGTCGCCGGAGGACGTGCGCCGGGTGCTGGCCGGCACGCCCGAGCCGTTCGCCGCCGGCAACCGCGAGAAACGCAGCGCGCTCGGCCACTTCCAGCCGGACGGCGTGCTGGTCTCGCACGGCCGCCCGCGTGAGGACCGCCGCCGCTTCAACGAGGCCGTGCTGGACACCCACCGGAGCCTGCACCGCTTGACGGACGTCTTCACCGCCGTGCTCCGCCAGGAGACCAGCGGCCTGCCCCGGGAGGGGACGCTGACCTGGGACGTGTTCGCCCCCGTCTGGTGGCGCGCCGTCCGGCGGATCGTGCTGGGCGACACCGCCCGCGACGACGATGAGCTCGTCCGCCTGCTCAACCGGCTGCGCGCCGACGCCAACTGGTCCTACCTGCGGCCCAGGAGGCGGGAGACCTACGAGCGGTTCTCGGCCCGCCTGCGCGCGCACCTCGGCCGCGCCGAGCCCGGCAGCCTCGCCGGGCTGCTCCCGCAGACCCCCGTGACCGAGCGGACCAGGCCCGAGAGCCAGGTGGCGCACTGGCTGTTCGCCTTCGACGCCGCCGGAATCGCGGCCTTCCGCGCGCTGGCACTGCTCACGGCCCACCCCGGGCACGCCGCCCGCGCCCGCGCCGAGATCGCCGGGACGTCCCCGGACGGGCCCCGTGAACTGCCGTTCCTGCGCGCCTGCGTGCTGGAGTCGGTCCGCCTCTGGCCGACCACCCTGGCGATCCTGCGCGACGGCACCCGCGCCACGCACTGGGACGGCGAGGCGATCCCGAGGCAGAACCCCTTCCTGATCCACAGCTCCTTCGTCAACCGCGACGAGGAGGCCGACCCCGCCGCCAACCGGTTCACCCCGCACATCTGGCTGGACGGCACCGCCGACGAGCGCTGGTCGCTCGTCCCCTTCAGCCGGGGCCCGGCGCAGTGCCCGGCGCAGAACCTCGTCCTGACCGTCACCTCGGAGACCCTGGCCGCGCTGCTGCCCGGACGCGACCTCCGTGTCGCCTACCCCCGGGACCTCGAGCCCGGCCGCGACCTGCCGTATTCGCTGGACCACTTCACGCTCCGCTTCGACGTCCACCGGACCGGGGCGGACGAGGAGGCAGGGGCCGGGCGGGCCGGAGCGGTCCACGCGGGACCGTGAGCGGGCGGAAGGACCCCGGCCGAGCGCCGGCGGAGGGATCCGGTCGTGAGCGGGGGGAAGGGCCCGGCCGAGGGCCTGCGGAGGGATCCGGTCGTGGGCGGGCGGAGGAACGGGAGCCGGCGCGGCCGGGCCGCCGCGGGTGGTGGGCCCGGCCGCCGGACACCGCCGGGGCCGCGGTCGCGGCGGTGTTCCTCTGCCTGTCCCTGACCCCCTCGCTGCTGCCCCGCTCGTGGCTGCTGCAGGGGGTCATCTCGGGCGTGCTGACCGCGACGGGATACCTGGCCGGGCTCCTCTCCGGCGCGCTCGTCCGCCGCCTCATCTCCTGGCGCCCGGCCCCTGAGCCGCGGCGCGTCATCCGGCGGGCGACCGCCCTGCTCGGCGCCGTGCTCGCCGCGCTCTACCTCTACCTGGGCAGCCGGTGGCAGCTGGAGATCTACGAGCTGATGGGCATGGAGCGGCCCGAGCGGCTGAGTTACCTCGGCGTGCCGGCGACGGCGGCCGCCGTCTTCGGCGCCCTGCTGCTCCTGGCCCGCGCGCTGGCGGCCGCGGCCCGCTTCCTGGGCGGTCTCCTCGGCCGGTGGATCACCCCGGCGGCCGCCCGTCTCGCCTCGGCGCTCGCCGTCGGGGCGCTCTTCCTCGGGCTGCTGGACGGCGTCGTCGCCGACCGGCTGCTCGCCGGCGCCGACGGCAGCTTCAAGACGCTCAACGGCGAGACCACCCCCGGCACGTCCGCGCCGCGCGGGCCGGAGCTCTCGGGCAGCCCCGCCTCCCTCATCTCCTGGGCCTCCCTGGGCCGGGAGGGGCGCGACTTCGTCGCGGGCGGGCCGGGCGAGGAGGAACTGCGCGCCTTCACCGGCCGCCCCGCACGGCGGCCGATCCGCGTCTACGCGGGCCTGGAGTCGGCGGCCGGCGTGCGCGCCCGGGCCGCGCTCGCCGTACGGGAGCTGGAGCGCACCGGGGCGTTCGGCCGCGAGGTGCTCTGCGTGATCACGACGACCGGGACCGGCTGGGTCGACCCGCGGGCGGCCGACACGCTGGAGTACATGTACGGCGGGGACAGCGCGCTGGTCTCCATGCAGTACTCCTACCTGCCCAGCTGGGTGTCGTTCCTGGCGGACACCGGGCGCGCCCGGGCGGCCGGGCGCGAGTTGTTCAACCAGGTGTACGACCGGTGGAGCCGGCTGCCCGCGACCGGCCGCCCCAAGTTGCTGGTCTTCGGCGAGAGCCTGGGGGCCTTCGGCGCCGAGACGGCCTTCAGCGGGGACGACGACCTGCGCAACCGCACCGACGGGGCCCTGTTCGTCGGGGCGCCGAACAGCAGCGCGCTCTGGCGGGAGTTCACCGACCGCCGCGACCGCGGAACCCCGGAGATCCTGCCCGTCTACCGCCGGGGCGAGACCGTGCGCTTCGCCGACGAGCCGCGGGACCTGGACGCGCCCCCGTCACCGTGGCCCTTCCCGAGGGTCGTCTACCTCCAGCACCCGTCCGACCCGATCGTGTGGTGGACGCCCCGGCTCGTCCTCGACGAACCGGACTGGCTGGACGAGCCGCGCGGCGACGACGTGCTCCCCGGCATGGACTGGTATCCGTTCGTGACGTTCTGGCAGCTCACCGCCGACCTGGCGTTCGCGCTGGAGGTGCCGTCCGGGCACGGACACGACTACGGCGCCGAGGTCGTGGCCGCCTGGGGGCGGATCGCGCCGCCCGCCGGCTGGGACGACTCCCGGACCGCCGCCCTGACCGCCCTCCTGACGGAGCGGCCCCGGTGACGCCCGGCCCGGGTCGGGGCCGTGCCGGTTCCCCCGCGGGGAGCCGGCACGGTCCGGACCCGGACGCTCACCCGGCGGTCCTGCGCCCCGGCCCGCTCCCCGCCTCACTCCCCAGTTCGTTCCCGGCCAGCTCCACCCGGTCGAGGGGCTCGGTCGCCGGGCCCTGCAGGACCGAGCCGTCCACGCCGAACCGCGAGCCGTGGCAGGGACACTCCCAGGTGCGCTCGGCGTCGTTGAAGCCGACGACGCACCCCAGGTGGGTGCAGACCGCCGAGACCGCGTGGAGGCACCCCTCCTCGTCGCGGTAGACGGCGCAGCGCCTGCCGTCCACCTTCAGCACCGCGCCCCGTCCCGGCTCCAGCTCCGCGAGCGCGCCGGCCGGGGCCGTGCCCAGCCGGTCCCCGACGAAGTGGGCCGCGACGGCCGCCTGCATCTTCAGCGCCGGTCCCGCCTCCCGGAGCGGATGGAGCCGCCGGGGGTCGTAGAGCCGGGTCCACGACCGCTGCCGGCCGCGGATCAGGTCGGTCAGCAGCAGGCCCGACAGGGCGCCGTTGCTCATCCCCCAGCCGCCGAAGCCGGTGGCCACGTAGGTGTGGCGGGCGCCGGGATGGAACGGCCCGATGAAGGGCAGGCCGTCGGTGGTGTGATTGTCCTGGGCCGCCCACCGGTAGGCGACCTCGTCCGCGCCGAACCGCTCGGCGGTCCACGCGGCCAGCCGCCCGAACCGCTCCTCCACCCCGCCCGCGCCCGGCTCGAACCGCTCCCCGGTGACGATCAGCAGCCGCCGGCCCCTGCCGTACGGCGCCGTCCGGACCGAGCGGCTGTTCTGCTCGGTCGTGATGAACGCGCCCCGCGGATCGCGGCCGGCCGGGATCACGGCGGCGACGACCAGCTCGCGCTCCGGCTTCATCCGGGCGAACAGCAGGCCGCGGTCGAACACCGGGTAGTGGGTGGCCAGCACGACGTCCCGGGCGGTCACCGTCATCCCGCCCTCGGTCCGCAGGGTGCACGGCTCGCCCTCGTCGAGCGCCACGACGCGGGTGCCCTCGAAGATGCGCGCGCCGCGGGCGGTCATCGCCTCGGCGAGGCCGAGCAGGTAGCGGCGCGGGTGGAACTGCGCCTGGTCCTCCACCCGGACCGCCCCGGCGATGGGGAAGGGCAGCGGGGAGGAGTCCGTGAACGACGCGGCCAGTCCCGCCTCCGCGGCGGCCTCCACCTCCGCGCGGACCTCCTCGACGGCGCCGGCGGACTCCACGTAGGTGAAGGAGGGCACACGCTCCAGGTCGCAGTCGACGCCCAGCTCGGCGGCCGTGGCCGCCACGTGCTCGACCGCCTCCTGCTGGGAGGTGGCGTAGAGCCGGGCGGTCTCCGCGCCGCCGGACTTCGCGAGCTTGGCGTAGATCATGGTGTGCTGGGCGGAGAGCTTGGCGGTGGTGTGCCCGGTCACGCCCGCCGCGATCCGCCCGGCCTCCAGGACCGCGACCGACAGGCCCTCCTTGACCAGTTCCCAGGCCGTGCTCAGCCCGGCCATCCCGCCGCCGACCACGGCGACGTCGACCTCGAGGTCCCGGTCGAGCGCGGGATAGGGCCGGCCCGCGGCCGATTCGATCCAGAAGGGTTCCGTAGTCATGGGCGGGCCCCTGCCCGCAGGAAGGCGTCTCTCACCCCCGGCCGGGTGCGCCGTCCGGCCGGGACGGACCGCGGGGGCGGGTGTGGCGCCTTCCTGATCTGGGGACGGTCACCCCGAGGGCGGTCTCCGCCCGGCACCGGCCTTCGGGGGAGGGGAACATGAGCGTTCAGGCGGGTCCGGAGACGGTCGATCTCATGGATCCGGAGGTGCTGCGCGACCCGTTCGGCGCCTTCGCCCGGATACGGGAGCGGGCCCCGCTGGTGCGCGCGGTCCTGCCCGGAACCGGCGTCCCGGTCCGGCTCGTCACCCGCTACGACGACGTCAGGACGGTGCTGGGCGACGGCCGGTTCGTCAACGACCCGGCGCACGTGCCCGGCACGGACGCGCGCGACCTCCGCCGGGAGATGCTCCGGGCGCGCGGCGTGCCCGAGGAGTACGCGCGGTACGTGCTGGACGGCATCCTCGACGCCGACGGCGACGACCACCTCCGCCTGCGCCGGCTCGTCTCCCGCGCGTTCACCGCACGCCGGGTGGCAGAGCTGAGGCCCCGGGTCGAGCAGATCGCCGAGGACCTGCTCGACGGGATGACCGCGGCGGCCGGGGACGGCGTCGCCGACCTGATGGAGCACTTCGCCTACCCCCTGCCGATCACCGTCATCTGCGAGCTGGTCGGCGTCCCCGGGCCCGACCGGCCGCGCTGGCGCGAGTGGGGCCGGGAGCTGTTCTCGATGCGGGCGGACGGGATGGGCGGGGTGCTGCGCGACATGGTCGGGCACATCGGCGACCTGATCGTACGGCGCCGCGCCGAGCCCGCCGACGACCTGCTCACCGCCCTCATCCGGGCCCACGACGAGGGCGGCGACCGGCTGAGCGACACCGAGCTGGTCACGATGGTGCTGACCCTCGTCATCGCCGGGCACGAGACCACCGCCCACCTGATCGGCAACGGGACCGCCGCCCTGCTCGCCCACCCGGACCAGCTGGCCCTGCTCCGGCGCGAGCCGGAGCTGATGCCCCGCGCCGTCTGCGAGCTGATGCGCTGGTGCGGTCCCGTCCTGATGGCCCGGATGCGCTACGCCGCCGAGGACGTGGAGCTCGCCGGCGTCCCGGTCCGGCGGGGCGAGGCGGTGGTGGCCGTGCTGGCGGCGGCCGACCGCGACCCGCGCGAGTTCGGCGAGCCCGACCGTCTCGACATCACCCGGGAGACGGACGGGCGCAGGGAGCGCCACGTCGGCTTCGGCCACGGCCTGCACTACTGCCTGGGCGCCGCGCTGGCCCGCCAGGAGGGCGAGGTGGCGCTGACCGCGCTGCTGCGCCGCTTCCCGGACCTCGCCCTGGCCGTCGCCCCCGGAGAGCTCGAGCGCGAACGGCAGCAGCTGCCGAGCATGTGGCGGCTGTCCCGGCTGCCCCTGCGACTGACGGGCGCCCGGAAGACGGGGTGACGGCCCGCCGTACGCTCACCCGAACAGCGCGGCGCCGTACTTCGTGACGACCGCCAGGGCCAGGACCAGGAGCCAGATCACCACGACCATGGCGTCGAGGTCGGCGTCGACGAACCGCGCCGCCGCGGCCTGGAACCGCCGCGGCAGGAACAGGTTGCCCTCACGGATGTTCACGTGCGTGAGGGTGGAGAACACCAGCGTCGTGGAGACGGTCACCAGCAGGCACCACGGGCAGAGCGCGCCGATGACGAACATCGCCTGGTAGAACAGCCAGTACGCGAAGATCATGCCGAGCGTGTAGACCACCTGGGCGGCGAGCATGAAGGCGCGCGGGAAACGCACCCCGCACAGGCTCGCGACGGCGATCGTGATCACGACCGGCTCGGCGACCAGGCCGAGGAATGCGTTGGGGAAGCCGAACAGCTGCGCCTGCCAGGAACTGCCGACCGTCCCGCAGCTGATGACGGCGTTGATGTTGCACGCCAGATCGGCGGCGGGGTCGGCCGCGAGCCGTACCGCGTCGATCGAGAGCACGAAGGACGCGGTCAGGCTCAGGCAGGCTGACAGCAGCATGGTCCCGAAGAGCCAGCCGCGCGAGTGGCGGAGCCGGTGCAGGCGGGTGAGGAGCCCGTCCGCCCGCGGAGCCGTCCCAGGGGCCGCCGACGTGCCGTCCGGCGTGTCGCCCGCGGCGCCGTTCACGGTGTGGTCCGCGGCACCGTCCGCAGTGTGGTCCGCGGCGCCGTTCACGGTGCCGTCCAGCGTGCCGTCCGCCGGGACCGCCGGGGCCATCACTGGCCCTTCGCGGCGGTCGCGGCGGCGGTCACGGCCGTGCTCAGCGGGCCGGTGGAGTACAGGTCGCCCTGGAACACCTCACCGTCGACCTTCACCGTAGGCGTGCCCTGGATGCCGGTCTCGAACACGGCGGTCGTCGAGGTGGCGACCCAGGACTCGAAGATCCGGTCGTCGAAGAGGTCCACCACGCCCTGCGGGACCCCGGCCCCGCGGGCCAGTTCGGCGATCTCGGCGTCGGTCAGGCCGTCGGAGCCCTCCTCGGGCTGGTTCGCGAAGAGCGCCGTGTTGAAGGCCATGACCCTGCCCGGAGCCCGGTCGGCCACGGTGGCGACCGCGTTCGCGGCCCGGGTCGAGTACTCCGTGCCGCTCGACATCTTGTCCAGGAACGACATCGGGTACAGCTCCAGCCGTGCCGTGCCCTCGGCGAGCATGCGGTCCAGCTCGGCGCTGTTGGCCTGCTCGAAGCGCCCGCAGAACGGGCACATGTAGTCGAGGTAGACCTCCAGCTTCACCGGGGCGGCCGCGTCGCCGACGGCGAGCGCGCCGCCGGCCGTGGCGATCGCCGGCGCGGCGCCCCCGCCCCGGGCCCGCGTGCCGCCCTGGGAGCCCGCACCGGCGGCGTTGACCAGGGCGACCACGATGGCGATGACGAGACCGACGATGACCAGCCCGCCCGCGGCGGCGACGATGCGGTTCCGCTTCTTCCTGCGGAGCTCGGCGGCGGCCCTGGCGTTGCGTAGTTCGCGGGACCTGACCCGTGCCTGCGTGCTCATGTTCTCGGTTCCCCGTTTCCCGGCGGGCGGAAGAGACCGGGCGTCGCGGTCGCGGCACCCGCGCCCGGACGCGGCCGTGCCGTGCACGCCGCGTACGGGCTCACCTCCCAGAGTGAGGGAGGGCACCCCGTGCCCGCCGGAGGCGAAGGTCCCTCACCGCCGCGACCTCCGTCCCGGATCGGACGGCGCGCCCGGGACCCCTGGGGTCAGGCGCCGAACCCGCCGTCGCCGTGCAGGAGCCGGCCGTTGATCCAGCCCCCCTCGGGGGAGCAGAGGAAGGCGACCAGGTTCGCGCAGTCGTCCGGCGTGCCGAGCCGCCCCAGCGGAGTCGCCCGCACCACCTCCCGCTTGAGCCCGTCGTCCATCCAGCCGGTGTCGACGGGGCCGGGATTGACGACGTTGGCGGTGACGCCGAGGTGGGCGAACTCGCGGGCGGCGGCCAGCGTGATGCGGTCCAGCGCCCCCTTGCTCGCGCCGTACGGCAGGTTGAAGGCGGTGTGGTCGCTGGTCAGGGCGACGATCCGGCCGGCGCCGTGCGGGACCGCGTGGCGCCGGCCGTACTCGCGGACGAGCAGCCAGACGGCGCGGGCGTTGACCGCGAAGTGCCGGTCGAAGCTCTCCACGGTGGTGTCCAGGATCCCGGAGTCGACCGACTCGCAGTGGCACATGACGAGCGCGGTGACCGCCCCCAGCTCCCGCACGACCCGCTCGAAGAGCGGCCCGGCCGCCTCCGGGTCGGCCAGGTCGGCCGGTACGGCCAGCGCCCGCCCGCCGGCCCGCTCCACCTGCCCGCACAGGGCCCGCGCGGACTCGGCGTCCTCGCCCCACGGCATGCGCGCGTCGTAGGGGCTCCAGAAGGTGAACGCGACGTCCCAGCCCGTCCCGGCCAGCCGCCGCACCACGGCCGCGGCGATGCCGGCCCGCCGGCCCGCCCCGGTGACCAGCGCCACGGGGCGCCGGTCCGGCCGGCGCTCGGGGCCCGCCGGGCGCGCCGCCCGCCAGGAGCGGAAGAGCGCGAGCGTCTCGGCCAGCTGCGAGTGCCGCGGCTCCGGCGGGGCGTCCGGCGTGAACCAGCCGAGCTCGTCGAACTTGTGCGGCTCCCCGATCGCCACCTCGGCCGGGTCCACCCTGACCGCGAAGACCACCGCCACCCAGTGGGAGGAGGCGTCCGGCCGGACGACGTTGCGCACGCCGATCTGCTCGAGCTCCAGCACCGCGGCCGAGTACTCCTCGCGGACCTCGCGGGCGACGGCCGCCTCGAACGCCTCGCCGTACTCCAGCGCCCCGGCGCCGCAGTCCCAGGCGCCGGGCTCGTCCCGCGCCCCCGCGGCGCGGCGGGCCAGCAGGATCCGGCCCTCGCCGTCGTGGCAGACGAACACACAGGAGACGGCGGGGCCTCCGGCGGGCGGAACGCTGCTCATCCGACACGGTCCTCTCGTCCCCGGTCCACGGTGCCGCCCTCGCGGGCGTGATCAGTATCGGCCGCCGCGGCGCGGGGACGCGACCCGTTTTCCCGGCGGCCCGTGACCGCGGCCGCCCGCGCCCTCCGGACCCCAGGAGCCGGCCGTGACCGCGGCCGCCGCGCTCTGCGGACCTCAGGGGCCGGCAGGGGGAGGGACGAGCGCGCCGGTGGCGAGGCCGCGGGCGATCGCGGTCATGGCCTCGCCGCCCTCCGCCGCCAGGCGCCGCAGCTCGGCCTCGAAGGCGAAGATCCCGCGGAACGCGGCGCCGTAACGGCGCTGCTCCTCCGGGGCCAGGCGCGGCACCTGGGCCCGGCGGGGGTCGAAGCGGGTCGCGCCGGACTGCGTGCCCCCGGGGGAGGGGGAGGACAGGATCCGCAGGAACCCGGCGAGGAAGAACGGGTCGATCCGGTCGGGGTCGGGCCGGAGCAGGGTGAGGCGCGGGCCGAGGAGCAGGCCGGCCTCCTCGGCCTCCCCGGCCACCCGGGCCGCCAGGAAGCTCCCCCGGGTGGCGACCACCACGTCCCCCGGTTCGATCCTGACGCGCTCGGCGGGGTCCGTGCGCGTCTGCGGCGGCCCGCCCTCGAACACCTGCCGGTCGGTCAGGACGGGGTCGCCCGAGCCGTCGATCTCGAAGCGCCCGGCCTGGTGCAGGGCCAGCGCGCCGGTCCGCTCCAGCTCCGAGAGCGTGACCGTCGGCAGCTGCCGGCCCGTGCCGGGGACGGCCTCGGGGACCAGCGCGGCGAGCCGTTCGAGGTGGCCCGCCAGGCGTTCGCGGAAGGCGAGGTAGCCCTCGGCCGTCACCTGGTCCGCCGTCCCCAGGTGGCGGGCGGGGGTGACGTCGATCTCCTCGTCGATCAGCTCGATGATCGGGACCGTGCGGCTCTCGCCGGGCCGGTCGAGGTCGGCCTCCGGATCCCGGAGGAACTCGTGCCAGAGCCCGGCGACGGCGTCGAAGGTCCCCGGCTCCGCCTCGGCCATCAGCACGCGTGCGGGCGTGCGGCCCTCACCGGAGGGTTTGCGCAGCACCCAGACGTGCACGGGCAGCCCGGTGCCGGTGGCCATCCCCGGGGGGAGGCCGATGACGGCCTGGAGCACTCCGCGCCGGAGCAGGTTGCTGCGGATGCGCCGGCCCGAGCGGCGGCCGGCCGCGATGGCGGGCATCAGCAGCACCGCGACGCCGCCCGGCTCCAGGTGCCACAGGGCGTGCTGCACCCAGGCGAGCTCGGACTCGGTCTTGGGCGGCAGGCCGTACTCCCAGCGCGGGTCGCTCGTCAGCTCGTCGTATCCCCAGTTGCGCTCGTTGAACGGGGGGTGGCACACGACGGTGTCGACCCGCACGTCGGGCCAGGCGCCGGCACGCAGCGAGTCACCCGCCTCGACCGTGCCCTCCGTCCCGGCCAGGGCCAGGCGGGAACGCGCCAGGCGGGCGAGGGCGGGATCGTGCTCCTGACCGTAGGCGCGCTCCGCGCCGGTCACCGAGGCCAGCAGGAGCCCGAGCCCGCAGGCCGGGTCGAGGACCGTCCGCACACCGGGGCCGGCCAGCCGGGCCATGAACTCCGCGACCTCGGCGGGTGTCTCGACCAGGCGCCGGGAGTGCACCTCGGCGTAGCGGTCGAGGAGGAAGCGCACGGCCTCGTCGGTCCCCTGCTCCGCGGCGTACCGCCGGACGAGGTCCAGGACGGGGGACTGGACGAGGCGGGGCCGTCCCTCGCCGCGCAGGAGCTCGGTGACCTCGGCGACGACCTCGCCGAGCCGCAGGTCGTCGGCGGCGGTGCGGATCTGCTGCCAGACGCGCTCGCGCAGCGGCAGCTCCTCGACCTTGCCCTGGGCCAGCAGCCACGCCTCGATGTCCTCCAGGGAGAAGGTCGGGCTGGTGGCGGTGCCTCCCACGGGCTCGGGGAAGTCCTCGTGCCGCCGTCGCCAGTTGCTCAC
Organism: Planomonospora corallina; assembly: GCF_042650625.1. Lineage (NCBI taxonomy): Bacteria > Bacillati > Actinomycetota > Actinomycetes > Streptosporangiales > Streptosporangiaceae > Planomonospora > Planomonospora corallina. The sequence goes on from NZ_JBHSBM010000040.1 coordinate 336,615, forward strand.
GGCCGCGCGGCCGACCCCCGCCATGCGCGCGATGTCAGCCGCGGTGACGGTCGCCTCGTCCCCTGCCATCGACGGCCTCCGTCGTCTCGTCTCCGGTGAACGCTGTACGGAGGCCAACGTATCCCACTACGTGAAGCTGCGTCGATCCAGGAAATAGGTGTATCGCATTCACATTTACATGACGTGACGTGCGTCGAGGCGAGATGAGGGGCGGCGCCGAAGGTCACGGCGCTCTCCGGCGGCGGTCGTCCGCCGCGGTGC
>NZ_JBHSBM010000040.1:336894-348640 GCF_042650625.1 Planomonospora corallina
TCTCGCCGGCGGTGTCCAGCCGGCGGTCACTGCGCCGGGCTCCCGTCGCCGCTGATCCGGCGCAGGGCGGTCCCGAGGTCCGTGTGGATCTCGAACGCCCTGCGCAGACCGGTGATGGACAGCACGCGCGCCAGGACACCCTGCACTCCGCTGAGCATCAGCCGGACGCCCTGGGCCTCGCTGCGCTGCAGTGCGGTGACGAGCTCGCCCAGGCCGACGGAGTCGCAGAAGGCCACCCGGGACAGGTCCACCACCAGGACCGTCACTCCGCTCCGGCCCCAGACGCCGTCCAGGTGTTCGCGCAGGAGCGGGGCGGAACGGTAGTCGAGCTCCCCGGAGACGTGGACGACGACCGTGTCGCCGTGGTCCCCGTGATCCCCACGGTCCCCGTGCGTCCCGGAGGAGAGGGCGAACGCCGAACCGCGGTCGGGCTCGAACAACATGGTCGGCTCCTCACACCCGCGGGTTCAGGGCGGGTCGCCCCTTTTTCTATCAGGAGCGGGCGCGCCGCACGGTGAGGAGGTCGCGGCGGGGCGTGGCCGCGTCGGCGGCCCGGTCCCGCGCCGGGGCGCCGGACCGGGTGGTTACGGAGAAGTTGCTCATATGTGATTGATAATCCCGCGATAAGAGCAATGATGAACATCATCTGTCATGTCGGATCACTCAACCGGTATAGACCAGTTGACCGTTCGGAGGGCTGGCGTTGTGAAACCGATACCGACCGGTATAGACCGGAGGATCATCGCCACCTAACGTGGTCCGCATCACCAAGGCACGGGTTCCGTCCGGCCGTGCGCCCGGGCGGTCCCAAGTCCAGCACGAGTACCGAGCCGGGGTGTTCCCTCGGCATCCCCCCAACTGGTACGGACCAGTCCGGACCGATGACGACCAAGGTGGTAAGCACGTGAGCAAGAGGTTCGTTGGCACGGTCACGCTCGGCCTGGCCGCCGCGCTGGTGATGACCGCCTGCGGGTCCACCGACTCCGCCTCCGGAGGGGACGGCGGAGACGGCGGCGCGGTGACGCTGAAGATGGTCGCCGCCGACTACGGCGACGGCCCCACCGCCGACAACAGCGGCGAGAAGTTCTGGAAGGGCGTCGTCGACGAGTTCCAGGCGGCCAACCCCGGGATCAAGGTCGACGTCCAGGTCATCAACTGGAACGACATCGACAAGCAGGTCGCCACCATGGTGCAGAACGGCCAGGTGCCCGACATCCTGCAGACCGGCGACTACTCCGGCTTCGTCGCGGACGGCCTGCTCTACAAGCGCGACGAGGTCCTCTCGCCGCAGACCTCCGCCGACCTGCTGGAGAAGTTCGCCGAGTTCGGCGAGGTCGACGGCACGGCCTACGGCATCCCGTTCGTCTCCTCGGCCCGCGCCCTGTTCTACAACAAGGACCTGTTCGACAAGGCCGGCGTCGCCGAGGCGCCCAAGACGTGGGACGAGCTGAAGGCCGCGGCCGAGAAGCTGAAGGCCGCCGGGGTCTCCCAGCCGTTCGGCCTCCCGCTGGGCAACGAGGAGGCGCAGGCCGAGTCGTTCCTGTGGTTCATGGGCAACGGCGGCGGCTACAAGGACGCCTCCGGCAACTGGGCGGTCGACTCCCCGGCCAACGTCGAGGCCTTCGGCTACCTCAAGGATCTGGTCTCCGCGGGCCTGACCACCCCCAACCCCGGGACCAAGAACCGCAAGGACGTCTGGGCCGACTTCGCCGCGGGCAAGGTGGGCATGGTCAACGGCGGCCCCATGTCGATCCCGATCTTCGAGAAGGGCGGCCTGAAGAACTTCGGCGTCGCCCCCATCCCGGGCAAGAACGGGCCGCTCGACACCACGCTCGGCGTCCAGGACTGGATCATGGCCTTCAACAAGAACGGCCGCAAGGAGGAGATCAGGAAGTTCTTCGACTTCTTCTACGGCGGCACCGCGGCGCAGAAGATCAGCGACACCTACAAGCTGCTCCCGGTGACCAAGTCCGGCATCGGGAAGCTCTCCTCGGACGAGAAGCTCAAGCCGTTCCTGGACGCGCTGCCCAACGCGACCTTCTACCCCTTCCAGGACCCGAAGTGGTCCGAGGTGAACACCCAGATCAAGCAGACCATCGGCGGCGCGATCGACGGTGACCCCAAGACGGTCCTGGGGGCGATCCAGAAGACCGCCACGGCGAACTAGCCCCGACCGGCCCGCCGGTGACCGGGACCGGCGGGCGCGCGACCCGCGCCCGCCGGCCCCGTCACCTCCTCGAAAGCAGGACGTATGCAGCAGACATTCGCCCGGGGCAGGGGGATGCGCGCACTGGCCCCGCTGGCCTGGATCGGCCCGGCCGTGGCGCTGATCGGCGTCGTGGTCGTCTGGCCGGTCGTGGTGATGGTCCAGTCGTCGTTCCTGAAGATCAGCCGCTTCGGCGTGGTCCAGGGATCGAACGGCCTCGACAACTACACCAAGTTGTTCGCCGAGCCCGACTTCGGCGGGATCATGGCCCGGAGCCTGCTCTGGGTGGTCGCGGTGGTGGCCATCACGGTGGTGCTCTCCCTGGGCCTGGCCCAGCTGTTCGACCAGCGCTTCCCCGGCCGCCGCCTCGCCCGCTGGGCGCTGATCGCGCCGTGGGCGGCCTCGGTGCTGATGACCGCGATCATCTTCAAGTGGATGCTCGACCCCGAGGTGGGCCTGATCAACATGATCCGCCACCGCCTCGGACTGCTGGACGCGCTCGGCGGGGCCGACGCCGACCCGCTGGGCAGCGCCGCGACCGCGATGCCGTGGCTGATCTTCGTCGCGGTCTTCGTCTCCGTCCCGTTCACCACCTACGCGCTGCTGGCGGGACTGTCGGCGATCCCCTCCGACGTCTACGAGGCCGCCAAGATGGACGGGGCCTCCAGGCTCCGCACCTACTGGTCGATCACGCTGCCGCTGCTGAGGCCTGCCCTGGTCGTGGCGACGCTCATCAACGTGATGAACGTCTTCAACAGCTTCCCGATCATCTGGGCCATGACCCACGGCCAGCCCGGCTACTCCACGGCCACCTCGACCATCTTCATGTACATCCTCAAGGGCTCCGACATCGGCGAGTCGGCGGCCATGTCCGTCGTCAACTTCGCGATGGTGATCGTCCTGACGATCGTCTTCCTCAAGGTCAGCAAGTGGAGGACGGAGACCCCATGACCGAACGGAGCGAGGTCGTCAACCCCATGACCGTGACCGAGAGCGCCCCCGCCCCGCCGGCCCGGCGTCCGGCGGCGGCCGGGACCCCCGCGGCGGCGCGCCGCCTCCCGTCGCTCAGGACCGTGGTCGTCGCGGCGGCCGCCTATCTCGTCGCCTTCGTCTTCCTCTTCCCGTACCTGGTGATGATCCTGACCGCGCTCCGCCCGCAGGAGGAGCTGCGCGAGACGACGTTCCTGCCGTCGGCGTTCGCGTGGTCGAACTTCACGAACTTCTGGACCGGCGGGCTGGCGCAGAACCTGGGCGTCACCCTGCAGGTGGCGGCCGGGTCCACCGTCCTGGTGCTGCTGGTGGCGCTGCCCGCGGCGTACTACACGGCCCGGCACGACTTCCGGGGGCGGACGGCGTTCCTGGTCCTGGTGCTGATCACCCAGATGTTCCAGCCCACCGCCATGCTGGTCGGCATCTACCGGGAGTTCCACCAGTTCGGCCTGGTCGACTCGGTCTGGTCGCTGATCCTCGTCAACGGCGGCTTCAACCTGGCGTTCGCGGTGTGGATCCTCAACGCCTACTTCGCCTCCATCCCGCGCGAACTGGAGGAGGCGGCGTTCATCGACGGCAACGGCCGCTTCGGCGCGCTCTTCCGGGTCACGCTCCCGCTGGCGATGCCCGGCGTGGTGACCGCGCTGATCTTCACCTTCATCGCGGCCTGGAACGAGTTCGTCGTCGCCCTGACGCTGACCACGACCCCGGCCGAGCAGCCGCTGACGGTGGCGCTGAACTCCTTCATCGGCCAGTACCAGGTCGACTGGCAGAACCTGTTCGCCGGCTCGGTGATCGCCACCATTCCGGTGATCATCCTGTTCGCGCTCATCGAGCGGAAGGTCGTCGGCGGTCTGACGGCGGGTTCGATCAAGTAACCGGTAGGGTTCGTCCCGATCTTGCGAAGGGCGGTCGGGATGGGGCGGTCACGCCGGTTCGGAGCCCGGACGGTCATCTGCGCGGTCGCGGCGGCCATGGTTCTCGCGGCCGCCGCGGCGCTGTTCGCCGTCTCCGGGACCGGAGGCGCGGTGGCGGTCTTCGGCGGGGCTCCTGGAGACGGCGGCCGGGACGCCGCCGTGGACGGCCACGGGACCGAGGAGGGGTGCACGCGCTGGACCGTCGCCGGGCAGCGCTTCGCGGAGACCCGATTCGCGGACCGGGAGCGGGCCTTCCTCTGCCTGGCGGCCGCGGAGCCCGGGACGCCGCCGCTGTTCGGCACGGCGCGGAAGGACGAGGTGCTCGCCCACGGCAGGAGGCTGTGCGGGGTGATGCACCTGCGGACCGAGGACCCGCGGGTCGCGGCGGAGCTGGCGCGGACCGGTGACGGCCCCTACTGGACCGAGGGGATGCTCGACGCGCTGGTCTACCTCTGCCCCGACCTGGTCGCCCGGCACGGTCCCGACCGGCTGCGCCCCGAGGCCGAGCTGCTGCGCCAGGAGAAGGAGTACGAGGACCGGGTCGCCGCGCGCTGCCCGGACCGGTGGCGCGGCCCGCGCCCGCGCAGCCGCGTCACCGCCGCGGCCTTCACCGGGGAGGGTGGCGAGTTCACGGTCGGCGACGCCGGCGGGTACTGGGGGCGGGAGGTCCCCTCCGTCGGCAGCCTGGTCGAGGTCTACGAGAAACTGGTGCGGGTGCGGACCTTCGACCTGAACGACGTCGTCTGCGTGACGACGATGGACTTCGCGAAGGCACCGCCGCTCCTGCCCCGGAGCTGGGAGCGGATCGTCGAGACCGGCCTGCGCAGCGACGGCGACCGGATCGAGGTCGTCGGCTCCGAGGGCGGCGCCGGGACGGCCAACCTGGGAGCGGCCGGGCCGGGCCACTACCGGATCAGGATCTACGCCCGCGACCTCCCCGGCCGCGGGCTGGAGGACCTGGAGGTGCCCGGGAGCGAGTACCTCGTGATCGCCTTCCCCGGCCGGCTGAGGGGGACGATCACCCACCGTCCCTGACCCCGGTGCTCCGGGCTCACCGCTGCCGGGAAATGTTAGGTAGGAAAAATCCAGAATCAGTTACGCATATTGCCGCATGGGTGATTCTGGACCGGTACATTCCGGATGTGATCCGGGCCGGAAAGGCGGGAGGGCGATGATCGGCCCTTCTCCGCCGTCCGGGCCCCGCCGTCCGGGCCTCCGGCGTACGGCACCGCGCGTCAGGCCGCCGCGGGGCCGCCGGTCCCGGACACCAGCGACCTGACGGAGGTGGGAGTGGCCACGGAGCACGGGGCGACGGTTACCGCGGGGGACATCGCGAGACTCGCGGGGGTCGGCCGGGCCGCGGTGAGCAACTGGCGCCGCCGGTTCGGCGACTTCCCCGGGCCGGTCGGCGGCACCGCCTCCAGCCCGCTGTTCTCCCTGGCCGAGGTGGAGTCCTGGCTGCGCGCCCAGGGCAAGCTCCAGAGCCTGCCCGAGGACGAGCTGCTCTGGCAGCGGGTCCGCAACTCGGCCGACGACCTGCGGCTGCTCTCCCTCGTCAGCCGGCTGGCGGCGGCCGTCGCGCACCGCAGGCTCGCCGAGCTGCTGGAGGCCGACGACTCCGAGGTCGCCGACGCGCTGCCCGACCTGGTGGTGGACGACCGGGACGTCCCGCTGATCCGCGCCACCGCCGCGCTCGCCGAGGCCCGCGGCCCCGAGGAGACCGTGGAGTTCCTCTACACCCGCTACACCGAGGCCCACTCGCGCCGCGTGCAGGTCATCCCCGAGGAGGTCGCCCGGCTCATGGCGGAGCTCGTCGAGCCCCGGACGGGCGCGGTGTTCGACCCGGCGTGCGGCCACGGAGGGCTGCTGATCGCGGCCGGGGGCGAACCGGGCGCGCTCCGGGCGGTGGGCCAGGAGCGCGACGGCGACGCGGCCCGGCTCGCGAGCGCCCGGCTGGCGGTGCGCGGCATCGACGCCGACGTCCGGCAGGGCGACGCCCTGACCGGGGACGCCTTCCCGTGCCTGCAGGCCGACGCCGTGCTGTGCAGCCCGCCGTTCAGCGAGCGCGGCTGGGGGTACGAGGAGCTGGCGGGCGACCCGCGCTGGCAGTACGGCCTGCCGCCGCGGGGGGAGTCGGAGCTGGCCTGGGTCCAGCACTGCCTGGCCCACGCCAGGCCCGGCGGGCAGGTGGTCGTCCTCATGCCGCCCGCCGCCGCGAACCGCAGGTCGGGCCGGAGGATCCGCTCCCAGCTCATCCGGACGGGCGCGCTGCGCGCGGTGGTGGCCCTGCCGCCCGGCTCCGCCCCCCAGTCGGCGATGCCGCCCCACCTGTGGCTGCTGCGCAGGCCGGACCTCGGCGACCGGATCCCCTCGCACGTGCTGATGGTCGACGCCACCGACTCGAGGGAGGCCGTGCTGCCGGCCTGGCACGCCTTCAGGGAGGACCCGGGGCGGGAGGCGGCGGGCGGCGGGCGCGCCGTACCCGTCATCGACCTGCTCGACGACGACGTCGACCTCACCCCGGGGCGCTATCTGCTCCGCACGGCCGCCGCCCCCGGAGTCGCGGGCCGGACCGCGGACGAGCTGCTCGCCGCGGTCACCGAGCTGACCCGCCTGCTCCCCTCGGTCGCCGACTCCCCCCAGGGCCCGCTGCCCGCGGTCTCCCTGGCCGAGCTCGCCCGGACGGGGGCGCTGCGGATCACGCAGACGCCGGGCGGCCGGGCGGAGCCGGAGGAGGGCGACACGGCGCTGCTGACCGCCGAGGACGTGGTCCTGGGACGGCCGGCCACGGGGACCGGGACCGGCGGGCCGGACGCGGTGGTCGCCCGGCCCGGGGACGTCGTCGTCCCGGTCGCGGGCCGGACGCCGGCCGCCGCGGTGGTCGAGGAGGAGAGCGTGCTCGGCCCCAACCTGCTGCTCATCCGGCCCGACCCGGACCTCTTCGACCCCCACTTCGTCGCGGGGTTCCTGCGGGCCGCGGCCGGACAGGCCTCCGGGACGGCCTCGGCGATCTCCCGCACGGACGCGCGCCGCGCGCGGCTGCCCAGGCTGCCCCTCGCCGAGCAGCGCCGCTACGGCCAGGTCTTCCGCGAGCTCGAGCTCTTCGCCGGGGCGCTCCGCCGCGCCGGGGAGACGGGCGAGCTGCTGCGCAGGATCGTCCTCGACGGCCTGATGAGCGGGGACCTGCGGCCCGAGCCCCGCCCGTGATGCGCCCGGGGAGGACGCCTAGCATGACCGGTGTGATCATCGAAGAGCGCACCCTGGCCGATGAAGGACTGTCCGCCCTGGTCGAGGCGGCCTTCGCGGAACTGGTCGCCAAGTACGGTCCCGAGGGCCGCTCCGGAGTGCACCCGGAGGCGCGCTTCCTGGTCGCGGTGGCCGGTGGCCGGGCCGTCGGCTGCGGCGCCGTGCAGCCGGTGGACGCCTCCACCGGGGAGATCAAGCGGATGTACGTCGCCCCCGGCCACCGCAGGCGCGGCGTCGCCCGCGCGCTGCTGGCCGCGCTGGAGGAACTGGCCCGCGCGCAGGGCCGCTCGGCGCTCCGCCTGGCCACCGGCCACCTCCAGCCGGAGGCCGTGGAACTCTACCGGAGCTGCGGCTACGCGCCGATCCCGCCCTACGGCAAGTACGTCGGCGTGCCCACCACCTTCTGCCTCGGCAAGACCCTGTAGGCCGCCCGGCTCCGGCCTCCGGCGCCCTCCCGCGCCGGGGCCGGCGCGGGTCAGGAGTCCCCGGCCGGTCCGGCGGGGGAGGTGTAGCGCTCCTCGATGAGCTCGCGCACCCGCCGCCGGGCGTCGTCGACGGAGTCGCCGGGGTCCCGTTCGATCGCGGCCACCTCCGCGGCCAGCTCCTCGTCCTTGACCTGCTCGGCCAGCCACCGGGAGTAGTCGCCCTGGTGGAGGTGGTGCAGCCAGGTCTCCTCGTCGACCCCGTCCGACATGCGGCAGAACATGACGAGGTTCTCGGCGCGCAGGTTCAGCGCCCCGTGCGGGCCCCGGAAGTAGAAGCTCTTGGCCTCCCCGACGTCGCCGGCCGCGTACTTGCGGCGGTGGCGCTGGCGCTCCTCCGCCGGCGGCGTCAGCTCCAGGCGGACCGGCTCGCCGCCGAGCCGCCAGAGCAGCAGCTCCCCCGTGGGCAGGTCGGGGTAATCCCCGTCCGGGAGGGTCTGGCCGGTGACGCGGGCGAAGGAGCCGAGGGCGTCCGCGGGCTCCTCGCCCACCACGGCGAGCGCGTTCAGGGTCCGCAGGACCGGTTCGCTGACCGCCGTGGGATGGACGGTGACCATCAGCAGCGACCCCATGTCCCGCAGCAGGTCCACCGAGTCCAGCCCGAACCCCTCGGGCATCATGTGGTGGGCCTCGTCGACCACCAGCCAGTGCGGGTGGCCGTGCCGGGAGCGCAGCGCCGACAGGCGGGGCAGGAACGCCTCGAAGAACCCCGGCCGGTCGTCGAGGGAGACGCCCAGCAGGTTGACCACCACGCTCTGCCGGACGTCCTTGAGCACCTGGAGGATCTCCTCCTCGGTGGGCGCGCGCCGGGCGTCGCCGAGCACGATCGCGTCCTTGATCCCGTCGGTGTAGTCGCCCTCCGGGTCGATCAGGCAGTACTGGTATCCCGCCTCGCTGACCCGCTCCAGCAGGGCCCCGGTGACGGTGGACTTGCCGCTGTGCGAGGGGCCGGTGACCAGCAGGCGCAGGCCGTACGGGGGGAGGCGGACCTCGCCGTCGGCGCCGTCCGGGCCGGTGCCCAGCAGGACGTGGTGCCGCTCCGGGTCGGCCCCGGCCAGGTCGTCCTCGATCATCCGGTCGATCAGCTCGCCCACCCCGGCGCCGCGGTCCTGACCGGTCACCAGGTCGCAGTGCTCCTTGACCGCGGGGAGCGCGTTGGCGACGGCCGCCGCGCACTCGCAGGACACCAGGAACGCGTGGTCGTTCTCGGCGTCGCCGATCCCCACCGTGCTGCGGGCCGAGACGCCGAGCTCCGCCAGGGCCGCGGCCAGCCCGCTGGCCTTGTTGACCCCCGAGGGCAGGGCCATGACCGCGCCCTTGTTGAAGACGACCTGCATCTCCAGGCCGAGGTCGCGGATGGCGTGCAGGACGGTGTCGCCGTGCGGCTCCCGGGTGGCCACGATCACCGAGCCGACGCTGAGCGGGTCCACGCCCCGCTCGCGCAGGCGCTCGGCGAACCGCTCGGGCGGCGGCTCCGCCAGCGGGGTGCAGGTCTGGTCCTCGGGCCGGTACAGCACCGCCCCGTTCTCGGCGACGACCCGCTCGAACAGGTCCAGCCGGTCGAAGACCCGCTTGAGGTCCTCCAGTTCCCGCCCGGTGACGAGGATCAGCCGCCGCCCGGAGCGCACCAGGCGCTCGAGCGCCTCCAGGGTCTCGCCGGTGACGCGGCCGCCCGTGGCGAGGGTCTCGTCGTAGTCGCTGGCCAGAGCGTGATAGCGCATGCCGGACGCTTACCCCCGCCCCGGCGGGGATACCGTCCGGAGCAGGTGAATTCCTCGGCGGAGGACGTGGACGCCTCCGGGCGGGACCGGCGGGTCAGGCAGGTGCGGGCGCCCGGCGGTTCGGGACCCGCTCCAGCCAGGTCAGGCACCGCCACAGCCACTCCATCGGGCCGTACCGGTATCTGGCCAGCCACCAGCGGCTGAAGGCGACCTGCGCGGCCAGCACGGCCACGGACAGCACCGCCACCGACAGCCGGGTCGGATCGGCGACCAGCAGCGGGAGCGTGCCCAGGATGGCCACCGTGCTGAGCAGGTAGTTCGTCAGCGCCATCCGGCCGAGCGGGGTCAGGGCCCGCATCAGCGCCGCGCGCAGGCGGGTGCGCAGGAGCAGCAGCAGCCCGGTGCCGTAGGCCGCCGAGCAGGCCAGCCCGCTCGCGGTGTACGCGCCCCGGAAGAACAGGGCGCTGCCGGTGGAGGAGGCGATCCACAGGTAGACGAGCCCCGCGGCCAGCACCGAGCTGAGCAGGAAGGCGGGCGCCAGCAGGCGCTCGGAGAGCGGGAACTCCATCGCGGCCATCCCCAGCAGGAAGAGCCCGCCGACCAGGGCCCCGCCGCCGCCGTGGCCGACCCCCCAGACGGTCGCGCCGATCCCGGCCACGAGCACGACCAGGTCCGGCAGGAACGACGCGGGCAGCAGCACCATCGCGCCGAACCCCGCGTACGGCAGGAGCACCTCGTCGGGGTTCACGATGCGGTGCGCGGCGCCGAGGCAGGCCAGCACCGCGAGCCTGCGCAGCAGGACCAGCCGGGGGTGCTCCGACCGGTCCCCGGCGGAGCGGAGGAAGAGCACGAGGCTCATCCCGAACAGGAACGAGAAGATCGGGAAGAACTTGGCCTGGAACAGGCTGTCGACGACCCAGTCGACGGTGTTGCGCGCGGGGTGCTCCAGGCGGTCGCACGTGTGCTGCCAGGTGTTGACCACCATGATCCCGCACAGGGCGAAGCCGCGGAGCGCGTCCAGTTCGTGAAGCCTGCCGGGCGCCGATACGCCCCGCGTGCCTGCCCTGCGCAGGAGGGTGTTACGGAGTGCAATCACGCGGTCACCGTATAGCCGATCTCCGTCGCGGCCGCTACAAGCGCGCCGCTCCTTGCCGGAGTCTCTGCCTGGTCTCTGCCCGCCGGGACACGGCCCTGTGGGAACCCCGGACGACGCGGGGGGGTCAGCGCCGCCCGGGGAAGGGCCAGGGGTTGGGCCGGCAGCCGTACAGGGACTTGGTCTGCTGGAGCATGACCGGCGCGCGCCTGCCCCGGCCGGGGCAGGACACGTGTCCGTGCCCGAGACCGTGCCCGACCTCGTGGCTGATCACGTACTCCCGGTAGGAGGCGACGTCGCGCCCGTACCCCGGCACGCCCTGGTTCCAGCGCACCGCGTTGATCACCGCCCGCCCGCCGTTCCAGCAGGACAGCCTGCCCATGGTGCGCAGCGGCAGGCAGCGCCGGTCCGTCAGGGCGGGGCTGGACAGCGAGACGCGGATGCGCGCGGGGCCGCGCGGCACCCGCTTGAAGCGGTACCCCCAGCCGCGGGGGTCGTTGAGGATGCGGTGCACCTCGGCGGCGAACTCCTCCGGGTCGAACGGCAGCCCTTTCTCGACCTCGACCACGTAGCGGACGACCTTGCCCTTCCCCCGGGGCGGCGCGGCGGTGCCGGGCACGACCGTGTAGCGGCCGCTCGCCGAGCGCGGCACCCGGACCTTCGCCGGCTGCCGCCGGCCGTTCGCGAGCAGGTGCGCGCGCCCGGTCCCGGGCTCCGGCGGAGGGGTGGGCGTGACCATCGTGGGGAGCGGCTGAGGCGTCCCGGACGCGGGGGCCGGGGACGCCTGGGAGGGCGTGGCGCTCGGGGCCGTCACCGCGGGACGGGGCGGCGGGGAGGCCGCCGGCTCCGGCAGGGGAACCGGGGACGCGGGCGCGGCGACGGGCGTGGCCGGGGCGGCGCTCCGGTCCGCGACCGCGCTGCCGCCGGCCAGGAGCATGGCCAGGCAACCGGCGGCGAGCAGCCGGAGAAGGGGCCTGCGCGCATCATTATCTACGTTCCCGGGCATAGGCCATAAACCCTATTGCCACACGGGCATAATCCGTCACTCAGGACACATCTATGCAGATCGACACGATGTCCGTCGGCGGGGG
>NZ_JBHSBM010000040.1:348672-357964 GCF_042650625.1 Planomonospora corallina
GGCGCCCGCCGTCGTCAGGATGCCCGCCTCCGGTGCGGGCAGGCCTCTAGTGCGGGCAGGAGGAGCGGTACTCCTCGATCTGCAGGCTCCGGCCCGGGGCGGGGCAGAGGAACTGGTCGTAGCGGGTGTCCTCGTCCACGAAGCGCTTCATCCAGGCGATGCTGTACTTGGCGATCGTGTCGTTGGAGGTGTTCGGCGCGAAGTGGCTGGCGCCGTTGAGCTCCAGGTAGGCCTTCTCCCGGGCGCGGGAGAGGCTCTCGTAGAACGGCTCGGAGTGCGAGCGCACCGAGGCGACCGAGTCGTTCTCCGCACCGATGATCAGCGTCGGGACCGTGACGGTGTTCCAGGTCTTGTCGGTGTGCCACGGGGTGAGCGGGATCGCCGCCTTCAGCGACGGCCGGTCCGCGGACGCGGCCAGGGTGCCGCCGCCGCCCATGGAGTGGCCGCTGACCGCGATGCGGCTGGAGTCCAGCCGGCTGCGGACCGTGCCGCTGGCCCGCGTGGTCAGGTAGTCGGCCGCGGCCAGCAGCTGGCGGCCCCGGCTGTCGGGCTGGTCGCTGCGCGTGATGGTGTCGATGTTGAAGACCACGAAGCCGTGGGAGGCGAGCCGCTCGGCGTACCACGCCATGCTCGACTTGCTGGCGGTGAAACCGGGGGCGACGATGATCCCGCCGAAGGTGCCCTGGCTGGTGTCGGTCGGGTAGTAGATGGTTCCGCCGCCGAACCCGGACGCGGAGAGGGAGGAGACGTCGGTGTCGGAGACGCTGAACGGGCCGCGGGAGGCCTCCAGGAGGCTCTCCGTGGGGTTCGGGCCGCGCTCGTAGCCGGCGGCGGCGTGGGCGGTCGGGGCGATGGCGCCGGCACCGCCGACGAGCGCCAGTGCGAGAGCCAGCTTCGCGAAGGTGCGGGCCGGACGGTTCGCGGGGGTCGGGGGGTGAAGCTGCACGTCGGTACTCCCTGTTCGCATGAGGGGCCGGTGACGGCGTCCGCGCCGGGCGCCGTCCGGTGTGAGGCCGCGGACACCGTGCCTGCACCGTGGGGGGTTCCGGTTCCCCTCGAAACGTTGACAGACAGTACTTTCGTGGAGTCATGCCGCAGTGTGCATCGGTGAAATCACCGGTTCTGCACGGGGACGGTGAGCCGCGGGCCCGGCCGTGGAACATCGGCGGAATCCCCACCGCACTTTGGTCAACCGCGCGCTCCGGCTGCCGATAGGGAGAAGCCGGATCCGACGGAAGGACCACACTCCATGCGGCAGCCACTGCGCCCGACGACCAGGCGTGCCCCGTGGCGGGCTCGCCCGGCCTCGCGCGGCTGGGTGGCCTACCTCCTGGCCGGCGGTCTGCTGGTCCTGGCCGCCCCGCTGCTGCCCGCGGGACCGGCCGCGGCGGCGCAGGTGGGCCTGCAGGGCGCGACGGCGCTGACGATGGTCACCGCGATCCGCCGCAACGGCCTGGGCCGCGCGTGGCCCTGGAGGCTGGTCGTCGCCGGAACCGTCGTCACCTGGTCGGCGACCGTGCTCGGATGGGCCGTCGGCTGGCTCTGGCTGCGGATCCACCTGATGCTGGACCTGTACCACATCCTCACGGTCCTGTCCTACCTGCTCGGCCTGGTCGCGCTGACGATGCTGAGCCGGGGCGGCACCGGGTCGCCGCGGACGGCGCTGCTGGACGCGGGCATCATCACCGCCGGTGCGGCCATCCCCGCCTGGACCTTCCTGCTCCACCCCCTGCTGCACAGCGCCCCCCGCGTCGACCTGGACCTGCTCTTCACCCTCCTCACCCCCGTCATCGACCTGTTCATGCTGGGTCTGGCGGCACGGCTGGCGCTCGGCAAGGGGCGGGCGCCCTGGCTCGTCCTGGTGAGCCTCGCCTACGGCATGCTGTTCGTCTCCGACGGCATCCACCTGCTGAACCTCGCCGCGGGCCGGCCGGACGGGCCGTCGACCCTGATCACCTGGATGTGCTGGCCGCTGCTGGTCGGCGCCGCGGCCCTGCATCCCAGCCTGGCCGGGGCCACCACCGTGCCGGCCGACGAGGTGGGCGACCGGACGCGGGTGGCGGTTTTCCTGGCACTGACGGTGGTCAGCCCCCTGGCCTCGGTGGCGGGGATCGGCCTCCTGTCCGGCCGCGTCGTGGCCCGCGCCCACGTCGAGCTGGGGATCACGGCGATGACCGTGCTGCTGGCCGTACTGCTGGTGGTGCGGCTCAACCTCGTCGCCCGGCTGGCCGAGGCCCGCGCCGTCGCGCTGGACCACCAGGCCGAGCAGCTCACCGAGCAGGCCGGCGAGCTGTCGGCCGCCCTGCGCCGCCAGGAGACGCTCCGCCGCCGCCTGGCCCACCGGGCCTCGCACGACTCGCTCACCGACCTGGCCAACCGCACCCTGTTCGCCGAGGTCCTGCAGGGCGAGATCACCGCCCACGCCGCCCGGCCCGCCGGCCCGCCGCCCGCGCTGCTCCTGCTCGACCTGGACGGGTTCAAGGACGTCAACGACACCTACGGCCACCCGGTGGGAGACGAGCTCCTCGGCGCCGTCGGCCGGCGCCTGCGCGAGCTCGTCACCGACGGCCAGACCCTGGGCCGGCCCGGTGGCGACGAGTTCGCGCTCGTGCTGCCCGGCGCCACCGCCGCCGAGGCCCTCGCCGTGGCGCGGCGGGTGCTGGACGCGGTGCAGGCGCCCTTCCACCTCGGCGGGCGCGAACTGTACGTCACGACCAGCATCGGCGTCCTGGCGGAGGTCGCCGCCGACGGCGCCGCCGAGGCGCTGCGCGACGTGGACCTGGCCCTGTACGAGGCCAAGAACGCCGGCAAGAACCAGATCGCCCTGTTCGACGCCGAGCTGCGCGCCGCGCGCGTGCTCCGGACCCGGATCGCCACCGGCCTGCGCCGGGCCCTGGTCGGCGAGGAGTTCGCCCTGTACTACCAGCCCGTCGTCGACCTGGCCACCGGGGACATCAGCGGAGTCGAGGCCCTGCTGCGCTGGATCCCCGAAGGCGGTGAGCCGGTCCGGCCGGACGCCTTCATCCCCGTGGCCGAGGAGACCGGCCTCATCGTCGACATCGGGCTGTGGGCGCTGGAGCAGGCCTGCGCCGACGCCCGCCGCTGGCACGGGAGCCACGGCATCACCGTCGCCGTCAACGTCTCCGGCCGCCAGTTACGCGACGAGACCTTCGGCGACGCGGTCCTGGCCGTGCTCGAACGCCACGAGCTGCCCAGGCACGTGCTGACCCTGGAGATCACCGAGAGCATGCTGCTGGCCACCACCCCGGTCGAGACGGCCCGCATCGTCGAGACCCTGACCCGGCTGCGCGAGCACGGCGTGCGCATCGCCCTGGACGACTTCGGCACCGGCTACTCGTCGCTGTCGTACCTGCGCACGCTCCCGGTCGACATCCTCAAGATCGACCGCTCCTTCACCACCCCGCTCACCGACGCCGACCACCAGCGCACCCGCGCCTTCACCAAGACCATCGTCGAGCTCTCGGCCAGCCTGGGGCTGAAAACCGTCGTCGAGGGCGTGGAGACCCGCGAGCAGGCCGACGTGCTGCGCCAGATGGGCTCCCCGCTGGGCCAGGGATACCTGTTCTCCCCGCCCGTCGTCGCCGGGCGGATCGACGAGATGCTGCGCGCCACCCCGTGGAAGCGGGCCGCCTGAATCCGCCGCCTGAGCCCGCCGCTGCCGTACGGCGCCGCCGGCCGGAGCACGGCGGGCGGGCCCAGCGGCAGGGGACGGCCCACGGCAGCGACCCCTACCCGCAGGGGACGGCCGCTACCTGGATCGTCCGCAGTGCTCCGGCCTTCAGGCCGGGGGTGAAGCGGACCCTCCCGCGTAGCGGGGCAGGGAAAGCCGGATCGCCCCCGGGCGATCCAGCGTCTACCCGGCTCAGACCGGGCGGTTCTCCTGCTCGATGTACTGACGCAGGACGCTGATCGGAGCGCCGCCCACGCTCCCGGCGAAGTAGGAACCCGACCACAACTTGTCCGCCCGATAGTAGTGGCGGGCCAGCTCGGGGAACTCCTGTCGCAGCCGCCGGGAGGACACCCCTTTCAGCGAGTTGACCAGCCGGGACAGGGCGACCTTCGGCGGGAAGTTCACGAGCAGGTGGACGTGGGTGCTCCCGCCGTTGAACTCCGCCAGCTCGCACTCGAAGTCAGCGCACACGTCCCGCATGATCTGCTCCATGCGCTCCAGGTGGACGCCGGCGAAGACCGGGTGCCGGAACTTGGTCACGAAAACCAAGTGGGCATGCAGGGCGAAAACGCAGTGTCTACCTGTTCTGATGTCTCCATGCTCAGCCATAAACCAACGGTAGGATCACGGCGTGCAGCTGCGGTACAACGTCCGCCTCTACCCGACCCCGGGTCAGCGCGCCGCGCTGGCCCGCGCGTTCGGGTGCGCCAGGGCGGTGTTCAACGACGGGCTGCGCGCACGGCAGGAAGCCCGCGCGGCCGGTCTGCCGTACATCCCGGACGGGGAGCTGGCCAAGCGCATCATCACCGAGGCGAAGAAGACGCCGGAGCGCGCCTGGCTGGGCGAGGTGTCCGCCGTCGTGCTCCAGCAGGCACTGGCCGACCTGAACACCGCCTACCGCAACTTCTTCGCCTCGATCACCGGAAAGCGGAAAGGGTCGAAGGTCGCCCCGCCCCGGTTCCGGTCCAAAAGGGACAACCGGCAGGCGATCCGCTTCACCCGCAACGCCCGCTTCCAGGTCACCGCGGGCGGGAAACTGCGCCTGCCGAAGATCGGCGACGTCAAGGTGAAGTGGTCCCGACGCCTGCCGTCCGAGCCCTCCAGCGTGACCGTGATCAAGGACGCGGCGGGCCGGTACTTCGCCTCGTTCGTGATCGAGGCAGGCGACGAGCCGTTGCCGGAGACCGCCGCCGAGGTCGGGATCGACCTGGGGCTGACGCACTTCGCGGTACTGTCGGACGGCCGGAAGATCGACAATCCGAGGTTCCTGCGCCGCGCCGAACGCCGCCTGCGCAAGGCGCAGCAGGCCCTGTCCCGCACGGCGAAGGGGTCGAACAACCGCAGGAAGGCTGTGATCAAGGTTGCCAGGGCACACGCTCGGGTGGCCGACGCGCGCCGGGACTTCCACCACAAGCTCTCCACGCGAATCATCCGCCCTCGCCGCCGGACGGGCGGAGAGGCTAAACGCCTGCGGAGGGACCGTAAGACCCGCCGCCTAGCGGAGGGCGGGACCCGGTGAAACAGGAAGCGCAGAGGTGCCGCACACGCGGCACGGGCTGAATCCCCGGCCTTCAGGCCGGGGAGCGCGTCAAGACAGCAGGCGGACGAGCTCGACCCGGGAGCGGATGCCCAGCCGGGAGAAGATGTTCCGCAGGTGATGCTCGACGGTGCGCGGGCTCAGGAAGAGCTGGGCCGCCACCTCGCGGTTGGTGGCGCCGTCGGCGACCAGCCGGGCGATCTGGAACTGCTGCGCGGTCAGCGCCCGGGCCGCCGGACTCTCCTGTCCTGGCGCCTCGGCCGCGGGGGAGCGGGGCCCGGGGCACCGGGACGGCAGGGCCTCTCCTGAGGCGCGCAGCTCGCCGCGGGCCTGCTCGGCCCAGAGCCGCGCGCCGTACCGCTCGAAGGTCTCCAGCGCGCCGTGCAGGTGCTCCCGGGCCGCGCCGGGCCGCCGGTTGCGGCGCAGCGCACTGCCGAACAGCAGCTGCGTGCGGGCCGTCTCGAACGCGCAGGACCCCTTGCCGTGCAGCTCCAGCGCCTCGCGGAAACGCTCCTCGGCCTCGCCGGGCGCGGCCAGGAGCGCGTGGCAGCGCGCCGCCAGCGCCAGCCGGTCGGGACTGCCGGTGCTGTCCACCCAGCGGTCGAGCACCGCCAGGGCCGCCCGCGCGTGCTCGACGTCGCCGGTGCGCACGGCCGCCTCGACGAAGTGGGGGGTCGCCATGACCCGGATGACCAGGTGGCCGCCCGTCCCGTCGGCCCGGGCCGTCGCCCGCAGCCGGCCTGCCGCGCCCGCGTGGCGGCCGGCCGCGACGTCCAGGTGGGCCAGCGCCCAGTTGCCGAGCGCCCCGGCCACCCCCAGGCCGTGGGCGTCGGCCAGTTCGATCGCGCTCCCGGCCCGGATCCGGCACGTCTCCTCGTCGCCCTCCACCGCGGCGGTGAGGGCGAGCCAGGCCAGGTGCTGGGCGGCGCTGTTGAGCCGGCCGGTCTCCTGGGCCAGCCGCAGGCCCTCCATCGCGCTGGCCGCGACGGAGGCGTAGCGGCCCAGCCAGAGCTCGGCCTGGATCAGGAACTCCAGCACCTGCGGCACGGTGGAGACGGCCCCCTGGGCGCGCGCGATGTCGATCGCCCGGGTGGAGAGCTTCAGGGCCTGGGCGTCGTCGCCGAGCAGCAGGCTGGACACGCACGCCCACACCAGCACCGAGGGGTTGTCCACCGAGGGGGCGAGCTCCACGACGCGGCGGAGCGGAGCCGCCGCCTCCCGGTGCCGCCCGCGGAAGGTCGCCGCCATGCCCTCGAGATACTCGAGCATCAGCTGCGTGGTGGGCGGGTCGTCCGGCCGCCGCAGCGCGGCGGCGCGGCGCGCGATGGACAGGAAGCGCCGGTTGTCCCCGGCGAGGTACGTCGCCTCGCTCGCCCGGATCAGCGCCCGGACGGCCTGCTCCCGATCACGGTCGAGCAGCCGCTCGGCCGCCGCCAGCAGCTCGTCGCAGGCGCTGCCCGTCTTGCCGCTGCGCAGCTCCAGGCTGCCCCGGACCAGCTCGGCCCGGCCCCGCACCTCCGCGGTGACCGTCAGGGAGTTGAGGCGGGCCAGCAGCGACCGGGCGCGCTGCGGCAGCCCGGCGTGCCAGGCGTGGCGGGCGGCGGCGGCCAGGCGGGCCGCCCGCAGGTCGCCGCGGGAGGTGAGCTCCGCGGCCCGCTCGAAGGCGCGGAACGGCTCGGGGAAACCGCCCCGGCTCCCGGCCGCGCCGCCGTCCGGCCCATCGGACAACTCCTCCACCAGCTCGTCCGCGAGCCGTTCGGGAGGGCCGTCCAGCGCGGCGGCCCGGTGCCAGGCCCGCCGCAGCCGCTGGTGCTCGCCGTCGAGGACGCCCGCCAGCAGGCGGTGCGCCTCCCGTCTCCGGGCCGGGGACGCCCCGGCGTAGACCACCGCCCGCATCGCCGGCTCCCGGAAGTCGTAGCGGTCCCTGGCCACGCGCACGATGACGCCCGCCTGCTCGGCGGGCTCCAGCGCGGTGAGCGCGCAGTGCGGTTCGGCGGCGCGCAGCAGGGCGGCCATGTCCAGGCCGGGATCGGCCGCGATCAGCAGGAGCAGGTCCGCGCTCTGCCCGGGCAGCCGGGAGAGCCGGTCGGCGTACGCACGCCAGAGCCGTCCGCCCGGCGGGAGCGTCTCCGGGGGAGCGGCGACACCGCTCACCTGGTCGGGGGTGAGCGAGCCGACCAGCTCGCACAGGGCGAGCGGGTTGCCGCAGGCGATCTCGGCCAGGGCCGCTCGCAGGTCCTCGGAGAGGCCCGGCGGGGCCAGGTCGTCGACCACCTGCCGGACCGCCTCCTCGCCGAGACCGCCCAGGACCAGCCGGGGGATGTCCGCGGGGGCGTCCGGCTCCCGGTCGCCGCGGGTGCCGTCGGCGGTCAGGAGCAGCGCGATCCGCTCGCCGCGCAGGCGGCGGGCCACGAAGAACAGCACCTCGCGGCTGGGCGCGTCGAGATGGTGCAGGTCGTCGACGCAGGCCAGGACCGGGCGCCGGAGGGCGACCAGCAGGTTGAGCACCGCGGCGGGCAGCGCCAGCCCGCGGCCGGCCGTGCCGAGCTCCAGCGCCTCGGCGAGCACCGCGGCCTGCGCCGGGGGCAGGGCCGTCAACCGGTCCGCGACCGGGCGGAGCAGGGCGTGCAGCCCGGCGTACGGCAGGTGCGCCTCGGCCTCGGCTCCGCGGGTCCGCAGCACGATGAGCCCGTCCGCCGGGTCGTCCTCCCGGTCTCCCGGACCGGTCCCGGGAGCGGCCGGGGAATCGGTCCCGGAACCGGTCCCGGGAGCGGCCGGGGAATCGGTCGCGGAACCGGCCGGGGAACCGGTCCCGGGAGCGGCCGGGGAATCGGTCGCGGAACCGGCCGGGGAATCGGTCCCGGAACCGGTCCCGGGAGCGGTCTCGGAAGTCGTCGCGGAACCGGCCGGGGAATCGGTCCCGGGACCGTCCGGCTCTGCGGACGGGGGAGGGGGCGCGCCGTCCGCGGGAGCGGCGGGAGCCGGGACGGTACGGCGGGCGGCCCGGACGGCGGCGTCGAGCAGCGCGGACTTGCCCGTCCCGGGAGCCCCCAGCACGAGCAGGGCGCCGCCCGACCCTCGGCGGGCGGCGTCGACCAGCCGGTGCAGCGCGGCCAGTTCCGCGTCGCGGCCGTGGAGGGCGACGGCCGCGGTGACGGAGGTGGCGGAGAACATGCCCAAGTGTTACGCGGAGATGTCGCGACTGAGAAGAGCGGATGTCAGGTTTCCTCCCGGCACCGCGCCGGCACGGCGAAGACCGGTGATTTCACCGATGCGCGGGCTCCGCCGGACCCGTCGCGACCGGAGCGGCGACGAGGGACGCCGGGAGGGGTCCCCGGCGTTCTCGCAGCCCGCCTCCCCGCCCCGGACACCGGGACGACGAGACGGCCGGGACCGCGACCACCACAGTGGTCACCGTCCCGGCCCGGCCGGCGCCCGTCGGCGCCGTCTCGTGATCCGGCCTCCTAGCCCCGGTTCCAGGTCCACTTCTGGTTGTCGCCGCCCCAGCAGGAGTAGAGCTGGAGCCG
Source organism: Planomonospora corallina (assembly GCF_042650625.1). Lineage (NCBI taxonomy): Bacteria > Bacillati > Actinomycetota > Actinomycetes > Streptosporangiales > Streptosporangiaceae > Planomonospora > Planomonospora corallina. The sequence goes on from NZ_JBHSBM010000040.1 coordinate 357,428, forward strand.
GGCCCCGTTGCCGGAGCCGGCGGCGTCGAGGCACAGACCCGACTGGACGTTCACGATCGAGCCGTCCGAGTTGAGGCGCCACTTCTGGTTCTCGCCGCCCCAGCAGGAGTAGATCTGCACCTTGACGCCGTTGGCGGTGCCGGCGGCGTCCAGGCACTTGTCGCCGTAGACGCGGATCTCCTGCGCGGAGGTGTAGGACCACCGCTGGTTGGCGTTGGGGTTGCAGTCCCACAGCTGCAGCTGCGTGCCGTCGGTCCTCGTGGCGTTCGGCACGTCCACGCACCGACCGGACGCCGTCCCCCGGATCTGACCGGCGCCACCGGGATCCTGCGTGGGCGTCGCGGTCGGCGAGGAGGTGGGGTCCGGGTCCGCGCTGTTGAGCGCGTTCAGGACGGAGGTGTAGGCGGCCTTCTTGTTGCCGTTGCCGTCGAACAGCAGCGCGGTGGCGCCGGAGCCGAGCCAGGAGTCGCTGTCGCGCACCCCCCAGACCGTGATGCCGGTGCAGCGCGGCACCGCCAGGCAGTCGTTGACGACGTT
>NZ_JBHSBM010000041.1:0-3305 GCF_042650625.1 Planomonospora corallina
GGGGAGAGGTTCCCGAGCTGGCGCCGGTGCCGACGTCGTTCCGCACCTGGGCACGGGCGCTCCGCACCGAGGCACGGAACAGGACGGACGAGCTCGACGACTGGATCGACATCCTCGACGGCCCCAACCCCCGCATCGGCCACCGGCCGCTCGACCCGGACAAGGACACCGTCGCGACCGTCCGCACACTCCGGCTCACGCTGCCGCCCGAGCGGACCGAACCGCTGCTCACCACCGTCCCGGCGGCCTTCCACGGCCGGAGCCTCGACGTGCTGCTCACCGGCCTCACCCTGGCCGTGGCGCACTGGCGCAGGAAGCACGGCGGACGCGGCACCTCCGTCCTGCTCGACCTGGAGGGCCACGGCCGTGAGGAGATCGACGGCGGGTACGACCTGTCCCGGACCGTCGGCTGGTTCACCACCATGTACCCGGTCCGGCTCGACGCGGGCGCCACGTCCTGGACCGACGAGCGGACCGTCACCCAGGCGATCAAACGCGTCAAGGAGCAGCTCCGGGCGGTCCCCGGCAACGGCCTCGGGTACGGCCTGCTCCGCCACCTCGACCCGGAGACCGCCGCCGAACTGGCGGACCTGCCCCGCCCGCAGATCGTCTTCAACCACCTCGGCAGGGTCACCGCGGGAGAGGGCGACTGGAACGTGGTCCCGGCGGAACCCGGCGGCCACGACCCGGAGATGGCGGCGGCCCACGTCATCGAGATCAACACGACCGTCCACGACCGCCCGGACGGCCCGCACCTGGAGGCCGTCTGGTCCTGGCCGGACGGGGTGCTCACCGAGGCGGAGGCCGAAGAGCTGGCGGAGACGTGGTTCGACGCGCTCGGCGGGCTGGCCGCGCACGGCGCCGGCGGGCACACGCCGAGCGACCTCCTGGTCGAGCTGGACCAGGACGAGATCGACCGCATCCAGGCCGCATGGGAGAGACGATGACGCAGGTCCAGGACATCCTTCCGCTCTCGCCGCTGCAGCAGGGCCTGTTCTTCCACGCGCTCCACGACGAGCACGACGTCTACACCGCGCAGGCGACGCTCGACCTCGACGGGCCGCTCGACGCGGCCCGGCTGCGGCGGGCCGCCGAGCGGTTGCTGGAGCGCCACCCCAACCTGCGCGCCGGCTTCTGGCACGAGGACCTCAGCCGGCCGGTCCAGATCGTCCCCGAACGGGTCGACCTCCCCTGGCGCGAGGTCGAGAGCACGGACCCCGAGCGGGTGGCAGCCGAGGAGCGGGAACGCCCCTTCGACCTGACCCGGCCGCCGCTGCTCCGCCCCACCCTGGTCAGGGTCGCACCGGAGCGGCACCGGCTGATCCTGACCAACCACCACATCCTGCTCGACGGCTGGTCCACCCCGCTCCTGGTCACCGAACTGCTCGCCCTCTACCTGGGCGTGGAGGCCGCCCCCGCGCCGCCGTACAAGAACTATCTGGCGTGGCTGGCCCGGCAGGACCGGGACGCGGCGCGCCGGGCGTGGGAGCGGGCCCTCGACGGCGTGGACGGGCCGACGCTGGTGGCCCCCGCCGCCGCGGGCGCCTCCGCCCTCCCGCCGGAGCGGGTCCATCTCGAGCTGGACACCGCGCTGACCAGGACCCTCACCCGGACGGCCCGCCGCAACGGCGTCACGATCAACACCGTGCTCCAGGCGGGCTGGGGCGTCCTGCTCTCCCAGCTCACCGGCCGCGACGACGTCGTCTTCGGCGCGGTCGTCTCGGGCCGCCCGCCGGAGCTGCCCGGCGTCGAGCGCATGGTCGGCCTGTTCATCAACACCGTCCCGGTCCGGGTACGGCTCGACCCGGACGAGCCCTTCGGCGAGCTGCTGGCCCGCCTCCAGGACGAGCAGGCCGAGCTGCTGCCCCACCACCACCTCGGCCTGACCGAGATCCACCGCGGCGCCCTCTTCGACACCGTCACCGTGCTGGAGAACTACCCGTTCGATCCGGACGCGGCAGGCGTCGCCCTCGGCGACCTGAGGCTGACCGGATTCGGCTCGACCGACGCCCACCACTACCCGCTCGCGCTCGCCGCCGTCCCCGGCGAGCGGCTCACGCTCCGCCTGGACCACCGGCCCGACCTGTTCACCGCGGCCGAGGCCGAGCGCCTGCTCGGCCGTCTGCGGCACCTGCTCGCCACGGTGGCCGCGGCGGCCGACACGCCCGTCGGGGAGCTCGACCTGCTCCAGGAGGACGAGCGGCGGCGGATCCTCCAGGAGTGGAACACCACCGGCGGACCGGTGCCGCGCCGTACGCTGCCGGAGATCTTCGAGGCGGCGGCGGCACGGACCCCCGGCGCGACCGCGCTGGCAGACGGCGCGACGACCCTCACCTACGGCGAGCTCAACGCCCGCGCCAACCGGCTCGCCCGGCTGCTGCGGCGGCGCGGCGCCGGACCCGAGCAGGTGGTCGCGCTGCTGCTGCCGCGCTCGGCCGACCTGGTCGTCGCGGCGCTGGCCGTGGCCAAGGCGGGCGCCGCCTACCTGCCGGTGGACCCCGGCTACCCCGCCGAGCGGATCACCATGATGCTGGACGACGCCTGCCCGGTCCTGGTGGTCGGAGAGGAACTGCTCGCCGCCGCGGACGTCTCCGCGGTCCCGGCCGGGAATCTTGGAGAGGACGAGGTACGGCGCGACCTCCGGCACCCCGCCTACGTGATCTACACCTCGGGCTCGACCGGCAGGCCCAAGGGCGTGGTCGTCACCCACGAGGGCATCGCCGCGTTCGCCGAGTCGCAGCGGGACCGGCTCCGGGTGGAGCCGGACAGCCGGGTGCTGCAGTTCGCCTCGCCGAGCTTCGACGCCTCGGTCATGGAGATGCTCATGGCCTTCGCCGCCGGAGCCGCCCTCGTCATCCCGCCCCGGGGCGTGTACGGCGGCGCGGAGCTGGCCGCGGTGTTGGAGGAGGAGCGCGTCACCCACGCGCTGATCCCCCCGGCGGCGCTGGCGAGCGTGCCCGCAGCCCCGCTGGAGGGCTTCCGGACCCTGGCGGTCGGCGGCGACGCCTGCGGCCCCGACCTGGTGGAGCGCTGGGCTCCCGGCCGGCTGATGGTCAACGCCTACGGCCCCACCGAGGCCACGATCGCCGCCACGATGAGCGGCCCCCTCCGCCCCGGCGAGATCCCGCCCATCGGAGCCCCCATCCGGGACGCCCGCGTCTACGTGCTGGACGGCCGGCTCCGGCCGGTGCCCGTCGGCGTGCCGGGGGAGCTGTACCTCGCCGGTCCGGGACTCGCCCGCGGCTACCTCGGCCGGTCGGGGTTGACGGCGGAGCGGTTCGTGGCGTGTCCGTTCGGTGGTCCGG
>NZ_JBHSBM010000042.1:0-68142 GCF_042650625.1 Planomonospora corallina
TGCGCCTGCTGTCGGCCCGCTCCCCGAAACTCGACCACGCCCTGCGCAAGGCCAGGCGGGACGGACTGCACTACCTGGTCCTGGACGGCATGCTCGTCCGCACCGACCGCGTACGGGCCGACCGGCCCTACTACTCGGCCAAGCACCGCGTGCACGGGATGAACATCCAGGTAATCGCCTCCCCGGACGGGACGATCATCTGGACTTCCGGCGCCCTGCCGGGCAAGACGCATGATCTGACCGCCGCCCGCATCTGAGGCATCCTGCGCGCGCTGGAGCGGGCCGGCATCGTCACCCTCGCCGACAAGGGCTACCAGGGCGCCGAAGGGCCGGTCGTCACGCCGTACAAGGGCCGGAACAAGCCCGTCGCGCAGAAGCAGGCCAACCGCTCCCACGCCCGGCTACGCGGTCCCGGCGAGCGCGCCAACGCCCAGCTCAAGAGCTGGCGCATCCTCCGGCGGCTCCGCTGCAGCCCCGGCAAGGCCGGGCACCTGTGCAAGGCCATCGCCGTCCTGCAGAACTACGAGGTCGCCCGGGGATGAAAAAGGTTCACTTGTCTCATGAAGTTTAGTTTCTTCAATGCCATGCTCCGGCGGCTAGCGAGAGGGCATGAAGACCGGACGCTGATAGTGCTGATCATCATAGGTGGAGCGAGACTCCCAGTAGGACAGAAGTCAATCATGATCCGATGTATCGACCGGGGTATCTCGTTGCCGCGATACCCCGCCGCGATCCTGATGTTCCCTCGTCCGCCTAGCCGAGCTGATCCGCGCACACCGTCACAGACGTTGATCTCGGCGGCTGCGCCTGGACGTGGCCGAGCAAGTGCTACTGGCACTGACCCACCTGCGTATCGGTGGACACCTGTGTCCGTCTGACCACTGGTTTTGCTATTGGCCGGCTAGCGCGTGGCGGCGCTGGCCGCGACCGGCCGAAGAGCCGCAGCGCGGCCGGCGACCGCCCAGCGCGGGGCGGGCCGCGGAGCGGGCCGCCCTTGAAGTCGAGAAGATAAGTTACGTTCGATCTTGGTTGGACGCCGTTCAGGCCGTGTGGGCTGCTGGTTCGGTGCTCGCCCAGACTCGTTCGAAGCTGTCGAGGTAGGTCACTGCGGCATTGTCGGTCTCGGTGCGGGTCAGGTAGATGACCGGCGCCTCGGGGGCTCGGGTGCCGTAGGCGTGGAGATTGACCAAGAGGCCGTCGTCGGCGCGGTAGATCGAGTTGTAGAGCACCGTACGGTGGAGCCGGACCTCGATGTTCTCGACCTCTTGGAGCGGCTGGTAGAGCGCCAGGGCGTTGCGGACGCGGGCGGCCATGACGTCACCGCCGATGCCCTCTTCGACTCCCCGGGCCGCTACCTGCGGGCTGTCGGGGTCGCCCAGGATAATGCGGACTCGGGCACCTGTGTGGGCCCGCTCGGTGAGGATGCGCAACAGGCCGGCGTCCTCGGCCAGGAACAGGCCGCTGTAGACGAGGATGCCGATCTCCTTGCCCGCGGCCTGGAAGAAGCCGCGCCAGGTCTCGGCCGGTACGGCCCAGCGGTGCGGATAGACCGCCTTGATCTCCCCGGGAAGCATCCGCCGGCCTCCGGCCTGCTCGGGCCAGAGTTCGCCCTCGTCCACGCCGAGGAGGTCGGCGACCGCCAGACGATGACGGGGGTAGGGGATCCGGCCGCTGATCCAGCGGGCGACGGTCTTGGGGTCCACCGCCAGGCGGGCGGCGATGTCGACGGGTTGCAGTCGCGCCCGGATGAGCGCGTGACGGAGGTTCTCGTTCATGAGGGGGCGCACCTTCCGCAGCAGGGTCGGTGCCTGCGACGGTAACACGAGACGTCCCTAGACGTCCCTAAGTCGTGGTGGGGAAGTCCCGCCCTTCGAACGAAGCTCATCGGCACGGACCCACCTGCGCATCGGGTCCACCCTCCAGCGATGGGAGTCTCCATGAGTGCCGTGAAAGCCAACCAGCGGGCCTATCAGATCGACCTGCTCACCGCGCTGCGCAACGAGCTGGTGGACCGGGAGGTGATCGCGGTTCTGATCACCGATGACAGGGACCGGCCGTGCCTGGACGTCACCGACAGCGCCTTCCGTACCCGCCGGGTCTACCTCCACCTGCCGTTCCAGTGGTTCTACTGGGGCGACCACCACGACGAGCGGGTCTCGTGCCTCAAGCTGTTCCCCGCGGCCGACCGGATCGCCGAGGCGGCCCGGGCCGGCTGGCGCGAGGGCGAACAGGGAGAGCTCGGCCTCGACCTCAGCCGGATCATCAACGCCTACCGCTCCTGACACGATGCCTGAACAAGAGAGCAGGTGGCTGACTGGCGGGCGGGTCTACCGGCAACTCGCCGACCGGCTCCGCGCCCAGATCACCGCGGGCACCTACCCGCCGGGAAACACCCTGCCCTCCGAGGCGGCCCTCAGCGCGCAGTTCCGCGTGGCCCGTACCACCGCCCGCCGTGGCCTGGCCGTCCTGGAGAACGAAGGGCTGATCGTCACCCTGCCCGGCAAGGGCCGCGTGGTGGCCGGCGACGGGCACGCCGCGGCGGCGTACCGCTACCAGGTGATCGCCCGGGACCTGCGCGAGCAGATCCGCGCCGGGACGCTGGCCGCCGGGGCGGCGCTGCCGAGTGAGCACGTGCTCCGCCGTCGGCACGGGGCCTCCCGCAACACCGTCCGTCACGCCCTGGCGGAGCTGGAGCGGGAAGGGCTGATCGCCACCGAGCACGGGAAGGGCCGGTTCGTCCGGCCTGACCGGGATTGAGACGTCTCAGGACGTCCCGGGCCGGACTCTGGAAGTCCCCCAGGGTCCGGCCTTTATCGTGACCGCATGGGACAAGCTGAATGGGCCCGTGAGCTGGCCAGAACCATCCTGGAAGAGCCGTTGCCGCGCCGCTGGGCGCACTCCCAGGGAGTGGCCGCGAAGGCCGAATCGCTGGCGCCGATCCTCGGGGAAGAGGCAGACCTGCTGATCGCCTCGGCCTGGCTGCATGACATCGGCTATGCGCCCGACCTCATCGACACCGGGTTCCATCCGCTCGACGGGGCGCGCTACCTGCGCGACGTGATCAAAGCCGATGACCGGCTCTGCCGTCTGGTCGCGCACCACACCTGCGCGGTCAACGAGGCGCGTAACCGCGACCTCTTCGACGCGCTCACGAGCGAGTTCGACCAGGAACGCCCCGAGCTGGTCGAGGCGCTGACCTACTGCGACATGACCACCAGTCCGGACGGCGTGCCCCTCGACGTCACCGAGCGCCTGGCTGAGATCCATTCCCGCTACGGCCCCGAGCACCTCGTCTCACGATCGATCACGGCATCGACGCCGTGCATTCTGGCCGCGGTCGGAGCCGTTGAGACAGCTCTCCGGGCACGGCAGAACTACACGGGCCGATAGTCAAGAGGTGTAGCCCCGGAACACGTCGTTCGCCATCAACTCCCAGAACGACCGGAAACGGTATGCGCCTGGGTACCAGGTGGCGAAGTTCCATGCCTCCCACTCGCCATCAGGCGTGATGACATGCGGGTTGAGCAGGTAGACCTGGCCTTCGAGGTACTCGGCGATACAGAGAGTGCCAGGCATGTATTCATCACGGATGTGAATCGGGTCCTGCTCCGCACCGTAGGTGAAATAGTCCTCGTCAGAGACGGCTGGGGAACCTGACTTGGGCCCCCATGACTCAGCAAGATGAGGGTCGACGTCACGGGTCCAGCCGACTTCGGCTATGGGCAGCAGTCGGAGACTGGAGCGGGTCTCCTCATCCCAGCCGTTAGTGACTTGGAGGAACTCCCTGTAGCTCGGCGGCAGACGGATACCGAGGCGCTCTTCGTGTTGCACGATCTCGGCTTCGCCGGCGCCATCCATGCCCAGCCACTCAGGGGGACGCTGTTCGGCCATCTGCTGAGGGCTGATAGGCCCCGGCGGCCGGGAAGGCAGACTCCACTCAGGGCTTCCATGGACCACGCGGTTGACGGTGTGGAGAAGATCCAGCCAGGGGTAGCGGGGGGCGTCAGAGGCGCTCATGGGGCCTACCGTACGGCAGCGCGATCAAGGAGGGCTCAGCCGATGTACGGCATCGCTCGGCCGGCCAGGTAGTGGCCGATCCGTAGGCGCATCGACCGGTCCATCGTCAGCGTCTCGACCTCCTGGCGTGGCACCCAGCGCACTTCGCGGGACTCGTCGCTCGGCGTCGGCTCGCCCTCGACGGCGCGGCCCGTGAGCACGATGGAGAACTCCTGCCGGGCCTCGCCGTTGGAGGTGTAGAGGATGACGTGCTTGGGGTCGGTGTAGGTGCCGACGATGCCGGTGATCTCGCACCGGACGCCGGTCTCCTCCAGCGTCTCCCGGATCGCCGCCTCGGGCAGGGACTCGCCCAGGTCGATCGCGCCGCCGGGCACCGCCCAGTTGTCGTTGTCGCTGCGGCGGATCATCAGGATCTCGCCCGCGTCGTTGGTGACCACGACGTTGACCGACGGCACGAGGCTGTTGGGTGCGGGTGCGGCGGGGTCGTCGTAGAAGTCGATGCGGCGGGCCATGATCAGGAGCTTACGAGAGTGGCCTTCGCCCACACGGTCTCGAAGCTGTCGAGGTAGGTGGAGACCATGTCCCCGCCGACGACCTTGCGCAGGTGCATGACCGGGGCGTCGGCGGCGAACTTGCCGTAGATGTGGGTGTTGATGAGGAGCCGGTCGTCCCCGCGGTAGATGGAGTTGTAGAGCGTCGTGGCGTGGAGCCGTACCTCCAGGCCGTCGACGCCGAGCAGCGGCCGGTACAGCACCAGGGCGGTCCTGATCTGCGCGGCCATGCCGTCGCCGACGCCCTCGTCCTCGCCACGCTGGGCGACCTCGGCCGAGTCGGGATCGCCGAGCAGGATGCGCACCCGCGTTCCGGCGGCGGCCTTCTCGGCGAACATCCGCATGATGCCGGTGTCCTGGGCGATGAAGATGCCGCTGTAGACGAGCACGCCGATCTCTTCTTCGGCCTGTGCGAACAGACGTCCCCAGGCGTCCCGGGGGACGGCCCAGCGGTGCGGGTAGACCGTGACGATCTCGCTCTCCGCCACGGCTGCGGCCTGCTCGGGCGTCAGGGCCTCCGGCCACAGGTACGCCTCGTCCATCCGCAGGAACGAAGCCACAGCAAAACGGTGCTTTCGGTACGGCGTGCGGTTCTTGGTGATCCACCGCTCCACCGTTTTCGGGTCGACCTGAATGGACTCGGCCAGCTCGGCCACCGTCGCCCCTCGTTCCAGAAGGGCCGCGCGCAGTCGCTCGTTCGGCATTTCACCTGACCAGAGGGGACGTCCAGGGACCTGGCAATCGTAGACCGGACGTCCTGAACATGTCCCGTCCTGTAGTGATCTCGTCCCGCCCTTTCACCGGATTCTCGTGTCACACCGCACCACACGGAATCGGCGAAAGGAGAAACAACGATGATCGACCTGATTTTCCCGCTGGACGACGGACCGGCCTGCGACTGCGGCGCGGCCCTGGAGGAGGGCCAGACGCTCTGCCGCAAGTGCCACGCCCTGGCGCGCTGGCTGCGCCGTACGACCAGGCAGCGCAAGGCGGGCAGGCGGCGCGGCGAGACCCGGCGGCCGGCCGGTCGCCCGCGGGGCCTGGCCGAGGCGGGGGTGATCTGGACGTGACCGCGATCCCTCTGATCATCGGTCTCGTGCTCGGGGCGGCCGTGTTCGTCGGCTATGTGCTCGTCATGGTCGGGATGCGTCAGGAGGACCGGCGGATGAACCTGGCCGCCGCTCCTCCGACCCGCGCGGCGGGCCTGGCCCGCCGGGTGACCGGCTGCCGGGCTACCGGCGTTCCTTCAGCTCGGCCTCGACCCGCGTCAGCCGCTCCGACAGTTCGCGCAGCGTGAGGCGGATTTCGGTGATCTCGTCGGCGGGCGGCGGGGCCGGCGCGGCGTCCTCCCGGACGAACACGCCCTTGCCCTGCTGGCCGACGACCAGGCCCTCGTTCCGCAGGATCCCGACGGCCATCTTCACCACGCTCAGCGAGGCGTCGTACCGCTCGGCCAACTGGGCGGTGGACGGCAGCGGGGCACCGGGCGCGAGCGCACCCGTGCGGATCTGCTCCCGCAGATCGTCGGCGATCTGCAAGTAGCCGGGCCGCCCGGTGTGCTTGACCATCCGTCCCTCTTCCGCCGCGTCGTCTGCCCTCTAGTTCAGCACAGCCGCGGAACCAAGCCAACCTTGAGAACATTGACAACCCAGCCAACTAGGTTAACTATGTTGACTACGACGAATAAGGAGGTCACCCGCCATGCGCAACATCCCGATCCCGGTCGACACGACCAAGCTGCAGTTCGTCTGCGTCGCCGCACCCCGCCCCCGCCTGCTCAACAAGGACACCGGCGAGATCAAGACCGACAAGAACGGCACCCCCGTCTACGAGGTCGCCCTGTCGGCCATCAACAGCGCCGGCCGCATCGAACTGATCCGCGTCAACACCTCCGGAGAGCCGCCCGTCACTCTCGGCATGCCCGTCTGCCCGGTCGACCTGGTCGGCTTCGTGTGGGAGCAGAGCCGAGGCGGTGAAGTGCGGTGGGGCATCAGCTACCGGGCCGCCTCGATCGTCCCGGTGGAGGTGAGCGCCCTTGCGTGATGACCTGCTGCTGAGACTCCTCGACGTCTTCGTGGTCCTGGCCGTCGCGGTGGCCGGCCTGTGGGCCTGGCGGCGCTGGCACTACCGGTCCTTCTGGCTGGTGGTCGGCTATCCGCTCATGGCCATCAGCATCCGCACCACCTGGCGCAAGGTCGCCCTCGGCTGCGGCCTGACCACAAAGCGCCACCGCTGGTGGTTCACCCTGGTCCCCAACGCGGTCGCCTCCACCGGCATGGTCAAGGTCCGCCGCCGCTTCCAGCGGATCGCGGTCGACACCAAGCCGTGGATGTGGCTGCCCCGGCCGACCCGGTACGGCTGGCGGGTGACGGTCCACCTGCTGGAGGGGCAGATCCCCGACGACTACGCCCAGACGGCCGAACGGCTCGCCCACTCCTGGCGGGTGCACGCGGTCCGGGTCTCCTCGCCCCGGCCCGGCCGGGCCGTACTGGCCGCCACCATGCGCGATCCGCTCGTGCGGGTGGACAAGATCCCGCCGTCCTCGGAGCTGCTGAAGGTCACCGTGGGACGGCTGGAGACCGGCAAACCGTGGGAGATCGACTTCCGCACCGTCCCGCACTGGCTCAACGCCGGGGCCACGCAGTCCGGCAAGTCGAACCTCGCCAACGCGCTCATCGTCGGCCTGGCTCCGCAGCCGGTCGCCCTGGTCGGCTTCGACCTCAAGGGCGGCGTGGAGTTCACCCCGTACGCACCTCGGCTGTCGGCCCTGGCCACGTCCCGGACCGAGTGCGTCGGGCTGCTGGATGACCTGGTGGCGCTGATGGCCGACCGGATGGGCCTGTGCCGTCAGGCCGGGGCGCGCAACATCTGGCAGCTTCCGCCCGGCGTGCGGCCGGTGCCGGTCGTGGTCCTGGTCGACGAACTCGCCGAGCTGTACCTGATGGCCGACAAGAGCGAGAAAGACGAGATCGCCAAGACCTCCACCGCGCTGCTGCGGGTCGCGCAGCTCGGGCGGGCCTTCGGCATCTACCTGTTCTGCTGCGGCCAGCGCATCGGCTCCGACCTCGGCCCCGGCGTCACCGCGCTGCGCGCCCAGTGCTCGGGCCGGATCTGCCACCGGGTCAACGACCCGGAGACCGCGACCATGACCCTCGGCGACCTCGACCCGGCCGCCCTCGTCTCCGCCCGCGCCATCCCCGCCGAGACACCCGGGGTGGCGATCGTGGCCGCCCAGGACGGCCAGTGGTACCGCGCGCGCTCCTTCTACGTCTCCGAGCACGCGGCCGAACACGCCGCCCGCATGTACGCCGACCTCACCCCGCCATGGGAGGAGATCACCTCCGGCACCCAGGGCGCGGAGATCACCGAAGCCGACCTGACCGAACTCATCGACGCCTGAACCACCGAACCGACCTGACCTGATCAGAAAGGGGGGACACGATGCGACGCCTTGCCTGCTGGCTGCTCGACTCCGGGCCGGTCCTCGTCCTGGCCGCCATCGCGGGTGCCGGATCGTTCACCCACATCCACGACACCGCCAGCGAGCACGGGCAGACCGGCTGGATGGCCTGGGCCGTGGCCGTCTGCGTCGACCTGACCTGCGTCATGGCCGCCCGCGAGCGCCAGCGCGACGCCACAACCGGCCGCGTCCGCTCCGGGCCGGTCTCCTGGCCGACGCTGGTGCTGGCCGGCGGGGTCGTGCTCTCCCTGGCCGCCAACCTCCACCAAGCCGAACCCTCGGTGTGGGGCTGGCTGGTCGCCGCCACCCCCGCCGGGGCGTTCCTCATCGCGGTCTCGATGCTGGAACGCCGCGCCGCCGCCTCCCGTCCCGCACCGGCCCCGGTGACGGTCACCGCCTCGGCCACGCCCGTCCCGACGTCGCCGATGCCCGAACTCGCCCCGGCCACCGATGACGGCCCCGAACTCGCGGCCGGTCCCTCCCCGGCCCTGATCACCTTCGCCCGTCGCGTGGCCGACGAGCACCACGCCAAGCACGGCGCACCCATCACACCCGAGCTGCTGCGCGCCCGGCTGGGCGTCTCCGACCAGCTCGCCACCGACCTGCTGCGCACCCTGCAGGCCGCCTGATCCGGAAAGGAGGGACCACCATGCGCATCCGCCTCGACGGCACCCGCGCCGAGATCACCGATGCCCTGCTGCGCCTGCGGGAGCTGTTCACCGTCGCGACGGTCTCGCGGGCCTACCCCAATCGCAGTCAGCCCCGCCACTGGCTGGTCTACGTCGACACCGCACCCCGGGAAAGGAGGTGACCCGCATGGACGAGACCGAGCAGGACCCGCCCGGACCGCTTGCACCTCAACGCTGGCGCTGCTGCGACTGCGGCGGCACCGGACTCGACTCCCTCGGCGGCACCTGCCGCCTGTGCGACGGCCTCGGCTTCTGCTGAGTCGTCGGCGCCCCCGGCCTGGCCGTACATCCGCCAAGACGCCTGCCAGGTCGGGGGCCATCCCCTTTGCACCCCGACGAGTGAAAGGAGGTCTCCATCTTGCCCGTACCCGCGCTCAACCCGCACGCGATCCGCGGCATGATCACCCGCCTGCACGATCCGGACTACGCCCGGTGGGCCGCCCAGATCCGCGCCACCGGCGGCTGCCGACAGCCGATCCACCTGCGCGGCAAGGTCGACCACATCGACCGGGCCACCGGCGAACTGCTCCACCGCTACACCACCCGCACCGAACCCGGCGGCGTGCTCCGCGTGCCGTGCAAGACCCGCCGCGCCTCCCGCTGCCCGGCCTGCGCCGAGGTCTACCGCGCCGACACCTACCAACTCATCCGCGCGGGCCTGGCCGGCGGCAAGGGCGTGCCCGAGACCGTCACCGCCCACCCGTGCCTGTTCGTCACCCTCACCGCCCCGTCCTTCGGCGTCGTCCACGCCCGGCGGGAGAAGAACGGCAAGGCCCTGCCGTGCCATGCTCGCCGCGACGCCGAGACCTGCCCGCACGGGCGGGTCATGTCCTGCACCGCCCGCCACGGCACCGAGGACGCCTGCCTCGGCGAACCGCTCTGCCCGGACTGCTACGACTACGCGGGCTCGGTTCTGTTCAACGCTCTCGCCTCCCAGCTCTGGCGGTACTTCACCGACGCCCTGCGCCGCCGCGTCGCCAAGCTCGGCGGGCTGACCCTGCGGGAACTCCGCCAGCAGCTCACGATCGCCTTCGCCAAGGTCGCCGAGTACCAGCGGCGCGGCGTCATCCACTTCCATGCCGTCATCCGTCTCGACGGCCCGGACGGTCCTGCCTCTCCGCCTCCGGCCTGGGCGACGGCTGATGCCCTGGCGGACGCCGTACGGCACGCCGCCTCGGCTGTCTCCGTGCCGGTTCCGGCCGTCGCCGACGAGCCCGCCCGGGTGCTGCGCTGGGGCGCTCAGCTCGACATCCGCCCGATCACCATGGGCGGGGAACTGACCGAACAGGCCGTGGCCGGCTACATCGCCAAGTACGCCACCAAGGCCGCCGAGTGCGTCGGCACCCTCGACCGGCGCGTCAGTCCCCTCGACGACCTGGCGGCCCTGCCCATCCGGGAGCACGCCCGGCGGCTTATCACCGAGTGCTTCCGCCTGGGCGCCCTCGACGGCCTGGCGGACCTTCGGCTGACCCAGTGGGCGCACATGCTGGGCTTCCGCGGCCACTTCTCCACCCGCTCCCGGAACTACTCCACGACCCTCGGGGACATCCGCGCCGACCGGGAGACCTTCGTCCGCGAGGAGGAGATCAGCACCGGGCGGCTTCCGCTCTTCGATGAGGAAACCGTGCTCGTCGTCGCCGAATGGGAGTACGCGGGCAAGGGCCTGGCCCCCGGTGACGCGCTCCTCGCCGCCGCGCTGACCGGCGTCCCCCTGGCCGATCCCGGAGGCCCGCGATGAGGACGATGAACCGGCTCTGGACGGTGGAGGAGGTCGCCGAGTACCTCGGCGTGCCGGTCGGGACCCTCTACCAGTGGCGCTACAAGAAGATCGGGCCGCCCGGCCGGCGGATCGGCAAGTATCTGCGCTACCTCCCCGAGGATGTGCACGCCTGGGTCCGGGAGCAGATATGACCGTCTACGACCGGTGGCACAAGTCCCGCCCCAAGCCCGGTGAGCCGACCTGCAAGGAGCACCGGCGCGTCCCCACGAACGTGCACGGGACCGGCGAGAGGTGGCAGGTCCGGTGGCGCGACGACCGGGGAGAGCAGCGCAAGCGGAACTTCACGAAGAAGAGCGACGCGGAGAGCTTCGACGCCGAGACCAAGGCCAACATCGACAAGGGCGTCTCCCTCGACATGGCGGCCGGTCGCGAGCGGGTGAAGGACGCGGCGGCCAAGTGGCGGGCTCACCTGCTGCACCGCGGCTCGACGAGTGAGCGGATGGACCGGGTGTTCCGGCTCCACGTGGACCCGATCCTCGGCCATCTCCGGATGGCCCAGGTGCGGCCGTCACACATCCGCGCGTGGGTGAAGGACCGCTCCCAGGTGCTGGCCCCGTCCACGCTGGGCGTGGTCTACAGCAACCTCGCCTCGTTCTTCGCCGCGGCCGTCGCCGACCGGGTCATCAGCGTCTCGCCGTGCCTCGGCGTCCGGCTGCCGAGCGCGGAGGAGCGGCGCCAGTTCATCCCGACGCCGGAGCAGGTGCACATCCTCGCCGAGTCACTGCCTCCGCGCTTCGCGGCGGTGGTCTACCTGGCGGCGGGCTGCGGGCTCCGCGGCGGTGAGGTCTTCGGCCTGGAGCTCGACCAGGTCGACCTCAAGCGCCGTGAGGTGGACGTGAGCCAGCAACTGGTGTCGGTCGGCGGGCGCTCGCCGTACCTGGGGCCGCCGAAGACCAGGACGTCGATGCGGACCGTCGAACTCCCCGAGGTGGTCTGCTCGGCCCTGGCTGTGCACCTGAAGCGGTTCGAGCCGGTCGAGATCGAGGTGGACGACGAGACCGATCCCCGCAACCCGCGCCGTCGTACGGCCCGGCTGCTGTTCACCACGAACATGCTGCTCCCGGTCCACCGGTCGACCTGGGCGCACATCTGGGCGCCGGCGGCCCGCGTGGCGGGGATCCCGAAGGGGACCGGGCTGCACGTGCTGCGGCACTACTTCGCGACCCTGCTGATCCACCGGGGAGCGAGCGTGAAGACCGTTCAGCTCGCGCTCGGGCACAGCACGCCCACGGTCACGCTCAACACCTACGTGGGGGAGTGGCCCGAGGCACAGGAGAGGACGCGTGCCCTGGTGGACAGCGCCCTCGGCCGTGTGCCCCGGATGTGCCCTCCCACATAGGCGCGGCTCTGAACGCGCAGCTCAGAGCCATGATCACCCATCTGGTTAACGGTAGTTCGTGAACTGCAGGGCGATGTCCAGGTCCTTGCCCTTGAGCATGGAGATGACCTCCTGGAGCTCGTCCTTCTTCTTGGAGCTCACCCGCAGCTCGTCACCCTGGATCTGGGCCTTGACGCCCTTCGGGCCCTCGTCGCGAATGATCTTGGAGATCTTCTTGGCGTTCTCCTGGTCGATGCCCTCCTTGAGGTCGACCATGAGCCGGTACTCCTTGCCGGACAGCTTGGGCTCGCCCGCGTCAAGGATCTTCAGGGAGAGGCCGCGCTTGATCAGCTTCTCCTTGAACACGTCGAGGACGGCGTTGGCGCGCTCCTCGCTGTTGGCCCTGATCTCGACGGCCTTCTGGCCGCCGGACCACGAGATGGCCGCGCCGGTGCCCTTGAAGTCGAACCGGTGCCCGATCTCCTTGACCGTCTGGTTCAGCGCGTTGTCGGCCTCCTGATGGTCGATCTTGCTGACGATGTCGAAACTGCTGTCGGCCATGCGTCGACTGTCCTCCCTAGGTCTCTGGACGACCCTAGCGTCTTGCCTGTCAGCCCATGATGAAGTGATCGCCGCCATCCCGGTGACGCTCCGGGAAGAGGGGCGGAGCGGACCTGGAGCCCGTACGGCCGCCGTATCGCACGGGCCGTCTGGGAGTGCGGGTACGGGGAGAGAAGGCCCTGGTGGACCGGGGTGGCGAAGGATCGGCGCCGCCGATGTCACGTCACGTCCGGAAGTCCGCTATTCTTCTTCCTGTCGCCGCCGCAAGCGGATGGCAAGGCAGGTTGCCCGAGTGGCCAAAGGGAACGGTCTGTAAAACCGTCGGCTCAGCCTACGATGGTTCGAACCCATCACCTGCCACCAGCCTTAACGGCAGCTGAGAGGCCCTACGGGGCCTCTTTTGCTGTTCCGGGACATGCAGTCGTGTGCCGCTCTGAGCGGCCGTGCGTCGGTGGTCGCGCAATATGTGCGCAATGATCTTGAGGGTGTTCTCCCAGGTCGGGCCGGACTTCGGAGCCGGTCAGGAACGCGAGTCCACCCCTGAACGTCGAAGGGCCCCGGGTGGTGCCCCGGAGCCCTGATCATACGTCGGGTGCCTCACGCCGCCAGGGCGTCACTGATCCGCCGGTTGGCGATCTCCTTCTGCCCGTCGATGCACTTGGCGTAGACGCGAAGGAGGACGTCCACGCTGTGCCCGGCCCGCTCAGCCACATCGGGAGCCGGAACGCCCGCATTCAGCCACAGAGAGACCGCCGCGTGCCGCAGGTCGTACGGTCGCCGGGCGAGGGGAGAGGCCACCTGAGCAGGCGTGAGAGCCAGTTTCCGAGCCTCCTGCCAGACCTCGGTGTAGGCCGTCGAGGCGACCACGCCACCCCGCTCACTGCGGAAGATCCGCCCGCCCTCGCCGGCGCCGTACTCCTGGACGTGCTCCCGGAGGATCCTGACGAGTTCGGGAGGGATCGGCACCGGCCGCACGTCGTCACGGCCCCGGTGCTTGAGACCGCGCTCCTCGTGGGCGTCTCCGCTGTCAGTCCACTGCGTGTTGACCTCCGGTCGCGAGACATCGACCGTGATCTGTCCCCACCCTTCGGCGGGAAGGTGGCAGTCCTGGAGACGCAGGCCCACTGCCTCACCGGGCCGCAGCGCGGCGTAGTACATGCAGGCGAACAGAGCCATGAGCCGCCGGCCACGGCCCCGCCGACCCACGTAGGTCACCGCGGTGAGCAACTCCCCAGCCTGCCGGGGATTGACCGCCACGCGCGGGTCGACGGTCTCGGTCGTCTTGGGCGGCTTCCACTTGACCTTGTGCAACGGATTGGCGGGCAGCTCTCCCAGCTCCACGGCGTATTCGAGGACCGCATGGAGAACGGCTCGCTTGCGGGCGACCGTGTTCGGGGCCGACGCCGTACCGTCGAGCCGGAGCGCGAGCGCGTCGAGTGCCAGCCGTACGGTTCGCGTCTCGCCGAGGTCGGCCAGGTCCAGCGAGGCGCCATCAAGCCAGCGGATGGCCTGGGCCATCTCATGCGGAGCATTGGGCCGCTTGCCCGCAGGCAACAGGGCGTACTTACGCAGCGCGGTCCGGAGAGCCCCGGCGTCGGGGCGGCCCGGCCGGTCCTTGGTGAGCGCGGGAAGTACCGTCGAAAGCGCGTCGGAGATGCTGTCCCGGCTCTTGGCCGCCGCGTGCGGCCACTTCATCTCGATGTAGGCCCGTACGAACTCGAAGACCGTCCGGGCGCTCTTGGCCTGGAGCATGGAGAGCGGGAACCCGGTCTCCACGTCGAACGCCTCACCGCGCTTCGCGGCCTGCCGCAGGTCCGACAGGAAGCTCTCGGCGAGGGCCTTGGTCCGCAGGGTCTTGGACTTCTGCCGGCCTCCCACCTTCCAGCGGACCACGTAGGAAGGCGTCTTGCTCGTCTCGTTCCGGCGGATTTCCCAGAACTTCACGTCGTATGAGGTGTTCACGCCGCCTCCCGGAGGGACTCAAGCCAGGCGAGGAATTCGCTGCGGTAGATGCGGATCTCGCCGTTCGGGAGCTTGAAGCCCCGAGGAGCGTGGCCGAGTTCGCGCCAGCGGTAGAAGGTGCGGCGGGAGACGCCCCCGAGTTCGGCCAAGATCTCCGGGACGGTCATCAGCTCGTCACGCTTGCTCATGCCGCCCTCCCGATGGTCTCGATTGCCGAAGGATCTTGACCGGTGGCTTCGGCTTGCCGGGCGAGGAGGGTTGCCCGCCAACGCTGGCGGTCGGCGACCATGCGCAGCAGCCGCAGAGCGAGGGAAGGAACGGTGCCGTCCCCGGCCGGGACGGGCTTCCAGACGTAGCGGTGCGGGTCGACCGGTTCATCGGCCAGGCCGAGGGCCTCCAGGACCCAGGTACGGCGGTCACGGCGGTGTTCGGCGAGGGTCTTGTTCGACCACTTCCGGGAGACCAGGACCCGCCGGCCCGCATAGCCGAGGTGTTCGGGCTTGTGGGCCTTGCCCCGGCACCGGCCCGGAGCCATCCCGGCTTTGGCGCCCTTGGGCTGCACGCCGTAGCGCAGCCAGTTCGGGCAGACCGGCGAGCACGGTTCGTAGCGCAGGGCCTCGACCAGCCGGGCCGCGTGATCCCGCCGGGCCGCGTCATCGGCATCCAGGCTCTCGCCGAGGGACTTGGTCAGGTACTTGGACAGATAGCGGATGCACTGGTCGGCATCCGGAGTGCCCGCGAGCACGCCCTGAACGTCGACCTGGTCGCCGAAGCGGATCACGTGCAGGGGTTCGGCCTCGTCGTCCTGGTCGAGTTGGTCGAGCGCCTCATCCCAAGTGGGAAGCACTTCCCCGGTTTCGGGGTCGAGGTAGTCGCCGTCCTGGCCGTCCGGGTAGGCCGCCCCATCGGGAAGTTCGGCCCGCGGAGTCCACACCGGCAGGTGATCGCCCGCGAAGCGGACCTCGTCGGCCGCCGGCCACCACACCTGGTGATACGTCGCCGCCGCGATGGCCTTGATCTCCGCGCGGGGCAGGGTGCCCCGGATGGCCATGTGCAGGTGCGGCGCGAGGCGCTTCTGAGGCTCCACCGTGGCGAAGTACTGCACGTCATAGCCCGCCACCCGCCGCAGGTTCTGCACGAACCGGTCCACCAGCTTGGAGAAGTGCAGCGCGTCCCGCGCGGCCCGCTGGTAGTCGTAGCTCGCGGGATCGACGGGAACGCCCTGCCCGGCCCGGATCCTGCCGTAGGAGGGCAAGGTGAGCGTGATGAACATCGACGGCCGGTAGACCGCGCCATCGGTGCCGGTGAAGGCCCGCCCGAGCGTGGTCGGGCTCATGGCCCGCTTTGGCAGGTCCGGGGCGTCCTGCCGCCGCCGGGTCGAGCGCGAGCGCCGGGAGACCTCCCGACCGGACAGATTGCCGCGCATCCCGGCCGCGGTGATCTCGGCGTCGATCTCGGCGATCGCCTCATCCCAACTGGCGATCTCGGCGGTATCGCCGTCCCGTTCGGCCGCGTCCCGCTGAGCCTGCACGTCGGCCCGGAACTCGATCAGCCACCGCTGCTGTTCGTCCGCCTCGTCCGGTTCGGCGACGGGCTCGGCTTCCAGATGCCAGCCCTCCCGGCACTGGGCCATGCGCAGGTAGCGGTTCCGTTTGGCGCACGGCGGGCACTTGGCCTCCTGCGTGGCCCCGCAGGGGACGTTGACGTCCTCGCTTCGGCCGGTGCGGACATCGAGGCGCCGCAGCACGATCGGCCGGATACACACGCCGTTGGCCTTGGCGATCTCCACCGCGACATCGAGGGCGACCGGCATCTTCTGCCGCTGCGCCCGCGTCAGGCTCCGATCGGTCGAGATGTTCACGGGTTCGGCCGGGGTGTTCATGGGGTCACCTCCTCTCGGTGGATCTCGGCCAGGTCCGCCGCCAGCCGGTAGACGGCCCTGTACGGGTCGGCGGTCACGCGGATGTCGGACAGTTCGAAGGCCACCACCCGCTGCGTCCGGTGCGGCCCGAACAGCGCCAGCACGGGCCGCTCGCAGATGCGGGTGATCTCCTCGTCGGTGCCGTAGAAGCAGACCCTCACGCCGCCACCGCCTCGGCCATCGCGCGGATGTCGGCGTCGGAGACGTAGGCCGCGCGGACCCGGATCGGTTCCGGTGAGGCTTCCAGGCGGACGTAGCCGACGCCCGCGCCTTGCTGGGGGACGGGTGAGATGTGGTCGGCCAGCGCGCCCCGGTCGCGGGCGCCGTCACCGAGCACCATGTCCACCTGCTCCGACTCGTCCAACCGGAGCGCGATCTTGTCGGGGAACAGGTTGCGGATGTTCAGCACGTCTTTTCGCGGGTCCTGGAGCGCGGCCAGGACGCCGACCCCGACCGCCCGACCCTGGGTCGTGAGCGTCGCCAGAGCTGCGGTGATGCGGAGCTTGAGGCTCTTGTCGGACTGGTAGGCGGTCAGGAACGCCACCTCATCGACCACCACCAGGACGAACGGATCCTCTGGTGTGGGGGTGTGGGAGCGCTGGAGGCCGGCGAACCGGTCGGCCCGCTCCTGCATCACCGCCACGGCGGCTTCCAGCAGGTCGGCGCACTCGGCCGGGGTCGCGGCGTAGCGGTCGCCGAACAGGGCGCGTCCGAAGGACAGCTCCATCCGCTTGGGGTCCAGCGCCCATATCTCGACCAGGTCCGCCCGCACGGCGGGGAGCAGGCCGCGGATGGTCGACCAGATGACCGAGCCCTTGCCTGCCCCGGTCGCGCCGGCCACCAGGACATGCGTGCCGTGCACGTTGAGCAGCCAGGGAGCCCCGTCCTCGCGGGTGC
This sequence comes from Planomonospora corallina, assembly GCF_042650625.1. Classification (NCBI taxonomy): domain Bacteria; kingdom Bacillati; phylum Actinomycetota; class Actinomycetes; order Streptosporangiales; family Streptosporangiaceae; genus Planomonospora; species Planomonospora corallina. The sequence continues at coordinate 17,157 of NZ_JBHSBM010000042.1, forward strand.
CGATGCACACAGGTCCCACCGATGCCTGCTCCGGAATCGGCATCGCGGGCAGGGGCACCGCCAAGGGGTCATGGCGCGGGAAGACCAGATGCAACCGGCCCGCCCGCGCGATGGAGACGCGGCAGGAGCGGGCGCCGAAGCCGTGCGCCAGATGGTCGAGCCGATCGGCCCAGTCCTTGACCGCCTGCCCGTGCAGCATCTTGACCGTCACGACGTCGGCCCAGGAGGTGCAGCGCACCCGCACCAGGTGGGGGAGGTAGTCCCGGCCGCGCAGGTGCCGCCCCAGCCCGGAGACGACCATCACGGCCTGCCAGTGCCGCCGGTAGACCCACAGGAAGCGCCAGAAGGCCAGCAGCCGCCAGCCTGCCCACCGAAGGAACGATGGCCGGTGCAGCGAGCACCACAACGCGAGCACGGTCACAGCGACTGCGACCAGGACCAGGCCCGCCCGCCAGCCGTACCACCAGGCCACCGCACACGGGGCGGCGACGACGGCCGAGGCGATCGGGTGCCGCCAGACCAGCCGCACCAGGCCGGCGACCAGGCGGGCGGCGAAGATGACGAGCGTGACGAACGCCGGGGTGCGCACCACGGCGGGGCGGAAGACGACGGCGGTATCGGGAGTGGTGGAGACGAGACTCTGGGTCTCGTCGCCGGGCAGTTTCTTGAACATTAGACTTCAGTCCTCTCTTGATTCGCAGTCGGGAGAATCGAGGGGCCGCCGGAAGTTGCCGCTTCCAGCGGCCCCGCTCGCATGTCAGGCCGCAGTGTCCTTGCTGGTCGCCGCCTTGACCGCAGCCCCGGCCGCGCGAGGCGGGCGCATGGACGTGGCGCGGATGGAGTAGGCCAGGCGGCCGGTGGACTGGTTGACGTACGGCGTGACGGTCATGCCGTCGAACTCGACCGGCACGAACGGCAGGCCCGGCAGCGCGGGCGGGACGACCGGCTCGACCGGCGACAGGATCTTGACCGAGACCGTCTTCTGGCCGGCCTTCACCGCCGGGTCGGCGTCCATCACCGCGACCTGCCAGACCAGTTCGCCGGTGGTCTTGTCCTTGGCGTAGACGGTCCGGCCGCCTGTGGAGGCGTCGAAGTCCTTGACCTGCTCGACCGCGCCGACGATGTAGCAGCCGTGCGGGAAGACCTGCTCGAAGCTGACAGGGATGGGTCCTTGCAGTGCCATGTTTTCTCGCTCCTGTTCACCCCCCTAGACAGTGGCGGCCGTTCCGCCCCGAAGACTGTCTAGGGGGGTATGCATCGAAGATAAAGGCGCTCTCCCCAACTGTCTAGGGGGGTGAACGAAACTCTTGCGTCGTGTCGCTCGAACCGCAGACGGCTCGCCTTCAGCGCATCGAGCTACGCGAAAGAGCGTCCGAGGTCACGCTGTTGAGGACAAGGTGCAGTAGACCGCCGTGGCGTCGTCGAAAATCTTGCCGCGGGGCCAGCGCTCGCCCTGGGGGTCGGAGCGCTCGGCCGTACGGGTCCGGCGGATCAGTTCGGCCGCGCCGCCCTGCTCCAGGACGTCGAGGAGCTGCCGCCAGGTAGACCGGCCGAACCGGTCGACCAGACGGGAGGCCCCGTCGCTCAGCACCGCCACCGCTCGCACAGTGTCGACCGGTACCGAGCCGGTGAGAGCGTGCTCGCCGGCCAGAGGATCGACGGCCGCCACCCAGAACCCGCCGTCGCGGTTGCGGTAGGCGCGCAGGGTCGTGATGTACTCGCGCCGGGCCTGGAGGTACTCCGGGCTCCCGTACGGCAGGCCCTCCAGTCGGGCCCGGTGGGGAGCGGCCACCCGATCCAACCGGTCGTCGCAGATCACCATCGGCTCGGCCGTACCGACATCCAGCACGAGCACCGAGTCCGCCAGCACCAGCCACTCCAGCGCCTCGGAGGTACGGCGCAGCATCACGACCGTGGCCGAGGGGGACCCGGCGTGCAGCAGGTTGCAGGTGCCCTCGTGCAGGGAGGCGACCTGCTTGATGCCTGCGGCCAAGACCTCGGTGAGGGGAGCGGAACTCTGTGTGAGTTCGGCGAGCAGAGCAGAGCCGAGGGTGCGGGAATACCACGCCACGCTGTGGGAGCAGCCCGACTCCAGTCCGGCAGGCTCCCCGGCGCCGTCGAGGAGGACCACCGCGTCCGGCGTCGCGCCGACGAAGTCCTCATTCGGCCGGTCGGGGCGGGCCGGTTCGGTGGCGAAGGTGACCCGCACGCGCCTTCAGCCCTCCTCGTGGCGATACAGCGGACTGGCCAGTTCCGCGCGGACGGGTTCGCCGGTCTCGGGGTCATAGGTGACACCGACCACGCAGGAGAACCGACGGTCGCCGACCTGCCCCCACAGCGTGGCGATCTCGCTTGCGATGAAGTGGATGACGCCCAGGGAGCCGTTCGGGTGGATGCCGGCGATGGCCAGGAAGAAGCCCTTGCCGTCGGGGCGCGGCAGCCGTCCCAGATACGCCGAGTCGGTCGGCTGGTGCGGTTCGGTCTGCGTGCCGGAGCGGAACACCTGACCGGTACGGGTGTCGCGCAGGAGCCAGCCGATCTCGTCGCGCTCCCAGCGGATGACCGGATCGGTCTCGTAGGCGGTGCGCATCGCCTCCGACATGCGGGGGCCGCAGATGACGAGCAGGCCGGGCCGGTTGAGGTCGATCCGGCCGTCAACGGTGACGTTGTCGCTGCCGACGGTCAGTCCGAAGGTCCGGGCGAGGTCTTCCAGGCGCTTGCCCGCCCGCATGTCGTCCAAGGCGACGACGGAACGGTTCGCCGCCGGATCGTGCCGCAGCGGCGTCACGACGGTGACGGTTCCGGCGCCGAGGAACGCCCCTTCCGGGGCCGGGCCGGTGTGGCGGATCTGGTGGATGCGCCCACGAGACAGGCCGGCCTTTTCAGCGATCTGAGCGTATGACAGGCCCTGGGCGTGCAGTTCCTGGATGACGCGGCGGCGCAGCCGGGCCAGTTCGGTGACCTCCTGCTGTGCGGCGTTGAGACGTTCGGTCGCGGCCCGCAGCAGCAGATACGGATCGTCGATCGCGGCGATGCGGTCGAGGTCGCTCGATGGCACGGCGGTTCCCTTTCGGTGGTGCTCGATCGAGTCTAGACCCCTGGACGAAATGCCGTCTATCCCCCTTGACAGTATGCTTCTCAGTCGTTTGCCGGTTCTGGGGTCCACTGCCCGGATCGCTGAGCGCCGGTTCGGGACACCGCGCGGGCTCACCGCTCACCGGACCAGACCGGACAGCAACGCCGTCCACATCACTCGTGCCGTCGCCGTGCGCCATCGCGGGCTCTCTCGGATCTCGCGCCGGCCGTCGAACCGGACGGTCCGGCGGATGAAGCCCTGTCCGCCGGCCTCGCACAGCTCGTAGACCGTGGCCAGGCACGTGCAGGTCCAGGCGATCACCCGCACTCGTTCCCCGAGCCTGGGGCCGTACCAGTCCAGGCGCTCACATCGCGACTGCGGAAGGGGGACGTGCGGGCTCAGGCAGCGCGTCACCGGCATGACGCCACCCGTAGGGCCGCGGCGGTCTCGGTGTGGAGCACCGCCCAGACGGTACGGCCGTGCTCGTCGCCGTGGACTCCCCAGGAGTCGGCGAGCACGGAGACGAGCAGCAGGCCCCGGCCGCCCTCGTCGTCGGGACCGTCCGGGCGAAGGACGGGGGAGGAGGGGCCGCCCTCGTCGAGCACGCCGAGCCAGAGCCGGTCCTGCCCGGCCTGGAGGGTCACCAGGAACCGGCCACCGAAGCGACCGCTGGCCGAGTGCCGTACGGCGTTGGTCGCCAGCTCGCTCACGATCAGTTCGGCCGTCTCGGCGACGGGCCAGCCGGACAGGAACGTGGTCACGAAGCGCCTGGCCTCGCGTACCGAGGCGGTGGAGCCGAGGAAGTGACGGGACAATCGCCAGCCGGACATGGGAGCACTCCGTTGTCTAGGGGGCTATACATCCATGTGAGCAGCGTATGAGCGAACCTAGACGACGTTCAAGAGATTCGACTTATAAATAAGTGACTAATCCGGGTCGGTCGCGAGCATCCGGTAGTCCGCTTTGATCCGCTCCAGCAGATCTCGCAGCTCATCGCCGTACAGCGCGGCACCCGCGAACGCCTCGAACGCCTCCTCGTGAGCGTCCAGCTCGCCCGGCTCCGTCAGCGTGAGATCACCGGTCAGGCTCTCCATCACGCTCACCGATCCGTCGTAGATCGTGAACCCGTGCAGCGGAAAGGCCGGCACCCGCGCCGACCAGGGCACCACGCCGAGCCGGACATGCGGCAACCCCGCGACCTGAGCGAGCCGATCCAGCTGCGCAGCCATCAATGACGGAGGCCCCGGCCAGGTACGGACGGCCCCCTCGGTGAGTACGAAGGCGAACTTCCGGCCCTCCTGGAGGAGTAGCGACTGTGCCTCGATGCGTACGGCCGCAGCCTTGGCCGCGTCATCGTCGCTCACGTTCCGGCCGATCGCCAGCGCCAGCCGCGCGTATTCGGCCGTCTGCAACAGCGGCGGGACCATTGCCGAAGAGAACACCGCCATCCACCGGGCCGAACGGACCCGCGTCGCGTTCGCCGCCTCCCGACCGGCAAGCCCGTCCTTGAGCCGGGAGACCTCATCCCGCAACCGGAGAAGCAGCGCGTCCAACTCCCCGCGGCCTGCCGCGTCCAGGCCGAGCGCTGCAACGAGCCGCTCCACCGTCTCCGGTACGGGCAGGAGCTTGCCGGTCTCGATCTGGGAGATCGCCGGCTGACTCACTCCGACCCGTAGCGCCAGCTCCTTGCCCGTCAGCCCGGCATCCTTGCGCAACCGCCGAAGCAGCTCGCCCAGCTCCCGCAACCGATCCTGTCGATCCTCCACACCGAGCGTTCTACCACCGGTCACCACACGGCGATCCGCGCCCTCATGGATCACTGCCGAATTGTTCTTGTAGGTATCAAGCGGCGGCGCGCCGCGCCGCCGTACCCCGGCCCTCTGCCGCCCGCCGTCCGGGCGTGCGGCGTGGGCGCCGGTCCCGGCCGGCGGCGCCCCGGGCCGTCGCCGCACCGCGCACCCGCCGTACCCAACGAACGCGCCAATCCCAGCGCCGCGCCCCCGCACCATCGATCAGTCGCCCTCGTCCTCCAACTCCAATGCCTCCGGAAACACCTCCAGGAACTCGCGGAACGCAGGGTCGGTCTCAGTCCTGGCCCTCTCACGGACCAGCTCGGCCAGTCTCCGCCTGTCCTCACCCGGCAAGCCGGCGAGCTTGTGACCGATCCACTCCTGCTGCTCAACCGCATCATCGAGGTCAAGGACGGAGCCGTCGCACGACTCGAAGAACCAGGCAAGGTCTACAACCAGCTCAGCCAGCGTCCGGACAAGAAGGTCTTCTCTCTGCACCCGCTCATCCTGTCCGTGGACCGCCCACGGCCTCAAGGTGCCTCCGGCAGGAGCGCTCCGGCTCCGGGATGATCATCGAGGGCGTGCTCCTCGCGTCGGCCTCTCTGTGGCTGGGGTAGGGGCCTGCTCATCCCGCCTGCCGTCGACCCGGGACAAGCCGAGCGGAGCAGGGCCAGGCGGTCAAGGTCGTTCGTCCGCGGGGCGCTCCACCTTGACCGCCTGGCCCTGCTCCGCTTCCCCTGCGGGCGGGTCGACGGCGGACGGGATGAGCAGGCGGGCGGGGTGTACGCAGGTGCGTCACTTCTCCCCGCTGTGTCACGATGACGCCATGTTCGAGGTGATCAACTGGAGAGGCTACCTGCGGGTGAACAAGCAGGCCGGCGCCGAACGGGTGATCGCCAGGATGGGCGCGGCCCTGGGAGAGCCCTTCACTCTCCTGTCCTATCAGCGGTACTGGAAGATGCCCGAGCTGGCCGAGGTGCAACTGACCTCTCCACTCGGGGTGCAGGAACCGCAGGAAGCCGTGTTCCGCACGATGCTCGCCGCCCAGAAAATCGCCGGCCCGTGGTCCGTCACCTGCCACATGTTCAGCGACCGCCTTGACTTCGAAGGAGTCGCCGCCAAGACGGTGCGTGCTCATCTCACTGTGCCCGGCGTCGAGTGGCTCTTGTTCTCCGTGACCGCCGACGAGCCCACGCCCTGGCCCGATCAGGAACAACCCGCATGATCCTCGGGCCATTGGCGGGTCATTAGACAGGGTGACGAGGGGTCAACCACGGTCACTCATGATCGGCTGGACGCCCAGCTCAGCCGCTCTACGAGGCGTGATCGATGCACTTCCCAAGCTGACAGCGCAGACTTGCTCCTATCGCTCGATTCACCTCCAACAGCTGCCAATCTTGACGCTGTACCACAGCAATGCCAGCATCCAGTCACTATGACTATCGACTCCTCGAATCCGAACGAGCAAAACTACAAGCCTTTGGCCTTCGTCCTTACCTTGTTCAGCTCAATCCTTATGGTCATGCCGATCCACATCGTGGTCGAGGTAAGTGAGTCCGGGCTGCGGCAACCGATTACTCCGGCGTTTATTCCGGCACTGATCCTAGTCGGGCTGCCTTCACTCGGGGCTCTCGTCGGAGCCTTCCTGAGGTTTCAAGGATCTGGTGGCAGATTCTTTGGGATCATCTTGGGAATCTTTATCGCCAGCGTGATTCTGATGGCGCTGCTCATTTTCTGGGTTTTCCACTCCGTCGACTAATCTATCCAGGGCCTCGACCCGTCGAGGGTGGCAGGGTTGCAATATATAGCTGTTCAGGGTAGACCGCACACATTCTCTGGTCGGTCGTGAGCATCCGGAACGGCCCAAGGCCGATCGTGTCGTGTTCACCTTGCGGGATATATGCGGGACGATCTCCTGTGCCCAAGGGTGGGAAGGGTGTTTCTGCCCTGGTGAGGGGCCCTATCGCTGTATGGAACCCAGCCCTCTTGAAAACCGCTAGCGGAGTGGTGCCGCCCTCACGATCGCCCTGCGATGGCTAGCCTTCATCAGTGGTCGGGGGCGATCGACGGGCCGGCGCTTCGTTCCTCAGCCCCGGCCCACCGGAGAAGTGGCTGGCCGCCGTTCAGGGCGACGGGAGGCGTGCAATATGCGTGCAATGGTCAAGGTCGTTGCTGGCGCGGAGGAGAGCCCCGCCGCAGGTGGGGCACGGTGAACCGTCGGGAACGGTCACGCCCTGTAAAACCGTCGGCTCAGCCTACGATGGTTCGAACCCATCACCTGCCACCAGCCTTAGCGACAGCTGAGAGGCCCTACGGGGCCTCTTTTGCTGTTCCGGGGGCCCTTGGCCGTACGCCGGGCCTCGCGCCCCGTCGGTCCTCCCTGTTTCCGGTGTCCTCGGAGCCGGGCCCGGTCCGCTCGACGAGCATCCGCGGGTTGCCGCTGTCAGGCGTCCCGCGAGCGGAACACCGCGAAGGCCGTCATCAGCAGAACGGCGGTGAAGGCGGCCATCAGGCCGAACCCCGTCCACGGAGCGAGCCGTTCCGCGTCATGGACGGTGGTGGTGATCCGGAGTCCGGCCGAGATCGGCCAGTAGACGGACACCCACTCCCCGACGGCTTCCGGCATGAGCCTGGGTCCGATGATCGGAATGATGAAGTTGACGACCGTCACCACGGTCGTTGCGGCCATCGTGTTCCGCAGCAGGCAGCCGAGCGCCACGCCGACCAGGCCCACCAGCGCCCAGACGAGCCCCATGCCGACGACGGCGCGCAGGACGTCGGGCTGGCCGAGCGCCGCGGAGGGGGCGCCGGCGGCGCCGATCAGGGTCTGGCCGAGGAGGAACGAGCCGAAAGCCGCGATCTCTCCCATCACCAGGGCGATCAGGCCGAACGTCCAGATCTTGGCGGCCAGCAACCGTCCGCGCCGCGGGACCACGGTGAGGCTCGTGCGGATCGTCCCGGTGGCGTACTCGGAGGTCACCACCAGCACGCCCAGTGCGCCCACGCTGATCTGGGCGAACAGGAACCCGCCGTACATGCTGACGTAGGTCGGGTCGAACGCGGATCCCGCCGCCCGGTAGCCCTCGCTCGCCCGGTTGGCGGTGAGGGCGCCCGCGCCCACCATGACGGTGACGGTCGCCAGCAGGATGGGGATGTTGGAGGGGATGGAGCGGAACTTGCTCCACTCCGACCGCATCGTGTCCGCGATGGGGGCCCTCATGCCGCGCTCGCCTGGAACTCGACGCTGTCACGGGTCAGATCCATGTAGGCCTGCTCCAGTGAGCGCTGTGGTGTCAACTCCGTCACCACGATCCCGGCGGCCAGTGCGGCCTTGCCGATCTGCCGGGCCTCCAGGCCGGTGACGACGAAGGAGCCGTCGGTGCCCTGTTTGACGGAACCGCCCGCTTCCACCAGGAGGGGAACGAGCCGGTCCCGGTCGTCCGCCCGCACCAGCACGTTGGAGCCCTGCCGGACGAACTCGCCGATCCCGATGTCCGCGATGAGTCTCCCCCTGCCGATGATGACGAGGTGGTCGGCGGTCTGCGCCATCTCGCTCATCAGGTGGCTGGAGACCAGGACGGTGCGGCCCTCTCCGGCCAGTCCGCGCATCAGCTCGCGGATCCACTTGATGCCTTCGGGATCCAGGCCGTTGACCGGCTCGTCGAACAGCAACACCTTCGGGTCGCCGAGGAGCGCCACCGCGATCCCGAGCCGCTGGCTCATCCCCAGGGAGAAACCGCCGGCCCGTTTACGGGCGACCGATTCCAGTCCGACCAGTTCCAGCACCTCGTCCACCCGTTCACCCGGAATGCCGTTGGTCTGGGCGATGCAGAGCAGGTGGTCGCGGGCCGTACGCCTGCCGTGCAGTGCACGGGCGTCCAGCAGGGCGCCCACCTCCCGCATGGGCCTGGCCATGCCCACGTAGTCGTGGCCGTTGACCGTCACGCCGCCGGCGTCCGGTCTGTCGAGGCCGAGGATCATTCTCATGGTCGTCGACTTGCCCGCCCCGTTCGGGCCGAGAAAACCAGTGACCTTTCCGGGTTCGACGGTGAACGTCAGACCGTCCACCGCTGTCCTGTCACCGAAACGTTTCGTCAGCCCGTTTATTCGGATCATTCCTCACGTGCCTCCCGTGCGTTTTCCTCGATCAAGGAGTTCGTCCGGTCCATACGCTGACACAATGAGGAGGCTGAGCATAGATCTCCGCGGCCTTGTGTTCCGATCTTCAGGCCATGTGCCGCGGGTCGCCCGCCGTGGGATGCGCGCGGGATGATTTTCCTCGGATACCTCCGGGGGAACGCCCGCCTTCAGACGTGCGAGGAGTCGGACCCCCGCGGAGTAGGGCGGGGACAGGCGTTTCGCCGCCGAGCGGACCTCCGTATCGGACGACCGAACGGTTCTCGGCTGATCGCTTGGTGCGATGTGAGGCATGGCACGGCTCGTGAAGCGGGCCTGCGAGCACCGCTTCCACCCGACCCCCGGCCAGGCCGAAGAGCTCGCCCGGACGTTCGCCGGGCGTTCGGCTGCGTCCGCCACGTCTGCGACAGGCCGGAGGATCCGGATACGACGGTCGTCGTCGACCGCCGTTCCTGAGTGCGCTCGTCGAGGGGGCGGCTAGCGGGTTCCGGCCGGAGGGGGCGGCCGGTGCTGCGCGCCCCAGTCCCACAGGGCCTGCAGGACGGGGCCGAGGCGGCGCCCGTGTGCGGTGAGCGTGTAGCGGACCCGGGGCGGCCAGCCGGGCTGGCGATGGCGATGGCGATGGCGATCGAGTACACCGGCTTCCGTCAGGTGCGCCAGCCGATCGGACAGGACCTTGTCCGACAGCGCGGGCAGGGCATGGCGGAGCTCGGTGAAAGTGCGGTCGCCCTGCAGGAATTCGCGGATCACCAGGGTCGTCCAACGGCCGTGCAGGGCCGAGAGGGCGATCTCCACCGGGCAGGAGGGGGTGGGTTCGGTGACGTTCGCGCGAGGGTCGTCGGGCAGGCCCGGACGGGCTGGGTGACCAACCGTTTGGTGAGTCACGAGGGCGCCTCCTAGCGTTGCCGCGTCTGACTGTTTTCTATCCGCTGAGAGGGTGCACATCGATGATGCGGCAGCTTGCCGAACGTCCCGAGGACGTGCCCGCGGTGTTCGCCGAGCGGTTCAACACCGGTGACGCGGAGGCGGTGGCGGAAGTCTACGAGAGCGGGGCGGTGTTCGTCCCGGAGCCGGGCTCACCGCTGACCGGGCAGGAGGCCCGTGCCGCCAACGAGCGGTTCCTGGGTCTCGGGCTGCCGATCACCGTCCGGCCGCGACACGTCTACACGGCGGGCGACATCGCCTTGCTGATCGTCGACTGGGTCATCGACGGCACGGATCGGAACGGCCTCCCCGTGCACATCGAGGGCACCGCCACCGATGTCGCCCGGCGTGGGCACGATGGGCGCTGGCGGTACGCCGTCGACAATCCTTTCGGTGTGAGAGCGGGAACCGGCGGCCGACCATGAGCCGCGTCGATGGATGCGCCGTGCGGCACACGCCGAATGATCGGGTGGCTCGTGGCGGCGGGGGCCTGCGTCCGTGCCGGGCGGGTCCCGGTCCGGCACGGCGATGGCGGGCTCGGCCGGGCGGGTCCCGGTCGTCCCCGGTTCAGGCGGGGACGGCGGCGACCGCCTCGACCTCGATCAGGATGTCGGGCCGGAACAGGCCGGCGACCTGGACGAGCGAGCTGGTCGGGGGCCGCTCCGTGTCGACGAACTCGTCGCGTACGGCCCGCACGACGGGCAGCGCCGAGGTGTCCACGACGTAGATCGTGAGCTTGAAGACGTCGCCCCAGGTGGCGCCGGCCGCTTCGAGCGCGGTGCCGACGTTCCGCATGGCCAGGCGGGTCTGGGCCTCCCAGTCGCCCGCGGGGGCGGGTGTGCCGTCCGCGTCGATCGGGACCTGCCCGGAGGTCCAGACGAGCCGGCTGCCCGGCGGGACACTTGCGACGTGGCTGTAGCCGTTGGCCGGCGGGAGTTCCGGTGATGCGCCGAACCCGATGTGCTGCATGGGGCCTTCTTCCGTGGTGGCGGCGGTGCGGCCGTGGATCGTACCCGAGGGTTCCGCTCGTGGGCCGTGCGGGGACTCGCGGGCTGCGCGGGAGGGGTTCGCTCCGGGAGGGGCGCCGGGCTCGGTGCTCCCGTCGCGGCTCACGGATCGGGGCCGGGGACCGGCGAGGTGGGGAGTGCCGGGACCGGCCGGGGGCGCTCAGCGGTCGAGCGCCTCCCACAGGACGGCGAACTCCTCGGCGGTCAGCCGGTTCAGGCCGAAGTCGTCCGGGAAGAGCGGACCCTCGGCCAGGAAGCCGTGCTCGTCCTCCAGGTGGCGCCAGGAGTAGCGGCGGGGGAGGCCGTCCCCGCCGAGCTCGGCGTGTCTGACCGGCCAGTACTCGCCGCCGTCGTCGATGACCGTCTCGAACAGCCAGACGTGGCCGCCGGCGTCCGTCCCGTGCCAGTACAGTCGGGGGCGGTCGCTCTCGTCGAGCGCCCGGATCGCCTGTCTGCGCTGCTCCTGCACCGGTCGTCTCCCCTCGGTCGGGTTGCCGGTGACCAGTCTGCCGGGCTCCGGGAGCGGATTTCGCATCGCGCCGTCCGGGCGTGTATGGTTACACCTGTCCGCAGCGCGAGAGCGAAGCAGACAGGCCCCTATAGCTCAGTCGGCAGAGCGTCTCCATGGTAAGGAGAAGGTCAACGGTTCGATTCCGTTTGGGGGCTCCACAGCCTGACGCCCTGGCCATCCGGTTGGGGCTTTTGGCTTGGGTGGGCCTGTTGCGGCCACCCGGAGATGCGTAAGGTCCCCGGCACGGGGGCGGGCACATCGGGACAACCTCCCGATAGTCGCCCCGACCTGCACAGGTGCGCGGTCGCTCCGTGAATCGGGTATCCTTGCGAGGGCAGCCGACCCCCGTCGGCTCCAAGGCGGAGTAGCTCAGTCAGGCAGAGCAAACGGCTCATAATCGTTGTGTCGCCGGTTCAAGTCCGGCCTCCGCTACTACCCTCCCGGACCTCCTTCCCAGCGAAGGGGCTCCGGCGTGGGTCGTCCCAGTCCCGAACGTAGAAAGGCACTCCCACGTGGCTGCCACCGACGTTAGGCCGAAGATCACGCTGGCCTGCCAGGAGTGCAAGCACCGCAACTACATCACGCGGAAGAACCGGCGTAACGACCCGGACCGGCTTGAGCTCAAGAAGTACTGCCCGAACTGCAAGACGCACCAGGCGCACCGCGAGACCCGCTAGTCTCGGCGAGCCTCCCGCTTCGCGTGGCTCGCGACGGGAGAAGAGCACTTCCGCAGCGCTCAGCGCAGCTCAACATATTCGTTGCCGAACCGGCGCCCTCCCTTCGAGGGCGCCGGTTCGTCGTATGGGGGCCCGGTCCATCGGGCCTCCGCGGGTGATGGCCGGCGGGGTCTTTCGCGGGTGTCCGTGGGTGAGGGTCTGTGGGAACCTCCATGGGTGTCCGTGGGTGAGGGCCTGTGGGGGGCCTCTTCGGTCTGGGAGGAGGGCCGCTCCTGGCCGGCGCGGGTGGGAGCCGACGCGGGTGCCCGGATGTGGGCCTTTGTCGTCTCCGTACAGGTTTTCCGGGCAGGTGTTGACCACGCTCCGCACCCGGAGGGGACCTGGTCCGGGCTACGGTTTCCTGGTGAGCGGGACGGGACCGGTTTCCCGAACCTTGTTCTGTTAGTGTCGGCCTCACCAGCTCGAATTCCGTAAAGGAGCACGATGGCTCTGAACCGTGATTTCGTCGGGCGGGCTTCCGAGCCCTCAGCGCCCTACGAGGTCAGTCGAGTGAAGATCAGAGAGTTCGCGGCGGCGATCGGCGACAACAGCCCGATCTACCGGGACAGGGAGGCCGCCCAGGCCGCCGGCCACCCGGACGTCGTGGCCCCGCCCACCTTCCCCATCGTGTTCAGCCTGGCGGGCGGGTCGCTCCTGGCCGACCCCGATCTCGGCCTGAACTTCGCGATGGTCGTCCACGGCGAGCAGCGCTTCCAGTACCAGCGGCCGATCTACGCCGGCGACGAGCTGGTCAGCGTCTCGACGGTGACCGACATCCGCAGCGTCGGCCGCAACGAGTTCATCACCGTGCGGAGCGACGTCACGACCGTCGGGGGCGAGCCCGTGTGCACGACCTACAACACCATCGTCGAGCGTGGAGGTGCGGGCTGATGGCCGCGACGGTCAAGTACGACGACGTCGAGGTCGGGCAGGAGATCCCGGCCGTGGACTACCCGGTGCGCCGCGCCAGCCTGGTGATGTACGCCGGGGCCTCGGGGGACTTCAACCCCATCCACTGGAACGAGCGCTTCGCGAAGACGGTCGGGCTGCCCGACGTCATCGCGCACGGCATGTTCACCATGGCCCAGGGCGGCCGCTTCGTCACCGACTGGGCCGGCGACCCGGCCGCGGTCGTCGACTACGGCGTGCGCTTCTCCTCCATGGTGGTCGTCCCTGACGACGACAAGGGCGCCGTCATCACGGTGAGCGGCGTCATCGAGGAGAAGCTCGAGGACAAGCGCGTGCTGGTCGCTCTGACCGCCCTCTGCGACGGCTCCCGGGTGCTCTCCAAGGCGCGCGCGGTGGTCCAGCTCTCCTGAGCCGCCTCCGAGGGCCGGCCCTCGCGAGCCCTCCGCTTCCCGGGTCCGGCTCTCCCGGCGCTGTCATCTCCGGAGGTTCATGCGGTGCTCCCGGTTCTTCCGGCGCTGTCATCTCCGGAGGTTCATGCGGTGCTCCCGGTTCTTCCGGCGCTGTCATCTCCGGAGGTTCATGCGGTGCTCCCGGTTCTTCCGGAGCCGTCATCTCCGGAGGTCCACGCGGCGGTCCGTCTCTCCTGGCCCCGTCTCCGCCGGGAAGCCCGTCCGGGCCGGGGAATGAGCATCTTCCCCCGGCCCGTGGGTAGGCGTCCGGCATGGACGAAACACCACGTCATGTCAGTGAACGGGCCGAGGAGAGGGCTGGTGAGCGGGTCCACGACCGGCCCGTCGAAGAAGTGTCGGAGGCCGCGCGGCGGACCGGCGCCCCCGAGCGGGTCGACCCGCCCGGCGCCAAGCTGCTCGCCGACGAGGAGGCGTACCCGGAGCAGTCGCCCGAGGGCGCCGAGCTCGTCGGCCGGGAGGGCGACAACGAACTGGAGGGCAACGCCGAGCGCATGGTCGCCTCCCAGCGGCTGTGGGACGGGAGCCTGTCGGTGTCGCGGCTGGACGAGGCCATGCCGCAGGGACAGGACGAGGACCCGGCGGGGTCTCCGAAACCGGAAGGGCGCGGCGGCACGCGGTGAGCTTCCGGCCCGTCGCACGTCACCCGTCGCAGTGGTCCGCCGTAGGCGATCCGTGCCGGTGGCCGTGCCGTCGGTCGGCCGTAGGGGGCCCGTGCCGGTGGTCCGCCGTAGGCGATGCGTACCCGTGATCTGCCGTACGCGGCCCACGCCGGGCTCGCCCGTACGTGACCCGCGCCGGTGGTCCCGTCCGTACGCGCCGGTCCCGGCGGGCGAGCACGTGACGGTTCGGCCGTGCCGGGTTCAGTCGTGTCCAGGAGGGCCGTGTCCGGGATTACCGGCGCCGCATAGGCTGGGGCGCGTATTTTGTCGGGTCTGCTGGGGATGGGGCATGGCTGAGCGGGTCGCAGGGGTACGGCTGGCGCCGTACACGACGTTGGGGCTGGGCGGTCCGGCGCGGGCGTTCGTGGAGGCGGGGTCGGCCGAGGAACTCGTCGAACTGGTCGCGGAGGCCGACCGGGCGGGTGAGCCGGTGCTCGTGCTCGGCGGCGGGAGCAACCTGGTCGTCTCCGACGAGGGCTTCGACGGGCTGGTGGTGCGCGTCGCGTCGCGCGGCGTCGAGTCCGACGGCGACCTGGTCACCGCGGAGGCCGGGGAGGACTGGGACGCGCTGGTCGAGCGGGCCGTGGCGGAGGGGCGGTCCGGGATCGAGTGCCTGTCGGGCATCCCCGGGCAGGTCGGTTCCACGCCCATCCAGAACGTCGGCGCCTACGGGCAGGACGTCTCGCAGACGATCACCTCCGTCCGGGTCTACGACCGCACGGCCCGCCGGGTGCGCGACCTGACCGCGGCCGAGTGCGCCTTCGCCTACCGGCACAGCGTCTTCAAGCGGGAGCCCGGCCGGCACGTCGTGCTGGCGGTCACCTACGCCCTGCCGAGGGCGGGCGGGGACGGCGGGCTCTCCGGTCCGGTCGCCTATCGCGAGCTGGCACTGC
Source organism: Planomonospora corallina (assembly GCF_042650625.1). NCBI lineage: Bacteria > Bacillati > Actinomycetota > Actinomycetes > Streptosporangiales > Streptosporangiaceae > Planomonospora > Planomonospora corallina. The sequence continues at coordinate 32,249 of NZ_JBHSBM010000042.1, forward strand.
GGCTCGGCGTCGAGCAGGGGGAGCGGGTGCCGCTCGCCGAGGCCCGGCGGGCGGTCCTGGCGCTGCGCGCGGGCAAGGGCATGGTCCTCGACCCCGCCGACCCGGACACCCGGAGCGCGGGCTCGTTCTTCACCAACCCGGTGCTGGACGCCGGGCAGGCGGCCGAGCTGGAACTGCGCGCCCCGGGCTTCCCCCGCTGGGACATGCCCGGCGGGGCGGTGAAGGTCCCCGCCGCCTGGCTGATCGAGAACGCCGGGTTCCCCAAGGGCTACCGGCGCGGCCCGGCCAGGATCTCCACCAAGCACACCCTCGCCCTGACCAACCCGGAGCTGGCGGCCCGTACGGAGGACCTCCTCGACCTGGCCAGGGAGGTCCGGGACGGGGTGCACGAGAAGTTCGGTGTGACGCTCGTCAACGAGCCCGTCCTCGTCGGGACCCGTCTCTGATCCCTCCCCGCGGCGGTCGTCCCCGATCGTGCGGAGGCGGGAATGAGCAGCAGGGCAGGGGTGTTAGGGTCTGGTGGAAACACCCGAGGGGGAGTAGTCCCAATCGCGTGATCGACACACTGGCGCCCTGCGGGCGCCCGGTCACGCGGGCCTGGCATCCACAGGCGGACGAGACCTTCGGCCTGGCAGGCATACCGAAAAGGTGCCGCCGGGCCGGAGCGTGCCCGAAACCCCCGGGTGCACCCCTTCCGGCCCGGTCGCACGCGCGTGAAGGGCGACCCCGTTGGAAGCGTTCTGGCTCAGTCTTGCTGTCATCTTCGTGGCCGAGCTCGGCGACAAGAGTCAGCTCATGGCGATGACCTTCGCCACCCGGTTCAGGCCGTGGCCGGTCCTGGCCGGCATCACCCTGGCCACCACGGTGGTCCACCTCGTCAGCGTCGCCCTGGGCGGGCTGGCCGGTGATTTCCTCCCCACCACCGCCATCACGATCGTGGCGGGCATCGCCTTCCTCGGCTTCGCCCTGTGGACGCTCCGCGGGGACGAGCTGACCGAGGAGGAGGCGGGCAAGGCCAGGCGCACCACCCGGTCGGCGCTCATCGCGGTGACCGTGGCCTTCTTCCTGGCCGAGCTGGGTGACAAGACCATGCTCGCCACCATCACCCTGGCCACCCAGCACGACTGGGTCGGCACCTGGATCGGCTCGACGGTCGGCATGGTCGCCGCCGACGCGCTGGCCATCGCGGTCGGCCTCATGCTCGGCAAGAACCTGCCGGAGAAGGTCGTGCGGTACGGCGCCGCCGCCGCGTTCGCGGTCTTCGGCGTGCTCCTGCTCGCCGAGCCGGTGCTGGCCTGACCGGTGCTCTCACCCGGAGGATGTGAGGAGGGCCGCGGTGGCCTCGCGGGTGTCCCGGGCCGCTCCGGCCTCCTGTCCGGTCCGCCGCCCGGCCTCCTGTCCGGTCCCGTGCCGGGCCCGCCGCCCGGCCAGCCGGCAGCCGAGGCAGCCGGCGTGCGCCGTCATGGGATCGCGCACCCGCCAGTCCCGCTCCTGCGACGGCCGGGGCCCGCTCGGCTTCCCCCAGCCCATCAGGTGCAGCACCCAGGTGGTCAGCCCGGCGGCGGCGATGACGCCGGTCCCCAGCCAGACGCCGGGGAGCCAGGCAGCGCAGATGGAGGCGCCCACCGCGGCGGAGCCGGTGACGGCCAGGGCGCACCCGGTCCAGCCCGCCACCGTGTGGCCAAGGTCGTAGTCGCCGTGCACGCCGCTCATGACCGCTCTCCTCGGTGGACCCGGCTCTCCCGGGGTAGGGTGGAAGAAGACTTATCTCACGTACTAAATATCTTAGATTCTAAGGAGAATGTCAGTGGAGGGCAAGTCCCGCCCCGCCGCGTCACCCGCCCAGGCGCTGGCCGGCATGGACCGGCTCATCGCGCTGGGCATCGTCGGGCAGAACGAGATCGCCCAGCGGCTGGGCCTGAACGCCACCGACCTCACCTGCCTGGCCCACATCTGGGACGCCGGGGACGAACCCCTGACCGCCGGCGCCCTCGCGGAGAAGGCGAACCTGACCACCGGCGCCATCACCGGCGTCGTCAACCGCCTCGAACGGGCCGGTTACGCGCACCGGCAGGCCGACCCAGCGGACCGCCGCCGCATCCGGATCATCGCCGACGCCTCCGCCGCGGCCCGCGTCGTCGCGGTCTACCAGCCCTTCTACGACCGGCTCGGCGAGCTGTTCGCCGACTACTCGCCCGATGAGATCGCCGTGCTGGCCGACTGGTTCACCCGGGCCGCCGAGGCGATGCGGACCTCCATCGAGGAGATCCGCCGGGGCGACACCCCGGCCTGACCCGCCGGTCCCCGGCCGGCGGCCCGGCCCCGGATCCGCTCTCCGGCGTCCGCGCCCGGATCCGCTCTCCGGCGTCCGCGCCCGGATCCGCTCTCCGGCGTCCGCGCCCGGATCCGCTCTCCGGAGTCCGCCCTCGGGAGCGACGCGGACCGACGCGGACCGACGGGAGAACGACCGGCCGGGACCGCCGGGGAGGGCCTCAGCCGATCAGGGCGAGGCGGTGGGCGGCCGCGGCGGCCTCGCCGCGGGTGGACACACCGAGCTTGGCCAGGATGTTCGAGACGTGCACGCTCACCGTCTTGGCCGAGATGAACAGCTCGGCGGCGATGTCCCGGTTCGAGCGTCCCAGGGCGACGAGACGGAGCACCTCCTGCTCGCGCGGGGTGAGCGCCGGGACACCGTCCCCGGCCGGGTCCCCGGTCCTGCCCGCGGCGCCGTTCTCCCGGGCTCCCTCCGGCGCGTCCTGGGCGAGCACCGCGCCGATCCGGCGGGCCAGGGACTCGATCTCGGCCACCAGGGGCCGGGCGCCCACCCGCACCGCGACCGGGTGAGCCGCGCGGAGCCGTACGGCGGCGCCCTCGCGGTCGCCCGAGGCGGCCGCGGCCCGGGCCGCCCGGAGCAGCGCCGCGGCCCGGCGGAAGGGGCGGTCGATCCGGTCCCAGGCGGCGGCCGCGGCGTCGTGGTCGCCGTCGAAGCAGAGCCGGTAGGCCTCGGCGACCGGGCCGTCCGCGGTCATCGCGGCGACGGCCTCCTCGACCCGGCGGCGCAGCGCCGCGGCCCGCTCCGGGGCGACCGGTGCGGCTGCCTCGCACGCCTCGGCGATCTGGGCGACCAGCCGCCAGCCCAGCTCGGACTTGTTCAGGACGCGCGCCTCCAGCGTCATCCGCCCGGCCACCTCCAGCGCGGCCTCCGGCGCGCCCTCCAGCAGGTGGAGGCGGATGGCGAGGCAGGTGTTGGCGACCGCCTCCTGGGTGAACTCCTCCTGCTCGGGACAGGGACCGAACATCGCCAGCACGGACCTGAGCACCTCGATCTCGCCGCGCGCGGCGGCGACCTCCGCGCGGGTCCGGCTCAGGTGGTGCCGGTCGCGGATGGAGGGGTCCTTGGCCAGCTCCCGCTCGGTCACCTCGGCGGCCTCCTCGAAGCGGCCCAGCGCCTCCAGCGCCTCGGCGCGGTTGCCGGCGATGAAGGCGCCCTGGGTGCGGTGCCGGCCGTACTCCTTGGCCAGCCGCTCGCCCTCCAGCGCCAGCTCGACGGCCTCGGCCGAGCGGCCCAGGTTGTTCAGCGCGTCCACGGTGTTGGCCAGGGCGCGCAGCACGATCCGGCCGGAGTGCAGCCGCCTGCCGATCTCCAGCGCGACCTCGTTGGCCTCGAGCATGAGCAGGGAGCGGCCGGCGGTCGAGTGGCCCACCCCGAGATTGAGCAGCAGGTCGGCCTCCAGGCACTCGTCGCCGTGGGCGCGGGCGATGGCCAGGGCCTCCTCGGTGAGCGCCGTCCCCTCGTCCACCTCGTTGCGGAAAATCAGGTACGAGCCGAGCCTGGCCAGCACGCGGGCGCGGGCCAGGCTCCCGGTGGGCGCCAGCCGCTCGGCGTGGCGCAGGTCGTCGAGCGCCCCGGGGCGCCGCTTGCCCAGCTTCAGCTGCGAGAGCCGTACGACCAGCTCGGCGACCCGCTCCGGCTCGGCCTCCTCGTCCAGCTCGGCGAGGGCCGCCTTGGTGAACTTCACGCCGCGGTCGTACTCCCCGCAGGCGTGCGCGGCCTCCGAGGCCTGCTCCAGCACCGTGGTGTGGTCCGCGCCGATCCGGGCGGCGGCGTCTGGCACCTTGCTCCACAGCGCGAGCACCCGCTCCAGCAGCTGCACCTTCTCGTTGTAGGCGAAGGTCCGGGCGGCCTCCTGCGCGGCCTCCCAGGCCGAGACCAGGGCCCACACGTCGTCGCGGGCGGAGTACCAGTGGTGGGCGATCTCGATGGCGGCCCGGCCGGGCGGGACCAGCGTGCGGTCGCGCCCGATCTCCTCGGCGAAGCGGGCGTGCAGCCGCACGTGCTCGCCGGGCAGGAGCTCGTCGTGGACGGCCTCGCGGATCAGGGCGTGCCGGAAGGCGTAGGCGCGGCCGTCGGCGACCTGGACCACGTTGGCCGCGACGGCGGGCCGGATGGCGTCCTCCAGCTCCACGCCGGACAGGCCGGTGACGGCGGCGAGCAGGTCGTGGCCGACCCGGATGCCGCCCGCGGCGGCCACGCGCAGCACACGCTGGGTCTCGTCCGGGAGCTGCTCGACGGAGCTGATGATCAGGTCGTGCAGGGAGTCGGGGAGGGAGCCGCCGCCGCACTCCATGAGGGCCTCGACGAAGAGCGGGATGCCCTCGCTGCGCCGGTGGACCTCCAGCACCCGGGCGAACTCCGGGGCGGCGCCGAGGATGCCGGCCATCTGCGCGGCGACCTCGTCCTGGGTGAGCCGGGGCAGGTCCATCCGAAGGACCCCGTCCATCCGGCCCAGCTCGGCCAGGACCGGCCGGAGCGGGTGCTGGCGGTGCAGGTCGTCGGAGCGGTAGGTGAGGACCATCAGCACCGGCGCGGTGCACAGGTTGCGGCTGAGGAAGGCGATCAGGTCGCGGCTGGACCGGTCGGCCCAGTGGATGTCCTCGATGAGGAGGATGACGGGGCGCTGCTCGGCCAGGCGCTCCAGCAGGGTCAGGATCTGCTCGAAGAGCCGGGCGCGCGCGGTGTCGCTCTCGGTGTCGCCGCCGGGCTCGCCGAACTCGGGCAGCAGCCGGGCCAGGTCGCGGGCCGCGCCCTCCGGCAGCAGTGCCGCGACCTCGTCGGCCCCGCGCTCGCGGACCAGCTGGCGGATCGCCGCGGTGAAGGGGGCGTAGGCGAGGCCCTCGGCGGACAGCTCGACGCAGCCGCCGGTCAGCACGAGCGCGCCGTCGCGGGCGGCCAGCTCGGCGAAGCAGGTGACCAGCCGGCTCTTGCCGACCCCGGCCTCTCCGCCGAGCAGCACGGCGGACGCGGTCTTCCCCCGTGCCCGGGTGAACGCCTCGTCCAGGTCGGCGAGTTCGTTCTCCCGCCCCACGAAGACGGGGCTCACCGTCCGACCCATCATGTTTTCCAGCATGTCATGCCTTCTGCATTCGTTCCTCCTTTTATCCGAGCCCGTGCGGGCCCAGCGGGGAGGCTACGGAGGCTGAGAGGCCCGGCCGCGGTGGGGAATGCGGCCGGGCTCTCGTGCGGGCGTCATGCGGAGACGGTCTTGCCGAAGAGGCGCAGCGCGCGGCGGCGCTCGCCCCCGGAGCGGATCTTCCGTACGGCCTCGGCCGCGCGGGCCAGGCGGTACTCGGTGGCCTCGGCGATGAACTCGTCATGGCGGCTGGTCATCATCTGGAGGTGGAGCTCGGGACCCATGTCGGGTTCCTCCTTGGGTGGTGTCGATTCCCTTACACACTCAAGATTCGGCCTAAGGCCCCCGGTGCCACATCGGACGGATGCCTTATCTCCGGCGTCGATTCGTCCTACGAATGCTTAGGGCCTGCCCCGGCGTGCCCTAAGGCGGCCCGTCCCGGCCCCGGCCGGAGGTCTGAGGCGGTCCCGGTCCGGCTGGCCGTTCCCCTCCGGGACCCGTCCTGAGCAGCCCGTTCCCGCCCGGCCGGGCGTCTGAGGCACCTCTCTCCGCCATCTGAGGCACCCCCGGCCGGGCGTCTGAGGCGCCTCCGTCCGCCGTCTGAGGCAGCCCGGTCGAAATAACCGGAGGGCCGCCGTGGTTGCACAGCGTGCACCGCGGCGACGCCTCCCGGCCGGGTGCGCGCCCCTGTCCGGCTCCGCCGGAGCGCCGCTCCGGGCCCGCCGAACGGCCGGACCCTCCGGACCGCGTCCGCCCAGGGACGTCCCGCAGAGAACGCCTCGTCAGAGAAAGGCCCGCCCGCCATGGCGCTTCCCCGCCCCCTCCCGCTCTCCATCCTCGACCTGGCCCACATCGGCGACGGGGAGACGGCGGCCGACAGCTTCGACGCCAGCGTGGCGCTGGCCCGGCGCGCCGAGGAGCTGGGCTACCTGCGGGTCTGGTACGCCGAGCACCACAACATGGACACCATCGCCTCCTCGGCGACCAGCGTGCTCATCGCGCACGTGGCCGCGCACACCCGGACGATCCGCCTGGGCGCCGGCGGCGTCATGCTGCCCAACCACTCCCCGCTGACCATCGCCGAGCAGTTCGGGACCCTCGAGACGCTGCACCCGGGCCGCATCGACCTCGGTCTCGGCCGGGCGCCGGGCAGCGACCAGCAGACCATGCGGGCGCTGCGCCGCGGTCCCGCCTCCGCGGACGCCTTCCCGGAGGACGTCCTGGAGCTGCAGGGGTACCTGACCGGCGAGACCCGCATCCCGGGCGTGAACGCCACCCCCGGCAGGGGCACGGACGTGCCGCTGTACATCCTCGGCTCCTCGCTGTTCGGGGCGAAGCTCGCCGCCGCGCTCGGGCTCCCGTACGCCTTCGCCTCCCACTTCGCCCCGGACGCGCTCGAGGAGGCCGTCGCCCTCTACCGGCGGGAGTTCAGGCCCTCCGCGCAGCTCGACCGGCCGTACGTCATCGCCGGGGTCAACGTCATCGCCGCGGACACCGCCCAGGAGGCGCAGGAGCAGTTCCTGGACGCCAAGCGCAAGCGGGTGAGCCTGCTGCTCGGCCGGGGCCGGACGTTCACGCCGGAGGAGGCGGACATGGTCCTGGAGTCCCCGGCCGGGCGCCAGCTGCTGAACATGGCCCGCTACTCCGCCGTCGGGACCCCGGCGGAGGTGGAGGAGTACCTCGGCCGCTTCGCCGGGCACGCCCAGGCCGACGAGCTGATCGTGGTCTCCATGGCCCCGGACAGGAAGGCCTGGCTGCGCTCCGTCGAGCTGCTGGCCGACGTCCACGGGCTGACCGCGGCCTGAGGCCGTACGGCCCGCGGGCCGGTCCTGGCGGAACGTGCCGCGCACCCGCCGGTCGCCGTGCCGTACGGACTGCGGGCCGGTCCTGGCGGCGTGTGCCGCACGCCCGCGGGCCGGTCGCCGTGCCGTACGTCCGCGGGCGGTTCTTGGACCCGCCATGACCGTCTCCGGCGCTCCCCCGCCGAACTCGGCGAATGTTCACAAAAAGTCGTTACCGGCCTCAGCCGCGTCCGGTTTGGAACTCACCATCCGAGTCGGCATGCTGGAGTGGTGTCAACTGTGACTACTTCGCTCGCTGACGTGGCCTCGTCCGGTGCCACGCTGCGAGCCTTCCTGCACGGCCTGCCCGGCGTCGACCGGGTGGGCGCGGACCAGCGAGCCGCCATGCTCGGCACCCGGTCGATCAAGACCACCGCCAAGGCGGAGGCGATCGACCTGGCCATCCGCATGGTGGACCTGACGACCCTGGAGGGCGCGGACACGCCCGGCAAGGTCCGCGCGATGTGCGCCAAGGCCGTACACCCCGATCCGAGCGACCCGTCCGTGCCGAAGACGGCCGCGGTCTGCGTCTATCCCGACATGGTCGGCCAGGCGGTGGACGCGCTCGCCGGCTCCGGCGTGAAGGTGGCCAGCGTCGCCACCGCGTTCCCGAGCGGGCGCTCCTCCCTGGAGGTCAAGGTCGCCGACACCGCGCTCGCGGTGGCCGCCGGCGCCGACGAGATCGACATGGTGATCGACCGCGGCGCGTTCCTGTCCGGCGACTACCTGAAGGTCCACGAGGAGATCGTCGCCGTCAAGGCCGCCTGCGGCCCGGCGCACCTGAAGGTCATCCTCGAGACCGGGGAGCTCGCGACCTACGACAACGTACGGCGTGCGTCCTGGCTGGCGATGCTGGCCGGCGCCGACTTCATCAAGACGTCCACCGGGAAGATCCAGCCCGCGGCGACCCCGCCGGTCACGCTCATCATGCTGGAGGCGGTCCGAGACTTCCTCGCGGTGACCGGGCGCAAGGTCGGCGTCAAGCCCGCCGGGGGCATCCGCACCACCAAGGACGCGATCAAGATGCTCGTCATGGTCAACGAGACCGTCGGCGAGGGCTGGCTCGATCCCGACTGGTTCCGCCTGGGCGCCTCGTCCCTCCTCAACGACCTGCTGATGCAGCGCCAGAAGATGGCGACCGGCCGGTACGCGGGCCCCGACTACTTCACCCTGGACTGAGGCGATGTTCGAATACGCACCGGCACCCGAGTCCCGCGACGTCGTCGACATCCAGCCGTCCTACGGCCTGTTCATCGACGGCGAGTTCACCGACGGGTCGGGCGCCCCCATCAAGACCGTCAACCCCGCGACCGAGGAGACGCTGGCCGAGGTGGCCACGGCCACGGACGCGGACGTCGACCGCGCCGTGCGGGCCGCCCGCAAGGCGTTCGGCACCTGGTCGGCGCTGCCCGGCTCCGAGCGGGCCAAGTACCTGTTCCGGATCGCCCGCATCATCCAGGAGCGCTCGCGCGAGCTGGCGGTGCTGGAGACGCTGGACAACGGCAAGCCGATCCGCGAGTCGCGCGACGTGGACCTGCCGCTGGTCGCGGCGCACTTCTTCTACTACGCGGGCTGGGCGGACAAGCTCGCCCACGCCGGCTACGGCCCCGACCCCAGGCCGCTGGGCGTGGCCGGGCAGGTCATCCCGTGGAACTTCCCGCTGCTCATGCTCGCGTGGAAGGTCGCCCCGGCGCTGGCCTGCGGCAACACGGTCGTGCTCAAGCCCGCCGAGACGACGCCGCTGAGCGCGCTGCTCTTCGCGGACATCTGCCGGCAGGCCGAGCTCCCGCCCGGCGTGGTGAACATCGTCACCGGCGCGGGGGAGACCGGCGCGGCCGTGGTGAACCACCCGGACGTCGACAAGGTCGCCTTCACCGGCTCCACCGAGGTCGGCCGGCTCATCGCGCGCTCGGTCGCGGGCACCGGCAAGAAGCTCACCCTGGAGCTGGGCGGCAAGGCCGCCAACATCGTCTTCGACGACGCCGCGATCGACCAGGCCGTCGAGGGCATCGTCGACGGCATCTTCTTCAACCAGGGCCACGTCTGCTGCGCCGGCTCGCGGCTGCTGGTCCAGGAGTCGGTCGCCGGCGACCTGCTGGAGGCGCTCAAGACCCGTCTCGGCAGGCTCCGGCTGGGCGACCCGATGGACAAGAACACCGACATCGGCGCGATCAACTCCGAGGTGCAGCTCGCCCGGGTCCGGGAGCTGTCCGACATCGGAGAGGCCGAGGGCGCCGAGCGCTGGTCGCCGCCGTGCGAGCTGCCGTCCCGGGGCTTCTGGTTCCCGCCGACGATCTTCACCGGTGTCGCGCAGTCGCACCGGATCGCCCGGGACGAGGTCTTCGGCCCGGTCCTGGCCATGCTGACCTTCCGCACCCCGGCCGAGGCCGTGGAGAAGGCCAACAACACCCCGTACGGCCTGTCGGCCGGCGTCTGGACGGAGAAGGGCTCGCGCATCCTGTGGATGGCCGACCGGCTCCGCGCGGGCGTGGTGTGGGCCAACACCTTCAACAAGTTCGACCCCACCTCCCCGTTCGGCGGGTACAAGGAGTCCGGCTACGGCCGCGAGGGCGGGCGGCACGGGTTGGAGGCCTATCTCGATGTGTGAGCACCAGAGTTCGGGCCGCACCTCCCGGGTCCGCAGGGCCCGCCGGGCGCAGAGCACCCGGGGGCACGGCTACGCCAGGGTCGGCCGTCCGGAGCCGCGGGGCTGGTTCGCCCACCGGTGCGGCGTGAGCCGCTGCGGCCAGGTCTTCGTGCCGGTACGGCTGGCACAGCAGCAGAGCACGTGGAGGGGGCGCGGAAATGACTGAGGCGGAGCAGCCGGGCAAGCCGGCGGCCGACGAGAAGCAGGCCGGGCGCCGGGCCGTCAGGCCCGGCCGGGCGCGTACCGGAGAGGACCGGCCCGCCGCGCCGGCGGCCGCACCGGCCGGCGCGCAGACCGGCGGGAACGGGCGGTCGCCCCTGCGGCTGGACGTGCGCAAGACGTACAAGCTGTACATCGGCGGGGCGTTCCCGCGGTCGGAGAGCGGAAGGTCCTACGCGGTGACCTCCTCGACAGGTGAGTTCCTGGCCAACGCCTCGAAGGCCTCCCGCAAGGACGCCCGCGAGGCGGTCGTCGCGGCCCGCAAGGCCTTCGGCGGCTGGTCGGGCGCGACGGCCTACAACCGGGGCCAGATCCTCTACCGGATCGCCGAGATGCTCCAGGGCCGCCGGGCGCAGTTCGCCGCCGAGCTGGCCGACGCGGGCACGGAGCGGCCCGAGGAGGTCGTGGACGCGGCGATCGACCGGCTCGTCTGGTACGCGGGGTGGTCGGACAAGATCGCCTCGGTGGCGGGGGCGGCCAACCCGGTCGCCGGGCCGTACTTCAACCTCTCCTCGCCGGAGCCGACCGGCGTGGTCGCGGTGGTCGCGCCGGACGAGCCGCTGCTGGGGCTCGTCTCGGTGATCGCCCCGGTGATCGTCACCGGGAACACGTGCGTGGTGGTCGCCGGTGAGCGGGCGCCGCTCCCGTCGATCACGCTGGCGGAGGTGCTCGCCACCTCCGACCTGCCCGGCGGCGTGGTGAACATCCTCACCGGCTCGGTGAAGGAGCTCGCGCCCTGGCTGGCCGCGCACATGGACGTCAACGCCGTCGACCTGACCGGCGTGGCCGACGAGGAGCTGGCGGTCGCGTGCGAGCAGGCCGCGGCGGAGAACCTCAAGCGGGTGCTCCGCCCGGCGGCGGCCGACTGGTACGCCGACCCCGGCACCCGGCGCATGACGGCCTTCCTGGAGACCAAGACCGTCTGGCACCCCACCGGCGTCTGACGGGCCTGTGCCGACGGACCGGCCCGGCCGGGGAGTTCGCTTCCCCGGCCGGGCCGGTCCTGTCAGAGCCGGGAGGTGACCGTCAGAGCCGGGAGGCGGCGTGAGCGCCGGTTCCCCGGCGTCCGCTCAGGTCCTCACCCGGCCGGCCCGGGACTCCAGGTAGCGCCGCTCGGCGAGGCTGGCGGTGGCCTTCGCGGCGCGCCGGTAGTGCTCGTGCGCCCCGGCCGGGTCGCCCGCCTTCTCCAGCAGGTGCGCCCGTACGGACAGCAGCCGGTGGTGCCCGGCCATCCGCTCGTCGCCGTCCAGGGTGGCCAGCAGGGCCAGCCCGGCCGGTGGGCCCTCGGTCTCGGCGAGCGCGACCGCCCGGTTGAGGGTGACCATCGGGTTGGGCGCGATCCGTTCCAGGATCAGGTAGAGGGCGTGCACCTGCCGCCAGTCGGTCTCCTCGGCCGTGGCCGCGTCGGCGTGCGTGGCGGCGATGGCGGCCTGCAGCAGGTACGGCCCCAGCGCCGGACGGGCCAGTGCCTCCTTGACCAGTGCGGTGCCCTCGTCGATCAGCGCGCGGTCCCATTTCGCGCGGTCCTGCTCGTCCAGCGGCACCAGGTCGCCCGCCGCCGTCGTGCGGGCCTCCCTGCGGGCGTGGGTCAGCAGCATCAGCGCGAGCAGCCCGGTCACCTCACTGCCCCCGGGCAGTTGTGCGTGCACCATCCTGGTCAGCCGGATCGCCTCGCGGGCGAGGTCGGCGCGGTGCAGCTCGCCGCCCGAGGTGGCGGTGTAGCCCTCGTTGAAGATCAGGTAGAGCACGTGCAGGACGACCCGGAGCCGTTCGTCGAGCTCCGCGCCGCGCGGCAGGCCGAACGAGCCGCCGGCGGCCTTGATGCGCTGCTTGGCCCGGCTGATCCTGGCCGCCATCGTGGCCTCCGGCACCAGGAACGCGCGGGCGATCTCGGCGGTGGTCAGACCACCGACCGCGCGCAGCGTCAGCGCGGTCTGGGAGGCCGGCGTCAGCGCCGGGTGGCAGCACAGGAACAGCAGGACGAGGCTGTCGTCGGTGTCCGGCACGTCCTCGGGCGCCGCCTCGGCGGCCGTTGCCGCCTCCCGCTCGCGGCGTGCGTGGTCGCTGCGCACCTGGTCGATGAGGCGCCGGGAGGCGACGGTGATCAGCCAGCCCCGGGGGTTGCCCGGCACGCCCTCGGCCGGCCACTGCACGGCGGCGGCGAGGACGGCCTCCTGCACGGCGTCCTCGCACTCCTCGAACCGGCCGTTCCGGCGTGTCAACGCGCCGAGGACCTGCGGCGTGAGTTCACGCAGCAGGTCCTCGATGGCCTGTGTCGTCATGCCTCCAATTGTCCGGCAGCGAACATCACCTGGCGCACCTCGATGCCCAGGCCCTCGATCGCGGCGTCCGGGATCCGCGCCGCCAGCTCGATCGCCCGATCCCTGTCCTCGCAGTCGATCAGGTAGAAGCCGCCCAGGTACTCCTTGGCCTCCAGGAAGGGGCCGTCGGTCACGACCGGCTGGCCGTTGCGCACGGACACCACGGCGGCCTGCGACGGGTCGGCCAGCGCCTGCGTGGTGATCAGCTCTCCGGACTCCCTCAGCTCCTCGATGAACCTGCCGTGGCCGTCGCCGATCGCCGCCCTCTCCTCGTCGGTCAGCGCGTCCAGCACAGCGGGGTTGATGTGCATGCTGATCAGGAACTGCATCTCGTGCTCCTCGTGGTCCACGGGCCCCGGAGCGGGCCCTTCAACAGGTCGGTCGGATCCGCCGCCGCCGTCTTGACATCCACCGCCGGAACTCTCGCACGGATCTCCTCTCGCACGGATCTCCTCTCGCACGGATCTCCTCCCGCACCGATGCCGAGCCGGCCGTGCCGATCCTGACGATGCGCCCGGCGGCCCGGACGCCCCGGCCGGGCTCCCCGGCCGCGAGGCGGCCCGTCCGCAGCGCCGCCGGGGCCGGCGTCGTGGTCGTCGCAGTGGTCGTCGCAGTGGTCGTCGCAGTGGTCGTCACAGTGACCGTCACAGTGACCGTCACAGCGGAACGCGGCTTGACCGCCGCGGGGCGCCCTGAGGAGACTGCCGCTGTGATCTTCGCCGACGCGGACGCCGCCGCCCTCTACGACCTGATGTATCCGTGGGATCCCGAGCGCCATCCCGGCGACGCCTTCTACGACGGCCTGGTGACGGCCGCCGGCGCCGTGCTGGACGTGGGGTGCGGGACGGGGAGCATGCTGCACCGGGCGCGCGAGCGCGGGCACACCGGGCGGCTCGCCGGCCTCGACCCGGACCGGGCGGCGCTGGAGCGGGCCCGGCGGCGCACCGACGTCGAGTGGGTCGAGGGCGTCGCCGCGGACGCGGCCTGGGACCGGGAGTTCGACCTGGCGGTCATGGCGAGCAACGCCTTCCAGTGCCTGGTGGACGATGACGGGCTGCGCGCCTCGCTCGCCGCGATCCGGGCGGCGCTCCGCGACGGCGGCCTGTTCGCCTTCGAGACGCGTCACCCGCAGGCGCGTGCCTGGGAGGACTGGACCCCGGAGAACGCGGCCGAGGTCGTGGACGTCGCCGGCCGCGCGCTCCGGGTGGAGCACCGGGTCGAGTCGGTGGCCGGGGACGTCGTGACGTTCACCGAGACGGTCAAAGACCCGGACGGCGCCGTCCTGCGGGTCGACCGGACGAGCCTGCGCTTCCTGGACGCGCCCGAGCTGCGGGCGTTCCTGACCGGGGCCGGGTTCGCGGTCGAGGCCCAGTACGGCGATTGGCACCGCGGGCCGGTCACCGGCGAGAGCCGGATCATCGTCACCCTCGCCCGCCGCGCCTGAGCCGGGGGTGGTCGAGCGGTTCGGGACCGTTCTTCCAAGGGTGGGCGGTGTCCCTCCGGGTGAGCCGAGTGCGGTACGCAGCCAGGAGGAAGGACGGAGTCAGGGCCGTGCGGCGGGTGGAGCGGCATGGCAGCATGGGAATCGGGAGGCGACATGAGTGTTGACTTCACGACCATCCGCCCGCAGCTCATCAGACTGTGCCGGAAGTACGGCATCGCGGAGCTGGCGGTCTTCGGCTCCGTCGCCCGTGGCGAGGACCGCCCGGACAGCGACGTCGACTTCCTCTATGTCCTCAGGCCCGGCAACGACATCGGACTCGAGTTCTTCGGGTTCCAGGAGGAGCTGGAGGAGCTGCTCGGCCGGAAGGTCGATGTGGTCTCCAAGGAAGGGCTCCACTGGGTCATCCGCGACGAAGTCCTCGGCGAAGCCCAGGTGCTCTACGCAGCGTGATGTCCGGTGACCGGTGGACATCGTAAACTCGTCTTCATGAGCGCGGCACCGGAAGAGTACGACGACCTCCATCGCCTGGTCGACCGCTTGACGCTGAAGCAGGTTCGGGCCCTGCGGGCCGTCGCGTTGGAACTCGTCGAGAACGAACCGTCGCCTTCCGCCGAATCGGGTGGCCGGCGCGGTCGGCTCTCGTTCGCAGGGATCATCGAGGACGAACCGGACAGCGCGCAGCGGGTTGAGGAGATCCTGCGCGGACGGTTCGGGAACGGCTGATGCTGGTCTGCGACACCGGACCCCTGTATGCGGTGATGAACCGGAAAGACCAGGATCATGACCGTTGCCTGGAGCTTCTCGAGGCGCATCCAGGGCCGCTGGTCGTTCCGGGCCCTGTGCTGGCTGAGGTGTGCTGGCTGCTGGAGTCACGGGTGGGACCGGTTGCCGAGGCAGGCTTCCTCCAGGCCGTCGTGGACGGTGAACTGATGATGGAACCGCTGACCACCGCGGACGTCGCGCGTATGAAGGCGCTGGTGGTGAAGTACGCCGACTTCCCGCTGGGTGCGGTGGATGCGGCCGTGATCGCGGTGGCCGAGCGATTGGGAGTGCAGAAGATCGCGACCATCGACCACCGGCATTTCAGAGCCGTCAGGAACAACCGGGGCGGGTACTTCACGCTGGTGCCGTAGACCGCGGGCACCTCGCGCCGTCGTCAGCCGGTGGGGGCGTGGCGGGGCCAGGGGCGGGCGGCCTCCAGCTGGGCGGCGAGGGTGAGGAGCTGGGCCTCGCCGCCGGGGGCCGCGACGAGCTGCACGCCGATGGGCAGGCCGGTGGAGTGCGTGCCGTACGGGACGGTCATGGCGGGCCAGCCGGCGAGGTTCCAGGCGGCGGTGGCGGGGGCGTAGGTCAGGTTGGCGCGGGCGTTGGCCAGCAGGCCGCGCTCGCCCCAGCGGCGGGCGGGCGGCGGGACCGCCGCCAGCGCGGGGGTGACGAGCACGTCGGCGTTGCCGAACCACTGGTCGGCGCCGTTGGCCCGCCAGCGGTCGCGGCCCCTGGCCCCGTCCATCCCGATCGCGCGCAGCATCTTCCCGGTCCGGGCCAGGGCCTTCGTGCGCCGCTCCAGCCGGTGCCGGTCGAGCTCCGCGGCGTCCTCGCGGGCGCACGCGAACCAGGCGGCGACCGCGGCGGAGCCGAGCCAGAGGGGCATCCGGGCACCGTGCTCCACGACCGTGTGCCCGGCCTCGCCGAGCGCGCGGGCGGCGTCGGTGACCGCCTTCTGGAACTCGGGGTCCACCGCGAACCCGGGCGGGAGCGGCCGGGGCGCGACGGCGACGCGGAGCCGGACCGGCTCGGACGGGACCAGCCCGCCCGGGTAGTCGTCGATCTCCTCGTCCACCGGGAGGGACTCGGTCTCGCCGGGAGTGGCCAGCGACATGTCGCCGGCCATCACGGCCAGGGCGAGGGCGAGGTCGGCGACCGTCGTGGCGAGCGGGCCGTTCTCCGACATGCCGTGCCAGTGGTGCTCCGGCGGGGGGACGAGCCCGAGGCCGGGCTTGATCGTGACGAGGCCGCAGCAGGCGGCCGGGATGCGGAGCGAGCCGAGCCCGTCGTTGCCGTGGGCGATCGGCACCATGCCGGCCGCCACGGCGGCGGCGCTCCCGCCCGAGGAGCCGCCGGGCGTGCGGGACGGGTCCCAGGGGTTGCGCGCCGTGCCGTACACGCTGTCGGAGAAGCCGGCCAGGCAGAGCTCCGGCACGTTGGTGAGGCCGACGACCACCGCGCCCGCCGCGCGCAGGCGCGCCACCACGGGGTGGTCGTCGAGGGCGGGGGTGTCCGGGGTGGCGGCCGAGCCGTTGCGGAGGGCCTCGCCGCGGACCGCGACGTTGTCCTTGACCGCCACCGGCACCCCGGCGAGCGGCAGCTCCGCCAGGTCCGGGCGCTCCTGCACGGCACGGGCCTCGGCGAGCGCCGCCTCGGCCCGGACCGTGCGGAACGCCCCCACGCGCCCGTCGCGCTCGGCGATCACGGCGAGGTGCTCCTCGACGACCTGCGGAGCGGTGGCCCTGCCCTGCCGTACGGCCTGTGCGATCTCCGTTGCGGACCTACCCACCCACGACATGTACCGAGTGTCGTCCCATGGGCACTCGTAGGGGAAGTGCCCTGTGTCTCAATCGGATGACGTGTCCTGGGGCGGGTCCTTGCGCGGTGTGCGGCCCGCTTCCTTGAGCGCCAGGCGCAGCGCGTACTCGATCTGGGCGTTGATGCTGCGCAGGTCGTCGGCCGCCCACCTGGCGATCGCCTCGTAGACGGCCGGATCGAGCCTGAGGAGGAGCTTCTTGCGCTCTGGCATGGTGTCAGGAGTAGAGGCTGCCGGCGTTGACCACCGGCTGGGTCGCCCGGTCGCCGCAGAGGACGACCAGCAGGTTGGAGACCATCTGCGCCTTGCGCTCCTCGTCCAGGTCCACCACGCCCTCCTCGGCCAGCTTCGTCAGTGCGAGCCGTACCATGCCCACGGCGCCGGACACGATGTGCGTGCGGGCCGCGACGACCTGGGCCGCCTGCTGGCGGACCAGCATCGCCTGGGCGATCTCCGGAGCATAGGCCAGATGGGTGATGCGCGCCTCCAGGACCTCCACACCGGCCAGCTCGGTGCGCTCGCGCAGCTCGGTGGTGAGCTCCCCGGCGACCTCGGCGCCGTCGCGCAGGCTGGTGCGGCCCTCCTCGTGGGCGTCGTAGGGGTGGCTGGTGGCGAGGTGGCGCACCGCCGCCTCGGACTGGATGGCGACGTACTCCTCGTAGTCGTCGACGGAGAAGGCGGCCTTGGCGGTGTCGGTGACCTTGTAGACGACGACCGCGGCGATCTCCACCGGGTTGCCGTCGGCGTCGTTGACCTTGAGCTTGGCCGTCTCGAAGTTGCGGACCCTCAGGGTGACGTGCTGCTTGGTGGTGAACGGCAGGACCCACTGGAATCCCGTGTCCTTCACCGTGCCGACGTAGCGGCCGAGGAACTGCACGACCTTCGCCTCGTTGGGGTTGACCACCGTGAAGCCGCTGAGCAGGACGATCGCGGCGATGCCCCACGGGCCCGCGGTGGCGAACAGCGCCACGACCGATTCGGTCCAGCCGGCCGCCACCACGACCGCGGCCAGGGCCGCGGCGAGCACCAGCATGACGGCCAGGACGAGGAAGCCGTTGATCCGGAATGCGGGTCGTTCCATGGATCCACCTCTGCTATCGGGAGACTATCGAAGTGATATCACTAAGATAGCCCATGAAGCGGCCGTGCGCGTACCCCCGTACGGCGGTCGGCCGCGTGGACCGGGCTCCAAGTGAGTTTCAAGTCGGGCACGGCACACTGGCGGGCATGTGGTTCCTCGATCGCACGGCACGACAGATCCGCCGCCATCCCGCCCTGCTCACCTACCGGCCTCCGGAGCCGGCCCGGCTGGAGGACCTGCTCCGCCAGTACGACCCCGGCCTGACGCGCTCGGGGGACTGGTTCGTCGTGCGCGGGACCAAGATCCGCTGGACGGAGCTCACCGAGGAGCAGGCCGCCAGGGCGCGCGTGCCCGCCGACCGGCGCGGGGCGGTCATCGCCTGCGGGGGCGGGCACCGGACCGCCGGGACCTTCCTGCTGAACGGCCTCGCCCGTCGCCTCGGCGGGGCGCTGCACCCGGCGGCCGATCTCGACGACGCCGTGGACGTCGAGGTGAACCTGGGCAGGCGCGCCGTGCTCGACTGCGAGGAGGTGGCCGCCCTGGTGCGCCCGATCCTCGGGGAGCGGTCCGTCGCGCACGACCACGACCTGGGCATGTGCCGCATCGGAGCCGAGGAGGAGCGCATCCAGGTCAACTACAGCCGCCCCGACTCCGACTGGACGGGCGAGGACGACGCGGACCACGCGATCGACCTGGACATGCGCCCCACCGGCCCGGACGACCCGGACGTGGAGCGGCTCTACCAGGCCGCCGTCGCCCTCGCCGCCGCCCTCGGCGGCACCATCCGCTCCTGGGACCTGCCCGTCACCCGCTTGGAGGACATCGCCCCCACCTGGGACCGCCTGCCCGTCTGATCCGGTGCCGGAGTCCGTACGGTGCCGGAGTCCGTACGGTGCCGGAGCCCGTACGGAGCCGGAGCCCGTACGGAGCCGGGGCGCGCGGTGGCGCGGTCGTCGTCAGCGGCGCGGGTTGGTGCGGCGGGTGGCGGCGGCCGAGAGGGGGTCCTCCGGCCAGGGGTGCTTGGGATAGCGGCCGCGCAGCTCGGCGCGGACCGC
Organism: Planomonospora corallina; assembly: GCF_042650625.1. Lineage (NCBI taxonomy): Bacteria > Bacillati > Actinomycetota > Actinomycetes > Streptosporangiales > Streptosporangiaceae > Planomonospora > Planomonospora corallina. Next base: position 50,849 of record NZ_JBHSBM010000042.1, read on the forward strand.
GCGGTAGCCCTCCCGCCAGAAGGACGCCAGGTCGGAGGTGACCGCCGCCGGGCGGCCCGCCGGGGAGAGCAGGTGCACCACCAGCGGCACCCCCGCCACCCGGGGGGCGCTGTCCCAGCCGAACAGCTCCTGCAGCTTGGCCGCGAGGACCGGCCGCTCACCCGAGTAGTCGATCCTGATCCGCGACCCGCTCGGCACCTCGATCCGCTCGGGGGCCGTCTCGTCCAGCCGGACGCTCCACGGCACCAGCCGGTGCAGGGCCGCGGCCACGTCGATCCGCTCCAGGTCGGCGCGGCGGCGGGCCCGTGACAGCTCGGGCTCCAGCCAGAGCTCCGCGGCCGCGATGAGGGCCTCGTCGTCCACCTCGGGCCAGGGGTCGCCGAGCGCGCGGCGGCAGAAGGCCAGGCGCTCGCGGAGCGCCACCGCCTCGGGGCTCCAGCGCAGGACCGGCAGGCCCTCGGCGCGCAGGCCCTCCAGGAGGGCGGGCCGGACGCCGGCGTCGCGCAGCGGGACCGAGGACAGCTCGATCGCGCCGAGGCGCTCGACGCGGCGGGCCGAGACGTCGCCCTGCCGCTCCCCGGGCGGGACGCGCCAGGCGACCTCGTCGGCGCGGGTGAGCAGGGGGGCCGCGGCGAGCCGGGCGGTCTCCTCGTCGATCACCACGGCCTGCCGGATCCGCGCCGCCGCCGAGCCCGCGGGCCGGTCCGCGACCGCGACGGCGAGCCACTCCGCCGTGCCGAGCCGGGACCCGGCGGGCAGTTCGGCGGCGGTCCCCGAGGCCATCAGGTAGGCCCCGCCCCGCCGCCTGGCCACCCGTTCCGGGTAGGCCAGCGCCACCACGAGCCCGGCCACCCCGTCATCGCTCCGCGGTCCGCCCGTGCCGCGACCGCCGGGCGGGTCCCCGCCGGGTCCGGAGGTCGCCGGCCGTACCCGCTCCGGCGCCCCGCTCCGCCCGGGTACGGCACGCGGCACGGCCCGCGCCAGCCGCCCCGCCTCCTGCCGCCAGCGGGCGGCGAAGGCGTCGCCGCCCCGGCGGGCGGCGCGCCAGATCGCGACCAGGTCGTCGCCCGCGTCCCGCGGAAGCTGCTCGGACAGCAGCGCGACCACCTCGGCGGCGCGCTCGCCGACCTGCCCGGAGGCGTCCATCAGGGCCCGCGCCAGGCGCGGATGCACCCCGGCCGCGGCCATCGCCCGGCCCCGGCCGGTGACGCGGAGCCCGGTGCCGCCGGGGGAGGCCGTCGCAGGGCCGTCCGCGCGGGCGCCGCTCGGGGAGGCCGCCGCAGGGCCGTCCGCGCGGGCGCCGCCGGGGGAGGCCGCGCCGGGGGTGTGCAGGGCGCCGAGGGCGAGCAGGGTGCGGTGGGCGGCCTCCAGCGCGGCGGGCGGGGGCGGGTCCAGCAGGGCCAGGCCCCGTGCCGAGGGGTCGCCCCAGCAGGCCGCCTGTAGGGCGAACCCGGTCAGGTCGGCGAGGGCGATCTCTGGCCGGGCGTGCGGCGGGAGCCGGTCGTGCTCGGCCTGCAGCCAGCACCGGTAGACGACGCCGGGCGCCTCCCGGCCGGCCCGCCCGGCCCGCTGGTCGGCGGAGGCCCTCGAGACGCGGACCGTGGTGAGCGAGCCGAGACCGCGGGCGTGGTCGGTGCGGGGTTCCCGGGCCAGGCCGGAGTCGACCACGACGCGGACCCCGGGCACGGTCAGGCTCGACTCGGCGACCGAGGTGGCCAGGACCACCCGCCGGGCGCCGCCGGGCGAGAGCACCTCGTCCTGGACACGGGCCGGGGCCTGGCCGTGGACCTGGAGGACCCTCAGCCCGCCGGGGTGGTCGAGGTCCGCCAGCAGTCCGGCGACCCGGCCGATCTCGCCGACTCCGGGCAGGAAGCAGAGCACGTCGCCCTCCTGCTCGGCCAGCGCCCGCCGTACGACGGAGGCGACGTGGGCCAGGAAGGCGGGATCCACCCGCAGGCCGTGCGGCGGGGCCGCCGGCCGGTCGGGCGGCGCCCAGATCGGGGTGACGGGGTGCATGATGCCCTGGGCGCGGACGATCGGGACCGCCGGTCCGGGCGTCCGCGGGCCGGTCCCATCGCACTCCCCGGTCCGCTCCGGCCCGGGCGTCCGCGATCCGGGGCGGGCGGGAGCTCCGGCGGTCCCTCCGGGATCCCGGGCGGTGCCGCCGGAGGCCGTCCCCTCACCGCTCTCCCCGGTGGCCAGGAGCCGGGCCCAGGGCCCGGCGTCGGCGGTGGCGGAGGTGGCGATCAGCCGCAGGTCGGGGCGGAGGGTCGCGCGGACGTCGAGGAGGAAGGCGAGCGCGGTGTCGGCGTCGAGGTGGCGCTCGTGGCACTCGTCGAGCAGGACCGTGTGCACGCCGTCCAGCTCGGGGTCGCGCTGGAGCCGCTGAAGGAGGACTCCGGTGGTGACGACCTCGACGAGGGTGCCCGGTCCGCTGCGGCGCTCGCCCCGCACCGCGAGCCCCACCTCGGCCCCGACCTCCGAGCCCAGCAGCCAGGCCATGCGCCGGGCCGCGGCCCGCACCGCCATCCGGCGCGGCTCGGCCACGAGGACCTTTCCCCGGGGCGGGACTCCGTCGACGCCGTCGCCCGGGTCCGGGGTCCCGCGCGGGCCGCCGTCCTGGTCCCTGCTCTGGTCTCTCTCCTGGGCTCTGTCCTGATCTCTGTCCTGATCTCTGCCCTGGTCCCTGCTCTGATCTCCGTCCCGGCCGCGGCCGCCGTGCGGACCGGCTCCGTCCAGGAGCCCTGCCAGGGCGAGCGGGACGAGCGTGGTCTTGCCGGTGCCGGGCGGCGCGACGAGGACGGCGGCGCCGTGCTCGTCCAGGGCGGAGAGCAGCTCGGGCAGGGCATGCCGCACGGGCAGGCCCGACCACTCCGGACGCCGGTCCCGTCCGCCGCCGGACATCGGGCCCGCCGCCCGTTCTCTCTTCGCCATCACACCGTTATTCGACCATGCCGGATTCGGCGCGGTCGAAGCCGGCGGACCCGGACCCGCCCGCGGTCGGACAGAATGGGGGCCATATGACTGAGAACGCCCCAGAGCGGCCCCCGTATCGGGAGGTGCCGACCGCGGCGGGTCCGCCGGGACGGGCTCCCTCGCCGGAGCCCCCACTCCCGGCGCTCACCCGGGCGCTGACCGGCCCGCCCGGCCGCTGGCTCCTTCCGGCCACCGCGCTCGCGGGCCTGCTCACGCTGTACGGCGCCAGCGCGCCCGGCGGCCACCTTCTCACGCAGGCCGGGGGCGCCCTCGCTCTCCTCGCCCTCGCGGTGGTCTGGATCCCCCGCTTCACCGTCGGGCTGCTGCGCGCCGACGGCCGCCCCGGCCTGCGCCGGCACTGGGTGCGCTGGGCGGCGGCGCCGCTCATGGTCGTGGCCGTCTCCGGCCTCATCGCTCTGGAGGTGCCCTTCTCGGCCCGGTTCGCGCTCTCAGAGGCGAGCCTGGAGCGGTTCGCCCGGGAGGTGTCGGCCGGGAGCGAGCCCGGGGACGGCGGCGACCGCCGGGTCGGTCTCTACCCGATCGCGTCGGTGGACAGGGCCGGGAACGCGGTGCTCCTCGAGGTGGCCGACACCGGCTTCCTCGACAGGCACGGTTTCGCCTGGAGCCCTTCGGGGGCGCCTCCTGAGGGGGAGGGGTCCTCCTACTCCTACGTCCACCTGCACGGCCCCTGGTACGAGTGGAGGGAGCGCTGGTGAGCCGTCCCGGCGCCCCGGGTCTCTGGGTGGGGGTCGCCGTGCTCTCGGCCCTGGCGGTGCTCTTCGTGCCGCCCGCCGCGGGCGGGCTGCCGGCTCTCGTGCTCGCGCCGGCCGCCATGTACGCGGCGGTGATCACGGCCTACCGGCAGGCCGCCCGCATCCGGGCCGGGCGGGACGAGGGCATCCGGGCCGGGCGGGACGGAGGCGGGGAGTCCGGACGCTGAGGACACCCGGACTCCGCGGTCGTCTCGGCGCGGGCCGGACGCGGCGTTCCTGCTCAGCGCGGGCCGGCGCCGCGTCTCTCTCAGCCCTCTCAGCCCTGGCCGGCGGAGGGGTCGAGGACGCCGAAGCTCACCAGGGCGATGATCACCAGGCCGAGGACCACCCGGTAGATCACGAAGCCGGTGAAGCGGTGGGTGCTGATGTACTTCAGGAACCAGGAGACCGCCGCGTAGCCGACCAGGAACGAGATCACGGTCGCCAGGATGGTCGGCCCCCAGGCGGGGGCCTGCTCCTCGCCGATGTCGAACAGCTTCAGCACGCCCGCGCCCAGCACGGCGGGGATGGCCAGCAGGAAGGAGTACTTCGCGGCCTCCTCCCGCCGGTAGTCGAGCAGCAGGCCCGCGGTGATCGTGCCGCCGGAGCGGGAGACGCCCGGGATCAGGGCGAGGGACTGGGCGAGGCCGTACACGATGGAGTGGGTGAAGCTGAGGTGCCGCTCCAGCGTGAGCTTGTCGCGGGCGGAGCGGTCGACGAGCCAGAGGATCAGGCCGAAGACGATCAGCGTGGTGCCGATCAGGCGCAGGTCCCGGAAGATCGTGTCGATCTTCTCCTCGAAGAGCAGGCCCAGGACGAGGATGGGGAGCGTGCCGACGATCACGTACCAGCCCATCCGGGCGGCGTGGTGCGCGCGCAGGGCCGGCGTCCACAGGGCCCGGGTCCAGGTGGAGATGATCTCCCAGATCTCCTTGCGGAAGTAGATGAGCACCGCGGCCTCGGTGCCGAGCTGGATCACGGCGGTGAAGGCCGCTCCCGGGTCCTTCCAGCCGAGGAAGGCGGAGACGACCCGGATGTGGGCGCTGGAGGAGATGGGCAGGAACTCCGTCAGTCCCTGAAGGAGTCCGAGGACCACCGCTTCGAACCAGCCGATCAACGTTGGAGGCCTTCCGTGCCGGGCGGGCGTGACCTACGCGAGGTTAGCGGAGGCGCGGGACGGCCGTGACCCGGCCATAAGGCCGATATCGGAGGGCACGGAAGGCATGGAAGGGCGCGGAAGGGCGCGGAAGGCTCAGCTCGACTCGCGGTCCAGGGGGCCCCACGCGTCCGACCCCTGGCTGTCGATCAGTTCCTCGGCCTCCTTCATGACGGCTTCGTCGACGATGGCCACCGGCTCGTCGCACTGGATGAGGGGTTCGTTGTCGGGGCCCCGGCCCACCTCGCGCCCGGACAAAACCCACGCCTGGACCCCGGGTCCGCGCTCGCGCCGCAGGTGGGAGTAGTCGTGCAGGCGCCGGGCCGCCCAGAGCCGGGCCGGGCGGTCCCCCCACCAGTCCTCCACGTCCAGGGGGTTGGCGGACAGGCCGGGCAGCGCGGCCCCGGTGAGGGAGTCCCGGCTGCACCCTTCGGCCTCGTCCTTCTCCAGGTCCCGGGACCAGCGGATGAACAGCCCCCGCCGCTCGTTCAGCAGGGAGGCCAGCTCCTCCAGGCTGGTGATGACGGTCGGTCGCGACACCACGTGTTCACCTCGTCTTCCCGCCCTCGTGGCCGAGGGTTCGTCCGTACGGCGGCTCATGCCCAGATCGCGGGGACCTATGGGTCCGCCGGACGGCGGGGCGGCCCGCCGGGCCCGGGGACGGACGGGGCGGCCCGCCGGAGCGGGGGAGGGCGGCCCGCGCTGACGAGCTCACCGCCGCCGGGCCCGCGCCGCCGGGCCCGCGCCGCCGGGCACGCCGCGGCCGGGACCGCCGCAGGGCGGCCCCGGCCGGGGACGGACCGTCAGCGGTTGCCCTTCGCCGCGGAGATGTCGGCCAGGGCCGAGTCGGAGTCGCGGTCGACCGCCAGGTCGCCGATGCTCACGATGCCGACGGCGTGGTCGTTCTCGACGACCGGTATCCGCCGGACGGCCTTGTCGCGCATGAGCTGCACGACCTGCTCGATGCTGGTGTCGGGCCCGACCGTCGTGAGCTCCTCGCTGCACGCCTCCCGGACCGGGGTGTCGGGGCCCTTGTCCTGGGCCACGACGCGCACGGCGATGTCGCGGTCGGTCACGATCCCGCTGACATGGCCGTCGTCGGTGAGGATCACCGCTCCGGTGTCCTGGCTGACCATCAGCTGAGCCGCGGCGGAGACGGGCTGGCTCGCGTCGAGAGTCGCCGGTTCGGCCGTCATCACGTCGGCCACAGTCCTGCTCATGGGATCCTCCTCTGTTCGCGCTCGCCGGATTCTTACCCCGGACAAAACGGACAAACAGTCGCATTTAGCGCATGGGCCGATGCTCCGGCCGGAGGCGGGGGCATCGGCCCATGGCGCGGTGCCGTACGGGCGGTGCCGTACGGGTGATGTGTACCGGGCGTGCCGTACGGGTGGTCACGACGGCCACGGCGGCTGCTGGTCCGGCGGCACGCCGCCGCCCTCGCCGCCGCCCTTGTCGCCCTTGTCCGTGCCGTGCGCGCGGCCGCCCTTGGCGGAGCCGCTGGGCGTCTCGGGCATGACGTCGAGGTTCTCGTCGTTCGTCGGCGCTCCACCGGATCTGCGGAGCTCGGGTTGCTGTGGCTGGGTCATGGTGTTCTCTTCTCCTCGCCGTGTGAGCGGCTTCTCCTGTGCGGGCCCTCTCCGGTTCCGAGGGCGATCGCCTGCCGGGAGAACCCGGCCCGCCGTGGTCGTCGGGGCCGGTCTTCCGGTCGGAGGGGTCCCCTGCTCTCCTGTCTTGGGCTGCCCCTGGATGAACGATATGAACATGCACAAATGCCCTATTTGGTGTTAGAGCAAACGAGGAGGGCATGGGGGGACCATGAGCATGCCCGAGGAGAACCAGCCCAAGACCGCTGACAACGATCCGCTGCTGCGGTCGGTCGCCGAGCAGGGACAGGCCGGGGAGAAGCGCGAGGAGGACACGACCGGCGAGGCGGGTGACGAGGGGCGCGGCGGAGGGGCCTAGCCCGGCGCTGCCCGCCGGGAGTCGCTGCCCGCCGGGAGCGGCGCCCCCCGGGCGGACGGGGTCACCCCGCCCGCCCGGGTGAGGCCGCCGTGCCCCGGCGGGATCCCCCGTGCTCCTGCGCCCCGGGCGACCTCCCGGGCGGGAGCCACGCGGGTCCGGAACGCGGGCGCCGGCGGCCTCTGCCGGAGCGGTCGGGCCCGGGGCACGCGTGCGCCCGCGCCCGACCTCCTCACTACCGGCTCGCTACCGGCGGGTGATCGTGACGTCGTCGATCCCGGCCTCCACCAGGGAGGCGCCCGAGGCGTCGGCGGCCTCGACCAGGATCCGCACGCTCTGCCCGGCGAAGGCGGAGACGTCCACCTCGGCGGAGTTCCACGCGCCGTCGCGGTCACCGGCCGCGCCGAGCTGCTGGAAGACCTGGGTCGTGCCGGAGGAGCCGACGACCTTGACCCGCAGGTAGTCGGCGCTGGAGGAGTTCGACCCGTGCGCCAGGTACCACGAGAACGACAGGTTCAGCGTGCCGTCGGCCGGCAGGGTGATCGCCGGCGACTGGATGCTGGTCACGCCGCCGTCGATGTCGTAGGACCCGGCCGAGGAGCCCGCCAGGCGCCCGGTGACCAGGTCGTTGACGCCGCTGACCGTGGTGCCCAGCTGCTTGGTCCCGCTGGAGGAGGTGGCGGCCGGGTCACCGCGCTCCCACTGGCCGGAGGTGGCGGTGTCGGTGCCGGACGGGTCGGCGGTCCAGCCGGTCGCGGTCTCGAACGTGTCCTGCCAGACGGCCGCCGGAGGGGTGGACGCGGCGATCGTCCACACCGCGTAGGCGATCGCGTCGGCGTTGCGGTCCAGCGCGGTGTCGCTGATGTTGGACGTCGTGTCGCAGGAGCGGTGGTAGCAGGGGTCGAACGCCCGCCCCGCCGTACCGCCCCAGAGCGTGGCCTGGGCGCTGGTCTTGACGCCCTCGGCGCCGGTGAAGGTGCCTCCGGCGGGGATGCCGACGCTGATGAACGGCCCGTAGTCGGAGCGGCCGTCGAAGTCGGTGCCCCGCGTCGGCACGCCGATCGAGGCGAAGTAGTCCTGGAGCGTCTTCTCCAGCTGGGCCGAGCCCGCCGGGCCGGGACCCGCGCCGACCCCGTCGGAGTCGTCGCCGTCGTAGACGAAGTAGCCGGCGTTGGGCGAGCCGACCATGTCGAAGTTGAGGTAGCCCTTGATCTTCGAGCGCTCGGCGGCCGGGAGGTTGTTCACGTAGTGCCGGGACCCGCGCAGGCCCAGCTCCTCGGCGCCCCACCAGGCGAAGCGCAGGTGCTTGGCCGGGTTCAGGCCCTGGCGGGAGACCTCCAGCGCGGTCTCCAGGATGGCGGCGCTGCCGGAGCCGTTGTCGTTGATGCCGGGTCCGGAGGCGACGCTGTCGAGGTGCGCGCCGACCATGAGGACGTCGTTCGGGTCGCCGCCCGGCCAGTCGGCGATGAGGTTGTAGCCGGTCGCGCCGTTGTAGGTGAACGACTGCACGGTGGTGGTGAAGCCGGCGCCGTCCAGTAGGCCCTTGATGTAGTTGACGGAGGCCAGGTAGCCGGGGCGGCCGTGGGCGCGGTTGCCGCCGTTGGCGGTCGCGATGGACTGGAACTGGCTCAGGTGGGACTTGACGGCCGTCAGGGAGATGTCCGGGGCCGCGGCGGCCGATGAGGCGGTCGCGGTCAGGGGGGTGAGCATCAGGGGGACGGCCAGGGCCGCAGCCGTCCCGATGGTCCGGAGAGTGCGCATTCATGCTCCTCGGGTGGGGGGGTGAGGGGGGTCCCCGAGCGGCGCGCACCCGGGATGCGGGGGCGCGCCGTACAGCGTGGTGGTGCGCGGGCGGGCGGCCCTCCCGGACGGGGAGGGCCGCCCCGCGGCGGATCGCCGCGGCCGGCTCGGCGTGCGGTCGACCGGGTCCGCGGTGCACGCGGTCCGCGGTCGGCTCACGCGCGGTCTACTTGGCCGGCTCGCCGTGCGCGTGCGCGTGGGCGCGGACGGGCGCGGCGGCGGACTTCGCCAGGGTGGTGGCGGCGGCGGTGTTCCGGTCGGGGATGCCGGCCAGGTTGTAGGCGTAGTAGGCGGTGGAGTAGGCGATGGCCTTGGAGTTGCGCTCCAGCGCGGCGGCGTTGATGTTGGTGATGCCGTCGCAGGCCGCGTGGTAGCAGGGGTCGTACGGGGCGCCGGCGGTGCCGCCGAACTTGGCCGCCTGCTCGGCGGTCTTGATGCCCTCGGCGCCGGTGAAGATGCCGCCGGACGGGATGCCGTTGGCGATGAAGGCGCCGTAGTCGGAGCGGCCGTCGAAGTCGGTGCCCTCGAAGGACAGGCCGCGCTTGGCGTAGAACCTCTCGAAGAGCTTCTCGATCTCCGCCGAACCGGCCGGGCCGGGGCCCGCGCCCTCGGCGTCGGAGTCGTCACCGTCGTAGAGGAAGGTGACGTCGTTCGGGGAGGCGACCATGTCGAAGTTCAGGTAGAGCCGGATCCTGTCCTTCTCCGCCTGCGACAGGCCCGCGACGTACTGGTCGGAGCCGAGCAGGCCGAGCTCCTCGGCGCCCCAGAAGGCGAAGCGGAGCCGCTGCTTGGTCGCGACGTCGGACAGCTTCAGCGCGGTCTCCAGGACGGCGGCGCTGCCGGAGCCGTTGTCGTTGATGCCGGCGCCCTCGGGCACACCGTCGAGGTGCGCGCCGACCATCACGATCTCGTTCTTGTCGCCCCGCCGGGATTCGGCGATGAGGTTCTTGGTGGTGCCGACCGTGGTCTTGGCGTCCACCTTCAGGCGCACGGTGGTGCCCGGGCTGTCGGCCAGGTCGAGGCCGACGGCGGTGCTCGCCATCACGATCGGGAAGCCGAAGCGCCACTCGACGATGTCGAACTCCAGCGGTTCGGTACGGCCCGGCTGGCCCTCGTTGAAGAAGATCACACCGGCGGCGCCCGCGGCCTTGGCGTTGGTCGCCTTGTCGACGAACGGGCAGGTGCCGCGCTGGAGCAGCGCGATCCGGCCGGGCACGAAGCCGGCGAAGTCGGAGGCCTCGCAGCCCGCGGTGGAGGTGTTGGGGGTCTCCGGCGTCGGGATGACCGCGTCGACCGCCTGGACCTGGGCCGTGACGTCCCCGCCTGCGGAGGAGTGCACGGTCACGAAGTCGGTGCCGACGGTGTAGGTCTTGGCCTCGGGGGAGACCTGCTGCAGGACCGCGGGGGAGAACTCCTCCCACTTGACCGGGAACTCGACGTCGGTGGTCGAGGTCCGGTATCCGGCCTTGCGCAGCTTGTCCTGCACGTAGGCGAGGGAGGCGTCGTAGCCGGGGGTGCCCGCGGCGCGGTTGCCGCCGTTGGCGTCGGCGATCTGCTGGAACTTCTCCAGGTGCTTGCGCACGTTCTTGCCCTTGACCCGCTCGGACAGGACGGACGCGAAGAGTTCCGGGACGTCGGTCGTCGTCGCGGCGACCGGCGGGGTGAAGGCAAGAGGAAGAGCGAGGGCCGCGGCGAGGGTGATGCCTGCGGCCGTTCCGCGTCGGAATCTCAGGCGCATGGCGCTCCTTGGGAGTGTGCGTGGGGGGTTCCCATTCCGTACTAGAGCGGAACGTACCGTGCCCGATCATTCCCGCCTAGGGGCCGGGGATGGAGATGCGCGAATAGTTACAGAGGTCGACGGATGTGGTGCCCGGGTGTCATGGCAGCGCCCCGGCCTGCCGCGGGATCCCCGACCCTGTCAGGGTTTTCTCAGGGACGCCGGGGGAACGGGGATCTCTCCGTCGCTCGTTTCACAGACGAAACCGAACGAACCGGGGAGAGGCACCATGCACCGTTCAAGAGACCACAAGATCATCGCTGGCGTCTGCGGCGGCATCGCCGACAGCATGGGCCTGCCGCCCACGCTCGTGCGGGTGCTCTGGCTGCTGCTCTCGCTCATCCCGGGGCCGCTCTGGATCGCCTACGTGGCCCTGTGGATCCTCATGCCGAAGGCGCCGGAGAAGCAGTACCGGTGATGGGCCCCGCGGGCCGGTGGGCCGTGCGGCGAGGCGGTACGGCGGGACGGTCCATGGGGCCGGGGCCGTGAGGCCGCCGCCGGAAAATAGACTCGGGGCATGAGGCAACGCCCCCTGTCCCTGATCCAGGACGACCTGGTCGACTACGAGACGGCCATGGACCGCATGGCCGGCCTGGTCGGCGAGCGGCAGCGCGACGAGCGGCCGGACACCCTCTGGCTGCTCAGCCACCCGCCGGTCTACACCGTCGGCAGGCGCACGCCGGAGCAGCACCTGCCCGACCCGTCCCGCGGCATCCCCGTCGTGAGCACCGGCCGGGGCGGGCAGCTCACCTACCACGGCCCCGGTCAGCTGGTCGGCTATCTGATCGTCAAGCTGGACGAGGGCGAGGGGATCGTCGACTACGTGCGCGAGGTCGAGCTCCGCCTGGTCGAGGCGCTGGACGCGCTGGGCCTGCCGGCCGAGCGCCGGGACACGCCTCCCGGCTCCGAGCTGCTCACCGGCGTGTGGACGAGCCGGACCGGCCGGAAGATCATCTCTATCGGCATGCGGCAGAGCCGGGGCGTCACCAGCCACGGGTTCGCCCTCAACGTCGACGGCGACCTGACCCCGTGGAACTGGGCGGTGCCCTGCGGCATGCCCGACGTGCGGATGACCTCGCTGGCGGGCGAGTCCGTCCCGGCCGCGATGGACGAGGTCCGGGCCGCGGTGGCGAAGGCCTTCGAGGCGGCCTGAGCCGTTCAGCGGCCCAGGCCCGCGTCCCTGGCCCGGATGATGGCCTCGGCGCGGTCGGCGACGTGCAGCTTGGCGAAGATGTTCGAGATGTTGTTGCGCACCGTCTTCGGCGACAGGAACAGCGCCGAGGCGATCTGCGCGTTGGACCGCCCGGCGGCGACGAGGGAGAGGATCTCCCGTTCCCGGGGCGTGAGCTGCGGGAACACCGAATCGTCCGGGGCCGCCGCGACGCCGGAGAAGAAGTCGGCCACGCGGCGGGCCATGCCCGGACCGAAGATCGCCTCCCCGTGGGCCACGGCGGTGATCCCGCGGACGATCTCGGCCTGCCCGGCGCCCTTGAGCAGATAGCCCCGGGCGCCCGCGCGCATCGCGGCGAACAGCGTGGCGTCCTCCTCCGACATCGTCAGCATCACGATCCCGACGCGCGGGCTCGCGGCGGCGATCCGGCGAGTGGCCTCGATGCCGTCCAGGACCGGCATGCTCACGTCCATCACCACGACGTCCGGGTCCGTCTCGGCGGCCCGCGCCACGGCCTCGAGCCCGTCGGCGGCGGTGGCCGCCACCTCGATGCCGGGGACCGAGCCGAGCAGCAGCGCGAGGCCGTCCCGGTACACCGGATGGTCGTCGGCCAGCAGCACCCGGATCGTCCCGTCAGACATCCGCCACCTCCATCGCCTGCCCGGCCGGGAGCCGCGCCTCCACCAGCGTCCCGCCCTCCGCGGGGCAGCTGACCCCGCAGTCGCCGCCCAGCTCGGCCGCGCGCTCGCGCAGCGAGAGCATGCCGACCCCGGCGGCCACCTCGGGCCCGATGCCCGAGCCGTCGTCGCGCACCGTCACGCGCAGGCTCCCGTCCCGCACGGCGAGCGTGATCTCGCACCGCGCGGCGCCCGCGTGCCTGGCCACGTTGGCCAGCGCCTCCGCCACGATACGGTAGGCCGCGACCTCCACCGCCGCGGGCAGCGTCTCCAGCGGCCCCTCGCCGCCGACCACGACGTCCAGCCCGGGGGAGCGGAAACGCTCCGCCTGCTGCTCGATCGCGCGCAGCAGGCCCAGCTCGTCCAGAGCGGGCGGGCGCAGGTCGTGCACGAGCCTGCGCACGTCGGCCAGCACGCCGCCGACCTCCGCGGCCGTCTCCGCGAGGATCGCGTCGGCCCGCTCGGGCGCGGTCGCGGCCAGGTTCCTGGCGGCCTCGATGCGCAGCGCCACCGCGCCGAGGCTGGGGCCGAGGCCGTCGTGCAGGTCACGGCGGAGCCTGCGCCGTTCCTCCTCCCGGGCGAGGACGAGCCGGGCGCGGATGCGCTGCAGGTCGGTGCTGAGCTCACTGGCGCGCGCCGCCGCCGCGGCCTGCCGTACGAGGTCGCCGAGGAGCCGCTGGTCGCGTTCCGTCAGGTCGGTACGGCACAGCAGCAGCCGGCCCACCACCTCGCCCCGGTAGGCCACCGGCAGCGCCACCGGCTCGCCGCGCGGTGAGCCGTGCTCCACCACGGAGCGGCTCCCGCCCGCCCCCTCGATCTCGACCCTGAGGTAGGACAGCCGGAACGCCTCGGTCAGCGTCGCGGCCACCGCGAGAAGCTGCCCGCCGGGGTCGGTGGCCAGCTCCAGCCGCTCCGCCAGGGTCGAGACCGCCGCGTACGGATCGTCCCGGGTCCCGCGCACCAGCCGCCGCACCGCCCGCGCCAGCCGGGTGCGCAGCGGCGCGTAGACCACCGCGACGATGGCGATCGCGGCCAGCGCGGAGTCCCGTTCGCCGAGCACGCGCCCGGCGGCGGTGAACACCGCGACGTCGGCCAGCACGACCAGGCCCGCCAGGAGGGCGTAGGTCACGGTGGCCGACAGCAGCCGGTCCACGTCGTAGAGCCGGTACTTGGTGACCGCGACGAGGACGGCGGCGGAGGTGATGGCGACGGACAGCCCGAACAGCAGCGCCGGGAGCTGCGGCGGCACCCGGAGCGGGAGCAGCAGCACGAGCATGTCCACCAGCGCCGCCCACATCAGCCAGCGGATCTGGGCCCGCCGCTCCCGGCCCGCCGCCCGGTAGCGGCGCACCGTCACCGCGAACGGCACCACCAGGCTCACCAGGGCGCCGACGTAGGCGATCCGGAGCGCCGCCTCCCAGAACGTGTACGGCAGCGCGACGACGAAGGGGTCGAGGTCCAGCCGGGCGATCTCCGGCGGCAGCGGGGTCGTGTGGAAGCGCACCAGCGCCTGCGCCGGGACCGTCACCAGCAGCAGCGTCAGCAGCCCGGTCAGCGCGAGGCTCACCGCCGACAGCGCCCGCCACGGGCGGGAGGCGGGCAGCCGCCCGTCGGGGAAGAGCAGGATGAGCAGCGGGAGCGAGAGCAGCAGCGATGCCCCGAACCGCGCGTAGAACCAGTAGGCCGCCGAGGTCCCCGGCGCGCCGGGTGAGACGTAGACGCCGTGCACCGCCCAGCTCGCGGCGAGGGCGTCGAGTATCCAGAGCAGCCCGAACCCGGTCAGCACCCAGGCGACGGGGTGGCGGGGCAGCCGGCGCAGCAGCAGGGCGCCCGGCACGAGCTGCGCCAGGCCGGTCAGGGCCGTCGGCCAGCCGGGCTCCAGCTGGGCGGCGGCCGGGATCCGCACGTGCGCGCTCCGCACGTCCAGGGCCACGGTCACCGCCGTCATCAGGGTCGCGGCCACGACCGAGGCGAGGGCCGCGGTGGTGGCCGCCCGGCTGCTTTCCGTTCTCGTCACGGCATGCATTACATCCGATTTGTGGACTTATGTCCCGGGACTCCTGTCCCGGCCGCGGTCCCGGAGGGCGTCCCGGGACATCGGGGCGCGGGACTCTGCCGGCCCGGGGCGCGCCGCGCCGAACCTGGTCCCACGGCGGCGCACCCGGCGCCCCGAGCAGGTCCCCGAGAGAGGAACCGGTCCCCATGGACGCCCGCATCAGCACATCCCCGGCCCGAGCGCGCACCGACGTGCCCGCCGTCCCGTCCTCCGGAACGCCGCCCATCGCGCCCGGCACCGTACGCCGCCTCGGCCTCGCCCTCACCGGCGGCGCGGCCGTCTGGGCGGCGAGCATCTTCCTGTACGGCACCACGTCCGGCGGGTTCGCCGGACGCGTCGGCGACCTGACCGGGCTGGTCTTCCAGCTCGGCCTGTTCGCCCTGCTCGCCGTGCAGATGAGGACCATGGCGACCGGCGCCACGCGGGTCTCCAGGGGCATGCTGAAGGCCGAGGCGGTGCTGCTGGCGCCCGCCTCCGTCTGGTCCCTGCTGCACGGGGCGCTGCCCGAGGCCTACCAGGACGACGCGTGGCTGGCCGTGCTGGACGTGTTCTGGCCGCTGTCCATGCTCGGCATGTTCGTGATCGCCGTGAAGATCGCGGTGGCGGGGCGGTGGCGCGGGCCGCTGCGCTGGTGGCCGCTGCTGGCCGAGAGCTGGGTCGTGGTGACCCTCCCGGTCCTGGCGATCTTCGGTGACGGCGTCTCGCGCTGGGTCGGCGGCGGCCACCTGCTCGTCGGGTACGCCGCTCTCGGCGTCCTGCTGGCGCGGCGCCCCGAGCTGACCGCCCCGCGGGGATGACCGGGGACGGCGGGGCGTCCCCGCGGGCCCGCCCGACCCGTACGGCCCGCCCGGCCCGCCCGGTCCGTCCGTCCGGCCCGGTCAACCGGTGCCGGGCCGGCCGGGCGGACCGTCAGCCGACGGGCTCCGACTCGCCGGAGACCTCGGGCGCGCCGGGTGAGCCGGGTGAGCCGGGTGAGCCGTCGACTGTACGGCGCGGCCCGGTGAACCAGTGCCGGGCCGACAGCGCCCACCACAGGCCCACGCCCAGCACCATCACGCCCAGCACGATCGGCGCGTAGTTCACCGCGGTCCAGGTGAAGTCCTCGCCGAACGGCACCGCCTGAGGGACCAGGGGCATGACGAAGTAGACCGAGACCACGGCGATCTCGATGATCGCGATCCAGCACATCACCTTGTACTTGGCGCCCAGCGTCCACGGGCCGGGCTCGAAGCGGTCGCCCATCCGGAGCCGGAGCCAGATCGGGATCAGGAACGCCAGGTACAGGCCGATGACCGCGACCGAGACGACCGCGTAGAACGCCAGCGGGGCCCCGCCCGGAGCCTCGTAGAGCGCGGGCAGGGTGAGCAGCAGCGCCACCGCGCAGCCCAGGACGATCGCGTTGACCGGGGTCCGGTTGGCGTCGACCTTCGACCAGAGCCGCCAGCCCGGGATGGCGCCGTCCCGGGCGAAGGCGTAGGTCATCCGGGACATCGAGGTCACGCAGCTCATCCCGCAGAAGAACTGGCCGACGGTGGAGATCGTGAAGATCGCGGTGGCGAGGTTGCCGGGCAGCGCGCTCTCGAAGATGGCGCCCACGAAGCCGCTCGCCTCGTTGACCGCCTCCACGTCGGTGGCCGCGAACAGGAAGGCCAGCAGCACGATCCAGCCGCCGATCGCCGAGTAGAAGATCGACTGCCACAGGCCGCGGGCGGCGGCCGTGGACGCGCCCCGGGTCTCCTCCGACACGTGCGCGCACGCGTCGAAGCCGGTGATCGTGTACTGGGTGAGCAGGAAGCCGAGCGGCAGCACGTAGAACCAGTAGGACGAGTCGGAGAAGCCGGAGTTGTTGATCGTCTCGGTGAAGACGAACGAGAGCGACTGGTGCGAGTCCGGGCCGAAGACCAGGATGGCCACCACGGCGGCCGCGCCGAACACGTGCCACCACACCGAGACGTTCTGCAGCAGCGAGATCAGCCGGTGGCTGTAGATGTTGATCAGCGCGTGCAGCACCAGGACGACCGCGAACAGGATGAACGTGTTGCCGAGCGAGATCTCGAACCCCGGCGCGAACCGGTTGATCGTGATGTTCATGAACGTCGCGCAGCCGTAGTCGACCGAGGCGGTGACCGCGATCAGGCCGATGAGGTTGAACCAGCCGGTGAACCAGCCGTGCACCGGCCGGCCCATCTTCGCGGCCCACCAGTAGATGCCGCCGGCGGTCGGGTAGGCCGAGACCAGCTCGGACATGCACAGGCCGATGATCAGGATGAAGACCGAGATGAGCGGCCAGCCCCAGGAGATGGCGACCGGGCCGCCGTTGTTCCACGCCTGGCCGAAGGTGGTGAAGCAGCCGGCCAGGATCGAGATGATCGAGAAGGAGATCGCGAAGTTGGAGAAGCCGCTCCAGGTTCTGGCCAGCTCCTGCTTGTAGCCGAGTTCAGCGAGGCGTTTCGCGTCCTCGTCCACCGGGGCCGGTTCGGTCATACGGGCCTCCTTGCGTGATGCGGGGGGTGGTGGGGCCGGGGCGCACGCCCCGGACGTCGTCGATCAGCCGTGCGAACCCCGGGTCGCCGAGGTCCCGTACGGCCCGCGCGAACTTCCCCGCGGCCTCGGTCTCGTAGTCGAAGTCCGCGGCGGCGGCCTGCTCGCGCAGCAGGCCGTGGTGGACGGAGAACCAGAGGGTCCAGGTGACGTTCGACATGATCAGGTTGAGCCGGACCCGGGCGGCCAGCCGAGGGTCGTCCTCGCCGTAGTAGGCGCGGGCCAGCCGGGCGGTGAGGCCCGGGTCGTACTCCGCCTCGGCGGCGACGTCGCCCAGCTCGAAGGCGGGGTCGCCGTTCCCGGAGAGCTGGTAGTCGACGATCCGCACCCGGTCCCCGCAGCGGATGAGGTTCGCCGGGAGCAGGTCGTTGTGGCAGGGCACGGAGGGCGGCGGGTGCGCGGCGAGGGCGCGCTCGATCTCGCCGG
>NZ_JBHSBM010000042.1:68162-137080 GCF_042650625.1 Planomonospora corallina
CGCCGGGAGCACGTCCTCGTAGCCGCCGGGGACGCGCAGGCCGTGCTCCCGGCAGAGGGCGAGGAACTCCTCCAGCTTCCGGAAGACGGAGAAGTCGTTCGCGAACCGGGGCCCCGCGTGCAGGCGACGGCAGGCCGCCGCGATCGGCTCCGGCGACTCCCGAACCGCCTGCGCGTCCAGCGTGACGCCGTCGAGGTACTCCAGCAGCAGGGCGCCGGGCATGCGGTGCAGGACCCGCGGGCCGACCCCCGCCTCGGCGGCCCGCAGGGTGTTGGTGATCTCCTGCTCCAGGGGGATGCCGAGACCGGCGGCCGAGACGCGCGGGTCGAGGACCCGCAGCAGCCAGCGACGCCCGTCGGCGGCCTCCAGCCGGGAGACCCGGTGGCTGAGGCCGCCTTTGAGGGGCGTCTCGGTGACGGGTTGTCCGGCCCAGTCGCGGACAAGCGTCAGGATGTGCGAGAGAGCGTCTGGCATGCCGCACTCCTTTGGCCTACCTTCAGACCATTGATCCGATTCTGCGGACGAGTCGTTACAGAGGCCGTCGCAGAGGCCGCCACAGAGGCCGTCGCAGAGAACGTCACAGAGAACGTCACAGGGGGGACCGGACGTGAGACTTCCCGGCTCCGCGCGGGCCGTCGTGATCGGCGGCGGCGTGGCCGGCTGCAGCGTCGCCTACCACCTGGCGAGGCTCGGCTGGAGCGAGGTGCTCCTGGTGGAGCGGCACGAGCTCACCGAGGGGACCACCTGGCACTCGGCCGGGTTCGTGGGCCAGCTCCGCTCCACCGTCACCCAGACAAAGATGATCATGTATTCGGCGGGCCTCTATCCCGAGCTGGCCGGGCTCACCGGCCTGGACCCCGGCTGGCGCGGGGTGGGCGGGCTCCGGCTGGCGACCACGCCCGAGCGGGTGGAGGAGTCGCTGCGCCTGGCGGGGGCCGCCGAGACCTACGGGCTCGACGTGGAGGTGGTCTCCGGCGCGCGGGCGGGGGAGATGCTGCCGCTGCTGGAGACGGCGGACGTGCGGGCCGCGCTCTGGCTGCCGGGCGACGGCCGGCTCGACCCGGCGCTGCTGGCCCGGGCCCTGGCGGCCGGGGCGGAGAAGCTGGGCGTGCGGATCCTCACCGGGACCCGGGTGACCGGGTTCGACGTCGCCGGGGGCGCGGTCACCGGCGTGCGGCTGGCCGCCCGGGACGGCGCCGGGGCGGGGGCCGGTCCGGCGGCGGGCCGGCGAGGGCCGTGGCCTCCGGAGGACCCGCGGGGCCTCCGGGCCCCGGAGGGCGCACCGGCCCCGGAGGAGGAGTGGACCGTCCGGGCCGAGACGGTCGTCATCGCCGCCGGGGCGGCCAGCGGGTCGCTCGGGCGGCTGGCGGGGGTGGACATCCCGGTCGTTCCGATCAAGCACCAGTACGTCGTCACCGAGCCCTTCGGAGTCTCGCCGTCCGTTCCCACGGTGCGGGACCCGGACAACATCGTGTACTTCCGCGAGGAGGGCGGGGGCATCCTCGTCGGCGGCTACGTCAGGAGCCCCGAGGTCTGGGACACACCCGCCCCGCTGGACGAGCCTCGCACGCTCTTCCCCGCCGACATGCCGAAGTTCCAGGAGTCGTGGGACTCGGCGGTGCGGCGGGTCCCGGCGCTGGGCCGTACGGGGATCGTGCGGGTGGTGCACGGGCCGGAGGCGTTCACCCCGGACGGGGAGTTCCTGCTCGGCCCGACCGCGGTGCGGGGCCTGTGGGCGGCGGCCGGGTTCTGCGTGCACGGGCTGGCCGCGGCGGGCGGCGTGGGCAAGGTCATGGCCGAGTGGATCGTGGACGGCGCGCCGGAGTACGACCTGTTCGGCATGGACCTGCGCCGCTTCGGCGGCCACGCCCGCTCCGCCTCCTGGGCCCGGGCCAGGGCGCTGGACTCCTACTCGAAGTACTACGACATCGTCTACCCGGGTGAGGAGCGCACCGCCGCCCGGCCGCTGCGCCGTTCCCCCGCCTGGGCGCGGCACGCGGAGCTGGGCGCCGTCTTCGGGGAGAAGGCCGGCTGGGAGCGGGTCGACTGGTTCGCCTCGAACGCCGCGCCGGGCGCGGCGGGGGAGCACAGGCCCCGGGGGTGGGCGGGACGGGTCTGGTCTCCCGCCGTGCGCGCCGAGTGCCTGGCCACCCGGGACGCGGCGGGGCTGTTCGACCAGACCTCCTTCGCCAAGCTGGAGGTGTGCGGGCCGGACGCGCTGGAGCGGCTCCAGCGGGCCTGCGCCGCGCAGCTGGACCGGCCCGTCGGCTCGGTCGTCTACACCCAGCTGCTGAACGCCCGCGGCGGCGTCGAGGCCGACCTGACCGTCACCCGGCTGGCCGCCGACCGCTTCCGCCTGGTCACCGGGACCGCGTTCGGCGTGCACGACGCCGCGCTGCTGCGCGGGCACGGGCTGGAGGCGCGGGACGTCACCTCCGCCCACGCCTGCTACTGCCTGTGGGGCCCGCGCGCCCTCGACGTCCTCGGCTCGCTCTCCCCCGACGACCTGTCCTTCGGGTACATGCGGGCGCGGGAGATCAGCGTCGGGAACGTCCCGGTGCTCGCCCAGCGGGTGACGTTCGTCGGCGAGTTCGGCTGGGAGCTGTACTGCCCGTCGGAGTACGGGCTCACGCTCTGGGACGTGCTCATGGAGGCCGGCGCGCCGTACGGCATGCGCCCGGCCGGCTACCGGGCGATCGACTCGATGCGGCTGGAGAAGGGCTACCGGGTCTGGGGCCTGGACATCACCCCGGAGACCACCCCGCTGGAGGCGGGCCTGGGCTTCGCGGTGGCCCGGGACAAGGACTTCCTCGGCCGGGCCGCGCTCGCCGAGCCCGCCCGGCGGCTGTGCTGCCTGGTCCTCGACGACCCCGCCGAGGTCTGCCTGGGCGGCGAGCCGGTCCGGCTGGACGGCGCGCCCGCCTCCCGCGTGACGAGCGGCGGGTACGGCCACCGCGTGGACCGCTCGATCGCCTACGCCTATCTCCCGGCCGGCACCGCCCCCGGCACCCGCGTCCGGATCGGCGTCACCGGCGTCTGGGTGGACGCCGTCGTGGCGGCGGAACCCCTCTACGACCCGGCCTCCGAGCGGGTCAGGAGGCTCCCCGCCTGACAGGCCCGCCGGCGGCGGGATCTGCGAGGTGAGGGACGCCTCCGCCGCCGGAGGACCGGCCCTCGCCGAGGAGCCGGTCCCGGGTCCGCCGGCGCCGTCCGTGTGCCGAGGCGGTCCGCCCTCCTCCGAGACATACCCCCCCGGGGTTGCGGAATCCTGTCCGGGTGTGGCATGTTGGGGATGTCGAGATACCCTATAGGGGTATGAACGAAGGAGGCGGAGATGAACGGCGCAACCAAGGTGGGCGCGTACGTGCTCGGGTTGGCGGCGGTGTTCGGCGGGGCCCTGGGCGTCGGCAGGGCCGTCGGGCCGATCGGGGACACCGCGGCCGAGGCCTCCCGCACCACGGCCGGGGCCTCCCACGGCACGGACCATGCCGCCGCCCCCGCCGCCCCGGCGGCGTCCGGCGGGGCCGCAGGGGTGCCGGGCGGGCTCCAGGTGTCGGCGGGCGGATACACGCTGACGCCGCGGACCGACGTCGTGGAGCCGGGAGAGGAGGCGGACTTCCGCTTCTCGGTGACCGGCCCCGACGGCCGGCCGGTGACCCGGTTCACCCCGCAGCACGAGAAGGAGCTGCACTTCATCGTGGTCCGCCGCGACCTGACCGGTTTCCAGCACCTCCACCCGGAGATGGCGGCCGACGGCACCTGGTCGGTGCCGCTGACCCTGCCCGAGCCGGGGGAGTACCGCGCGTTCGCCGACTTCGCCCCCGGGGGGAAGGCGGGCATGACGCTCGGCATGGACCTGTCGGCCCCCGGCGACTACCGGCCGGAGACTCTCGGGGAGACCGCGCGCACCGCCACCGTGGACGGCTACACGGTCACACTCGCCGGCGACCTGGTCGCCGGGCGGTCGAGCGGGCTCACGCTCTCGGTGAGCAGGGACGGAGAGCCCGTCACCGACCTGGAGCCCTACCTCGGCGCCTACGGCCACCTCGTCGCGCTCCGCGACGGCGACCTGGCCTACCTGCACGTCCATCCCGGCGGCGAGCCCGGCGACGGGAAGACCGCGGCCGGGCCCGGCATCACCTTCCACGCGGAGGTGCCCAGCCCGGGGGCCTACCGGCTGTTCCTGGACTTCAAGCACGGCGGCACCGTGCGGACCGCCGAGTTCACCGCGGCCACCGCGGACGCGCCGGCCGGGCCGGCGTCGGAGCCGGAGGAGGGGGCGAAGG
This sequence comes from Planomonospora corallina, assembly GCF_042650625.1. Taxonomy (NCBI): domain Bacteria; kingdom Bacillati; phylum Actinomycetota; class Actinomycetes; order Streptosporangiales; family Streptosporangiaceae; genus Planomonospora; species Planomonospora corallina. The sequence goes on from NZ_JBHSBM010000042.1 coordinate 72,449, forward strand.
AAGGGCCGCAGGAGCCGCCCGCCGGGGAGGGGACGGGGAAGGCGAAGCCCGCGTCCGGAGACGACGGACACGCCGGCGACGGGCACGATCACTGACCGGAATACCCTGGGGGGGTAAGGTGTTGGCAGGGATGGGAGGGAACGACATGACCGGACACACCCATCGCAAGGACGACCGCCTGCGCCGCCTCCGCAAGATCGAGGGCCAGGTGCGCGGCCTGCAGCGCATGGTCGACGAGGACAGATACTGCATCGACATCCTGACGCAGGTCTCCGCCGTCACCCGGGCACTGCAGGCGTTCAGCCTGGACCTGCTCGACGAGCACATGCGGACCTGCGTCGCCGAGGCCGTCACCCGGGGCGGCGACGAGGCTGAGAGCAAGCTCCGCGAGGCCGGCGACGCCATCGCCCGCCTGGTCCGGTCCTGACGGCCACCCGCGCGGAGCACCGCCGGGAGCGCCGCCGCGGCGCCGGCCGCGGGGCGGCCCGCGTCACAGGGCCGCTCACGCCATAAGACCACTCGTGTCATAAGACCGCTCACGGAACGACCGATGAGACCACTCGAGAGGAAGAGAACACCATGACCACCGCGACCACCGCGACCACCGTGACCACCGTGACCACCGTGACCACCTACCGCGTCGAGGGCATGACCTGCGGCCACTGCGTCAGCTCGGTGACCGCCGAGGTGGGCCGGGTGCCCGGCGTGACCGGCGTGGACGTCGACCTGGCGGCCAAGCTGGTCACCGTGACCAGCCAGGGCCCGCTGGATGACGCCGCCGTCGGCGCCGCCGTGGACGAGGCGGGTTACGAGCTCACCGGACGCGCCGGCGCCCCGGCCGCGGAAGCCCCCACGGCCCCCGCCACCGGGCTCCCGGTCATCGACCTCCTGCCGGCGGGCGGGATCGCGGACGGGCAGGCGGACTCCTGCTGCGGCTCCGGCGGCTGCCACTGAGCGCGGCCGCCCCGTCCTCCCCCGGCCGGGCGGGCGACCGTACCCGCCCCCGGAGGAGACGGGGACCCCCGATTACCACTCGCGGCCGCGCGCCGCGCACGATTGAGTGACGAGTGACAGGAGAGGTCATGTCCGTGACCACCACCAGGCCGCCCGCGGGCGGCGGCGAGATCGAGCTGGCCATCGGCGGCATGACGTGCGCGTCGTGCGCCAACCGGATCGAGCGCAAGCTGAACAAGCTCGACGGCGTGACCGCCACGGTCAACTACGCCACCGAGAAGGCCAAGGTCGTCTACTCCGACGGCGTCAGCCCCGAGGACCTGGTCGCCGAGGTGGAGAAGGCCGGCTACACCGCCGAGCTTCCCCCCGCCCCCGAGGCGGAGGCGGCGCCGGAGGCGGCCGAGCGCGACGAGCTCGCCCCGCTCCGCCAGCGGCTGGTCACCTCGCTCGTGCTCTCCGTCCCGGTCATCGCGATGGCGATGATCCCGGCGCTGCAGTTCGACAACTGGCAGTGGCTCTCGCTCGCCCTGGCCGGGCCCGTCGTGGTCTACGGAGGCTGGCCGTTCCACAGGGCGGCCTGGACCAACCTGCGCCACGGCACGGCCACCATGGACACCCTGGTCTCGCTCGGCACCGTCGCCGCCTTCGGCTGGTCGCTGTGGGCACTGTTCTTCGGTACGGCCGGCATGCCGGGCATGCGGCACGGCTTCGAGTTCGCCCTGACCCGGGGCGACGGCTCGGGCAACATCTACCTCGAGGCCGCCGCCGGGGTGACCGCCTTCATCCTGGCCGGCCGCTACTTCGAGGCCCGCTCCAAGCGGCGGGCCGGCGCCGCGCTCCGCGCGCTGCTCTCGATGGGCGCCAAGGAGGTCACGCTCGCCTCCGGGAAGACCGTCCCGGTCGAGAAGCTCACGGCCGGCGACCTGTTCCTGGTCCGGCCCGGCGAGAAGATCGCCACCGACGGCGTGGTCGAGGAGGGCTCCTCGGCGGTGGACGCCTCGATGCTGACCGGCGAGTCGGTCCCGGTGGAGGTCCGCCCCGGCGACGCCGTGGTCGGCGCGACCGTGAACGCCGGCGGGCGGCTCGTGGTCCGGGCCACCCGGGTCGGCTCCGACACCCAGCTCGCCCAGATGGCCCGCCTGGTGGAGGAGGCGCAGAACGGCAAGGCCGCCGTGCAGCGGCTGGCCGACCGCATCTCCGGGGTGTTCGTGCCGATCGTGATCGCCCTCGCCCTCGCCACCCTCGGCTTCTGGCTCGGCACCGGCAACGGCACGGCCGCCGCCTTCACCGCCGCGGTCGCGGTGCTCATCATCGCCTGCCCCTGCGCGCTGGGCCTGGCCACGCCGACCGCGCTGATGGTCGGAACCGGCCGCGGCGCCCAGCTCGGCATCCTGATCAAGGGGCCGGAGGTGCTGGAGTCGACCCGCCGGGTGGACACGATCGTGCTGGACAAGACCGGCACCGTGACCTCGGGCAAGATGACCCTCAAGGACGTCGTCACCGCCGGCGGCACCGGCCGCGAGGAGGTCCTGCGGCTCGCCGGGGCCCTGGAGTCGGCCTCCGAGCACCCGATCGCCCAGGCGATCGCCCGCGCCGCCTCCTCCACCGCGAAGGTCGAGGACTTCGCCAACGTCGAGGGCCTGGGTGTGCAGGGGATCGTGGACGGCCACGCCGTGCTCGTCGGCCGCCCGCAGCTGCTGGCCGAGTGGTCGCAGCACCTGCCCGCCGAGCTGGAGCGGGCGATGACCGAGGCGCAGGCCCGGGGCGAGACCGCCGTCGCGGTCGGCTGGGACGGCGAGGCCCGCGCGGTCCTCACCGTGGCCGACGTGGTCAAGCCCACCTCGGCCGAGGCGATCGCCGAGCTGCGCCGGCTCGGGCTGCGCCCGGTCCTGCTCACCGGCGACCACGAGACGGTGGCCCGCCAGGTCGCCGCGGAGGTCGGCATCGACGAGGTCATCGCCGATGTGCTGCCCGCCGACAAGGTGGACGTGGTCAAGCGGCTGCAGGCCGAGGGCCGTACGGTCGCCATGGTCGGCGACGGCGTCAACGACGCCGCCGCGCTGGCCCAGGCCGACCTCGGCATGGCGATGGGCACCGGCACCGACGTCGCGATCGAGGCCTCCGACCTGACGCTGGTCCGCGGTGACCTGCGGGTGGCCGCCGACGCGATCCGCCTGTCGCGCCGGACGCTGGCCACCATCAGGGGCAACCTGTTCTGGGCCTTCGCCTACAACGTGGCCGCCCTGCCGCTGGCCGCGCTGGGCCTGCTCACCCCGATGATCGCCGGCGCCGCGATGGCGTTCTCCTCGGTCTTCGTGGTCAGCAACAGTCTCCGCCTGCGCCGCTTCAACTGAGCGGCCGGTCGTTCCGCGGCCCCGGTCTCCCGTGCGGGACCGGGGCCGCGCCGTGCGCGGGGCCGGTCAGCCCGCGGTCCCGGCCTCCGGCGTGAGCCGGGGCCGCGCCGTACGGGAGACCAGGCGGTGCAGGGCGACGACGGCGTAGCCGAGGACGGCGAAGGCGGCGGTGAGGACGACCGCCTGGAGCGCGACCCCGTCGTAGCCGAGCCGGTCCACGTCGAGGAACGGGTAGGGGTAGCGGCGCTCGGCGCCCGGCTCGAGCAGGGCGCCGCGGGTCAGCGCGAAGACGAGGTAGGCGAGCGGGTAGGCCAGCCAGAGCAGCGGCCCGGCCCAGCCGGGGCGCAGGGCGCGGTCGAAGAGCAGCCAGTCGGCGAAGGCCATGGCCGGCGTCACGTAGTGCAGCAGCAGGCTGCCCATCTGGCTGACGTCGTCGCCCCGGCCGTCGGGGAGCAGCCCCAGCGGGCTGGCGCCGTGGGCCAGCATGAAGTGGTAGACCAGGCCCGTGATCGAGATGAACAGGGTCACCGCGCCCTTGAGGGAGGCCGACGGCGCACCCCGGCCGGAGAGCTGCCAGGCGTAGTAGGCCGTCAGCATGATGTTGCTCTGCACCGTGAAGTAGATCAGCGGCTCGTTGCCGGAGATCCAGGTGCAGACCAGTCCCGCCAGTCCCGCGACGACCAGCACGGCGCGATAGATGTTCGTTCCACTCACGCGCCGACCATACCGGTAGGTATTGCACTAATCGGACAGCAAGGTCATCAATTCGCCGTAGACGGCCGGGGCGGCCACGACGAGGCCCTCGCCGTCCAGGTCCGGCGGGAGCGGGCCCGGGGCGAGGTTGCCGCGCCGGGCCCCGGCCTCGGTGGCGACCAGCCCGGCGGCGGCCACCTCCCAGGGGCGGAGCGTGCCGGTGCAGGCGTCCAGGCGCCCGCAGGCCGTCCAGCAGACGTCCAGCGAGGGCGCGCCGGAGCTGCGGACGCCCTCGCAACGGGTGAGCAGTCGCCGTACCCGCTCCACCACCGCCTCCACACCGGACCCGCCGGGGGACGGGTCAGCCACGGGCCGCGCGTTGGAGGCGCCGGGGGACAGACCTGCTCCGGGCTCCGCGCCGGACCTGCCGGACGGGCCCGCGGGCTCCGTGCCGGGCCCACCGGGCGGGAGGCCGAGCGGCTCCCTGCCCGGGCCGCGGGACGGGAGAACCGCGCCGACGACCGACCGTCCCAGACCCTCCGGCTCGCCGGCCCGGATCGGCCTGCCGTTCAGGAACGCCCCGCGCCCCCGGACGGCGGTGAAGGTCTCGTCCAGGAACGGCGCGTGCACGACCCCGGCGCGCACCTGCCCGTCGACGGCGTAGGCGATGGAGACGGTCACGTGGCGGTGGCCGCGGGAGAAGTCGGCGGCACCGCCGATCGGGTCCACGATCCAGAGCGGCCCGTCGAGGTCGTCGAGGTCGCCGAGGTCACTGAGGCCGCCGGGGCCGGGAAGAGGGGAGACGTCCCCCTCGGACAGGACCCGTCCGGGCAGGGAGTCGCGGATCAGGCCGTCGGAGGCGAGGTCCGCCACGGTGACCGGCTCGAACCCGCCCCGGTAGTCGGCCAGCGCCCTGCCCTCGGCCGAGTACTCGGTGATCAACCGGCCCGCGGCAACGGCGGTGCGGACGGCGAGATCCAGCTCGTAGGTCAACGTCGGACACCTCTCATCCGGGCGGGAACACCCCTGCGACGATGCCACAGCATCCACCGTGCCGTGTCCGGGGTCCGCGGTGGGTCCGTACCGTGTCCGGGGTCCGTGGTGGGGCTCGGGGGCCACGGTGGGTCCGGGGGCGGACCTGCGCCGCCGCCGCCGCACCGGCGGCTCCGGCGGAGCGTGCCGGGGACGCTCCCGCGAGGCTCAGAGGTGGCCGGAAGTCCAGAGGAGGCTCAGAGAAGTCCCAGGTGGGGGACCATCCGCTGGACGGGGACGCCGGGCACGGGCCGCACGCCGGTCCGGTTCACCCAGCAGAAGCCGACCCCGGCCTCCCGCGCGCACCCGCCGTCGCTCACCGGGGAGTCGCCGACCATCAGGGCGTCGTCGGGCTTGGCCTCCAGCAGCGCCAGGGCGTGGTGGAGCAGCGCGCCGTCCGGCTTGCGCAGGCCCACCTCGGGCGCGATCACGACGTGCTCGAAGAACCGCTCGATCCGCGTGCGGCGGAGCTTGACCCGCTGGACGCGGGCGATGCCGTCGGTCACCAGCGCCAGCCGGAAGCGCCGCGAAAGCCGCCGCAGGGCCCCGCGCGCCTCAGGGAACAGCACCGTGTTGCGACCCAGGGCCTCCTCGAACGCGGCGGCCACCCCCGGACCCGCGCCCAGCCGGGCCCAGCGCTCCAGGCGCAGCTCGGACAGCTCGATCCGGCGCTCGCGGTAGGCGGCCCACAGGGGCTCGTTGGCCGTGTGGAAGGCGCGCAGGAACACCGGGAGATCCGGCAGGGCGCCGCGGAAGAAGCGGCGGTGCACCTCACGGAGCGCCCCGTCCTCGGTCCGGGCGTAGTCGACCACGGTCCCGTCCAGATCGACCAGCAGGACCTGGTGACCCCTCGCCGCTGTCCTCGCCCTCGCCGAGCCCATCGTGCTCCGAACGCCGGAGGATCTCCTCGACCGTCGCCGCGTCGGCGACGTAGATGTGCGGAACGTCGATGAAGACCCTCGTTGACCCACATCCGACCCCGAGGTCGTCGGCGACCTCGCTCTGGATACTACGCAGGGGTACGTAGTTCAGGTAGGACGTGAGCACGTTCTGCGACCGGAACGCCGCGGTCATGACCAGCCGCCCGTCCCTCAGCCGGAAGGCCAGGCTGGTCAGGCAGGGCACGGCGTCCGGCCGCTCGCCGGGCACGGTCAGCGAGATCCAGGCGCTCTTGCTGTACGGCCGGGCGCGCAGCAGGCCGGAGACCCAGGAGAGCTGGTCGGTGCCGAGCAGCCGGCGGAGCCGTCCGCCGTAGCTGTACTTGAACGGCGGAACGACCGTGACCTCGGTGAACTTGCTGGCGTACAGGGCGGTCTTCCCAGCGTCGCCGTACGCCGCCAGGACCGGGTCGTCCCAGCCGATCCGGTCGATCTCGAACAGTACGGCCGGCGCCTCGATGACCGGTCCCCGGTCGTCCTCGGCGGGCCCGCCCTCGTCCCGCACGTGGCGCATCAGCCACACCCAGCTCTCCCCACAGGTCGCGAATCGTCGGAGGAGATCGGCCATCAGGTCTCCACGTTGGGGAAATGGAACGGGTTCTGCGGGAGCCGGCGCTGGCGGGAGACGTTGGAGCGCACGTAGTAGACGAGGTAGTGGACCAGGGTGAGCAGTGCGATGACCAGCAGGAGCAGGGTCGTGGTGGGATCGGCCCCGGCCATGCCGAGCAGGCCGACCGCGATGTAGGTGGAGTTGACCAGGGCCAGCATCATCACGTTGATCCCCGGCCAGGCCAGCGGGGCGTAGGTCTCCGGGTAGCGGGGGTCCACCGGCAGGTTCGGCGACCAGCCCAGGCCGGAGAAGTGGTCCTTGAGCTGGACCACGTAGAGCAGCCGGAAGTTGTTGATCGCCCGCGCGGTGCGCATGTGCGCGTTCACCGCCTCGATCAGCCGCAGGAACGGCAGCACGCTCAGCAAGCCGAACGCGGCGGTGGTCGCGAACAGGTACCACGGCACGGTGCTCCAGGAGGTGAGCAGCGCCGGGCTGACGACCTTCGCGCTCGCCAGCGCTATGGCGGCGGCGAAGGGGGCGGAGAGCAGGCTCATGGAGAGCCGGGTCATTTTGATGCGCTCGTCCTTGGCCGCGAGGTAGACGTTGTAGGTCCCGGCGAAGTCCACGGTGACGAGCTGGAGGAAGTCCTTGGCGTTCACGGGAAGGTCGTCGAGGCGCTCGGGCAGGGATTCGGCGCTCATGCGCGGCAGCATCTTCCGCATCGGGACCTCGGCTTCACAAGGGGCGAACAGACCCGGTAAGGAAATTTTGACGCACTTGTAAGCCAGGTGCGCGTCTTTTACCGACTTATCTCAAATAACTTTGCCAAGGTCACGGGCTCGGTGGGGGGAATTGCCGGAAAAGGTTCGCCCCGCACGCCGTACCGGGACTCCAGGGCGTCTCGCGCGGCCGGAGATCCCGGTGAGAGGAGGCGGTGGGCCGGCGAAGGGGTCGGGGTGCGGGGCCGGTGGAGAGGCCAGGGTGGGGAGAGGTCAGGGCGGGGAGAGGCCGGGGTGCGGGGTCGGATGAGGCTGACGCCGGCCGGGTCGCTCCGATGTCGGCCCGGTGCCGCGAAGAGTTCACTGTGCCTTTGGCGACCTTTGCCTTTATCGCCGGGAGTGGAGGGTGATCAAATGAATGTCCGTCTCCCTTGGTTCCGTCGCTTCCGCCGGTTCCGTCCGCAAGGAGGTCCTCTTGCGCACCCTGCACGCCCAGAGAGTGTCCTGGCCGGCGCGGCTCGCCGTCGTGCTCGCCGCCCTCGTGTCCCTGACCGCCCTGGTCGGGGTCGTCCCCGCCGAGGCCTCGGTCCACAACTCCTGCACCATCTCCCGCTGCTCCGACGCGCGCTCGGCCGCGTCGATCTGGGCGGGTAAGGGCTACCCCACCACCCGCACCTGGCACTCCTGGCCGGACGGCAGGTACAACTTCGCCGGCGGACGCTTCTACAACCGGGAGGGGCAGCTTCCCGGCGGGGCCACCTACCACGAGTACGACGTGTACTCGCGGGCGAAGGGCGCCTCGCGTGACGCGTACCGGATCGTCGTCAACCGCAGCACGGGCGCGGTCTGGTTCTCGCCCAACCACTACACCGACTTCTACCGGCTCTAGGACCTCCATGACATCCGACGCACGTCCGCTGCCGCACTGGCTGACGATCTCCACCGGACCGGCGCCGGCGGTCGTCGACGGGCGCGCGTGCCGGACCCGGGCCGCCTTCTTCGAGGAGGTGGCCCGGGCCCTGCGGTTCCCCGCCCACTTCGGCCGCAACTGGGACGCCCTCACCGACTGCCTGCGCGATGTGACGGCCCGGGACGGGATCGTCGCCCTGGTCGTGGAGCACGCGGAGGACCTGCTCGCCGCCGACCCCCCCGGACGGTTCGCCACCTTGCTGGAGATCCTGGCGGAGTCCGCCGAGGACGGCCTGGCCGTGACGCTGTGCGCGACTCCCGGTCACGACGTCCCGCTCCGCGACCGGGTCACCGCAGCCCTGCCGTGACCGTTCTGCCGTGACCGTTCTGCCGTGACCGTTCTGCCGTGACCGCCTCGTCCCGGCAGCCCTGTCATGACCGCCTCGTCCTGACCGTCTCGTCCCGGCGGCCGGGAAGGGGCGGATGGCAGGGCCGCCGGGAAGGGACGGTGCGGCGAGACGGCGGTGGGGCGTCCCGGTGCCGGTCCCTACGATGAAGGCCGTGGACATCATCACCGCGCTCGCCTCGTTCGCCGTCGTCGTGGGCTTCCTGACGATCACTCCCGGCGTCGACACGGCGCTCGTGCTGCGCACCTCCCTGCTGGCCGGGCGGGGCTCCGCCTGGGGGGTGGTCCTCGGCATCCAGGCCGGGACGCTCACCTGGGGCGTGCTCTCCGCGGCGGGCGTCTCCGCCGTCCTGGCCGCCTCCCGGCTCGCCTACGACGTCCTGCGCTGGGCGGGCGCCGCCTACCTGATCTGGATGGGCGCCCGCATGCTCTGGGAGAGCCGTAGAGCGGCCGGGGCCGCGCAGGAGGCGGCCGGGCCCGCGGCGGGCGGGTTCCTCTCCGGTTTCCGGCGGGGTGTGGTCACCAACCTCCTCAACCCGAAGGTGGGCGTCTTCTACGTCGCGATGATCCCCCAGTTCATGCCAGAGGGTGTGCCGCACGCGGTGATGGGGCTGCTGCTCGCGGGCGTCCACGTGTGCGAGGGGCTGCTGTGGAGTCTCCTGCTCGTCGGGTTCACCGCCCTGCTGCGCGGCTGGCTGAGCCGGCCGGCGGTCAGGCGCGGCCTGGACCAGCTGACGGGGCTCGTCGTGGTCGGCTTCGGACTGCGTCTCGCCGTGCAGGACTGAGCCCCGTGCAGGACTGGGCCCCGTGCAGGACTGAGCCCCGCGCGCAGGGGCGGGCTCCGCCGTACGGGATCGGGTCCCGGGGGACCGGTGCCGGATGCGCGGGTCGGCGCCCGTCAGCGGCCCGTCATGGACTCTGCCTGGCTGGGCAGGATGAGGCACATGGTCCGCCTTCCTGCCGTCTCGTGGAGTTCGGTCGTCCCCGTGCTCGCGATCGTGGCACTCGCCCTGGCCTGGGGGCGGGAACTCTCGGTCGCCGGGGCGCTGATCCTGGGGGTGTTCCTGGCGGGCGCCGTGCTCGCGGCGGTGCACCACGCGGAGGTGGTCGCGCACCGGGTCGGCGAGCCGTTCGGCTCCCTCGTCCTCGCGGTGGCGGTGACGGTGATCGAGGTGGGGCTGATCGTCAGCCTGATGGTCTCCGGCGGCCCGGGGACGGCCTCCTTGGCCCGGGACACGGTCTTCGCCGCGGTGATGATCACCTGCAACGGGATCGTCGGCCTGTCGCTGATGGCCAGGACGATCGGCGGGAGGGTCGCGATGTTCAACGCCGAGGGCGCCGGCGGCATGCTCGCCACCGTGGCGACGCTCGCCACGGTGAGCCTGGTGCTGCCGACCTTCACCACGAGCACGCCGGGACCGGAGTTCTCCCCGGCCCAGCTGGGGTTCGCCGCGGTGGCCTCGATCACGCTGTACGGGATGTTCGTCATCACGCAGACCGTCCGGCACCGCGACTACTTCCTGCCGATCACGGTCGGTGGGGACGTCGTCGACGAGCACGCCGCTCCGCCGTCGGCGCGGAGCGCCGTGCTGAGCCTCGGCATGCTGCTGGTCTCGCTCGTCGCCGTCGTCGGGCTGGCGAAGACCGAGTCCCCGGCGATCGAGGCGGCGGTCACGGCCGCGGAGCTGCCCCACTCGGTGGTGGGAGTGGTGATCGCGCTGCTGGTGCTGCTCCCCGAGACCCTCGCCGCGGTGCGGGCCGCGCTCCGGGACCGGGTGCAGATCAGCCTCAACCTCGCGCTGGGCTCGGCGATGGCCAGCATCGGTCTCACCATCCCGACGATCGCCGTCGCCTCGCTCTGGCTCGACGGAAGGCTGGTGCTCGGCCTGGACGCCACGCACATGGTGCTGCTGGGGCTGACGGTCGTCGTGGGGACCCTGACGGTGGTCCCCGGCCGGGCGACCATGCTGCAGAGCGGGGTGCACCTGGTCCTGCTCGCGTGCTTCCTTTTCCTCGCCGTCAGCCCGTGACCCACGTGCCGGTCGTGACCCACGTGCCGGTCGTGACCCACGTGCCGGTCGTGACCCACGTGCCGGTCGTGACCCACGCGCCGACCGGGATCCGCGGTCGCGGAATCCCGGTGCGGACGGGCGGGCGGGGGTCAGGCCTGGAAGGGGCCGCCCTCGACGTAGTCGGCGACGCCGTCGGCGTTGAGGTCGACGCGGGTCTCGTCGACGTAGCCGTCGCCGTCGTGGTCGAGGTAGACGACGTCGGTGATGCCGTCGCCGTTGGTGTCGTAGCGCTCCTCGTCGGCCCGGCCGTCGCCGTCGTAGTCGATCAGCTGGGCGTCGGTGTCGCCGTCGCCGTCGTAGTCGATGTAGTCGCTCGCCACGAAGTCGCTCATTGTCCCGATCCTTTCGGTCTGTGCCGTTCGCTGGATGAGAGTCGCATGCGAGCCGCTTTGTTACACCGGGATCGGAGAATTTTCTCGCCCGGATCTCTCCGGCGGATCACTCCGCCGAGGCGCCCGCCGCGGGAACGGGGTACCGGCCTCCCCTCTCCTTTGTCATGATCGGAATCTGCCCTGCCGTACTCCCCGGGAGGAAGTCCCCGTGAACGAGACAGCCGATCTGCCCGCCGTACCCGTTCCACTGCGCCTGCTGAACCGTCCGGAGAGCTGGAAGGTCGAGGGTGAGGACACTCTCGTCGTCGGCGCGGGCGCCCGCACCGACCTGTTCTCCGATCCCGGCGGCCCGGACCGCTTCGCCGACGCGCCCGCCCTCGTCGGCCGGCTGGACGGGGACTTCATGCTCAGCGCGCGGGTCCGGCTCGACACCCGGGCCACCTACGACGCGGGTGTCCTGCTGCTGTACGGCGACGCCGGCCGCTGGGCCAAGCTCTGCCTGGAGCTCTCTCCGCAGGGCAGGCCGACGATCGTCTCGGTCGTCACCCGCGGGGTGTCCGACGACTGCAACTCCTTCCCGGTGGAGGGCGACGACGTCCGGCTGCGGATCTCCCGCATCGGTACGGCCTTCGCCTTCCACGCCGATCCGGGGACCGGCTTCTGGCACCTCGTCAGGTACTTCGCGCTCGACGGGGACCTCGAGTGCGGCTTCCTCGCGCAGAGTCCCACGGGGGAGGGCTGCACCGTGCGGTTCGAGGAGATCCGTTTCCGCGCCGAACGCCTGAAGGGGCTGCGCACCGGTGAATGACCGCCCGGGCGCCGCCGAAGGATCGATCACATGACGGACGGATCCGAGGACGCGGTCCGGGCCGCGATCGCGGGAGAGCTCCGGCTCCTCGACCCGGAGGTCCGCTCCTCGGCGGCGCTCGCGGGCGAGCTCCTGGACCCGGAGTTCACCGAGATCGGCGCCTCCGGGCGGCTCTGGGACCGCGAATCGATGCTCACCGCGCTCTCCCAAGACCCGGACCCGGCGGTGGAGCCGATCACCGCGACCGGCATGCGGGCCACGGTCCTCGCCCCCGGGGTCGTCCATCTGACCTACGTCACCGACCCCGGCGGCCGCCGGGCACGGCGCAGCTCGATCTGGCGCCGTACCGGGCAGGGCTGGCGGCTCTACTTCCACCAGGGGACGCTGAGCGACCTCTGAGGGGGCCGAGGCGCGCGGTCCGGGGCCTCGGGGGCGGGGCGGGACGGTCAGGCCGGGCCGTAGAGCGCCTCCACCTCGTGGGCGTACCTGTCCAGCACGTAGTGGCGCCGGACCTTCTGCGTGGGGGTGAGCTCCCGGCCGACGGCGAAGGCGGCGTCCAGGAGGCGGAAGCGCCTGACCGACTCGGCCCGTGACACCGCCCGGTTGGCCGTGTCCACGGCCTCCTGGATCGTGCGCAGCAGGTCGGGGTCCTCGCGCAGCTCGGACAGGCCCGCCTCCGGCGGCTTGCCGTGGTCCTGCTTCCAGCGCGGGAAGACCTCCGCGTCCACCGTGATCAGAGCCCCCACGTACGGCCGGCCCTCGCCCACGACGACGCACTGGTCGACGAGCCAGTGGGCGCGCAGCTGGTCCTCGATGACGGCCGGGGAGACGTTCTTGCCGGAGGCGGTGACGATGATCTCCTTCTTCCGGCCGGTGACGCGCACGGACCCGTCGCCGTCCACCTCCCCGAAGTCGCCGGTGTGCATCCAGCCGTCGGGATCGAAGGACGCGGCGGTGGCCTCCGGGTTGCGCCAGTAGCCCGGGAACACGTTCGGTCCCTTGACCAGCAGCTCCCCGTCGGGCGCCACCCGTACGGCGTAGCCCGGCAGCGGCGGGCCCACGGTGCCCATCCGCGGACGGGCGGGCAGGTTGATCGTGTGCCCGGACGTGGTCTCGGTCAGCCCCCAGCCCTCCACCACGGTGATCCCGGCGCCGCGCATGAAGTGTCCCAGGCGGACGCCGAGGGGGGCGGCGCCGCTGACCGCGTGACGGGCCCGGCCGCCCATGGCCGCGCGGAGCTTGCGGTAGACCAGGCGGTCGAACACCGCCCGCCGCAGGCGCAGGAGCGGGCCCGGCCCGCCGCGGTCGAGTGCCTGGCTGTAGGCGACCGCCGTGGCGTCGGCCATCGCGAAGATCCTCCCGTGGCCCTCGGCCTCCGCCTTGAGCAGCGCGGTGTTGTAGGCCTTCTCCAGCACCCGGGGCACGATGAGCAGGAGCGTGGGCCGGAAGTCCCGCAGGTCGGCGGCGAGGTCCTTCAGGCTGGGGCTGTAGCCGACGAGCGTGCCCCGGTGCATGGCGGCCAGCTGGACGGCGCGCGCGAAGATGTGGGCCAGCGGCAGGAAGAGCAGGACCGACGACTCCTCGTGCAGGACCAGCTCGCCGACGCCCGGGACCCGCGTCACGTTCCGCACCTCCGCGACCAGGTTCGCGTGGGTCAGCATGCAGCCCTTCGCCGGTCCGGTGGTGCCCGAGGTGTAGACGATCGTGGCGAGGTCGGCGGAGGTCAGCGCCCGGCGGCGCGACTCCACCTCGGCGGCCGGGACCGTCTCACCCGGGCCGGTCACCTCACCGAGCCGGTCCAGGTGCCAGACGTGCCGTACGGAGGCCGTCACGGCCTGCCGTGCCACCGCCTCGCACCTGTCGTCGCCGGCGAACACCGCCACGGCGCCCGAGTCGGCGAGGATCCACTCCACCTGCTCCGCCGACGAGGTCTCGTAGATCGGTACGGTCACCGCACCCGCCGCCCAGATGGCGAAGTCGCACAGCATCCACTCCATCCGGGTGGCCGACATCAGCGCCACCCGGTCCCCGGGCCCGACCCCCGCGGCGATCAGCCCCCGGGCCAGTGCCACGACCTCCGCGGCGAGCTCCCGCCAGGTGAGCGGTGTCCAGACTCCCCCCACCCGGCGGCTCGCCGCGGCGTGGTCCGGCCGCCGGGCCGCCTGCTCGAAGACGTCGTCCAGCGCCGTGTCCGTCTCCCGGACCTCCGCGCCGGAACCCGCCGGCGGTGTCCGCCACTCACTCACCTGAGAGGAATGCCTCATATCTGCAATCTGCCCCGCTTCCGGCCTTCAAGACAGGGACGGTGGTCCTTCGCGGGGAGGGCAGTCAGGCCTTCCCGCCGCCATGACCGCCTCCACCGCCGCCTCCACCGCCGCCTCCATGACCGCCTCCACCGCCGTCGCCGCCGACGGCGTCACCTCTCCACGGCGTTCACGGTGTTCACGGTGTTCACGGCGTCCGTGGCGCCCTCGGCGTCCACCGCGCTCCCGGGGCCACCGGTGCCCCCGGTGACCCCGCCGGTGGCCCCTGCGGCGTCCCCGGTGTCCGCGGCCTCCCAGCGCAGCAGATCTCCCGGCTGGCACTCGAGCGCCTCGCAGAGCGCGGCGAGCGTCGTGAAGCGCACCGCCTTGGCGCGGCCGTTCTTGAGCACCGCCAGGTTGGCGGGTGTGATCCCGATGCGGTCGGCGAGCTCGCCCACGGACATCTTCCGCCTGGCCAGCATCACGTCGATGTCGACGACGATCGGCATCAGATCACGTCCTCCAGCTCGGCCTGCATCTGCGCGGCCTCGGCGTCGCGCGCGATGGCCTGGGCGAGCAGCATCCGCAGCACGAGCACGATGAGCGCGACCCCCAGGGCCGCCAGGGCGACCCCGCAGATCAGCAGGACCACACCCGGGGCGACGGGGTCGCCCGGCGCCAGGACGACCGCGAGCGCGAACACCAGGAGGGCGGCCGCCACGATCGCGCCGATGATGATGTGCACGTACCGGAAGGCGGCGGAGGAGAACACGGTCCCGCGCCGCACCATCGTCACCAGCCGCCAAACGCAGACCAGGACGACCTGGACCGTCACCACGCCCAGGAACGGGATCACGATGAGCGGGGCGCGCAGGTACGCGAACTCCGGGCGGAGCACGTCCAGGTCGGCGGCCCACAGTGGTGCGATCACCGCCTGCACGAACACCGAACCGGCGAGCAGCACCGCGAGCACGGCACGCAGCGCGAGCACTGTCAGTTGTCCCATCGCCTCTCCTTCTATCGAACAACGATTAAAATATATCGATAATCGATAGGTGGTGCAAGAGTCGGCCGGTGGAGTGGGACTCCGGGGCGAACGCGGTACCGCTCGTGGAGGGGATGGCCGTGCGATCCGCGCGGTGGGCGGGGAGGCCGCCCGTGCGGCGGTGCGGCACGGGTGTGCCCGTGCTTGCCTCCGGAGGAGATCGCCGCTAACGTACAACCATATGGTTGTAGATGAGTTGAGCGGGGCGGACGCCGACCGCGTGTTCCACGCTCTGGCGGACGCCACCCGCCGCGACATCATGGCCCGGGTGATCCGCGAGGGGCAGTCGGTGTCCGCGCTCGCACGGCACTACCCCATGAGCTTCGCGGCGGTGCAGAAGCACGTGGCGGTCCTGGAGCGCGCCGCGCTCGTCACCAAGCACAGGCGCGGGAGGGAGCAGATCGTGCACGGCGACGTGACGGCGCTCCGCAGGGCGGCCCGCCTGCTCGACGCCTACGAGCAGATCTGGCTGCACCGGGCCCGGGGTATCGAACAGGTCCTGACCGAAGACCGGGAAGAGGAGGCGGATCCATGACCGTGATCAGCTCGCACAAGGACACCGAGGCGCTGACGCTCACGTTCGTCGCCGAGTTCGACGCCGGCATCGAGCGCGTGTGGCAGGTGTGGCAGGACCCGCGCCTGCTGGAGCGGTGGTGGGGCCCGCCGACCTGGCCCGCCACCTTCGAGCAGCACGACTTCACGGTCGGCGGCTGGTCTCACTACTACATGACCGGCCCCGAGGGGCAGAGGTCCCACGGCTGGTGGACGATCACCACGATCGACGCGCCGCACCGGCTGGAGTTCGACGACGGCTTCGCCGACGAGAACGGCAAGCCCCTCGACCCCGAGGACGTGACCCACGGCGTCGTCACGCTCGAGCCGACCGGGACCGGGACGCGCATGACGACGGTCTCGACCTTCACCAGCGTCGAGCAGCTCGAGCGGATGGCGGACATGGGCATGGAGGAGGGCATGCGCCTGGCCATGGGCCAGATCGACGACGTGCTCGCCGCCGCCCCGCGCTGAACCGCGCCTTCCGTGCCCTGCCCCGTGCCCGTGCGGGGCGGCCCCGCCCCGCACGGGCACGGCTCACTGGAGGTGGTCGCTCGCGCCGCTCAGCGCGGCGCGGCCGTAGTGCCCGCGCGTGAAGCGCACACCGGTGGCGCGGGAGGCGAGGGCGAGGGCCGCGGGGACGGGGTCGGCGGGATCGTCGCGGTCGAGCCCCAGCTCCCGGAGGTCGGGGAGGAGACGCCCGGGGAGGTCCCCGTCGCGGTAGGCGTAGCCGCCGCCGTACAGTCCGAACTTGGTGATCGGCTCCCCGTCGGCGAGGAGGCTGAAGCCGTCGTCACCGACGTTGGAGAACACCGCGGCCATCGTCGTGCCCGACGACAGCAGCCCCGGCGCCGCGCCCACCGACGTGCCCCACCCGTAGTCGATCAGGACCGTCCCGCCGCCCGCCGCGTAGGCCTCGACGCCGAAGTCACCGACGGTCCCGGGGACGACGTCGATCCGGCGCAGCACCTCGCGGGGCGGCAGGCCCTGCACGAAGCTCACGCAGAGCCAGGTGTCACCGACGCCGTCGGTGAACTCCTGATGGAGCCATTCGTACTCTCCCGCCGTCGCGCCGCTCATCGCCCCGCCTCTCCTGAAGGACCGAACCGCAGGGATCCTCGCAGCGGGAGCCGACAATCCTCCGCCGGGAGCCGCGCCGTACCCGCGCCGACGGCACAGGGAGGCCGCGGTCCGGGCGCCCGGCGCCGTGCGGGCACGCCGTACCCGCGCCGACGGCACCGGGAAGCATGCGGATCATGGCCCGCGGGGGCACCGCCCGGGTAGCGTTGCCCGCCATGACCGACTTCATCTCCCTCCCCTTCTACGACCTGCTTCACGAGAACGGGCACGTGCCGGAGATCCGGAGGAAACTGCCCCCGCTGCTGGCCGGAGTACGGCGGAGCATCCTGGAGATCGGCGCGGGAACCGGTCTGATCACCGTCTCCCTGGCCGACTGGACCCCGGCGGAGATCTTCGCGCTGGAGCCCTCGGCCGGGATGCGCGGGGTGCTGCTGTCCCGGCTGGGCGCGCGCCCGGAGCTGCTCGAGCGGGTGACCGTGCTCCCCTGCGACGCGCTGAGCGTGGACCTGGCCGAGCCGGTCGAGGCCATGGTGATGATCAACGTGATGTACGCCCTGGAACCGGATTACCGCGAGCGGCTCTGGCCGGTGCTGGCGTCCCACCTGGAACCCGGCGGCCTGCTGGTCTTCACCTGGCGCGGCGACGCTCCCCCGGAACCGCGTCCCCTCCAGGAGCTGAGCTCCCGCCGGGTGGGCCGGCACACCTACACGATCCTGTCGGAGATCCTCGAGACCGGCGAGGAAGCGCTCAAGGCCCGCTTCGTCCACCGGATCACCGAGGGCGACAGGGTGGTCGACGAGGACGAGATCACCGGCTACGGCTACCGGCCCCGGTGGAAGACCATCGAAGCGGAGCTGACCGGGGCGGGTTTCACCCGGGCCGACGCGCCCGAGGGGCTCCTCGCCTGGCGGCTCGCCTGACCTGACCGGGGAGGACGTGACGGGCCTCGGCGGCGGTGCTCCGCCGAGGCCGAGTCCGGGTACGGTGGCCGGTCGCCTCCGGGGAAGAGGACGGCCGGTGGCGCGCCGTACCGGAGAGGGGGTCCGGAGCCGGTGAAACCGGCAGGCCGGGGGTGAAACCAGCGTGAAGCGGCGATGAAGCCGACGACGTGGAGGCTCTCCTCAGACGCCGGGAGGTACCCGGCGGAGAGAGGAGACGCGTCATGGCGGACCTCAGCGCCGTCCGGGCCGACGACCTGGTCAAGGAGTTCGGGGACATCCGGGCCGTGGACGGGATCGACCTCCACGTACGGCAGGGCGAGATCTTCGGAGTCCTCGGCCCCAACGGGGCGGGCAAGACCACCACGCTCCGGATGCTCGCCACCCTGCTCCCGATCGACGGCGGCCACGCGGAGGTCTTCGGCGTCGACGTCCGGCGGGAACCGCACCGCGTCCGGCAGCTGGTGGGCGTCACCGGCCAGTACGCCTCGGTGGACGAGGACCTGACCGCCCGGGAGAACCTCTGGCTCTTCGCCCGCCTGCAGGGCCTGGCCGGCACCCGGGCCAGGGCCGTCGCCGACGACCTGCTCGAGCGCTTCGGCCTGGCGGAGGCGGCCGACCGCCCCCTGTCCCAGTTCAGCGGCGGCATGCGCCGCCGCCTGGACCTCGCGTCGAGCCTGATCACCCGCCCGCCCCTGATCTTCCTGGACGAGCCCACGACCGGCCTCGACCCGAGGACCCGGGGCCAGATGTGGGACACCATCCGCGAGCTGGTCACCGACGGCTCCACGATCCTGCTCACCACCCAGTACCTGGACGAGGCCGACCAGCTGGCCGACCGTGTGGCCGTGATCGACCGGGGCCGGAAGGTCGCCGAGGACACCCCCGACGCCCTGAAGACCCAGGTCGGCGACTCGACCCTGCAGCTCCGCCTCGCGGACGGCTCCGACGCCGCCCTGGCCGCGGACGTCGTCCGCCGGCTGCTGGGCGAGGACCCCGTCCTGACCCCGGAGTCAGGACGGATGAACGTCCCCCTCCCCGACCCGGACCGGGCCGCGGACGTCCTGATCGGCCTGCGGGAGGCGGGCCTCGGCATCTCCTCGGTGAGCGTCGCCAAGCCGACGCTGGACGAGGTCTTCCTGGCGCTGACCGGCCACGGCGCCGACGACGAACCCCGGATGGAGGCGGCCCGATGACCACCGCGAACACAGTGCCCCCGGCGGCCCCGGCGGCCCCGGAGGTCCGGGCCGCCCCCGGCTCCCGGCGCGTCGACCCGTCCGCAGCGGTCGCCCGCACCACGTCCCACAGCTCGCTCCAGGATTCCTGGGCCCAGACCCTGGCGATGGCGTGGCGGGCCCTGAAGAAGATGCGCCGCAAGCCCGAGCAGTTCTTCGACGTCCTCATCCAGCCCCTGCTGTTCACCGCGATGTTCGCGTTCATCTTCGGCGGCGCGATCTCCGGCAGCGTGGCGGACTACCTCCCGGTGCTGATCCCCGGCATCCTCGCCCAGACGGCCCTGACCGTCTGCATGGCGACGGGCGTGCAGCTGCGCGAGGACATGGACAAGGGGGTCTTCGACCGCTTCAAGTCCCTGCCGATCGCGAGGATCGCCCCCCTGGCCGGCCCGATGATCGCCGACCTGATCCGGTACGGCATCGCGTCGGTGCTGACGCTCGTCACCGGCCTGGCCATCGGGTACCGGCCCGGCGGCGGCGTGCTCGGCTGCGTCGGTGGCGTCCTCCTCACCGTGTTCGCGGGCTGGTCGCTGGCGTGGATCTTCACCTGGCTGGGCACGATGGCGCGTTCGGCGCAGAGCGTCCAGGGCATCTCGATGATGATCATGTTCCCGCTCACCTTCCTGTCCAACGCCTTCGTCCCCGCCGAGACGCTGCCCGGCTGGCTGGAGGCGTTCGTGAAGGTCAACCCGGTCTCGCACGTCGTCTCCGCGGTGCGCGACCTGTTCAACGACGGGGCCGTGACGGCGGAGGTCGGCTGGGCGGTCGCCGGCTGCGTGGTCGTCATCGCGGTCTTCGCCCCGCTGGCGGTCCGCTCGTACTCCCGCAAGATGTGAACCGCACGGTGTGACCGCACGGTGTGACCGCAAGATGTGAGCCGCACGGTGTGACCGCGCGATGCGGGCGGCGTCAGGCCATCCGCTCCAGGACGGCGCGGGCCTCGGCCAGCAGGTCGGGGCCGCGCCGCTCGCCGTACTCGGCCTCGATCCGGGACATGACGCCGGGGGCGAGGCGCTCGGCGTGCGCGGCCAGCACCGGCCACCGCATCGTCGGGGCGAACCGGTTGTAGGCGAACCGGTCGGCGAGCACGAGCAGCCGGACCGCGTCCCCGGCGGGCATCACCCCCTTCAGCAGGCCCCAGACGCCCAGCCCGGCGAGCACCATCCCCGTCACCGGGTAGTCCCTGAACTCATGGCCCGGGCCGAGCACGACCAGGACCTTGGACCGCAGCGACTCGAAGAGGTCCGCTCCGTCGTCGCCCTCGCCGTACTGCGCGAACACCGGCAGCGCGAAGGCCTCGCCGACGATGGACCACGGGGTGAAACCGTCCGGCGCATGCGGGACGCGCAGGTCCCGGAGCAGTTCGGCGGCCTCCCTGTGCCGTCGCAGCCCCTCGGCGATGTCGCCGTCGGCGAGGGCCAACTGGGCCCTGGCGACGGCGACCGACAGGATCTCGCCGTAGGTGCTCCGGGAGGCGAGCGACTCCAGGTCGTCGATCATCCGCGCGGCCTCGTCACGGCGGCCCTCGGCGAGCGCCGCCATGGCGAGGGCGGCGCGGATCTGGACGGCGTCCTCCACCGCGCCGAGGCGCTCGAGCACCGGGAGCGCCTCGGCGGCGTGCCTGGAGGCCGGGACGAAGTCGCCGGAGTTCGCGTACAGGCCGGCCAGCTGGGTGTGCAGGGCCGCCCGGTTCCAAGGGCCGCCGTCCTCGCCGGCGAGCTCGAGGGCGGCCAGGGTCGCCTCGATCGCGCCGGCCGGATCGCCGGCGTTCTCCCGGCCGTGGCTCAGGAAGTGCAGCACGATCCGGCGGACCATCGGGTCGGGGTCGGCGGCCAGACCGTCGAGGCCGTCATAGGGGTCCGCCAGCATGGTGAGCAGCACGGTCACCAGCGCCCGGACGGCCGGGTTCGCCGAGTCGGCGCCCAGCCCGGACAGCATCCGCATCAGCTGCTCGACCTCTTCGGAGGAGACGATGACGGTGTTGAGCAGCGCGATGCCCAGGGCCACCCGGGTCCGGTCGAGCAGCCGGGGCGGCGGCGTCCAGCCGGTCAGGGCGGCGGTGACGGCCGGGGTGAGGACGATGCTGCGCGGATGGTCCCCCCGGATCGTCCAGTAGCCGGCCAGCGCGGAGAACAGCACCACCACCGCCTCCGGGTCGGGGTCGGCGAGGGCCTCGCGCAGGATGTCGCCGAGGTTCGTCTCCTCCGCACGGAGCCGGTCCACCGCGTCGACCTGCTCCGGCGAGTACAGCCGGGCGCCGTGCCGGCCGGCGTAACCGACGGCCCAGGCACGCACGGCGGCCCGCGCCCCGGCGGTCTCGCCGGCCTCCTCCAGCCGCACCCGGCCGAACTCGCGCACCGTCTCGAGCATGCGGTACCGGACGCCGCCGGCCGTCTCCACGACGGTGAGCAGGGACTGCTCCACGAGCTCGGCGACGTCGCCGAGGGCGTCGCCGCCGAGCACCTCCTCCGCCGCGTCGAGGGCGAAGCCGTCCGGGAAGACCGACAGGCGGCGCAGGGTCCGGCGCTCCTGCTCGCCGAGGAGGTTCCACGACCAGTCGATCACCGCCAGCAGCGTCCGGTGCCGGGAGTGGGCGCTCCGGTCGCCGCCGCGCAGCAGCGCGAACCTGTCCTCCAGCCGGCGGGCGATCTCGGCCGGCGACATCACCCGCACCTTCGCGGCGGCCAGCTCGATCGCGAGCGGCAGGCCGTCCAGGCGGGCCACGACGGCGCGCACGTCCTCCTCGTCGAGGCGCACGCCGGGCCGGGCCGCGGTCGCGCGGTCGCGGAACAGCTCGACGGCGTCACCGGTCCCCAGCTGGGGCAGCGGGTAGACACGTTCGGCGGCGATCGACAGCGGCGCGCGGGTCGTGGTGAGCACGCGCAGCTCCCGTGTGGTCGCGGCCAGATAGGCGACCAGGTCGGCGACCGCCTCCACCAGGTGCTCGCAGTTGTCGAGCACCAGCAGCGCCGGGGCCAGGCCGAGCCGCTGGGCGATCCGGGCGCGGACGTCGGCGAGCTGCCGCGGGGTGAGGGTACGGCGCCCGGTCACCGAGTCGCGGACGCCGAGCGCCGAGCCGACCTCGCCGACCAGGTCCTCGGGCGCTGTCACGCCGACCAGCTCGACGAAGTGCACCACCGGCTCCGGAGCCTCGCGGGCGACGGCATGGGCGAGCCGGGTCTTGCCGAGCCCGCCCGGACCGAGGATCGAGACCACCCGGGAGGTGGCGAGCAGCGCCCGCACCCGCCGGAGGTCGTCGTCGCGGCCGAGCAGCGGGGTGGTGTCGAACCGCACGCCGGCGCGCACGGGACTGTCGAGCGCCAGCAGCTCGCGGTGGACCCGCCGCAGCTCCGGGCCGACGTCGGCGCCGATCCGGCCGCGCAGGTCCGACCGGTAGCGCTCGAAGCGGTCCAGCGCGGCGCCCGTCCCGCGCACCGCCGCCTCGCTGCGCAGCAGGTCGGCGAGGAGCCCCTCGTCCCCGGGGTGGGCGCGCACGGCCTCCTCCAGCCCGGGCAGGGCCGAGCCGTGGTCACCGCTCCGGCTCCGGGCCCGGGCGAGCACGGCCCGCGCGGAGGCCAGGTCGCGTTGCGCGCGCCGGCGCACCTCGGCCAGTGGACCGCCGCCCTCCGGGGCCAGCGCCCCGGTACCCAGCGCGAGCGCCGCCTGCGCCTCCTGCGCCGCCGCGGCCGCGTCCTCGGCGAGCAGCGCCCGCGCCCGGCCCGCCAGGGCGTGCAGCAGGCCGGCGTCGACGCGGTCGGGCGGGACCCCGAGCCGGTAGCCGCCCTCCTCCGTGACCAGCGCCTGCGGCCCCACGACCGACCTGGTCCGCGACACCAGGACCTGCAGCGCCTTCACCGGATTGGCCGGCTCGTCGTCCTCCCACACCTCCGCGACGAGCCGGTCGGCGTTCACGGTACGGCCGGCGAGCACGAGGGCGGCGAGCAGCGCCTGAGCCCTCTCACCGACCAGCGGCCGCCCCTGCCACCGGACACCGTCGAGCAGGCTCAGGTCGATCGGCATGGCCCAAGTCTAGGCTCCGCCGCGCCGCCCGCCGGCTCTCCATGATCGGCCGCCGGGATTCCGGCCGAGGCCCGAGCGGGGACATGCACGCCCGCGCGGCGGTGGCGGGCGGGACTTGAGTCTCAAGCCGCTTGAGATCCCATAGCGGCGGCATGGACGACATCCGCCGGCTGCTCGGCGGCGAGACGTCACTGCACGACCTCCTCACCGCGCACCTGGAACTCGTCGAACGTCAGGAGCGCGCGCTCCATGCTCGACGGGCCGTGCTGAGGACCCTCGTCAAGCAGGGCGGTACGGCCGCGCAGGCGGCCCTGATGCACGGACTCGTCTCGATGCCCGATGAGGAGCGCGAGCGGCTCATCGACGATTTCTGGAACGAGGCCGGTGAAGGCCTCGGCGTGCCCTCCGGCTTCGTCGAGCGGCTGCGGACGATGCGGCCGCATCTGCCGGAGGACCCCGCCGCCACCCAGATCGAAGCCGGGATCGAGCTGGCCGACCTGGTACGGGACGAGGAGTTCCGCGGCGCGGTCCGCTCCTACCTGCGGGACACGTACGCCACATTCCCGGGACGGGTCGTGGCCACCTCACCGATGCAGGGCTTCATCCACCCGGAAGGGGCGCAGATCACCGGGGAGATCCTGGAGGCGTACCGCTCCGGACTGCCGGCGGACTCTCCGCGGGCACGGGAGCTGGTCGTCCGCATGGCGGACGCGGCCGCCGAGGTCGCCGGCGGGCGGGCCACGGCCGAATCGCGTGAACGGCCGGCCACGGCCTTCCTCATGGTCGAGGAGATCCGGCGCGAGGACTCCCAGGAGGAGGTCCGGTTCGGCGCCACTCACGGCAGGTACCTGTCCCTGGTGGTCTCGATCAACGGGACCCCGCCCGCCGCGGGCGAGGATGATCCCGCGCTCTTCGCGTGGATCGCGGCGGCCCTGCGGGCTCCGGCCGGATAAGGGGGTGAACCGGGTGCGCCGGAAGGAGACGATGGACGGGGCCGGGAACCGGTGCGGGCACTGATCACGGCGTCGTGCCGTCCGCAGCGGACCGAACCGCGAGCGCGGGCCGCTCCGGAGTGGGGAAGTCCTACGACTGTGCGATCACATGGCGGCTTCTCGCCGGTCATGGGCCTTCGTCGCAGGTGAGTCCTGAGGCGGATCCGTCGCGGAGCGCCTGGCCGAGAGCAGGGACAGCGGGTGGCGGGTCGACGGTCGTCAGCTCCGCAGGTCCTGCCCCGCGTGGCCGGTGTTCCACGGCCAGGTGGTGCGAAGCCCTTCACCCGGCCGCGGGCGTGGTTTCGGCGACCTGCTTGATGTACCGGTTCCGAACCCGGATCAGATCGGGCATGTAACTGCGGAGTGCCAGGATTTCAGCGACCTTTCCGAGGGGACCGAGAGGCGCGGCGAATTCAACGACGTCGATCATCATCGTGTCGCCGTGGTCGTCGGACTCGAAATGGTGAGCATGGTGCCAGCGCTTGAAAGGGCCGGAAACCTGCTCGTCAACGAAGTAACCGGGGCGGTCGTAGGCACTTATCACAGACGTCATCCGCCAGAGAACACCGAAATGCCTGGCCCGCCACGTAACGGTGTCTCCCGGTCTCAATCCGCCGCTGGTCACGCCAGCGACCGGCTCCTCGGAGGAACCCGCCATCGAGGCGGTGTGGACCTCCACGTCCAACGAGAGATCGAAGACCCGCTCAGGCGGTGCCATGACATGTGTGACGATCTCAAATCCCGGCATGCGCCGATCGTAGAACGGTGCGCTCCAGGTGAGCACTCGGGATCGCCTCCTGCCGAACCCGACCGGATAGCGAGCGGGATGAACGAATCGCATCAGCAGTTCGCATCCTTTCTGTGCCGATCGTTTCACTCCGAACCGACGGGCGTGACCGGTCCGCCCGGAACGGTGGGACGGAGGTGAACTGCGACCCGGACCGGCTCACGGCCCGCACGGAATGGACACCCCGGCCGCCGAGGTCTCTCCCGGAATCGCTGTCAGACGACCGGGACCCCGTGGGCTCCGCTCTCCGGATCCCCGTCGGGGCACCCGGGCCGTCCGCCGACTGTGAGGTTTCCTGCTCCGTCGGCCCACGCGATGTCAGCGGGCAGGAGCATGCCCGAGCCTCCGTCCGGCGTGAACGTGCCGCGACCGTCTGCGAGCACGTGGGCGGTCCCACCGGCGGAAGACATGCGTTTCGCCCCGGGTGGAAGGTCGTCGGCGAGTGACTCGTGACCGCAAAGGGTTGGACAGTGCCTCCGCGCGGACAAGAAGATCTCGGCATGGGAACCGACATCCACGGGTTCATCGAGTGCCGCACATGGACTCCCGGTCTCGACGCCGGCGAGACCGCTTGGTGCGCTGCCATCTCGCTGAAGATGTTGGTCGGTAGAGATTACGAAGCCTTCGATTGTCTCTTCGGGGTTCGCAGCTCGGGTCACTGGCGACCGGTAGCGGCCGGTCGCGGGCTCCCCCAGGACGCGTCGGAGAGCACCAGAGCGGGGTTGGCGGAACGGGGGGAAGCCGCCTTCGGCGTCACGTGGTTGAACTGGGATGAGGTCACCGCGATCGACTGGGATGAACCCGCCCTTCGTCCGACCGACATAGCCCAGTACCGGAGGCTTCCCGATCAGAGCCTGGAACTCGTTCGCCGCCCGGTATGGAGCCGCGGATTCGCTCCGAACAGCGCTTTTTGCACGTGGACCGGGTGCCGTCCACCGAGACCGTACGCAGCCCGTAGGCGGCGGCTCGCCGGTGGACCTCCTCATCCCACAGCGCGTCCCGGGTGAGGCGCTTGGCGAGCATTTCTTCTGGACCGTGGGGATCCCCATGCGGCTCGGGCCCGGTGCGAAAACGCCACGGGATCCCGTCCCCGAACAGCTCCTAGCGGCGTGTGCTCCGGACTCGCCGCAGCACGCGCACCCACACCGGCCAGCGCGCGGGGCGGCGGCTGAGCCCACCGGCCGCGGCACGCTCGGCGTTGTCGAAGAGATCCTGCATCAGCGCCTCGTGCAGCCAGCGGATCAGT
Source organism: Planomonospora corallina (assembly GCF_042650625.1). Taxonomy (NCBI): domain Bacteria; kingdom Bacillati; phylum Actinomycetota; class Actinomycetes; order Streptosporangiales; family Streptosporangiaceae; genus Planomonospora; species Planomonospora corallina. The sequence continues at coordinate 98,354 of NZ_JBHSBM010000042.1, forward strand.
AGCGGCCACAGGATCCTCATGCGCCCTCGGGTGGTGCCGATGATCGTGTGCGTGAGGCGGGAACGATCCGGTCCCTCCGCGGTGATGACGAGCTCGTGGTGACCGTCGAGGCCCAGCTCAGGGTCGAAAGAGAACCGCAGACGGCGGCCGGGCTCGTATTCGGTGACGCTGTAGCGGATGGGGCCGTGACCGCCGCGCGATCCGGGAGTCAGTCCCGCGTCGAGGACGAGCGGCGGCCAGGACGGGGTGGGCCAGAGGCGGTCATCGGCGGTCGACACCCGGTCCAGCAACGCGCCGAGCCTGTCCGCCGACGCGTTGATCGACCGCTGCTGGACGTTCCTCATGCCGCTTCCCCATCCGCCGGTCTCCAGTGGAACCGTACGGCATCAGCTGATCGCGAAGGAACGCGAGTGCGGTCCTTGCGGTCCGGTATGACCGGGCCCCGGCATGCCGCCTGGCCGCACTCCGCCTGGGCGGGCTGTCGGATGGATGCGGAACCTCCGGTTCCAGCTGAAGATCAGAACCCCGGACAGGCCAGAGCGGGGCGGCCTTTGCGGTGGTCCGATGCGGGTTCAGGGGTGACCGGCTCCATGTTCGGCGGTGTCCATGTCGTCGTCGGTGACCGTCCTCATGCCCGCGATGAGGAGGAGGGTGAGTGCGGCCATGACGACGAACACGATGTCGTTGTGCTGGAACGGCGTATCGGAAGCATGGCCGGTGAGGCGCTTCAGGCTGTCATCACCGAGTCCGTCACCAAGATCATAAAAGGTGGAGCACCCTGAGCCTCCTGCCCGGCTTCTCCGGGCGCGGTGTCCGTCGGCCCGCCTGGTCGGTGGGTCCGTCATCGGCATCATCACACGCGTCGTGGGTGGCTTGATCGAGTAGGCCGGGGCGGCGAGAAACGAGCGCTCGGCGGGTTGTGACGAACCGTCATGGAACTCTTGAGCGAGGGCTTCGTGGTGACAGCGCTGGCGTAGGACACGGTCCAGGTCTCCGGCTCGGTCCACGCCGCCATCTCGCAGGCCCGGCCCATGAGCTCGCCGTGCCCGACCTGGCGGCCCACCTCGTAGGCGGGTCCTGCTCCCGGCCGACCGGCACGAGTCGGAAGCCGCCCACCCGATCAGCCGAAGGTCGGGCGCAAGCATCCGAGGGCACGTGCTGTCGACGCGGTCGGCGAATGCCGTCACTTCTCATTCGCAGAACCAGGGCACCTCTGCGGAGCCGTCCGGCGGTGCCGTGCAGATCGAGGGGGCGACGAAGGCGTAATCGACGTAGCGGTGGCCGAACGGGCCCGGCGCCATCCGGATGACGGCGACGGACAGGACCGCCAAAGAGACGGCGAACACCGCCGCCGTCATCCTCCTTCTCCTCGCCAGAGAGATCACCAACCCGATCACCGGTATGCCGCCACCGACGACCAGGGCGACGATGGCGAACCACTCCTTGCGGGTGAAGGGGTCGGGTGACGACGTGCTGAGTGTCGGGCTCCACATCAAGATGTGGTCCGTTTCCCACCACCACATGAAGTGGTCCATGAAGGTCAGCGCGGTCAGGATCAGTGCTCCGACCAGCCAGAAGATCCCCAGCCATAGCGGCCGTGCGCTGTTACCCCGTCGGGCGCCGTCAGACTCCATGATCGAGATTATTCACCGTCGCGGCCGGGACGAATGGAAACAAGGCCCTCATGCCTGTTCGAGCGCACCTGTCCGGCCGAACGACTCCGCCCAGTCGCTCGACCTATCAAGTTGAGGCATCGTGCTCTCGGAGCGTTCGGCAGGTCGAGTGTCTGTCGGGCGGCGGGAGGAATCCACCATGGCTCTGCAAGGTCCCATCTCTGTCGGCTTCGCCCAGGTCTTCCCGCACGGCTGCTACGTCGTCGGGGAGGTGGAGGCGGTCCAGGACTTCGACGCCTCGACCAACGGCCGCTTCGTCCAGGTCCGTGACAAGTCCACCGGAGAGCCGGTGTGGCAGGTCGCGGTCATGGACGCCGACCCAGCCGTGAGCCCGGACAGAAGACCGCCGCCGTCAAGATCCTCTCCTCGGTCCAGCCCGTGCCGTGGCTCCTATGGCGGGTCTGCCCCGCACCCCGGCCGAGTCCGGCCACGTCACCGTCATGCCCTACGGCAGCGGCGCCGGCCCTCTCGTCTGCTCGATCCGGCGCGCTCGTCTTCCCCGGGTCAAGGACGCTCCTGCTCCGCTGTGCCGGCTTCAGCACCCGTACGTGCTTGATCAAGGAGACTGGGGTGCCCGTGGTCTGCACTTCCATGATCTGCGGCCCTCGACGACACCACGCCCACAAGCTCGGTGAGCGCACACTAATTGCGCGGTTTTCTGTCTTTTCCGGCACGGATCCGGCACGCGATCATGGCCTGGCCTTTCCCTCGTCGGGGCCGTCCCCGCCATGTACCCCTGTTGCAGTAGCTATTGCGGTACGAGAATCCGTTCAAGGGCATCCCGGCGCCTGAGGCAGGCGGAGATGGGTCGCGACCTCGGTGACGAGGGATTCGACGGAACGGGTGCCGTCCACCGGGATCGTACGCAGCCCGTAGGCGGCGGCTCGCCGGTGGACCTCCTCATCCCACAGCGCGTCCCGGGTGAGGCGCTTGGCGAGCATTTCTTCTGGACCGTGGGATCCCCATGTGGCTCGGGCCCGCGAAGGGTCGGCATAGCGCATGGCCAGAACACGCCGGCGGAACTCGGCTGAAGGCAGCAGGAACACCGCCTGGTGAAGGCCGGCGAGCAGGGGTGCCACATCGCGGGGCAGGACGCCGAAGTAGTCGACCAGGACGATCCGGTCATCGGGAAGGGCAAGGAGATCCTCGATGAGGAGGCCGATCACCTCTCCATGCAGGCCGGCCATCGACTGGAACACGTCCCGCGCCGACCGGTCCGCCCATACCTGTCCAGGTGCAGTGCCCGACAGGGCGTGCAGGTGAGGGTGATGCTGCTGCGTGCTCCGGGCCACCCAGTCGTGTTCTGCTCGGTCGCCGTTGTAGAGCCGGGCATCGTGTCGGCGGGCCAGCGCCGTGGTCACCGTGCTCTTGCCGGCTCCTGTTCCACCGGCGATCCAACTGATCATCCCGTGACCCGGATCCTTCCGCGCGCCTCGTCCGCCTGGTCACCCCCTTCGCCATCGATCCACCCGAGGGGGAAGCGGGCCAATGCCGCCGGATCCAGGTGGAGCGCCCGACTGGATGCGGCCACGAGCGACCTGGCGCCCCGGTCCGTGGTCTGCTTGTCCAGGGTCGAGGGCGGACGGGATGCACAGGCCCTATCCCAGCCGCCAATCGGCTGACGGCGATGAGCGCGCCCGTAGTGCTCATCGCCCTGGTGCCGGCCGTCGTTGGCGCGCTCTGGGTGGTACGAGTTCGGCGCTGATGGACAGGGTGGCGGTGCGGCCCATGTGCTGCGGGTCGGCCAGGTACGGCGGGGCCGGATGGCCGGTGGGCGGCCCGAGTACGGCTCCGGCCGTGACCGGCTCCCAGGCCGCATGCGCGGCGGAGGTCCGTGAGGCTGGGCCGTGCGGCGGCGCGCCGCGCCGTCGCTTGACCACCCGGGCCGCGTTGATCTATCCGCCCGCCGGGAGCGAGCGTGACCGGAAGACCGCCGATGGTATGGGCAGGTTCGCCGAGGAGTCCTGAAAGGCGAAGATCAAGAGAGATCGGGCACGTAACGGGCACGGAAGCGTGAGAGGGTCCCGAGAAAGATCAGGGCCCGGGTCGGGGATCTCTTCCCGACCTGGGTTCGGTGCGCGGAGCGGGTGACGGGAATCGAACCCGCACCATCGGTCTGGGAAGTGCATCGATCACGCCTCGTAGAGCGGCTGAGCTGGGTGTTCGGCCGGTCGTGAGTGACCGTGGCCGACCCCTCGTCACCCTGTCCGATGGTCTGCCGATGGCTCGTCGATCATGCCTGGAGGAGGGGGATTCCATTCTGCCGGGCCGCCGGCCTACGGTGTGCGGTCACGGTGTTCCGTGATGATCGGAGTGAGAAGGCGTGGGACTGACGACACCACCCGCACCGGTGGGCGTGGCGGTGCTCTTCCCGGAGCTGGCCGGACAGAGCAGGACCACCGTCCGATTGCATCCCCGCCGCGGGGCTCCGGCCGTCACGGACAGCTCCATGGGCGGGCCCCTGCTCTGGCCCGCCGGCGAGCCCTGGCCGCACTGTGAGGCGCGTCGGCATGACGACCCGTCGGGGCTGTGGGGGCGGGTGGCGATGGTGCCCATCCTGCAGCTGTACGCCCGTGACGTTCCGGAGCTGCCGTTCCCGGCCGGGACGGATCTGTGTCAGGTGCTGTGGTGCCCGGTGACCCATGAGCCCGACTACGTGCCCGTGGTCCGGGTGGTCTGGCGGGACTCGCGGCCTGTCACGGACGTTCTCGGCGAGGTTCCCGCACCGATCGAGAGCGAGGAGGAGTACCTTCCGGTGCCGTGCGTGCTGTCTCCGGAGCGGGTGCGGGAGTATCCGTCCGTATGGGAGCTGCCGGCGAAGCTGTACAAGAAGGTCGCGGCGTGGGACGAGTCCGCGGACAACCCCGGGGAGTGGAGCTACCAGTATCACCTGTCCACGGCCCCGGGCACCAAGGTCGGTGGATGGGTCGACTGGGACCAGGGCTCACTCTCGATGGAATGTGATCACGGCCACGAGATGCGGCACCTGCTCACGATCGCGAGCTGGGAGCACGACGGCGCGTCCTGCCGGACCTGGACACCCGTGGAAGAGCGGCACCTGCTCGGCCCGTACCAGGTTCCCGAGATCCTGGAACCCGCGGGCATCATGATCGGTGATGCTGGATCGATGTACCTTTTCACCTGCGTCGAATGCCCTGGCCACCCCGTGATGGCGGCCAGCCAGTGGTCATGACCTGAGGGTCCGCACACCCGCGCACTCCGCCTGCCTGATCATCCTGGATCCGGAGCGCTCCCGCAGGCGGCTTTGTTCGCCTTCCGTTCGCGGTCGCGCTCCCGGAGGGAGCGAAGAAACAGCCAGACGAGTCCCACCAGGAAGGCGGTCCCTACGGGAACGGTGATCCATCGGTTGTAGTCGCCGATGAGGGCGTTGATTACGACTGCGGCGGCGAAGGCCGCCCACCACGCGCGATCGTAGCGACGGCGCATCGAGGACGGGACCGCTTCCATGCTCACCCTCCGAGGGTATGGGACCTTCTGCCCTGCTCAGACGCGCATCCTGCGGCGCTGCCGGGTGTGGCATGGCCAGCCGTTACATAAGCTCTGGTGAGCTCGTTGGGGGCTCTGCGGGTGAAAGCCATGTTGTGGTGGGTGGGTCCTGTGAGGGTCTCTGTCAGGGGTGTCGTCGCGTTCGCTCTCGCGGTTATGGGGGCCGTGCTGGTCGCAGGTTGCCAGGATGGTGACGAGGGGACGGCTTCGCCTGGGCTCTCCGCCAGTGCGCCGCCGCAGGAGGTCGTGAAGGCCTACGTCGCCGCGATCAACGCGCATGACACGGCTGCGGGGCAGGAGCTGTCGACGCCGTACTTCGCCGAGCAGAAAGAGAACGTGGTGGACAGCCTGTTCGAGGATGCGAAGCTCTCCGAGGTGGTGGTCCACGCACCGGATCCCATGCCCGGGTACGAGTCTCCGGATGGCAAGCGGTACCGGGAAGCGGTGTACGTCTCGGTGTCGTTCACGCTCCGGCACAGCGACGAGGGCTCGATGCCGAACGGTCCCACCGCCTGGGGACACATGCTGGTCCGCGACGATTCGGGCCGGCCGTGGCGGATCAACGGAGACGGGATTCACTGATCGCTGCGGCGGCGCAACCCCGGTTCGGGCGGTTTGCTCGCGTACGGCGGGGCCCACGGGCGGTGCGCGGCCCGAGTGCGGCCCCGGCCGTGACCGGCCCCCAGGCCGCAGCGCGGCCGGGGTCCGCGACGCCGGGCCGTGCGGCGCCGCGGCGCGCCGCCGCCTTGATACCTCATGAGAACAATCCGGCAACCTGCTGAGCCCGCTCTGAAGAACTTCTCAGGGCGCCTCCTGTTCGTCCGATGGGTGGGGGCCAGCGGAGACGCGATAGCCCCGGTCGCGCCGGGGCTGCTTGCACCGGTCGCGCTGTTCATCCGCGGTAGGAAACAGATGCTCAGAGATCTTCTACTGAAAGCCCGGTCCCTGACCGTCGGCCGGATCGTTCTGGCGCTCGTGGAACTCCTGGGCGAGGGTTTCACGTCGGTGGCGCTGGCGTAGGACACGGTCCAGGTCTCCGGCTCGGTTCACCAGGCCGGCAAGGGACTTGCGTTCGATGTCGAAGGCGGCCATGCCGTGTTCCACGGCGGAGTCGAGGTCGCCGCGTCGGGCGTGGACGATGCCGAGGTCGATGTGGGTGTCGGCGACGCGCATCGGGGGCCGGGGTGCTGATCCCGGTGGGCTGATCGATAGCTAATGGCACGAGAAGATCGAAGAGCCCTGAAAACGATCAAGGCCCGGATCGGGAGCCTCTTCCTGACCGCGGCCTTGGCGATTGGAGCGGGTGACGGGGATCGAACCCGCGCTGTCAGCTCGGGAAGTGCATCGATCACGCCTCGTAGGACGCCTGAGCTGGGTGTTCGGCCGGTCGTGAGTGACCGTGGCTGCCCCCTCGCCACCCTGTCTAATGGCACGCTAATGGCACGAGCGGCAGGACGGCCCGGTGAAGCCGGAGGAGAAAGTCACGGCGGGGATCGCGGAGAAGCATCTGGACCGGTGGCGACGTATCCGCTGATCCGCGAAGCGGTCATGCGTTCGGACGGTACCCGTGTGAGGTGGGAGCAGAGCGGTCGAGCCCGAATCTGGAACCGTTACGGCCACTCGATTCGGATGAGGTAGACCTCGCGTTGTTCGTCCAGCGCGATGTACGTCGCGAGACCCCGTTCACCGAAGGCGTGGGTGAGCATGCTCGCCTTGGGGTTGGCGGGGTTGTACGGTTGCCCGCTCCACGGCGCGATCTCCAGGAGGGCGAGCAGTTCCGCGAGCGGACGCAAGGCTTCCTCGGGGAGTTCGGCGATCTGTCCCTCAGCGATCGGGTCGAGCAGGACGTGGTACACCTACAGCTCGATCCCGCGCTCCGTCAGAACCTCACGCCACGGCCTGCCCCGGCGGGATGGTTCGCCGGCGATGGTCTGCTCGGCCCTGGCGTGCATCTGGCGGCGTCCTTCGGGATCCTTCGCCGAGTCGCACGCGGAGATCCACCAGCGGTGGACGAAGGAGTTCAGCACGCTGAGATCCAGACTGACCCGGACCTCGTCGAGTACGGCTCTGAGCCCGGCGTCGAATGCTTCGCGGTCTTGGGACGTGACCAGGGCGGCGCGGATGGCACGCAGGTTCTTCTCCGGTACCGGTGGGATGGAAGCGGGGAAGTCCTGTGGCTGCGCGGTCATGTGGCGGCTCCTCTCGCTGGCTATGAGCTTACAGAGGAGAGATGGGGAGAATCCCGGCTTCACCGCGCTGGCGGTGAACCTCCGGGGAGACGGGTCGCAGGCTCTAGAAACGATCAAGACCCAGGTCGGGCATGTCTCCCTGACCTGGGCCTCGGTGTGTGGAGCGGGTGACGGGAATCGAACCCGCGCTGTCAGCTTGGGAACCGGCTACTGATCATGCTGGGCTGAGCTGGGGAAACGGGGGTGCTGGTCAGGGCGGGCCGGTTGACCGTGAGTGTCCGTGGGTGACCGCGGTTCCCCGTCTGTTCTGGCACACGATCGTGATGGCTCGGTCCGCGCGAGGTGCGGTCGCTCGCATCAGCGGGCAGCATGGCGGGGTGCCGAAATTGGTGTGGGATGAGGTCAGTCCCGGCCTGATGGGGACGCTGCCGGATGTCTGGGTTACGGACACCTCGGTTGAGGACTGGCAGATGGTCCTCGATTTGATCGAAGTCCATGGCTGGGGAAGCGAGTATCGCGAAGGCGACGTCGTCATGCCGTTGCCCCGCGCCGAGCAGGTGCTATCCCGGCCTGTGGATGCCGAGTGCCCGGAGCTTCGCGTTTGGCCGGCGCCTGATGTACTGGCGATCTTCCGGTTCCTGGACGATGAGGCGATCGACTTCGACGTCGACCTGCGAGAGCTCCAAGGGCAGGAGCGGCTGGACATCCTGTGCGAGTTCATGACGGTGATCGGGCGGCGGCTGGGCAAGCCGGTGATGATGTCGCCAGAGGGGGACTGGGATCGGAGCGACCCGGTGCTCGGGTTCGATGTCGAGGCCGATCGAGTAGTGCTGCTGGCACAGCCTTGGGTCGACTGCCCTCGCCGCGAACGGAGGTCGGGAGAATGGAGCGGGTGACGGCAATCGAACCCACGCTGTCAGCTCGGGAGGTGCATAGAGCACGCCTCGTAGAGCGACTGAGCTGGGTGTTCGGCCGGTCATGAGTACCGTGGCTGACCCCTCGTCACCCTGTCGAATGGCACGATGATCAGCTCGTGCCCTGGCCTTACCTGTGCGGCGCGCGCACTCCGCCCGCCTGCCGTCGACCCGCCTGTAGGGGAAGCGGCCCAGGGCCAGGGGGGCAAGGTGGAGCGCCCTGCCGGACGAACGACCTTGACCCCCTGGCCCTGGGCCGCTCGGTTTGTCCCGGGTGACGGCGGACGGGATGAGCAGACCCCCTACCTCAGCCACCGACAAGCCAACGGTGGTGAGCACGCCCGTGGTGAGCACGCCCGTGGTGGTCATCCCGGAGCCGGAGCGCCCCCGCCGGAGGCATAACGCGTCTGGCCGCAGGTCAACGGTTGATCATCTTGCAGAGAATGACGTTCCGTACTCTGGCCGCTTCAGGCCAGGGTGGCCCTACGGGCGTGGAGGTGTCGTCGGCGTAGCGACGGTTTCCTTCCGCGCTGCGTTCAGCTTCGTACGGGTGGCAGGCGGCTTCGTATTCCGCTTCCGACACCCAGGAGTCGAGGGGGGCGGATGCGCCGGTGACCATCAAGGTCAGCAGAGCTGCGGGAGCAGCGAGGGCGCGTACAGCCCATCTGGTCATGTGGGTTCAGCCTTCCGGAGGTTCAGCTATCTGATCACGGTAGAGCGGCTGCGGGGCGCGTTGGGCGGCGGTGTGCCGGTGGTCGGCGCGGTGGTGTGGTGCGGCGCGCCGCCGCCTTGACGCGGGAACGGTGCGCGTCCGGGCGGCCTACATCGAACGCTCGACCGGCGGCCTGGTCCTCGGCCCGCCCAAATCCAAAGCCGGTCGGCGGGTGGTCGGCATCCCGAAGGGCATCGTCCCGGCTCTGCGGGAGCCCCCTTTGGCTCCCTTTTTGACGGGCACGTGAGGGATGCGAAACGTCTGCACCTTCGTTGCCGTGGTGTCCGGCGGTCCGGGGCCGAAGAACGAGGCCTTGGACTGGTGATCGTCCCCGAGTCCGTATGGTCACCAGCCACAGTCAGGCGATCATGGGGGTGGCACTCGGCTTCGAGGCCACGTGCCACGGCCGGGCTGCTGGGCATATACGGCGGGGCTGAGCAGTGTAAGGGGCGTCCGCGTAATGACAGAACTAATCAGCTTCGTGATCTTTGCGATCCTTCTGGGGGCCTACTCGTTCTTCATCATCTATGCGGCCGTACGGCTGGCGCTCAAGCGTGATCGGCTACGTCGCGGTCGGTGAACGGCGGGTGTTCACAGACGCTTCCACGGGGAAGGGCCGGTCACCGGAGAAGCCGGGCTTCACGTTCTCGGGACGTGACCCTTGCTCTCGCTATAACGTCCGTGTTATGAACTGGGGAGAGGTGGAACTGGAGCCGGAGGTCGATGAGTGGTTCGACACGCTTGATCAGGAGGACCAGGAAACGGTGGCGTTCTACGTCGATCTGCTGGCCGAGCGTGGTGTCCTGCTCGACGAGCCCTACACCCGTCAACTCCGCGGCAAGCTGCGAGAGCTGCGGTTCCATCTGCACCGGGAGGCGGTACGGATCACCTACTGGATCGCTCCGGGGAGGCGGATCATCATGCTGACGGTGTTCCGCAAGCAGCGGATGCAGGAGTCCGCCGAGATCGAGCGTGCGTGGCGGGCCATGCGGCGGTGCATCGCTGAGGCCCACACCGCAGATGAGGAGTGAGCGGCATGGGGGAGCGCAGAGCCTGGGCGGACAAGAAGGCCGAGATCATGAGCCGCCCGGGTGCGGGAGCGGCGTATGAGGCGGCCAGGATCCGGTTCGAGCTGGGTGAGGCGGTGCGGCTGCGACGTGAGCAGCTCGGGCTGACTCAGGCCGAGCTGGCCGAACGTTCAGGGTTGAAGCAGCCGGCGGTGGCGCGGTTCGAGGCGGGTGGGACGATGCCTACCATCCCGATGCTGGAGCGGCTGGCGGAGGCTCTGGAAATGCGGCTGAGCGTCCAGTTCCAGCCGCTGCGGGAGGCGAGCTGATCTCACCGGAGCGGCGTTCGGCCTCGCACGGTGCCGAAGCGGCTAAGGAATGATCAAGGCCCGGGTCGGGATTCTCTCCCTGACCTGGGCCTCGGTGTGTGGAGCGGGTGACGGGAATCGAACCCGCGCTGTCAGCTTGGGAAGTGCATCGATCATGCCTCGTGGAGCGGCTGAGCTGGGCGTTCGGCCGGTCGTGAGTGACCGTGGTTGACCCCTCGTTACCCTGTCTAATTGCACGCTAATTGCACGACGATCAGCCCGTGGCCTGCCCTTACTTGCGCGGTGCGCACACCCACCCACCTGCTCATCCCGTCTGCCGTCGACCCGCCCGCAGGGGAAGCGGGACAGGGTCAGGCGGTCAAGGTGGAGCGCCCCACGGACGAACGACCTTGACCGCCTGACCCTGGTCCGCTCGGCTTGTCCTGGGTCGACGGCAGACGGGATGAGCAGGCCCTACCCCAGCCATTGACAGGCCGACGGTGACGAGCGCGTCCTTGGTGATCATCCCGGAGCTGGAGCGCCCCCGCCGGAGGCTTTGTTTGCCTTCCGTTCGCGGTCGTGCTCCCGGAGGGAGAGAAGAAACAGCCATACGAGTCCCACCAGAAAGGCGATCCCTACGGGAACGGTGATCCATCGGCTGTAGTCGCCGATGAGAGTGTTGATCACAACTGCGGTGACGAAGGTCGCCCACCATGCGCGATCGTAGCGACGGCGCATCGGGGACGGTGCCGCTTCTATGCTCACCCTCCGAGGGTATGCGGCCTTCTGCCCTGCTCAGGCGCGCGTCCTGTGGTGCTGCCGGGTGTGGCATGGCCAGTCTTTACATAGGCTCTGGTGAGCCCGTTGGGGGCTCTGGGGTGAGAGCCATGTTGTGGTGGGTGGGTCCTGTGAGGGTCTCTGTCAGGATTGTCGTCGCGTTCATCCTCGCGATTATGGGGACCGTGCTGGTCGCAGGTTGCCAGGATGGTGACGAGGGGACGGCTTTGCCTGGGCTCTCCGCCGGCGCGTCGCCGCAGGAGGTCGTGAGGGCCTACGTCGCCGCGATCAACGCACATGACATGACTGCGGGGCAGGAGCTGTCGACGCCGTACTTCGCCGAGCGGAAAGAGGGCGTGGTAGACAGCCTGTTCGAGGATGCGAAGCTCTCCGACGTGGTGATCCACGCTCCGGATCCCATATCCGGGTACGAGTCTCCGGATGGCAAGCGGTACCGGGAAGCGGTGTACGTCTCGGTGTCGTTCACGCTCTGGCACAGTGACGAGGGTTCGATGCCGAACGGTTCCACCGTCTGGGGGTACATGCTGGTTCGCGATGATCCGGGTCGGCCGTGGCGGATCAACGGAGACGGGATTCACTGATCGCTGCGGCGGCGCAACCCCAGTGCGGCGGTTTGCTCGCGTACGGCGGGGCCGGCGGTCGGTGCGCGGCCCGAGTGCGGTCCCGGCCGTGACCGGCCCCCAGGCCGCATGCGCGGCCGGGGTCCGCGACGCTGGGCCGTGCGGCGGCGCGCCGCGCCGCCGCCTTGATTCATACTAAGAACAATTCGGCAGTGACATGCAGCTCACAGCCGAAACCAGTATCCTTCAGCGGGAGAGAAGAATGCTCATCCGGACAGGTACTCCAACACTGCAGCGATAGCTGCATTGCTTACCTTCCGAGCGCGCTTTGGTCCAACATAATGGGCTTTCATGAATTCTTCCTCGCTTGCTGCGAGAACTTCACCGATAGTACTTAGGCCGAGATCGCGGATTCTTTGCTTCTGCCATTCGGTGATGTCTAAGAGGTCACTTGATTTTTGAAGCTGAGATTCTAGTGCTTGGTTCCCGCCGGTGCTTATGTTTTCTAGTGAAAGCTTACTGATCGGTCGATAGGCAGAGTGGTTGGCGCCGAATTCGGGGAATCGTTTGATGGATAGATGTTGCCGGATTTTGGCCCCAAAAGATACGGGCTCTGCATCGAGAGAGAATAGGCATCCTAGGTTCACCATGTATCTGGTTCCTACTTCGCTGCGCGTTGCTCGGATTCCCGAAACACCTTCTTGCAGGATGCCGCTGTAGCACAGCAGGCGCAGCGCTTCCTTTATGCTTTGGGGCGCATCTCGATGGATCCAAAAATGAGATTGAGTTTCGCTCTTGCGACCTTTGTTTGTTTCGTACAGTTTCGGAAGTACGTGCCCTTCGATGAATTGGCGACCCCAGTCAATCAAATCCCTGTGACCGGGATACCGTTCCGTTAGACCTGAATGTTCGGACCATATGTCTTCTCTGTAATACTGGCGGATTACTTCCTGGGCGTTCCTTCTATTGAAAGGCTTACTTCGGTCTAGCGTTTTTAGTAGAATTCTGGGGTTGCCTGTTGCGGCGTAAGCTAGGGTATCGAATACCTCTCCATTCTGCTCAATTATTTTTCGCAGATCTGGATCCTGTTTGAATACGATCTCCCGCATTCCCGCCGCGTACTCGTGATCCGTAACGCTGCGATCGACAATCAGGACAGTCGCATCATGTATCGGCTGGAATGAATCCCCATACGATGTTGCTCCAGGATAGACGGCTGCTTTAATGGAAAGATAAGGGCTCCGCAAGTCTCTCATAAGCGTAAAGAACTGACGCTGCTGTTCTGGGATGAATACGTGTGCGGCTTCATCTACGAATAGAATGATGCGATTTAGATTTGCGTGAAGACACAGATCTTCTACGGCGTCCTTGAGGACTTCTGGGTCGGGAACAATGGCCGGCAAGGGGGCCTCGCCGCTATTCTTCCATGAATCCTCGAATATTTTTTCAACTACTTCCATTTTGGAAGGAGTTCCAGGTGACCCCCCTCCGCGAATTGCGGCGATAGTAGATCCGCCCGGCAGTGTTAGTCCAGCTGACGATGCGGCACGAATTATGCTGTTGCATATTTTCGCCATCATCCATAGCAGGAATTTGTCTGGAGCGTTGGCGCGGATAAGCCCTGCTCGCGCGAATGTAACGTATACGGGTAGAATGCGTCTGGATGTAAAATTGTTTTTTATCTCAGCTTCGGCGGCGCGCATAAGAAAAGATTTACCCACCCCGCGGCTTCCTTTAAGAATTACTGGGGAGCGACCCTTTAGTTGCTCGATTAAATCTCTGTCTGTAGGAGTCTCTACCAAGTATCCGAGGATTTCGTCTTGTCTGATGTCTTCGGTTCTAAAGAAGAGCTCTCCGCCCATTAATTACTCCCCCTCTATCGGAAGACCTAGAAGCTTTCTGATTGTGCGTAGATGAGAGAATGAATGTTCCAGAGTGTCGCATAATGCAGAATCGCTTGTATCGAATACTTCCTCAGAATATCTGCAATAGAGGAGATAAAGGACCGACTCTGCGGCATCCTTTGCGGTTGTTGACCAATCTGCCAATATCTCGAAAGAGTAGGAGAGGTCTTCTGGAAGCAGGCTTGTGGTTATATCCTTCCCGTGTACGAACTGCGAACAATGGCGATAGCATTTTGCGGCAATGGTCGCATATTTCGGGGCATCATTCAAGCCGGCTTCGCAAAACTCCCGAACGAATTCTTGTGAAAGAACGCCGCTCTCTTTGTCTAGAGCGCTAGACCAAGAGAAATCCTTGCGATCTGCAATCCACTTTCGCCTGTGGAGCTCATTGGCGGAAAAGTAAACAGATGCGAAGCTCAGCTCTAGGAATAGCCGCAAGCCGGCGTAGGCTAGTCGATAAAGTCCGGATGAAGCCGCATAGACAGCAAAAGCTAACTCCCTCCGTGCATCGCCCAGCTGTTTCTTTTCTGGCCTACTGGCGATCCGTGTTTCCCATATCCCGATATCTAGATCGAGCCTTAGTATTGGCCCTAGATGCTTCGCGTTATTCTGGGAAGATGACAGGATTATCTTTCTGCTCTTGTCGTGCAATCCAAGAAGGTGACTCTCAACTCTGCTTTGTGATTCATTGGTCACAGCCGGAAACCTTATACCTAATGAGTCATCTTGTCATCTGTCGAGTATCTTTTTTGTCTGTTTGGTGATATATGTCCAACTAGTCTTCTTTGTGTAGCGATGAAATATTTATGCTGTTCGGCTAGTCCAGAAGGTCGGGACGATTTGAGGTGAGGGCGCGGCGAGCTGTGATGTAACGCTCGTGGAAGTCTCTGGCCAGAGCCTCGCGTCTGTAGCTCTGCCGTAAGATGCGATCTAGATCTCCGGCGCGGTTGACCAGGTCGGTGAGGGAGCGGCGCTCGATGTCGAAGGCTGCCATGCCTTGCTCCACGGCGGCGTCAAGGTTGCCGCGTCGGGCGTGGATGATGCCGAGGTCGATGTGGGCGTCGGCGACGCGCATGGGGGCGTTGGAGGTGCCGTCCGGGCGGGTGTGCATCTGGATCGTCTCTCGCGCGTGTTCCTCGGCCCGGTCGTTGTCCTCCAGCCAGGTGTAGGCGGTGGCGGCGTAGAAGACCCACTTGGCGTGGTCGAACACGAAGTGGTGGTCGGGGTTGTCCGGGAGCGGGAGCCTGCCCAGGATGTCGGCGCCACGGGTAAGGGCCTTGTCGGCTTCGCGACGGTCGCCAATGCGGGCCAGTCCGCGGGCCTCTTGCAGGGTAAGTTGGACCATGGCGCTGGATTGGCCGGCGGCGGCCTGGCCCATGCGGGCGGAGGTGACCACGTCCTCGTAGCGGCCCTCGACGAGAGCGAACCACGCGGACATCTCGTAGGCCCAGCCCATGAGTTCGCCGTGCCCGACCTGGCGGCCCATCTCGTAGGCGGCTCGGCGGGCGGTCTCGGCCTCCTCCCGCTCGCCCAGGTCGTAATGCACGCACCCGAGTAGCGCGGTCAGCCATCCGGTGATGACCAGGAGTTCCCGGTGCTGGTCCAGGGTGACCCGGCCGGACAGGAGCCGGGTGATCTGGGCGAGGCGCTTCTGTGTCCGGTCGCGCAACGTGGCGGCGGGAACGACCGGGTAAGCCCGGCACAACAGGTCGACGGCCTCGGCGAGTGCTTCGAGTGTGCCGTTTCCGACGTCGGACGCCTGAAGCTGCTGGGCGAGCTCCATCGTCCCGTACAGGTCGGCCTCGGCCCGGAGCGCGTCCGCAGGAGGCATCACCGTGGCCTCGATCAAGCGGCTCTGACCGCGCCGGTTCTGGCGGAACCCCAGGGCTTCGGGCTGCAAGCCGGTCAACTGGGTGAGGGCGACCCGGTAGGACGTGTGCGGCCAGGAGACCTCACCCGCCTCCCATCGCCGGATTCGCTCCTCGTCACAGTTCAGGCGTTCTTTTATACCGGCCGGAGTGGCGTTGATTCGGTCGGCCATATCGGCGCGAGTGAGCCGGTGCTCATTGCGCCATGCTCGGAGTTGGACGTTCGGGATGTTGTCGGGCATCTCGGGTCTTCCTCGCGGCTGGGGGCTCAAGAGGGGGAAAGGAGGGGGGCTTTTCGGGGGTCCTGCCATTCGGGAATTGCCGGTGGACTTGCCATCAAGCAACCACGGTACGTCAGCGCGCCTTCCGCCGCAGGGAGCGCGGTTCAAACAAGGAGATGGCGACGGTGACCCGGCCAGACGAGAACAGCGAGACACGCCCTTGCCCTGCGTGCCGGGGTCGTGGAACCAAGCTGCGCACCTCGCGCCGTGCCCTTCTCCTCGGCGAGAGCAGCGCAGATCACGAGACGTACGGAGAACAGGAATGTCTCGACTGCCTCGCAAGCGGCCGGGCCGAAGGGAACGCCAAATGAACCCGATCATGCAGGCCACCGCGGCCTTCGTCGACCACCAACGCAACCTGCACGACGCGCGTGCCCTCATGCGCCTGCGCGACGAGCTGCTGAAGCTCAAGGTCCGCGCCGAACTGCGCGACAACGACAGTGCGCTCATGGTCCACCGCCCCGAGCCGGGCCTTCCGGTGTGGGTCTTCGTCGGGTACGGCGGGGCCTACTACTCCTGGCAGTCCGCCGAGAAGCGCCACCCGGTGAGGGACCCGAACGGGGCCGCCCAGGTCCTGGCCGAGTACGTCGGCCGCTGAAGACGGGCACGGCGGGGCAGTGAGCCCGTCGGCATGGAGGGTGCTCGATGAGTGTCACCCCTGCCCCGTCGTGTCTCCGCTCCCCGGCAGGCAGTAGAGCATTCGCCGCACAAGCCCACCCCCTGTGCATGCTTCCCCCGTCTCTGCTGCCTGCCGGGGCTTCCTCATGTCGGTCGCCCTTCTCCCGGTCCGGGGTGACAGGACGGCCGGGTGGGGATACGCTCAAACTTGGTAAAACAACCTGTCGGGTGCAGGATGGTCATGATGTCGCTTGAGTCCGTACCGCCGAAGTATGCACAGCTCGTGCAGACGCTCCAACGGCGGATCGAGGCGGGAACCTATCCTCCCGGCTCGCTCCTCCCGAGCGAGAACCAGTTCATCCAGGAGTTCGGCGTCTCCCGGCCCACCGTGGTCGCCGCCCTGCGCATGCTGCGCGAACAGGGCTGGATCGACTCCCAGCAGGGCAAGGGCCGGTTTGTGCGCGGACGCCCCGCCCTGGCCTCGGCCGAACAGCCCCGACCCGGACAGGCGTACCTGATCGCTCCGGAGAACGCGTCACAGGGCGAGGTCATCGAGGCGGCGGCGATCACCGCCCCCAACCGCATCGCCTCCCTGCTCGGCCTGGCCCCGAAGAGCAAGGCGTTCCTGCGCCGGCGACTGGTCAGCCGGGACGGCGAGCCGACCGAGATGGTCTCTCTATGGCTGCCGGTCGAGCTGTCTCAGGGCACCGACCTGACCAGCTCCGAACCACTGGCCCAGGGCCTCCGGGAGCACCTCCAGTCCCGCAAGGGCGTGCGCTTCGACCACGTGGTGGAGCAGATTACCGCCCGCATGCCCACGAGCGACGAGGCCAAGCGACTCGGCATGCCGAAGAACACGCCGCTGTTGGCCGTCTACGGCGCGGTCCGGGACGCCTCGGGCACGGCGTTGGCCGTGGTGGAGGTCCTACTCCCCGCCGACCGGCACGAACTGGAAGACGCCTACCCGATCAGCTGACAGTCCGGTACGGGTGTCTCCGAGGGCGGGGACTGGCGGCTCCGGCCGACGAAGGCTGTCACTGCTCAATCGCAAAACCAGGGAACCTCTGCGGAACTGTCCGGTGATGCCTCGCATATCGAAGGGGCGACGATCGCGTAATCGATGTAGCGGAGGGCGAACGGCCCCGGGGCCATGCGGATGACCGCGATGGTCAGAACCGCCAAAGAGGCGGCGAACACCGACGCTACCGCCATCCTTCTCCTCACCAGAGAGATCACCAGCCCGATCACTGGTATGCCGCCGCCGCCGACCAGGGCGACGATGGCGAGCCATTCCTTGCGGGTGAAGGGATCGGGTGACAAAGCGCTGAGGGTTGGGCTCCACATCAAGATGTGATCCGTTTCCCACCACGCCATGAAGATGTCCACGAAGGTCAGCGCGACCAGGAACACTGCTCCGACCAGCCAGAAGCTCCCCAGCCAGAGGAGCCATGCACCGTTGCCCCGGCGGGTGCCATCAGACTTCATGATCGAGATTATGTACCGTTACCGTCGGGGCAGATGGCGGTGAAGTCCTCTATGTCCGCCCGAGCGGTCTGTCTGGCCGAACATCTCTGCCTAGTTACTTGACCTACCAAGTTGGCCGCCGTACTCTCAAGTCAGTTGATAGATTAAGTGCCTATCACTCGACAGGAGGAATCTTCATGGCTCTGCAAGGCCCCATCCCCGTCACCTTCGCCCAGGTCTTCCCGCACGGCTGCTACGTCGTCGGGGAGGTCGAGGCGGTCAAGGACTTCGACGCCTCCACCAACGGCCGGTTCGTCCAGGCCCGTGACAAGTCCACCGGAGAGCTGGTGTGGCAGGTCGCGGTCATGGACGCCGACCCGGCCGTCAAGCCCGGACAGAAGACCGTCGCCGTCAAGATCCTCGCCCCGGTCCAGCCCGTGCCCCCGGCGCCCATGCCGGGCCTGCCCTTCACTCCGGTCGAGTTCGACCACGTCACCGTCACGCCCTACGTCAACGGCACCGGACGCCTCGCCTACTCGATCAAGGTCCGCGAGATGCGCGCCCCGCGCACCGGTACCGCTCCCGCCAAGCCCGCCACCGCCACCACCGCGAAGGACGCCGCCTGATGACCCGTCGTAGGAACCACCGCGTCAGCATCATCAACCTCAACACCGGCCGGGGCGCTCGCGCCACCAGCCACCCCTACCCGGCCCGCACGCCGGTCCTGGCGCTGGACTTTGGGGCCGTCTCGGTCCTGGTCACCACCACCGCCGGCGACCGGGTGACCGCCGCCGACGTCGAGTTCGCCCGCCAGCTCGCCCGCGAGGCGCAGACGTTCGCCCGCTCGGTCGAACGCTCCTTCCACGGCATGCCCGACGGCACGGGCCTCGCGGCCTGACATGGAAACGGGGCCGCTGGAACTGGTCCTTCCGGCGGCCCCTCGTCTCCCCAGATGCGATTCAAGAGAGAGCTGAAGTCTAATGTTCAAGAAACTGCCCGGCGACGAGGCCCGTACCCTCGTCTCCACCACCCCTGACACCGCCGTCGTCTTCCGCCCGGCCGTCGTCCAGACCCCGGCGATCATCACCATCGTCATCTTCGCCTGGCGGCTCCTGGCCGGCCTCGTCCGGCTCACCTGGCGTCACCCGATCGCCCTGGCCGTGCTCACCGCCCCCGCCGTCCTCGGCTGGCTGTACGGCTGGCGCGTCGCCCTGGTCGCGGTCACGATCCCCCTCTCCGTCCTCGGCCCCTGGGCGCTGTTCGACCGGCCGACCTTCAACGCCTGGATCGGCTGGCGGCTGCTCGCCTGGTGGCGGCTGGTCTGGGTCTACCGGCGGCACTGGCAACCGGTGATGATGATCTCCGGGCTCGGCCGTCACCTCCGGGGCCGCGACTGCCTGCCCCGCCTGCTCAAGGTCACCTGCACCTCGTGGGCCGACGTGGTCACCGTGAAGATGCTCAGCGGGCAGGCCGTCACCGACTGGGCCGACCGGACCGAACACCTCGCCCACGGCTTCGGCGCCGCCTCCTGCCGGGTCACCGTGGCCCGCGCCGGCCGGTTGCTGCTGACCTTCCCCCGCTGCGATCCGCTGGCCGTACCGCTCCCGGCCGTCTCCGTCCCCGAGACCCCCTCGGTCGGCCCGGTGGAGGTCGGCAGGCAGGAGAACGTGCAACCGTGGCGGCTCAAGGTCCACGGGACTCACGTCCTGGTCGCCGGGGCCACCGGAGCAGGCAAGGGCTCCGTCATCTGGTCGGCGGTCCGCGGGCTCCTCCCCGCCGTCCGGGCCGGGCTCGTGGAGCTGTGGGCGCTGGACCCCAAGCTCATGGAGCTGTCCTACGGCCGCGCCGTCTTCGGCGACCGGTACGCGGCCGATCCCAAGGAGTGCGCCGACCTGCTCGACGAGGCGGTCTCGGTCATGCGGGAACGGGCGGGCCGGTTTGCCGGGGCCCAGCGCAGCCACGTCCCGACCGTCGACGACCCGTTCATCCTCGTGATCGTCGACGAGGTCGCGTTCCTGACCGCCTACCAGTCCGACAAAGGACTACGGCAGCGCATCACGGCCGCGCTCGCCACCCTGACCACGCAGGGCCGGGCGGTCGGCGTCGGCGTCCTGGCCGCGCTCCAGGACCCGCGCAAGGAGGTCATGAACATCCGGAACCTGTTCCCCGACAAGATCGCGCTCCGGCTCGACGAGTCCGAACAGGTGGACATGGTCCTCGGCGACGGTGCCCGCGACCGGGGCGCGCTGGCCGATCACATCTCGCCGATCCCGGAGCAGGGCGCGGGTGTCGGGTTCGTTCGGCTCGAAACCAGTCCCGACCCGATCCGAGTCCGAGCGGCCTACGTCTCCGACGCCGACATCCGGCACATGGTCAGGGAACACCTGGCCGGGGAGGCGGCCTGATGGAGTTCCTGTCATGCCTCGCCGAGAGGAACGAGCCGGTACAGCCGGAAGCAGGACCGCTCGTCGGGCTCCACGTCCGCCCACTCCACCCGGTACCTGCCGGGCGGGAGCTCGACGTTGACGGCCTCCGCGCTGGAGGCGTCACGGGCAGGCCGGTTGATCGTGACATCCGTTCCCGGCATGGCGGCATCCAGCAAGACGAGGGGTCCGGCGACCTCGAAAACGGGTCCTGCTTCCCATACGACGCCTGTGGTGTCCCGGGCGGCACGGGCGGCGTCGGTACCGGGGTCGGCGTACAGCCACTGGACGAAGGTTCTCACCTCCGGCAGGAAGGCCGTGGCGGCCGGTTCGTCCCACAAGATGAGCGCCCTGCGGCTCTCGCCGAAGGTGATCACATCGACGACCTCGACCTCACAGGCCCGCTCGTAGTCGCCTCCGTAGCCGGTCCAGTCGTCCAGCGCCTGCCGTTCGATCACGGCCAGGGGGCCGCCGGCCGATTCCGTCCAGACCAGTGGCGTCCGTTCCTCCTGCTGCATGCGGCGATGAGATCACGGGCGGTCCGGGACATCAACGACAGGCGGGAGGCGATGGCATGAGCAGTCTGGCCCACTTCCTCGACAACCTGCGCTGCTCGATCTGCGGCACCCTCAACGCGCTCTGGCTCGACCCCGTCCGGGGCCTGGTCGAGTGCCAGGAGTGCGGACAGCGGGCGCTCGCCTTCCCGGAGATCGGAGAGAGCGAATGACCGAAGCAGAGACCACGCTCCCGGAGTCCCCGGCCCGGCTGGTGAAGACCGTCCTGCCCTCCGCTCTGGAGGTCCTGGAGGCGGTGGCCGTACAGAACGGCGTCTGCATCCGGCCCGTGCCGCTCAAGCGGATCGATCTGGCGACCGGCAGGGCCGAGATCGTCGACGTGCCGTGCGGCGCGACCCTGGAGAGCAAGTGCCCGGCCTGCGCCAAGCGGAACCGGCAACTCCGCATGGCCCAGTGCCGGGAGGGCTGGCACCTCGACCACGAGCCGGTCGTCGTCAAGAGCGATCCCGACGAGGAACAGCGGCGGCTCGTCGAACGGCGGGCGGACCTCCAGGCGGCGCGGGACCGGATGGAAGAGGCCGGCGACTCCACCGCCGACCTCGACGCGGTCATCTCCGACCTGGACGCCCAGATCAGAGCGGCCGGGGTCCGCGGTGAGATCCTGCCCGACGACAGGCCCAAGCGCGCCCGTTCGACCCGGCGGCGGCAGGACGCCCCCGACCTGCCCAGGCGGACCCGTGAGGCCCGGACCGTGGGGCAGACCTTCACGGCTCCGGACGGGAAGACCTACCGGCCGTCGCTGTTCGTCACGCTCACCCTGCCCGGCTACGGCCGGGTCCGGCAGGACGGCACCCCCGTCGACCCGGACACCTACGACTACGTCCGGGCGGCCCGCGACGCGCTGCACTTCTCCAAGCTCGTCGACCGGTTCGTGCAGAACCTTCGGCGGGTGGCGGGCTATGACGTGCAGTACTTCTCCTCCGTCGAACCACAGCGGCGGCTCGCCCCGCACCTGCACATGGCGATCCGGGGCACCCTGCCGCGCAGGGAGGTCAAGGCCATCGCCGCCGCGACCTACCACCAGGTGTGGTGGCCTCCGGTCGAGACGGTCGTCTTCGAGGGCGACCACCTGCCCGTCTGGGCGGACCGGCCCGAGCGGGCGGAGCCGTACCCGGACCGGCAGGCCGGCGACTACCTCGACCCGGCGACAGGGGAGCTGCTGCCCACCTGGGACCAGGCCCTCGACCGGCTCGACGCCGACTCCGGCGCGGAGCCGTTCCACGTGCTGCGCTTCGGCGTCCAGGTGGACGTTCAGGGCGTGCTCGCCGGGACCCCGGACGCCGACCAGTGCATCCGCTACCTCGGCAAGTACCTGACCAAGTCGGTCGGCGAGTGCCACACTCCCGATACGGCCGCCCAGCGGGGCCACGTGCAGCGCCTGGCCGACGTGCTGCGCTACGAGCCGTGCGCGCCGACCTGCCCCAACTGGCTCCGGTACGGCGTGCAGCCCAAGAACGCCAAGGCGGGCATGCGGCCCGGTGCCTGCCGGTCCAAGGCCCACAAGCCCGAACACCTCGGCTACGCGGGCCGCCGCGTCCTGGTCTCCCGCAAGTGGTCCGGCAAGACCCTCCGCGAGCACAAGGCCGACCGGCGGGCCTGGGTGATGGAAGCGCTCGGCCTCACCGACGACCAGCCCGCCGACCGCTACGCCTGGCGGCCGGTCGTGGCCGGTGACCCCGACCTACTGCCCCGTGCCCGCCGCCTGCTCAGGCAGATCTCCGAACGCCAGCGGTGGCGCAGGGCCATGCAGCAGGCGGAGGCGAGAGCGACGGGACAACAAGATCTTTCGGCAACTCCGCTGGCCGCCTGACGGGAGAACCCATTGGACGAACTTCTCAAGGCCCATGAGGCCGCCGCACTGCTGCACACCTCCGAGCGCTTCGTCCGCCGACTGATCGCGGAACGCCGGATCGAGTTCGTGAAGATCGGCCGACACGTCCGTATCCGGGAGTCGGCCCTGCTCGCCTTCATCGCCGCCGGGACGGTCGAACCCCTGGCGGCCTCCGACGTCACCGGGAGGGCCGCCTGATGGCCAACAGAGATGGTCGCCGACGTTTCGGCAACATCCGCAAGCGTGAGTCCGGCCGCTACCAGATCCGGTACCCCGGCCCGGACGGGCAGATGCGCAGCGGTACCGAGACGTACGAGCGCAAGAGCGACGCCGAACGGGCGCTGTCGCTGATCGAGGCGCAGATCATCAGGGGTGAGTGGACCGACCCGGAGCGCGGCAAGGTCAAGCTCAAGGACTACGCCGAGACGTGGATCTCCCAGCGGCCCGGCCTCCGGCCTCGCACGGTCGACCTCTACCGCTGGCTCCTCAAGAAGCACATCGCCCCGCATCTCGGCAACGCGGCCATCGGGAAGCTCTCCACCGCGATGATCCGGCAGTGGCGGGCCGATCTGCTCGGCAACGGGGTCTCGGTCTCCGTGGCGGCCAAGGCGTACCGCCTGCTGCGGGCCGTACTGATGACGGCGGCCGAAGAGGACCACATCATCCCGCGCAACCCGTGCCGGATCCGAGGTGCCGGCGACGAGCACGCCCAGGAACGGCCGGTGCTCACCGTGGCACAGGTCTTCGAGCTGGCCGACCTGGTGGGCCGCCGACCGGTCGGCAACGTGCGCAAGCTCAAGGAGAACGCCTACCAGCTCCGCTTCCAGCGGCACGGCGAGATGCGCACCCACCCCGAGGTCTTCGGCAACCGCGCCGCCGCCGAGCGGGTGCTGTGGAAGATGGGCATGGACGGCCGGGCCGACTGCACCCATGACCGGCGCTTCCGCGCCCTGGTGCTCCTGGCCACCTTCGCCAGTCTGCGCTGGGGCGAGGTGAGCGCGCTGCGCCGCAGTGACCTCGACCTCGACGCGGGGACGGTGCGCGTCCGGGCGGCCTACGTCGAGCGCTCCACGGGGGAGCTGGTCCTCGGCCCGCCCAAGTCCAAGGCCGGGCGGCGCATCGTCGGCATCCCGCAGGGGATCGTCCCGGCGCTCCGCGAACACCTGGACACCTACGTCCAGACCGATCCCGGCGCGCTCGTCTTCCCCGGCGCCAAGGGCGGACCGCTCCGCCGCAGCGGCTTCAACACCCGCACGCGCTGGGTGGACGTGGTCCGGGAGATGGGCCTGCTCGGCCTGCATCTCCATGATCTGCGTCACACGGGCAACATGCTCGCCGCCGAGTCGGGCGCGGGGCTCAAGGACCTGATGGCCCGGATGGGGCACGACAACGTGCGAGCGGCGATGATCTATCAGCACGCCGTAAGGGGTGCCGATCGGACGATCACCGATGCGATCGATCGCCAGATCATCCGGCGCGATGACGACGAGGACGGCCCGGCCGGTGCGCTGGTCCCGGCGGGTTAATGGCCCGCCAATGGCCCGAGAAGATCAAAGAGCTCTAGAAACGATCAAGGCCCGGGTCGGGATTCTCTCCCTGACCTGGGCCTCGGTGTGTGGAGCGGGTGACGGGAATCGAACCCGCGCTGTCAGCTTGGGAACCGGCTACTGATCACGCCGGGCTGAGCTGGGAAAACGGGGGCGCAGGTCAGGGTGGGCCGGTTGCCCGTGAGTGTCCGTGAGTGACCACGGTTCCCCGCCTGTTCTGGCACGGATCTGGCACGCGGTCTACACGGAGACCTTGCACCTGCGTCGCCCCGGTGTCCGGTGGGCCGAGGCTGAGGAACGAAGCCTCGGACCGTCGATCGCCCCCGACCCCGTACGGTGACCAGCCACCGACAGGCGATCGTGAGGGGCGCGCTACACGGTGTCGGTAAAGACACCACAACGGCTGCCGATGGTGATCGCCTTCCCTCCGCCGGAGAGACGACCGCGAGCAGCCCTCTGAACTGCATATTCGCCCAGGTACCCTCGGGTGAAGGCTCACGACGATGACGGAGCCGATCCGGAAGGCATCCTATGATTCGAGCCATGGCCCACCTCCGCGGCCTACCCGTGGCGTTGGTCACCTGCGCTTATGCCGCAGCCGTGCTCACGCTGACCTGGCTGACCCAAGACGGCCACCTCGGCGATGCCATGTACGGAGTACTGACCATGGTCGTGGTGGCCTTCCCACTCTCCATCGTCGGAGACTCGGTGTACGGCGCGATCATCGGTCAGCGGCACGATGACCCCGCTTACGGTTGGCAGTACGTCGAGATGGGCTGGCCGGGGATCGCCATGGCCCTGAGCCTGCTACTCCTCCTGACGTGGCGGCGCACTCGTCTGGCGGGGCAGGTGATGGGCTGGGCGCTGACGACAGCCATTCTTCTGGTGGGGGCGGGGATGGTCTTCGGATGGGCGCCCCGCCAACCGTACGGCTGGCCCTTCATCGCATACGGACTGCTCATGGCCATCGGGATGATCGCTGTGCATAGATCCGCGCTGAAGGGCGTCACCACCGGCGGCGCGTAGTACCGCCTCTGCCTGCACGGTCCGGATCCCATGTCCGGGTACGAGTCTCCGGATGGCAAGCGGTACCGGGAAGCGGTGTACGTCTCGGTGTCGTTCACGCTCTGGCACAGCGACGAGGATTCGATGCCGAACGGTTCCACCGCCTGGGGATACCTGCTGGTCCGCAACGATCCGGGCCGGCCGTAGCGGATCAACGGAGACGGGATTTACTGATCGCTGCGGCGGCGCAACCCCTGTGCGGCGGGTTGGTTAGGGAACGGCGGGGTCGGCGGTCGGTGCGCGGCCCGAGTGCGGCCCCGGCCGTGACCGGCCCCCAGGCCGCAGCGCGGCCGGGGTCCGCGACGCTGGGCCGTGCGGCGGCGCGCCGCGCCGCCGCCTTGATACCTACAAGAACAATTCGGCAGTGCCTTGAGTGAAGCCAGGGGTTAGAAATGTCGGATACGGAGGAGGCGGAAGAGAAACCAGCCTCTGGGCTATCCGAATAGTGAGAGTTCTCTAACCAGGGGGAAGTAGGCTGGCTTTTTAGAACGCGCGAGCGACTTCACTCAGAAAGAATGCGGGAAGGCCGGACGTGCGAGGTCCGGCCTAGCAGGTGCGACGTCTCGGCGCGGCACATGTAGTAGTGCTTAATCCCACGCACAATATACATGTACTTAGCGCCGAGCGTCGACTTCCGTCGAAGTTTCTCCAGGAAGAAGGACGCCCATGGGAGTTGTAGACCTCGGCCAGTTGCTCGTGGAGTTGGGAGCCCCTCTTTGGGTGATCTTGGTGGTGGTCATTCTGGTGGCCCTCGTCAAGATCGCGCGACTCAAGATCAAGATCACGATTGGGGAGGGCCCTAAGCAGTAGTGACCTACTGGTGTGTGCGTGGAACCGGGGTCCACGCACACACCAGCCTTCGGAGGGTTCCGGCCTGGAAGAAAGATGTACGGTGACGACCTCGGCCGGTAACTTCACGGTGTGGCTACCAACGAAGAGCAGACGCGCTGGATCGTGCACGGGGAACGCCTGGTCTACGACAACCGGTGGATCCGGCTCGGCCTGGTGGACGTGGAGATCCCGGGTGGGGAACGGTTCGAGCATCACGCGGTGCATCTGGACCGGGCGGCGATCGCGGTGGTGGTCGATGAGCAGGACCGGGTGCTGATGATGTGGCGGCACCGGTTCCTGTTCGACCGGTGGGGCTGGGAGCTGCCCGGGGGCCTGGTCGATGCGGGTGAGGATCCGATGACGACGGCTGTCCGGGAGGTGGAGGAGGAGACCGGGTACCGGCCCAAGGAGACAGAGCACCTGGTCACCTATCAGCCGATGGCCGGCATGGTCGATTCCGAGCACAGCCTGTTCCTTGTCCGCGGTGCTGACCTCGTCGGCAAGCCGACCGGTGAAGAGGTGGAGGCGGACCTCATCGAGTGGATCCCGATGGCGGAGATCCCGGAGATGATTGCCCGGGGTGACATCTGGACGTCGGGGACGTTGATCGGGCTGTATGCGGCTCAGGCGAGGCTCAGCACAGGGCGCGGGTGACCGCTCGGGACAGTTCTTCAATGCGTTTGCGCTGGCGGCGGGAGCCGGTCATGGTCGCCAGGTGCTGGGCGCGCTGGATGTGCGGCTGGGCGGCCTCGGGGTCCCCGCCGGCCAGCAGGGCATGCCCGAGGTCGCAGCGGAGCGCGGCTTCGGCGCGGTTGTAGGTACCGTCCATCCCGGCCAGCGCGGAGCGTAGATCCTCGACGGTGCCCGGGTCGCCGAAGCGGACCAGGCAGTTGCCGCGCCAGCGGGCCAGGTGGTGGCGGTCCAGCGACAGGTACGGCATGTCCGCGTCGGCGGCCCCGTCCGGTAGCAGGGCAGCGGCCTGTTCCAGCGCGGTGCGGCAGGTGGCCTCGTCGCCGAGGATGGCGGCGGCCTCGGCTTCGGCGGCGGCAAGCCAGGTTCGTAGCCGGGCGGGGATGCGGTCGCGGTGGGTGGCGTGGATGTGCTGGAGGAGTTCGGTCGCTTCGGCCGGCCGTCCGAGGTCCATGAGGACGTATGCCTGTTCTCCGGAGACGTAGGCGCTGATGGCGGGGGTGTCGGCTTCGCGAGCGGCGGCCTTGGCGTGCTCGTAGTGCTGCCAGGCGTCGGCCAGGGCTCCGGTGTTGATGGCCTGCCATCCGGCCAGGGACGCGGTTTCGGCAAGGACGTGAGCGAGCTGGGCCCGGAGGCCGGGCCGTACGGCGTGGCGGTGGACGCGCTCGATGTGGGCGATGTGGGCGCGCATCTTGTCGGCGATGGCGACTCCGCCGACGCGGCGGTCCATCAGGCGCAGATTGTTGGTCTCCATCGTCAGGATCATGACCATGGTGGGGTCGATGACGGCGGAGGCTTCAAGCCGGGCGGTCAGTTCCTCGATCTGCTCGCGGTGCTCGCCTTCGTGGTCGCCGGTCGGGGAGGCGACATCGAGCGGGGCCAGGCCGAGCAGCATGCGCGCATGATCGGGCAGGCCCAGACCAGTGGCGATGCGCTCGAAGACCTCCAGGTCGGTGACCTGGCGGCGGCCTCGGATGATCTCGCTGATGCGGCCTTGCGGGATACCGGTGGCGGTGCTGAGGCGGACCTGGGTGGCGCCGCTGTATTTGACAGCGAGGTTGAACAGTCCGGCTATGTCCCGTTGTTTGAGGATTTCCCGGGTTTGTTCGCGGTCCCATACCTGCGTTGGGATCTTGATCGGGTCGAAAGCGCTTCCGTGCATTCCCGTCCTCCGGTCGCCGGTCCCCGAGGTGGTGCATCGCTCTAGGCGGGACTCTATATCTCGCGGTGCTATATCCGCGTGGAATAGGCGCGGATTGTCTGGCCGCAGATCATTTCGGTCATGACAACACCGGTTAAGTGCACCGCATGCGACGGGCGCGGCTGGAAGATCGTCACCCGCCGGGGATGCGTGGCGGCCATGGGCCTGCACCTGGAGATGTCCGCGCGTGAGGACTGCCTGTACTGCGAGAGCGGCGACCCGGCCGCCCAGGTGGTCGAGATGTTCGAGTGGGAGGTGTTCTCCACCTCCGCCGGGGCCGACGAGCTGGGGCCGTGCGGGGTCACCTCGGGGCAGGCCACGGCGATGGACACCCTGCGCACGGCCCTGCGCCGCGTGGCCGACGAGACCGCGCAGGCCGATGTGACGGTGTGGGGACGCATCGTGTTGCGGGTCTACGACTTCGGCACCGTCCCGGACGACTGGTCCCGGCGGATCATCTTCATCGCGACCGTCGACCCGGCCGGATCCGTGCGCTTCGAGCGGGTCACCTCGTGAATGCTCGGGTGCTCGGCTGGGAGATGCCGTGCCCGTCCCTGCACCTGCCTCCGGCCCGGGACGGGCACCAAGCGCTGGACTGGTACGGCAGCGCGCGGTTCGGCCGGGTGCGGGTGGTGGCCTGGACCTGCCACGCGCACCGGGTGGCCTTCTACGAGTTGTGCGAGGCCGGCGGGCTGTCCTTCATCCGCCGCACCGTCGACCAGAACGGCCGCCGGGTGGTGGCCTACAGCGATGCGTGGCCGTGCCGCAAAGGCCGGGAGATGTGGACGGCGCTGGTGTGCGGTCTGGTCCGCTGACCGGTAAAGGGCGCCGGTGCTTGAGGTCCTGACAGCCTCCCGCTTGGCCGGTACTGTGCTTATGCAGACAAGTGGAAGAGTGATCGGGCGGTTGAGATGAGCATGGACTTCGCCCCGCCGAAGTATGCCCAGGTGATGACGGCGATACAGCAGCGCATCAAGGAGGGCGAATACGCGCCCGGTGACATGCTGCCGTCCGAGACCCAGCTTGTCCGGGAATTCGGCGTCGGCCGTACCACTGTCGTTCGGGCGTTGCAGACCCTCGCCATGCAAGGGTGGATCGAGCGCGAGCACGGGCGCGGCTCGTTCGTCAAAGGCCGCCCGGAAGCCTCGGCCGACCGCATCCGCCCCGCCCTGGAGACCGCCGGGCAGGCGGAGAGCGCCGAGAACATCACCGACGTGCGGCGCGTCCCGGCTCCGCGGCACATCGCTCGGCTGCTGGGCGCCGAAGAGCGGACGCCGGTGGTCATGCGGCAGCGGGTGGCCGTCCAGGGTGGCCGGCCTGCGGCGGTGGAGACCTTCTGGTTCCCGCTGGAGATCGCGCTCGGCACCGACCTGGACAAGCCCGAACCGCTGCGGGGCGGCATCCGCCAGCATCTCCAGGCGGTCAAGCATCTGCGCTTCGATCACATCACCGAACGCCTGACCGCGCGCATGCCCACCGAGGAGGAAGCCGCGGTGCTCGGCTCGTCGGCGCCGGTGCTCGGGGTGCTGGCCACGGTGCACGATCCGGCCGGCATCGTGCTGATGGTGATGAGCATGGCCTTGCCCGGTGATCTTCACGAGTTGCAGGATGTC
This sequence comes from Planomonospora corallina, assembly GCF_042650625.1. Taxonomy (NCBI): domain Bacteria; kingdom Bacillati; phylum Actinomycetota; class Actinomycetes; order Streptosporangiales; family Streptosporangiaceae; genus Planomonospora; species Planomonospora corallina. The sequence continues at coordinate 127,933 of NZ_JBHSBM010000042.1, forward strand.
TACCCTGTCACGTGAACCGACACCGGGTGGTGCCATGCGGAGCGTTGCCCCCACGCTCGATGATGAGCAGGAGCCGTTGAGGAGACAGTCCTTCTGGCGCAGTCAGAGAGGTGGCTGCGTGTTCGTCCTGCTTGTACCGGTGATCAGCGTGGCTCTGCTGGCCCTTCTGATCATGGCTCCGATGTGGGCCAATGATGTGAAGCTGGAAGCCATGATCGGCCGGTTCGAGCGCTACCCTCTGCCGCCCAATACGGATTGGTTGGAGTACGGCAGCCCCGATGCGTCCGTCACGATCCGTGGCAACGGCAACCACTGCGACTACCGGGCCCGCTTCACCTTGCGGACTTCGCTCACTGGCCCCGAACTGACCGCGCACTACGATCGCGCGGACATCAAAGGCATTGAGGGTACATCGGTGGCTATCACCGTGTGGATGCCGGAGCCGTCGAAGCGCTCCGCTTACTACTACGAGGGCTTCGGAAGCCGAGCAGCGATTGTGGAGATCGCAGACAGCACCGACAGCGGGTGGGACCTCCGCTGTACCTGATACGAGCTCTTGCCGCTGCGCGGCTGAAGTCGCCTCGCCACACCTCTTAACCACTTGTGCGGACGAGTTGCTTCACCTACTCTCAACTTGTTCGCACAAGTGGACGTCCGAATGAAGGGCGTTCTTGAAAGGAGTGATCATGGCTATTCAGGGACCCATTCCGATCAGCTTCGAGCAGGTCTTCCCGCACGGCTGCTACATCGTCGGTGCGGTCGAGCAGGTCAAGGACTTCGACGCTTCCAGCAACGGCCGGACCGTCTACGCCAAGGACAAGACCACCGGCGAACTGGTCTGGCAGGTCGCGGTGATGGACGCCGACCCGGCGGTGAAGGCCGGCCAGAAGACGGTCTCGGTCAAGATCCTGTCGCCGGTCGAGCCGGTCGTCCCGCCCGCGCTGCCGGGCCTGCCGTTCGTGCCGGTGGAGTTCGACGGCATGACCGTCACCCCGTACGTCAACCAGTCCACCGGCCGCCTGGCCTACTCCATCCGCGCCACGTCCATGCGCCCGCCCCGTACGGCCGGGGCGGCGGTCAAGGCGGCGGCCGGTAAGGAGAGCGCGGCGTGAGCGAGCACGAGCCCTACACCTTCGCCTCGGTGTCGATCGAGGAGGACCGGACCCGGCTGGCCGTCTCCTTCAAGACGCCGTACCTGTCGGTCCTGGCCCTGCGCGCCGGGGACACGCGACCGTTTCTGACCCTGGCCTCTTCTGAGGCCGAGGTGACCGTCACCACCACCGGCGGCGGGCCGGTCACCGGCGATGACGTGTCCCTGGCGCGCGAACTCGTCAAGGTCGCCACGCGCTACCTGGCCGACTGCGAGCGCCTGCACGCCGAGCGGTTCCCCGGCCAGGTCGCGCTCTGACCTCACGCGAGCGGGGCCGTCGGAAGCGGCAACTTCCGACGGCCCCTGATCTCTCACCTGACTCCACATCAAGAAGAGGAGGCCAAGCCTAATGTTCAAGAAACTGCCCGGTGACGAGACCCAGAGTCTCGTCTCCACCACTCCCGATACCGCCGTGGTCTTCCGCCCCGCCGTGGTGCGGACCCCGGCGTTCGTCACGCTCGTCATCTTCGCCGCCCGCCTGGTCGCCGGCCTGGTCCGCCTGGTCTGGCGGCATCCGGTCGCCTCGGCCGTCGTCGCCGCCCCGTGTGCGGTGGCCTGGCTGTACGGCTGGCGGGCGGGCCTAGTCCTGGTCGCGGTCGCTGTGACCGCGCTGACGTTGTGGTGCTCGCTGCACCGGCCCTCGTTCCTGCGGTGGGCAGGCTGGCGGCTGCTGGCCTTCTGGCGCTTCCTGTGGATCTACCGGCGGCACTGGCAGGCCGTGATGGTCGTCTCCGGGCTCGGGCGGCACCTGCGCGGCCGGGACTACATCCCCCACCTGATCCGGGTGCGCTGCACCTCCTGGGCCGACGTGGTCACCGTGAAGATGCTGCACGGCCAGGCGGTCAAGGACTGGGCCGACCGGCTCGACCACCTCGCGCACGGCTTCGGCGCCCGCTCCTGCCGGGTCTCGATCGCACGGGCCGGGCGACTGCTGCTCATCTTCCCCCGGCATGACCCGCTCGCCACGCCTCTCCCAGCGGTGCCGATCCCGGAGCAGGCATCGGTGGGACCGGTTCGGGTCGGCACCCGCGAGGACGGGCAACCGTGGCTGCTGAAGGTCCACGGCACGCATGTCCTCGTCGCGGGCGCGACCGGGGCGGGCAAGGGCTCGGTCATCTGGTCGACCATTCGCGGCCTGCTCCCCGCCGTGCGGGCGGGCCTGGTGCAGATCTGGGCGCTGGATCCCAAGCGGATGGAGCTGTCCTTCGGCCGGTCCCTGTTCGGGAGCCGGTACGCGGCGACCCCGGCCGAGTGCGCCGACCTGCTGGAAGCCGCCGTGGCGGTGATGCAGGAGCGGGCCGACCGGTTCGCCGGCCTCCAGCGCTCCCACACCCCCACACCAGAGGACCCGTTCGTCCTGGTGGTGGTCGACGAGGTGGCGTTCCTGACCGCCTACCAGTCCGACAAGAGCCTCAAGCTCCGCATCACCGCAGCTCTGGCGACGCTCACGACCCAGGGCCGGGCGGTCGGCGTCGGCGTCCTGGCCGCGCTCCAGGACCCCCGAAAAGACGTGCTGAACATCCGCAACCTGTTCCCCGACAAGATCGCGCTCCGGTTGGACGAGTCGGAGCAGGTGGACATGGTGCTCGGTGACGGCGCCCGCGACCGGGGCGCGCTGGCCGACCACATCTCACCCGTCCCCCAGCAAGGCGCGGGCGTCGGCTACGTGCGCCTGGAAGCCTCGCCGGAGCCGATCCGGGTCCGCGCGGCCTACGTCTCCGATGCCGACATCCGGGCGATGGCCGGGGCGGTGGCGGCGTGAGGGTCTGCTTCTACGGCACCGACGAGGAGATCACCCGCCTGTGTGAGCGGCCCGTGCTGGCGCTGTTCGGGCCGCGCCGGACGCAGCGGGTGGTGGCCTTCGAGCTGTCCGACATCCGCGTGACCGCCGACCCGTACGGGGCCGTCTACCGGCTCGCGGCGGAGCTGGCCGAGATCCACCGAGAGGAGGTGACCCCATGACCACCCCGACCGACCGTTCCCTCTCCCGGGCCGAGCGGCAGAAGATGCCGGTCGCCCTCGATGTCGCGGTGGAGATCGCCAAGGCCAACGGCGTCTGCATCCGGCCGATCGTGCTGCGGCGCCTCGACGTCCGCACCGGCCGAAGCGAGGACGTCAACGTCCCCTGCGGGGCCACGCAGGAGGCCAAGTGCCCGCCGTGCGCCAAACGGAACCGCTACCTGCGCATGGCCCAGTGCCGCGAGGGCTGGCACCTGGAGACCGAGCCCGTCGCCGAACCGGACGAGGCGGACGAACAGCAGCGGTGGCTGATCGAGTTCCGTGCCGATGTGCAGGCCCATCGGGATGCGGCCGAGCGGGACGGCGATACCGCCGAGATCGCCGACTGGGACGAGGCGATTCGGGAGATCGACGCCGAGATCAACGCGGCCGGGATGCGCGGCAATCTGTCCGGTCGGGAGGTCTCCCGGCGCTCGCGCTCGACCCGCCGACGGCAGGACGCCCCGGACCTGCCAAAGCGGGCCATGAGCCCGACCACGCTCGGGCGGGCCTTCACCGGCACCGATGGCGCGGTCTACCGGCCGTCGATGTTCATCACGCTCACCCTGCCCTCCTACGGCCGTATCCGGGCCGGGCAGGGCGTTCCCGTCGATCCCGCGAGCTACGACTACCGGCAGGCCGCGCGGGACGCGCTGCACTTCTCCAAGCTGGTGGATCGCTTCGTGCAGAACCTGCGGCGGGTCGCGGGCTATGACGTGCAGTACTTCGCCACGGTGGAACCTCAGAAGCGGCTCGCGCCGCACCTGCACATGGCCATCCGGGGCACCCTCCCGAGAGCGGAGATCAAGGCCATCGCGGCGGCGACGTACCACCAGGTGTGGTGGCCGGCGGCCGACGAGGTCGGCTTCGATGGTGACCACCTGCCTGTCTGGGTCGAACGGCCGGAGCGGGAGGACGGCACCGCCTACCCCGACAGACAGACCGGCGACTACATCGACCCTGGCACCGGGGAAGTGCTTCCCACCTGGGATGACGCGCTCGACCGGCTCGACACCGACGACGAGGCCGAGCCGCTGCACGTGATCCGCTTCGGCGACCAGGTCGACGTTCAGGGCGTGCTCGCCGGGACTCCGGACGCCGATCAGTGCATCCGCTACCTGTCCAAGTACCTGACCAAGTCCCTCGGCGAGAGCCTCGACACCGACGACGCCGCCCGGCGGGATCACGCGGCCCGGCTGGTCGAGGCCCTGCGCTACGAGCCGTGCTCGCCGTCGTGCCCGAACTGGCTGCGGTACGGCGTGCAGCCCAAGGGCGCCAAGCCGGGCATGACGCCGGGCCGGTGCCGGGGCAAGGCACACAAGCCCGAACACCTCGGCTACGCGGGCCGGCGGGTCCTGGTCTCCCGCAAGTGGTCGAACAAGACCCTCGCCGAGCACAAGCGCGACCGCCGTACCTGGGTCCTGGAGGCCCTCGGCCTGGCCGATGAACCGGTCGACCCGCACCGCTACGTCTGGAAGCCCGTACCGGCTGGGGACGGCACCGTTCCATCCCTCGCCCTGCGGCTGCTGCGCATGGTCGCCGACCGCCAACGCTGGCGATCGACCCTCCTCGCCCGGCAAGCCGAAGCGGACGGGTGTCCCATCGCCGATCTTTCGGCAGTCGGGGAGGCCGCATGAGCAGGAAGAGCACACAGAGTCCGGCCCCGGGTCTCCCCGAGCTGGCGCAGGGCCGGCTTCTCACCGTGGAGCAGGCGGCCGAACGGCTGAACACCTCGGTCCGCTTCCCCCGCCGCCTCATCGCAGAGCGGCGCATCACTTTCGTCCACGTTGGGCGCAACGTCCGCATCCCCGAAGCGGCGCTTGAGGCGTTCATCGCGTCGGGACTCGTCGAACCGATCACCACACGCAGAAGGAGGGCCGTCTGATGGGCGGCAACAACAAGGGGCACCGTCGCCGGTTCGGGGCCGTTCGCAAGCTGCCCTCTGGGCGCTTCCAGGCGCGTTACGCCGGGCCTGACGGCGTGGAACGTACGGCTCCGCAGACCTTCCCGAGCAAGACCGATGCGGAGGTCTGGCTCACCAGAAAGGAGGCGGAGATCCACGCACAGGAGTGGACGGACCCGGACGCGGGGAAGATCGCCTTCCGGGACTACGCGACTTCGTGGATGAGTGAGCGGACGCTCCGGCCCAAGACGGCACAGCTCTATGAGGGTCTGCTCCGGCTGCACATCTTTCCGGCCTTCGGGGACAAGCTCCTGATCGAGATCACCTCGCGTCACGTTCGGCAGTGGCACACCAAGCTCCTGAGCGACGGCGGCCCCGGCGCGTCCACCGTGGCCAAGGCGTACCGCCTGCTGCGGGGCATCCTGAACACGGCGGTAGAGGACGACCTGATCAAGAAGAACCCGTGCCGGATCAAGAACGCCGGTGTGGAGCGGCCGGAGGAACGGCCCGTGCTCACGGTGCCAGAGGTCTTCAAGCTCGCCGGTGCCGTGCCTCCCCGGTTCCGCGCCCTGGTCCTCCTCGCGACGTTCGGCAGCATGCGGTGGGGAGAGCTGGCGGCCCTGCGGCGTCACAACCTCGACCTTGAGGCGCGGACTGTCAGGATCGAGGCGTCCGTCTCGGAGATGAAGACGGGGAAGCTGCTCACCGGCCGGCCGAAATCGGATGCGGGCGCCCGCGTGGTCACCCTGCCGGAGATCATCATGGGTGACCTGGCCTGGCACCTCCAGCGGTTCAGCGAGCCGGAGACTGACGGCCTGGTCTTCGTCGGGGAGAAGGGCGCGCAGCTCCGGCGGAGCAACTTCACGAAGGTTTGGGCCAAGGCGATCAGAGAGGCCGGACTTCCGGCAATCCATATCCACGATCTGCGCCACACGGGCAACACTCTGGCCGCGATGACCGGGGCCTCGCTCAAGGAGTTGATGGCGCGGATGGGCCACTCCAGCACCAAGGCTGCCTTGATCTACTTGCACGCCGCGAAAGATCGTGACCGAGCGATCGCGGATGCTCTTGGGGAGATCGTTAAGGCCGATCTAGGGAAGCCGGATGAAGCAGATCATGGAAGCGCTTCGACTCTAGAGCGCCCTACCGACACCGAACGACCATATGGTGCATAACGGGATAAAAGCCCTGCCGGCGTGTGCTTGCGAGAGGTTCTGGTGCCGCACCGCCCTGCTTTACTGCTCTCCACGCGAGAGCGGCGCGCCGGTCGCAGAGATGGCGAACGGCTCCCTGTTGGCGCAGGGAGCCGCTCTTGCGTCCCTCGGTATTCAGCATTTGAAGAGAGGACGTATCGATGAGCGTACGGAAGAGACCTCCGTCGAACAAAGCGTCTACAGCCAGCGCAGACGGGCGGCTACCCCATCGCTGGGTGACCATCCTTGCCGTCTCATCCGCGATCGCTGTTGCTGCGGGGTTCGTGACCAATCCCGCGGTCGGCGTGCCTGTCTGGTTGGCGGCCGTTGGTCTGCTCCACCAGATCATGGACTGAGGTCACAGCACGGTGGGGCCACCGCCGCAGTGGGCATCCTTGCCGGTGGTCCTCCGTGTCAAGATCAACTGATCTGGCACGGATCTGGCACGCGAGTGAGAACAGGCTCAGAAAAAGATCAAGGCCCGGGTCGGAATCATGTTCCTGACCTGGGCCTCGGTGTGTGGAGCGGGTGACGGGAATCGAACCCGCGCTGTCAGCTTGGGAAGCTGATGTTCTGCCATTGAACTACACCCGCAGCGGCGTGCCGCGCCCACCACTGTAGCGGAAACCGCGACCACTCTGGACCTTCTGCGGGCTTGAGTTTCCCGCCCAGGTCCGGCTCCGCTGCCGCCGGTCGCCTCGTGCCCGCCCGGTCTTGCGCCCGTTGGTAGGTTGCCCACGTGCTGCTTTCCGATCGTGACATCCTCGCCGAGATCGAGTCCGGGCGGGTCGGCATCGACCCGTTCGAACCGGAGATGATCCAGCCGTCCAGCGTCGACGTGCGGCTGGACCGCTATTTCAGGGTCTTCGAGAACCACCGTTACCCGCACATCGATCCGGCCGCCGAGCAGCCCGATCTCACCCGCATGGTCGAGCCCGAGGGTGACGAGCCGTTCATCCTGCACCCCGGGGAGTTCGTCCTCGCCAGCACCTACGAGGTCATCAGCCTCCCGGACGACATCGCCTCCCGGCTGGAGGGGAAGAGCTCCCTGGGCAGGCTCGGCCTGCTCACCCACTCCACGGCGGGGTTCATCGATCCGGGCTTCAGCGGGCACGTGACGCTGGAGCTCTCCAACGTCGCGACGCTGCCGATCAAGCTCTGGCCTGGGATGAAGATCGGTCAGCTGTGCATGTTCCGGCTCAGCTCGTCGGCGAAGCATCCCTATGGGTCGGAGAAGTACGGTTCCCGCTACCAGGGCCAGCGGGGTCCGACCCCGAGCCGCTCCTATCTGAACTTCCACCGGACCCGGATCTGACGCCCTGACCGGTTCCCGTTCCCGTTCCGGAGCCGGATCGGGAGCCGGGCCCGTTGCCCGTGCCGGTTCCCGCGCCCTGCTTGTCGAAGGTGCCCTGCTCGTCCAAGGCGCTGTTCCCGCCGAGGGCACCGCCGTCGCCGAGCGGGCCGCCGTTGAAGAGAAGCAGTCCGGGGACGAGGAGGGCGAGGAGCGGCAGCAGCGCGGTGGCGGCGCTGACGGTCAGGAAGAGGTCGGATCCCAGGGCGCGGGAGAGCGGCACCGTCAGGGCGAGGGCGAGCGGGGTCGTGCTCAGCGCCGCCATCCACTCCAGGGAGGCCACCCGGGCCTGGCGGTCGGGCTGGACGGTGCGGAGCATGCCGAGGATCCACTCGATGGCGGAGATCTCCAGGCCGATCCCGGCCAGCAGGTAGGAGACGAACACCCAGCCGGGGACGATCGGCTCCATCAGGGCCAGGGGCACGAGGCCGTACGGCAGGAGCCCGACCATGGCGACGAGGCCGGGACGCCGGGGGGACAGGCGCATGGCGACGAGCGCGCCGAGCAGGCCGCCCAGGGAGAGCGCGGCCAGGGTGAGGCCGTACATGCCGTCCAGCACGGACCGGTACGGCGAGGCGGTGGTGACGGGGAGCAGCACCTGGGCGGGGGCCACGATGAAGGTCTGGTGCAGTGCCGTTACGGAGATCACGGCTGCCATCCAGGGGCGGCGGGAGACTTCGGCCACGCCCTCGCGGATCTCGACGGAGACCGGCAGCCGGAGTTCGTGCGCGGCCGGTGGCTCGTGGACTCGGCGCAGGAGCAGGGCGCTGGCCGTGAAGCCGGCCGCGGCGAGCCAGAGCGTGCTCCGCGGGTCGAGGAGTGTGACCGCCAGCGCGCCGATGACGGAGCCCGCGGCCGCGCCGATCCGCCAGGAGGTGCTGGTCATGCCGACGCCCGTGCGGTGGAGGTTCCTCGGCAGGACGGAGGCGAGGCACGCCTGGAAGGCGGGACGGAAGAAGGCCTCGGTGCCGCCGCCGATGAAGACCGCGGCACCGAGCACGGCGGGATGGGGGGCGGGCCAGAGGGCGGTCGCGGCGACCACCAGCACCAGTGCGGCCTGCGAGAGCGCCATCACGGCCTTGCGGGGCAGCCGGTCGGCCCAGACTCCGCCGAAGACGGCGAAGGCGACCAGTGCCAGCAGCCGTCCGGCGAAGACCATTCCGACGGCCGTGCCGTCCGGGTCGGTCCGGAGGAGGAGGGTCACCACGGCGATGGGGAAGACGTGGTCGGCGGCCACCGAGATCGTCAGGCTCCACCAGAGCAGACGAAACGGACGCTCTCGCCATACTTCGCGGGCCCCCATATGCGATCAGTATTCGCCATAACATGGTCAAACACCAGCAAACCGCTCGGGAGGAAAGATGCCGTCAAAGCTCCCGTGGAAGGTGTGTCGCCGGTCACAGTGGGGGTAGCGATCGGGGGAAGAGCGGACGTCTAGCGGGTGAAGTTCGCATTTCCGCTGGTAACCCTTACTCTTCTCTGCGGACCATCCCCGCACATCTGGAGATCGACGTGCGCCTGCGTCTCACACCTAGTGAGGACAGCTACTACGA
>NZ_JBHSBM010000043.1:0-28860 GCF_042650625.1 Planomonospora corallina
CACCACCTGTGAGACCCCGGCGACCCACCAGATCGCCCAGGTGCAGGGGAACGGCGCCGCCAGCCCGCTCGCCGGCCAGACCGTCCGGGTCGAGGGCGTGGTGACCGCCGACTTCCAGGAGCCGAGCCAGCTCAGCGGGTTCTTCCTGCAGGACCCGACCCCGGACTCCGACCCGGCCACCTCCGAGGGCCTGTTCGCCTTCGCCCGCACCTCCTTCAAGGACGTCAAGGTCGGCGACCGCGTGCTGGTCACCGGCCGGGTCGTGGAGTACAACGGCTGGACCGAGCTGTCGCCGGTCACCGCCGTCGACGTCTGCGGCACCGCGCCGCTCACCCCGATCAGGCCGGTCAAGCTGGCCCTCCCGCGCGCCGCGGGGACGACCTACGAGCCGGTCGAGAACATGCTCGTCACCTTCCCCGAGCGGCTCACGGTCAGCGACCACTACAACCTCGGCCGCTACGGCGAGATCACCGTCTCCTCCGAGGGCCGGATCTACCAGCCGACCGACCGGCCCGGTGTGGACGCGGCCAAGGACGCGCGCCGCACCCTTCTCGTGGACGACGCCTCGGGCGTCGAGAACCCGAAGACCGTCCCGCACACCGACCCGCACGCGGTCCGGCTGGGCGACACCACGACCGGCCTCACCGGCGTGATGGGGTACGGCTTCGGCGCCTACCGCCTCCAGCCGACCAAGAAGGTCGCGTTCGAGCGCACCAACCTGCGTCTGCCCAAGCCGCTCCCGGTGGGCGGCAACGTCAAGGTGGCCAGCTTCAACACCCTCAACTGGTTCACCACCGTCGGCTCGCGCGGCGCCTCCAGCCCCGAGGAGCAGAAGCGGCAGCTGGCCAAGCTGGTCGCCGCGCTGAAGGGCCTCGACGCCGACGTCGTCGGCCTGATGGAGGTCGAGAACAACGGCCAGACCGCGCTGCAGGCGCTGGTCGACGCGCTCAACGCCGAGGTCGGCGCGGGCACCTACGCGGCGCTGGGCAACCCCAACCCCGGCACCGACGTCATCAAGGTCGCGATGATCTACAAGCCGGCCAAGGTCCAGCCCGTCGGCGCCGCCCAGAGCACGACCGACCCGATCTTCAAGCGGCCCCCGCTGGCGCAGACCTTCCGCCGGACCAAGGGCAGCCAGCCGTTCACGGTCATCGTCAACCACTACAAGTCCAAGGGCTGCGGCGATGGCGCCACGGGCGACAACGCCGACGCCGGCGACGGGCAGAGCTGCTACAACGGCGACCGCGTCCGCGAGGCACGCGCCACGCTGGCCATGATCGACAAGCTGGACCTGCCCAACCCGCTGGTCCTGGGCGACCTCAACGCCTACGGCGAGGAGGACCCGATCGACACGCTGGAGGCCGGCGGCCTGGCCAGCGTGACCAAGAAGTTCATCCCCGCGCCGCTGCGCTACAGCTATCTGTTCGAGGGCCGGGTCGGCGAGCTCGACCACGCCCTGGCCGGCGGGCAGCTGCTCAAGCGGGTCACCGGCGCCACGATCTGGCACATCAACGCCGACGAGCCGAGGATGCTGGACTACAACCAGGAGTTCAACCCGCCGGGCCTGTACGCGCCCGACGCGTTCCGCTCCTCCGACCACGACCCCGTGGTCGTCGGTCTCAACCTGCCGGGCGGCAAGGGCTGACGCCCCGCCGATCCGTCTCCAGGACCCGTCCCGCCGCTCCCGGCGGGGCGGGTCCTCCGCTGCGGGGCCGCTGCGGGGCAGCGGTTTCCCCTGCGAGGCCGGGGATGGAATGCTCTGCGGGGGTACGGGGTTATGGACGCTCGTACGGACGCAGAGAAAGAGGAGCCAGCGGTGGCGACCATCGAGGTAACCGAGAAGAACTTCAACGAGATCGCCGACCAGGGGATCGTCCTGCTGGACTTCTGGGCGGCCTGGTGCGGGCCGTGCCGGACGTTCGGCCCGATCTTCGAGAAGGCCTCGGAGAAGCACGCCGACATCACGTTCGGCAAGATCGACACCGAGGCGGAGCAGGCGCTGGCCCAGGGGTTCGACATCACCTCGATCCCCACCGTCATGGCCATCCGCGACGGCATCGTCGTCTTCGCCCAGCCCGGCGCGCTGCCCGCCCCGGCGCTGGAGGACCTGATCTCGCAGGTGCGGGCGCTCGACATGGAGGCCATCCGCGCCGAGATCGCCAGCGAGCTGGGCACGCAGAACTGACGTGCGCGCGGGTCCGGCGCGCGTGCCGGACCGTGTGCGGAAGCGGAGGGCGGCGCCGGTGAGGCGCGCCCTACGGGAGCGGCCGGCGACCGGTGGGCCCTCCCGGTACGCCGTGGGCCCGGGGGACGGCCACATGGGACGTCCCCCGGACCGCCCGGAGTCTCGTCCGGGAAATCCGAGGGACGTGCGGCCGGGTCAGGCCGAGCGGTACAGCTCCGCCACCCGGAAGGCCAGGTCCAGCGACTGGCTCCGGTTGAGGCGCGGGTCGCAGGCCGTCTCGTAGCGCAGCGCCAGGTCGTCCTCGACGATCTGGTGGGCTCCGCCCACGCACTCGGTGACGTCGTCTCCGGTGAACTCGATGTGGATGCCGCCGGGGTGCGTGCCGAGCGCGCGGTGCACCTCGAAGAAGCCGGCCACCTCGTCCAGCACGTCGTCGAGGCGGCGGGTCTTGTGGCCGCTGGGCGCCTCGAAGGTGTTGCCGTGCATCGGGTCGCAGATCCAGGCGACCTGGGCGCCGCTGGCGGTGACCTTCTCCACCAGCGCGGGCAGGTGATCGCGGATCTTCGCCGCGCCCATGCGGGTGATGAACGTCAGCCTGCCCGGCTCGTTGCCGGGGTTCAGCTTCTCGACCAGGGTGAGGGCCTCCTCGGCCGTGGTGGTCGGGCCGAGCTTCACGCCGATCGGGTTGCGGATGCTCGCGAAGAACTCCACGTGCGCGTGGTCGAGCTGGCGGGTGCGCTCGCCGATCCAGACCATGTGCGCCGACACGTCGTACGGCAGGCCGGTCCGCGAGTCGATCCGGGTGAGCGCCTGGTCGTAGTCCAGGATGAGCGCCTCGTGCGAGGAGTAGAACTCCACCGTGTGGAACTCCGCGGGGTCGGCCCCGCAGGCGTGCATGAACGCCAGGGCCTGGTCGATCTCGCGGGCGAGCTGCTCGTACCGCTTGCCGGCCGGGGATTCGGCCACGAAGTCCTGGTTCCAGGCGTGCACCTGGCGCAGGTCGGCGTAGCCGCCCTTGGTGAAGGCGCGCACCAGGTTCAGCGTCACCGCCGAGGAGTGGTAGGCGCGCAGCAGCCGCCACGGGTCGGGCCGGCGGGCCTCGGGGGTGAAGTCGAGGCCGTTGACCATGTCGCCGCGGTAGGCCGGCAGCTCCAGGCCGTCGCGGACCTCCGTGCCCTTGGAACGCGGCTTGGCGAACTGCCCGGCCATGCGGCCGATCTTCACCACCGGCACCCTGCCCGCGTAGGTGAGCACGATGGCCATCTGCAGCAGGGTCTTGAGCTTGTTGCGCACGTCGTCCGCGGTGGCCCCGGAGAACGTCTCGGCGCAGTCGCCGCCCTGGAGCACGAAGGCCTCGCCCCGCGCCACCGCCGCCAGTTGCTCCTTGAGGCTGTCGCACTCCCCGGCGAAGACCAGGGGAGGCAGCCCCTCGAGCTCGGTGACGACCTTCTTCAGTTCGTCGTGGTCGGGCCATTCGGGCTGCTGGGCGGCGGGCAGCCGTCGCCAGGAATCCAGGTTGATGCTCACGAGACGACAGGCTATTGCACCCCACCGGGAGGACCGGCCGGAATGTCCACGGATTGAGAAAGTCTTTCCCCCTGTTGAGATATCGCAGGTGTGCGGACGTGTTCGGGGAGCACGCCCAACCCCACGAAACGGCGGATCACGGCACCGGTCACCGGAAGGCGGACGAACCAGGGGAGCCGCACCGGCCGCGCGGGCCCGGACAGGACCGGGCCGATGATCCGGTTCTGGGCCGCGCGCTGGACGAGCTGGGTGACCGCCGTCGGGAAGGCGCGCCGCCGCTGCACCCGGGCCAGCAGCGACTCGGGGATCCCGCCCCCGGCCAGCAGGGGGCCGGCCAGCAGGTTGGCGGCGGCCACCGCGTCCTGCACGGCCAGGTTGATGCCGACGCCGCCGACCGGGGACATGGCGTGCGCGGCGTCCCCGATGACCAGCAGCCCGGGGCGGTGCCAGCGGCGCAGCCGGTCGACCGCCACCGAGAGCACGCTGACGTCGCCGAAACCCTCCAGCAGGCCGACACGACCGGCCAGGAACGGCAGCAGCTCGGCCACCGACCGGCGCAGCGCCTCGACGCCCCGCTCGCGCAGGGCCTCGAAACCGCCCTTGGGGATCAGGTAGGCGAGCTGCCAGTAGGTCTCACGGTTGATCGCGACCATCAGGCGGCCGGAGGAGGCGCGCAGGAACGGGCTCTCCGGGTCGGACGGCTCGCGGGGCAGCCGGAACCAGACCGCGTCCATCGGCGCGCCGTACTCGACCGGGACGAGCCCGGCGGCCCGGCGCAGGTCGGAGCGGCGGCCGTCGGCGGCCACGGTGAGCGTGGCCCGCAGCTCGTGCTCGTCCCCGCTGACGCGGTCGCGGTAGCGGAGCCCGCGCACCGCGTTCCCCTCCCGGATCACGCCGGTCACCTCGGCGTTCATGACGAGCGTGAACCACGGGTACCGCGCGGCCGCACGGGTCACGAGGTCGAGGAAGTCCCACTGCGGGACGAAGGCGATGTAGTTGTAGGGCCCTCTGAGCCGGGACAGGTCGGCGACCTGGACCTCGTCGTCGTCGGTCCGGGCCGACAGGCGGTAGGCCTTGCGGTGCGGGAGCCGGTGGAACTCCTCGGCCAGGCCGGCCTCGGCGAGGATCTGGAGGGTAGAGGGGTGGATCGTGTCCCCCCGGAAGTCGCGCAGGAAGTCGGAGTGCTTCTCCAGGAGCGTCACCGGGACGCCCGCCCGGGCGAGCAGGAAGGCGAGCATCGCCCCCGCGGGCCCGCCTCCGGCGATCACGCATGTGCTTCTACTCATAATTCATCACCCATTGAATTGTGACACGGGCCGCCGGGGAAGAGAAGAGCGGGTGGGATCCGCCGGGCGGAGCGCGCCCGCTCCCGGGGACGTCCGGCACGTCACCCCTGCCGGTGGGCGAGGGGCGTGGCGGCTCGTCCCGCGGATCAGCCCCGCGGGGGACGCGGCACCGCCCGGAGTGCGGGAGGGTGACCGTCATGACCGTTTACGAGACCGGGCGGCTGGTCGTGCGAACCTGGACCGCGGACCCGGACGAGCTCGACCGGATGACCGACATCTACACCCGCCAGGAGGTGACCCGCTGGCTGCCGCCCTTCGACGGCTTCGACGCGGCCAGGGCGGTGGAGGGCTGGCAGGCCTTCCACGAGCGGGACCCGCGCTACGGGTCCTGGGCCGTGCAGGTGCGCGCCACCGGGACGGTGGCCGGGACCGTGCTGTTCCGCCCGATCCCCGGAGGCGAGGGCGAGGTCGAGGTGGGCTGGCACCTGCATCCCGACTCCTGGGGGAACGGCTACGCCACCGAGGCCGCCCGCGGCGCGGTGGAGCGCGGCTTCGCCGCCGGCCTGGCGGAGGTGTACGCCCTGGTCATGCCCGGCAACGAGGCCTCCACGGCGGTCTGCCGCAGGCTCGGCATGGAGCACCTGGGCCGGACCCGGCGCTTCTTCGGCCTGGAGGCGGAGATGTTCCGCCTGGCCGGGGACGCGCCCTGACGTGAGACGCGTCCTGGGCGGGGACGCGCCTCAGCCCGGGACGCGTCCCGAGCGGGGACGCGCCCGGGCCCGGGACGCGTCCCGGGCCCGGAGGCGGGGGCCCCGGGCCCGGTCTCCGGCAGGCGGGTCCGCGGCGGCCCGGCCCGCGCGGCCCCCGGAACCGTCCGGCGACGGGGCGGAGAGCATCCCCCAGGCCGCGCCGGCGAGCACCACGGCGCCGCCGGCCAGCTGGAGCCATGACAGGCTCCCGCCCAGCAGCAGCCAGGTGGCGACCACCGCCACCACCGGTTCGGCCATGCTGAGCAGCGACGCGCGGGCCGGGCCGAGCGCCGCGGAGCCCACGAAGAACAGCGACATCGCCAGCACGGTCGAGAGCACGCCCACCGCCGCCGCCCAGCCCCACCCCGCCGGGGCGAAGCCGAGCTCCAGCCCGCCGGTCGTGACGCCGAGCAGCGTGAAGGAGCCCGTGGCGAACACCGCCAGGTAGGCGCTGGTGGCCGCCGGGGAGAGCGCGGCGGAGATCCGGCTGCCCACCACGACGTAGAGGGCGTAGCAGACGGCGGACCCGGCCGCCGCCAGCACCCCGAGCACGTCCAGGCCCGCCTCCGGAGGGCCCACCACGAGCGCCAGCCCGGCCAGCGAGAGCAGGACCGGCCCGAGCACCGCCAGGCCGGGGCGGACCCGCTCCGCGGCCGCCGCCAGGACGCAAACCAGCGCGGGATACAGGTAGAGGAGCAGGACGGCCAGGGCCGGCGCGATGCGCTCGACCGCGGTGAAGTACAGCAGGGACTGGGTGGCGTACATGCCCCCGCCCAGCAGCGCGAGGACGGCCAGCTGCCGTCCGGTCGGCCGCCCGAGCCCGCCGCGCGGCCCCAGCCAGGCCAGGAACACCCCCGCCGCGGCCGCGAAGCGCAGCGCGAGCAGTGTCGTCACCGACATGCCCGTGCCGTACGCGTAGGACGCGAAGACCGGCATGAGCCCGAACGCCGCCGCCGATGCCAGCGTCGCCGCGACGCCCCGCCGTACCACCACCGTCACCTCCGCCCGCGTCATTGTGCCCCACCGCCCTTCCGGCGGACGGCTCCTGAGCTGCGGGTGTGCGGGAGTGTCGGCTGAGGCGGACAGTCGGTTACACCTCGTCACAAGAGGGTAACGCTAGGGGCGAACCGTCATCGGGGGGATGAAAATGATCAAGATGCTTCACAAGATGGGCGTGAAGTCCAACATGATGTACACCGCCGGGATCGCGTCGATCGGCCTGTCGTTCGCGACCTGGTGGGCCTCGAAGAACAAGGAGGCCGCCGGCCTGGACCGCGCGGACCGCTGGGGCATCTTCGTCGGTGAGTGGGCCCCGACCTTCTTCGCCATGGGCGTCGCGCTCCGCATCGAGGAGACCCACCGCGACATCTCCCAGGGCCAGGAGCGGGAGATGCTCGACACCACGTACACCGAGGGCCGGATGCCCTCGCACGCCCGGGTCTGACCCGATCGGCGGGTGCGGGCGGGCCACCGTTTCCAGGGGGAGCGGCGGCCCGCCCGCGTGCGTCCGCCCGGCGCGTCCCCGGCGGCCCTCCGGGCAGCCGGGAGCCGGCGTCCGGTCCGCCCTCCGCCGGCCTACCCCTCGACCGGGGAGATCGTCCAGGACGCCTCCGTCTTCTCGCCCGGCCGGAGCACGATCAGGTCGGTGCCGGAGTTGAAGGCGTCCGGCGGGCAGGTCATCGGCTCGACGGCCAGCCCGGCGTGGCCGAGCCCGGTGCCGGTGCACACCTGGACCCAGGGCAGCTCCGCCGCCTGCCAGCGCACCTCGGCCCCGCCGTCCGGGCCGCTCACCCGCACCGCCACGGAGCCGTCGGCGTCCGGGACCAGGCCGGTGAAGGCGTGGTCCACGGCGGTGCCGCCGACCACGCGGGACACGGTGAAGTCGTACGGCGTGCCGGCGACGTCCTCCAGCGAGCGGGGGAGCAGCAGCTCGTCCACGAGCAGCACCCGGCGGGCGGGCACGCGCAGCTCGTACTCCTCCACCGAGTCGCCGGCCAGCAGCCACGGGTGCGGGCCGCAGCCGTACGGCGCGGCGGCCTCGCCGGTGTTCTCCGCCGTCAGCGTCGTGGTCAGCCCGGCGCCGGTGAGGGAGTAGACGACCTGCAGGGACAGGGTGAACGGGTAGCCGGGCGCCGGGGTGACGGTGTGCGCCAGCCGCAGCGAGGCCGGCGAGTCCGGGCCGCCGGGGACCGGCTCCCCGGCCGGCTCCCACAGCGCGTCCGAGACCAGGCCGTGCAGGGCGTGCCCGCGCTCCGGCTCGTTCACCGCCAGATGGTGGGTCTCGCCGCCGAAGGCGTAGCGGGCGCCGCCGACCCGGTTGGGCCAGGGGGCGAGCAGGGCGCCGCTGTAGTAGGGCGCCGGACCCTGCTCGGGCCAGCTCGTCACCAGGTCGCGCCCGTCGTGCCGGAGCACGCGCAGGGCCGCTCCCCGCTGGGTGATCTCGGCGTGGAGGGCGCCGCTGCGGAGGGTGAAGTGCCGGGACACGGAGGTTCCTTTCCGAGGGGGCCGGGAGGGAGCGGCCGCGGCGTGGGCGCGGGCCCGGCCGCTCAGGCGGACTCCCGCTCGACCAGGTGGGTGTCGAGGATCACCACGGGCTGCTCCAGGTGCTCGCCGTTGATCCGGGCGACCAGGAGGTGGGCCATCTGGCGGCCCATGGCCTCGGTGGGCTGGTGCACGCTGGTGAGACTGGGGGAGGAGTGGGCCCCGGCGGGGGAGTCGTCGAAGCCGATCACCGCGACGTCGCCGGGGATGCTCCTGCCCTGCTCGCGCAGTACCCGCATCGCGCCCAGCGCCATCGGGTCGGAGGCGGTGAAGACCGCGTCGAGGTCGGGGACGTCGGCCAGCAGCCCGCGCATGGCCGCCATGCCGCTCTCCTCGCTGAAGTCGCCGTAGGCCACGATCTCCGGGATCCCCGTGGCGAGCAGGGCGTCGCGGTAGCCCGCGAGACGGTCGACGCCCACACCCATGTCCTGTGGGCCGGCGATGGCGGCGATCCGGCGGCGCCCCTTGCCCAGCAGGTACTTCACCGCCTGCCGGGCGCCGGCGCGGTTGTCGACGTCCACGTAGCTGTAGGGGGTCAGGCCGACGGGGCGGCCGCCGATGACGGTCGGCACGCCCATCGCCTCCAGCCGCCCGGGCAGCGGGTCGGCGCCGTGCAGCGAGATCAGCAGCACGCCGTCGACGTGCTGACCGGTCAGGTAGGACTCCAGCCGCTCGTGCTCCCGCGTCGACTGGGCCATCGCCAGGATGAGCTGGAGCCCGGTCTCCGACAGCGCCGAGCCGATGCCGCGGATGGTCCCGGCGAAGTAGGGCTCGTCGAAGACCCGCAGCTCCGACTCGGAGACCACCAGCGCGACGGTGTCGGTCCGCCGGGTGACCAGCGCCCGGGCGGCCCGGTTGGGGACGTAGCCCAGCTCCCGGATCGCCTGGTGGACGGCGTCGCGGGCCTTCGCGCTCACCTTCGGTGAGCCGTTGATGACCCGCGACACCGTGCCCCGGCCGACGCCGGCCAAGGCCGCGACCGCCTCGAGAGTCGGACGACGATCGCCGTTCATGTGCTTTGCCCCCATGGGTGATGTGTCGCTCTTATTCTGCCGGACCGTTCAGGCCCCCACGCCTGATGGTCTCGGCATACCAAAGAGCGCTCTCCTTGGGAACACGCACCTGCGTCCCGTAGTCGACGTGGACCAGGCCGAAGCGCTTGCCGTACCCCCACGCCCACTCGAAGTTGTCCATCAGGGACCAGGCGAAGTACCCCGTGAGCGGGACACCGGCCTGGATCGCGGCGTGGCAGGTGCGCAGGTGGGCGGCGATGTAGTCGCGCCGCTCACCGTCGTGCACGGTGCCGTCCGCGGCCACGACGTCGTCGAAGGCCGCGCCGTTCTCGGAGATCACCAGCGGGACCGCCGGGTACTCCCGGTGCAGCCTCGTCAGGATCTCGTAGAGACCGGAGTCGTCGATCTCCCAGCCCATGGCCGTGACCGGCCGGCCGCCCTGGACGAAGGAGACGTGCTCGCTGCCGACCCAGGGGGAGCCCGAGTCGGTGGGGGCCGCCGCCGCGGACGCCGCGCCGCCGGGCTTGCCGGAGACGGTGAAGCGGCTGTAGTAGTTGATCAGCAGCATGTCCAGCGGCTGCGCGATCACCGCCAGGTCGCCCTCCCGGGCGAAGCCCGCCATCTCCCCGAGGTCCTCCAGCACGTCGGCCGGGTAGGCGCCCTTCAGCAGGGCGTCCAGGAAGAACCGGTTCTGCAGGCCGTCGATGCGCCGGGCGGCGTCCAGGTCGGCCTCGGAACCGGTCTGCGGCGAGATCGCGTAGAGGTTGACGCAGCCGCCGATCCGGGTGTCGGAGCGCTGTGCCCGCATGGCCTCCACGGCCAGGCCGTGCGCGAGCAGCAGGTGGTGGGCGGCGTACATCGCCTGGGCGGGCTCGCGCCGGCCGGGGGCGTGCTCGCCGGAGGCGTAGCCGAGGAAGGCCGCGCACCACGGCTCGTTGACCGTGCTCCAGTTGCGGACCCGGTCGCCCAGCGCGTCGTGCACGAGGGCCGCGTAGTCGGCGAAGCGCGCGGACGTCTCACGCGACGGCCAGCCGCCCGCGTCCTCCAGCGCCTGGGGCAGGTCCCAGTGGTAGAGCGTGACCCACGGGTCGATGCCCCGGGCCAGCAGTTCGTCGACCAGCCGCTTGTAGAAGTCCAGACCCTCGGCGTTGGCCGGGCCGGTGCCGTCGGGCTGGATCCGGGGCCAGGAGACGGAGAACCGGTAGGCCCCCAGGCCGAGGGAGGCCATCATCTCCACGTCATCGCGGTAGCGGTGGTAGTGGTCGATGGCCACGTCGGCGTTCTCGCCGTTGACGACCCGGCCGGGCTGCCGGACGAAGGTGTCCCAGATGGAGACGCCGCGCCCACCGGAGGTGACGGCCCCCTCGATCTGGTAGGCGGAGGTGGCCGCGCCCCAGACGAAGTCGGTCGGGAAGACCAGTTCCGGGGCCTGAATACGCGCATCTTGCGTTGTCACGCCTTGACCGCACCTTCCATGAGACCGCCGACGATCTGCCGGCCGAATGCGATGAACACGACGACGAGCGGGAGGACCGAGACCGCCGTGCCGGTGAAGAGCATGACGTAGTCGGTGCCGCGGGCCTGGTTGAGCATCGAGATCGAGGTCTGCACCACCGGGTTCTCGGGGTTCAGCACGATCGACGGCCACAGGAACTCGTTCCAGTTCTGCATGAAGGTGAGCAGGGCCAGGACCGCCATGCCGGGCCGTACGGCGGGCAGCACCACGCCGGCGTAGATGCGCATGGTGGAGGCCCCGTCGACCCGGGCCGCCTCGATGAGCTCGTCCGGCACCGCCTGGGAGGTGTACTGGGTCATCATGAAGACCCCGAACCCGTTGACCAGGAAGGGCAGGATCACCGCCTGGATCTGGCCGGTCCAGCCGAGCGTCACCATCATCTCGTAGAGCGGGACGATGCCCATCTGCTGGAGCGGGACCATCATGGTCAGCAGGATCGTGCCCAGCAGGAGCTTGCCGCCCTTGAACTTCAGCTTGGCGAAGGCGAAGCCGGCCAGGGTGGAGATGAGAACCACGGAGACGGTCACCGTGGTCGAGATGATGATCGAGTTGATCAGGCCGGTGCCGAAGTAGGCGTTCTCGTTCTCGAGCAGCCGCTGGACGTTCTCGCCGAGGTTGCCGCCGGGCAGCAGCGGCGGGGGCGTCTCGAGGACCTCGTCGTTGGTCCGCGTGGCCATGACGAACATGTAGTAGATCGGGAACGCCGAGAGCACGAGCGCGAAGGCGAGGACCACCTTCGTCAGCGGGCCCGCGTCCCAGATGCGGTTCGCCGCGGAGGCGGGGCCCCGCGAGCGCCGTCCTGCCTGGATCGCCGTCACTTTTTACCCCCGATGCGGCGGGTGAAGGAGTAGTTGATCAGGATGCCGACGAGGATCAGCGCGAACAGCATCCAGGCGGCCGCCGAGGCGTAGCCCATGTCGAAGTCACGGAACGCCTCCTTGACGATGAACATGGCCACCGTCTGGTACTGGCCGGTGGCGCCGCCGGTCATCAGCGGGCTTCCCTCGAACATCACCGGCTCGGCGAACAGGGTCAGGCCGCCGATGGTGGAGACGAAGACCACGAAGATCAGCGTCGGGCGGAGCATCGGCACGGTGATCTGCCAGAACTGCCGTGTCGCCGAGGCGCCGTCGAGGGAGGCGGCCTCGTAGAGGTCCTTGGGGATCGTCTGCATGGCGGCCAGCAGGATGATCGCGTTGTAGCCGGTCCAGCGCCAGTCGATCATGGTGGAGATGGCGAGCCACGCGCTCCAGCTCTGGTTCTGCCACTCGAGGGGCTCGGCGCCGAAGAGGCCGAGGAACCAGTTGACCATGCCGTAGTCGCGCCCGTAGAGCTGGGTGAAGACCACGGCGACCGCGACGACCGAGGTCACCATCGGAAGCAGGATGCCGAGCCGGAAGAAGAGCCGGCCCTTGATCCGCTTGTTGAGGGCGTTGGCCAGCAGCAGCGCCAGGACGAGCTGGGGGATCGTCGAGATGACGAAGATTCCGACGGTGTTGAGCACCGCGTTCCAGAAGGTCCCGTCGGCGATCAGCTCGACGTAGTTGTCGATGCCGGTGAAGGTCTTGTCTCCGGCGAGCTCCCAGTCGTGCAGGGACACCCACGCGGTGTAGACGAGCGGGAAGAGGCCGAAGAGCGCGAAGAGCAGGAAGTAGGGGGAGACGAGGAAGTAGGGGGTCGCTCGGAGGTCGAACCTGGCGAGCCCGCTGCCGCCCCGCCCCGAGCCCCGGCGCCCGGAGGACCGGCCTGGGCCGGGCTTCCGCGCCGGGGCGGGGGTGTCGATGTTCAGAGTCATCGGTCAGCCTTTCAGCGGTGGGCAGGCGACGGGCCCGGCGGCGGGGTGGCCGCCGCCGGGCCCGTACGGGTCGGGACGGGGATCAGCCCGCCGCCTTGACTCCGGCCTCGACGAACTTGGCCCAGGCCTCGCCGTAGGGGATGGAGCCCTTGTCCATGCCCTCGAGGATCTTCTCGACCGAGGTCTTCACCTGGGCGTGCTTCTCACCGAGGAAGACCGGCTGCAGGCCCGCGGTGGACTCGCCGAAGATCTTGCCGACCGGGGCGTCGTTGAAGAAGGCGTTCTTCTTCTCGGCCACCGCCGGGTCCTGCTGGGCGGGCAGGGAGCTCGGGAAGGCGTTGGCCTCCTCGAAGGCCGCGATGTGCCCCTCCTTGCCGGTGAGGTAGTTCACGACCTCGGCGGCCTCCTTGGGGTGCTTGCTCTGGGAGGTGACGGCCAGGTAGGAGCCGCCCCAGTTGCCGACGCCGCCGGGCACCGCGGCCACGTCCCAGTTGCCCTTGTTCTCCTCGCCGGCGTTGCCCTCGATCACACCGACCATCCAGGCGGGGCAGCCCATGACGGCGAAGCCGCCCTTCTTGGTCGCCGCGCTCCACTCGTTGGTGAAGGAGGCGAGCTTGGCGGTCAGGCCCGCCTCGCTGAAGGACTTCACCGTGTCGAACGCGGTCTTGACGGCCGGGTTGCTCTCGATGACGAGCTGGTTGCTCTTGTCGAAGTAGGCGACGTTGCCGTTCTTCGGCGCCTCCTGCGACAGGACCACGTTGTAGAGGGTGTTCGGGCCGTCGAGGAACTTGCTGTCCTTGACCTTCTCCTGGAACTTCTTGCCGGTCTCCATGAAGGCGTTCCAGTCGGGCCAGAGCTTGCTGACCTCCTCGCGCTCGCTCGGCAGGCCGGCCTTCTCGAACAGGTCCTTGCGGTAGCACATCGCCATGCCGCCGATGTCGGTGCCGAGGGCGAAGAGCTTGCCGTCCTTGTTGATGCCGTTCTCCCACTTGGCCGCGGGGAAGTCGGCCTTGCGGCTCTCCAGCCCGTACTGGCCGAGGTCGGCGAAGAACTGCGGACGCTGGGCCATCAGGCCCATCGCGCCCTCGTCGATGCCGACGACGTCGCCGGCGCCGCTGCCGGCCTGCAGCTTCTGCAGCAGCTGGGGCAGGTAGACGTCCTCGAAGCGGTCGGTGAGGTTCTGGTACTTGATCTGGATGTTCGGGTGCTCGGCGTTCCACTTCTCGACGGCCTTGTCGTAGCCGAAGTTCTCGCCGCCGCCGAAGGTGTGGACGGTGATGGTGACCGGCTCGGCCGCGGCCGACGTGCCGCCGCTGGTGGCGGGCTTCTCGTCGCCCGAGCCGCAGGAGGTGATCGTCAGGGCGGTGACCGCCATGACCGCAACGGCGGCGAGCTTGCCCTGCCGCTTGGTGTTCAGCATTCCGGACCCCTCTCAGGTGGTCGTCCGAATCGATGGGAGGTGCCGCCGCGGCCGGTCCCCGACAAACCGGGCCGAGGCGGGTGGGCTCTGCACCATATTTGGGAGCGCTCCCACGAAGAGTGGCCGACGGGCAACGGGAACGTCAATATGCCGAAACTCAACCGTTACAACTCGTGTTCAGAAGCAGGATGTATAGCGCTTTAAGTGTACAAACGCCCCAGAGATGCTGCTGGGAGCGCTCCCATAACGGGAGCGCTCCCACAGCACGCCGTGATCCAGGGGGAGGGCATGCGGCCGGATCCGGGGCCGTGGACCTCCGGAAGGATCACGGAGGCGGGCCCGGGCGGTGCGCCCGTCCCGTCCGTGAAGCGGACAAGCGGGCAGGGCCCGTGGAACGGGCGAGGGGGCAGGGCCCGTGGAACGGGCGAGGGGGCAGGGCCCGTGGAACGGGCGAGGGGGCAGGGCCCGTGCGGGCCGTGCCCCCTCGTGTCCGGGCGGGCCGGTCAGGCCCGGTAGACCGGGTAGCCGTACCCGACGACCTGGGACTTCGGGCGGACGCGCCGCTCGACCTTCCCGTTGCCGGTGTTGCCCTCGATCGTGGTGATCGTGCCGTCGCCGTTGTCCTTCTCGACCAGGCCGACGTGGTCGATCCCGTACAGGCTGTCGCCGCCCTTCCAGTCGAAGAAGACGAGCGCGCCGGACTTGGCGGTCCTGCCCCAGTGCCCGTTCGCCTTGAACCACTGGGCGTAGGTGACGGTGTAGGCGTCCCAGCCGAAGACGGGCCGGATGCCGGCCTGCTCGCCCACCCAGGAGACGAACATCGCGCACCAGGGGGCGTTGGCGTAGCCGCGGATGCTGCCGCCGTCGCGCTCGACGGTCTCGTCGGCGCGGTAGGAGTCCATGTACCACCGGTGGAACTTGGTGCCGCCGCCGGCGCCGTTCTCCTTCACGCCGATCTGGCGCTCCGCGATGTCGAGCACCTCGGCGGCCGAGACCTTCGGCAGTCCGTCGGCGATGACCTGCAGGGACGTCCTGGACCTGGCGGATTCCGCGGAGACCGCCCGGGAGGCCGGCCGCTCGCCCTTCCAGGCGATCGCGGCGATCGCGGCGGACAGATCCTGCCCGGTGTCCGCGTGGGCGGGAGGGCTCGCGACGGCCCCGCCGGCGAGGGTGACCGAGGCGCCGACGAGGACGTGGGTCAGGCGGCGCTTCTTCGCGGGGGAGTCCTGGCCCTCCGGGACGGAGGTCCGGCTCTTCGTGTGGGAGGGCCTGCTCCTCCCGGAGGAGATGACGCGGATCTTCGAGGGGGAGGTGCGGCGGTGCTTGCCCATACGGGGATTCGGCTCCTTGATCGACTTCCGTACCGCCTACCGGGTTAGCTGACGGGTTCGGGCCGGAAAGTGCCCTACAGCGCACGTGGCGCTGACTCACCCCAGGGGAGTGGGTCCCCGGTTCCGCGGGGTCGCGGATTCGGCGTACTTGAACCATCGGTCACCTGCACGGATGCCTGAGCCGGTGCACGGTGAAGGCCGGGCAAACGATCGGAGCGGGGTTTCATCTCTCGGCATCGGATGGGGAAAAATCCGGCAAAAGGCGGTGTAGCGGGGGAGGGGGAGGTGTCCGCATCCGGACGACCGTGTCCGGGACGACCGTGTCCGGGACGACCGCGCCCGGGACGACCGCGCCCGGGACGGCTGGGCGGGGGCGGTCGAACGGAGACGGACCCGCACGCCGCCGCCCGGTTCCAGCGGGGCCCGGTTCCGGCGCCGCCCGGTTCCGGCGGGGATCGGGGGCGTGGCCGGCTGTTCACCTCGGGTTCCCGGCGCCGTAAGACCGCCGCGTTACCGTGAGGCCGTCGTGAACGGGTCATCGCCCGGCGTGGAGCAGCACGGTCGAGACCACGCGCGGGAGCAGTGTTCGGCCGTCGCCTGGGTGGAGTCCCCGCTGCAGATGCTCGGCGTGGTGGAAGCGCACCACGCCGGGCTGCTGGGCCCCCGGACCAGGGTGGTGCCCCGGGCCGGGCTGCGCCCGCTCACCGTGACCCGCCGCGAGCTGCGCCGCCTCGGCCTGCCGGACGGGCTGGAGCTGGCCGAGCCGGAACAGGACATGCCGCGGCCAGGCCGGGGTCCGGCCTGGGTGGTGGGCGACGCCTTCTCCGGCAAGGTCCAGCTCACCTGGCTCACCGCCCTGCCCCGCCGCGTCGTGATCGTCGACGACGGGCTGGCCACGATCAGGCTCCTGGAGCTGCTCACCGGCCGGCCGGGCGTCCCGCTGCTGCGGGCCCGCGCCGCCGGCCGGCCGCTGCGCTCCGCGGCGCGGACCGCCCTGGGCGCGGCCGCCGCCCTCCGGCTGCGCGCCGCCGCCCACGCCGGCAGACTGTCGATCTTCACCGCGCTGCCCGTCCCCGCCGAACTGGCCGACGCCGTACGGCGCACCGGCGCGGAACTGGCCGGCCACGACTTCGCCTGGCTGCGCGCCCAGCCGCTGGGCGGACCCCGCCCCGCCGAGCGCACCGTCGTCCTGGGCACCTCGCTGGTCCGCAACGGGCTGATCCACCGCGAGCGCTACCTCACCTGGCTGGCCGAGCTCGGCTCATCCGGACCCGTCGCCTACTTCCCGCACCGCCGGGAGGACCCCGGCGACCTCGACCGGGTCAGGCGGCAACCCGGCGTCACCGTCTACGAGGGCGGCGGACCCGCCGAGATGACCCTGCGCGGACTGGCCGCGGAGCAGAAGGTGATCAGCCTGCCCTCCACCGCGGTCACCTCCCTGCGGGTCCTGCTGGCGGCGCGGGGCGTGGCCGTGGAGACGGTGGAGGTCCCCGACGAGTGGTGGACCGCCCGGGCCGCGCCCTCGCTCCGCTCCCACCTTTCGATGTTCGCCCACCACGACACTGGAGTGCGCGGTTGAAAGTCCTGGCCGTGGCCGACTCGGATTCCTACCTGAAGTGGGCCGCCTGCCTGCTCGGCGGCCTGCCCGGAGGCTGCACGGCGGAGCTGGCGGTGATCCGTACGCCCATCACCCCGTCACCCGCGCAGATCCGCGCGGCCGTGTCCGGCGCGGCGGCCGACCCGCCGGTGCTCTCGGCCCGCGCGCTGCGCCGCGCCGCGGAGCGGTTCCGGCCGGACGCCGTGCTGGTCGCCTGCACCGGGCCCGTGGTGGACATCCTGACCGCCGAGGTGCTCGCGGGCCTGTCCCCGCGGCCGGTGTTCGTCTCCGGGCTGCCCGGCATCTCGATTCCCGCGACCGAGAAGGCGTGGCTGTTCCGGAGCGGGTGCGACCTGTTCGTCCTGCACAGCGGGCGGGAGGTCGAGGAGTTCACGGAGATCGGCCGCAGGCTCGGCGGGGGCGGCGAGGTGGGCCTGGCCCGGCTGCCCTTCCTGCGCCCCGGCCCCGGAACCGGGATCGGGGCCGGGGCCAGGGGCGGGGCCAGGGGCGGGGGCGGGGCCGCGGACGACCCGGGCGCCGGGACCGCGGCCGGGCCGCGTAAGCGGGTGGTGTTCGCCACCCAGGCCAAGGTGCCCAGGCGGCGCGAGGAGCGCGAGCGCATCCTGCTGGCCCTGGCCGACCTGGCCGGACGCCGCCCGGACCTGGACGTGGTCGTCAAGCTCCGCGCCCTGGCAGACGAGCGCCAGACGCACAACGAGCGCCACCACTACCAGCGCCTCTGGCAGGACCTCGGCGGACGGCCCGGCGTCCTGCGCTTCGAGGGCGGCCCGATGCACGAGCACCTGGCCCGCGCGGCGGGCTTCGTCACGGTCTCCTCGACCGCCGCGCTGGAGGCCATCGCCCAGCAGGTGCCGCTGCTGGTGCTCTCCGACTTCGGGGTGAGCGCGGAGATGATCAATATCGTCTTCGAGGGCAGCGGGCTTCTCGGCACCCTGGACGACCTGGCCGAGGGGAGCTTCCGCACTCCGGACGAGAGTTGGTGCGCGGCCAACTACTTCCATGGCGGCGACCAGGAGGACTGGACGGCCCGGCTGGTATCCCTGGTCGGCCGGGCCCGCTCGGGCAGCCTCGCGCCGGCCGTCTCGCTGCTCGACGGCCCGCAGTACGCCGCCGCCCGCCGCCGCGCCCGCCTGCGGGTGGAGGTCCCGCCGAACGTGCTCCGGGCAGGCTACCGGGCCAAGCGGCGGATGCGCCGCTACCTGCGGGCGCTGGGCTGAGCGCGGCCGCGGGCCGGCGGTCCCAGGGTCCCGGGCCGGCGGCTCCCGGGTCCCGGGACGGACGGCTCCGCGGGCCCCGGGACGCAGGTTCGCGGGCCCCGGGACGGTCGGCTCCGCGGGCCCCGGACGGCCGGCCCGGCCGGGTGGCGTGGGGGCCGCCGACCGCCTCACGGGAGAGGGTGCTTAACTCGGTAGAGGTGGTCTCACCACGCCGATGACCTGGGGGAAGCCGGGATGAGGGGGTGGCGCGAAGTGTCCTCGGCGTACCCGTCGTCCTCGGTGTCCTCGGCGTACCCGTCGTCCTCGGCGTCCTCGGCGTCCTCGGCGTCCTCGGTGTTCCCTGCGCTCCGCGCCCCGCGACCGGCGGTGCTGTGCGCCGCGGGCCTGCTCGACGCCCCCGTGCCCGCCCTCGACCGGCTGGCCCGTCTGGCGGCCCGGCTGCTGGAGGCGCCCGTCGCGCTGGTGTCCCTGGCGGACGGCCGGGACCAGGTGGTCCTCGGCGCGGCGGGACCGGTCGCGCGCCCGGACGGACCGCGCAGAGCCCCGCTGCGGGGCTCCATCTGCGAACGGGTCACCGCCGCCGGCGCGCCGCTCGTCGTGACCGACGCCTGGAACGCCGCCCGGACCGGTACCTGGAACGGCACCCGGGCCGGTGCCCGGGCCGGTGGGGAGCGGCCGGTCGGGGATCCGGCGCTCTCGGGCCTCGGCGTGGGCGCCTGCGCCGCCTTCCCGTTGCGCGGGCCCGGTGGCGAGGTGCTGGGAGCGCTGTGCGCGGTCGACACCGAACCCCGCGAGTGGGACCGGAACGGGCTGGAGTCGGCCGAGGACGTCGCCGCGATGGCGGAGACGGAGATCGCCTCCCGGCTGGCCACCGGCGAGGCGCTGCTGTCGGCCCGGCGGCTGAGAGGGGTGCTCGACCGCGTCCACGACGCGTTCGTCTCCATCGACGCCACCGGAGCGGTGACGGAGTGGAACCCTGCGGCGACACGCCTGTTCGGCTGGTCGCGGGAGGAGGCCGTCGGCCGGCCGGTGAGCGAGCTGATCGTCCCGCCGCGGCTGCGGCCGGCGTACCACCGGGGCCTGCGCCGGATCCTGGAGACCGGCGGGCCGACCCTGGCCGGGAGGCGGACGGAGACGGCCGCCGTCGACCGGGACGGCCGCGAGTTCCCCGTGGAGCTGGCCGTCCAGGCCGACCTCGGGCACGGCGAACCCGTCTTCCACGCCTTCCTGCACGACATCGGCGCGCGGCGCGCGGTACGGGAGCAGCTGGAGCGCGACCGGACCTTCCTAGCCGCGCTGCTCGACGGCATCGAGGCAGGGGTGGCGGCCTGCGACGCCGACGGCCGGATCGCGCTGTTCAACCGGGCGATGCGCGAGATCCACCACGTGACCGAGCAGCCCCTGGACGCCCGGGACTGGGCCGGGACCTACCACCTGTTCGCCCCGGACGGGCACACCCTGCTGCGCCCCGAGGAGGTCCCGCTGGCGCGGGCGTTCGCGGGCGAGCAGGTGGAGGGCAGCCAGGTGGTGGTCGCCGTGCCGGGATTCCCGCCCCGCCGGTTCCTGGCCAACGGCCGGCCGATCGACACCCCCGACGGGCGCCGGCTGGGCGCGGTGGTGGTCATGCACGACATCACCGGCCGGCACCGGGCCGAGGTCATGCGCGCCGTACAGCAGGACGCGGCGGAGGCGCTGGCGGACGCGGCCACGGCCGAGGAGGCCGCGGCCGGCGTGGTCGCCGCGATCGCCGGCCGGATGGGCTGGGCCTGCGGCGAATACTGGCACGCCGACCCCGGCGGGAACGGCGTCACCCGTCTCGTCTCGTGGACCGCGCCCGGCAGGGACCTGTCGGCGTTCACCGGCGACGAACGGGTGACGTTCGGCGCCGGTGTGGGGCTGCCCGGCCTGGTGCAGGCCACCGGCCGCGACGTCTGGATCCGGGACCTGCCCTCCGACCCGCTCGGCTTCGTCCGGCGCGAGGCCGCGGCCCGGGCCGGCCTGCACACCGCCGCCGGGCTCCCGGTGCGCGGCGCACAGGGCCTGCTGGGCGTGCTGGCGTTCTTCGCCGAGCGTGTCGAGGAGCCCGGCGACGATCTGGGCACCCTGCTCGACGGGGTCTGCGCCCACCTGGGCCGCCACCTCGAACGGCGCCGCGCCGAGGAGCTCGCCCTGGCCCTGGAGACCAGCCGCCGCCACATCGACCAGATCGTCTCCCAGCTCAGCGACTTCATGTGGACCTACGAGATCACCGGCGGCGTGTTCCGCCGGGTGCACACCAGCTCGGACGCGAGCGGGATGTTCGGCGCCCCGCTCCCCGAGGGCACCGATCTGGTCGCGCTCATGTTCGAGCGGATCCATCCGGAGGACCGGGCGGCCGCGGAGGCCTACATGGATGAGCTCGTGGCCGGCCGGCCGGCAGAGACCGAGTTCCGCATCGTCGGCCTCGACGGCGTCACCCGCTGGGTCTGGCCCCGGGCCCGGCCCCGCCGCGAGGGCGGCCGCCTGTTCGTCGACGGCATCGCCACCGACGTCACCGAGCAGCACCGGCTGGCCGAGGAGCGAGAGCGCCTGCTCGCCCGCGAGCAGGCGCAGGTCGACCGCCTGCGGGACCTGGACCGCATGAAGGACGAGCTGGTGGCCGTGGTCAGCCACGAGCTGCGCTCCCCGATCGGCGCCATCCGCGGCTACGTCGAGATGCTCCTGGACGACCTGGACCCGGCCGCCGGCCGCCGGGCGCTCATCGACGTCGCCGACCGCGAGAGCGGGCACCTGCAGCGGCTCACCGACGACCTGCTCGACCTGGCCCGCTTCGACGCCGGCCGGGCCGTCATCGACCCGCGGCCCGTCCCGCTGGACCGGCTGGTGCGCACCGCCGTCGGCGACCACCGGCCCGAGGGGGAGCGCGGGCGGCTCACCCTCACCGCGGAGGCGGCCGAGCCCCTGACCGTGCACGCCGACCCGGTACGGCTCCGCCAGGTGCTGGACAACCTGCTGTCCAACGCGATCCGGTACACCCCCGAGGGAGGCGCCGTCCTCGTCACCGCGGGACGGGAGGGCGACGAGGCCGTCGTCACCGTCGCCGACACCGGCATCGGCATCCCGGCCGAGCAGTACCCGCAGCTGTTCACCCGGTTCTTCCGCGCCTCCACCGCCCGGGAGGCCGGGACCAAGGGCACCGGGCTGGGCCTGGCCATCACCAAGGCGATCGTCGAGGCCCACGGCGGCGTCATCACCGCCGCCCCCCGCGAGGGCGGCGGCACCGTCCTCACCGTCCGCCTGCCCGCCGCTCCCCCCGGGCAGGGCTGAACCAGGGCTGAACCACCCGGGCGGCGTCCCCGGAGCGGTGTCTTCAGGACAGAGCCCTCGACAGCCGCCGGCGGAGCCGGCCCAGAGGACTGGGGGACGGAGCCACCGGCGGCAGGAGGCCGAGGGCGGACAGGCGCTGCCGTTTGAAGTAGCGGGCCGGGCCGTGGGCGTCCAGATAGGCGCGGGCCTGGTCGCGCAGGTCCGGGTGGGCCTCGCTCTGCATGCAGTAGCCGACCGCGCGGACCAGCGCTCCGAGATCCGCCGGAGGGGGCTCCTCCAGCGAGCCGTCCGCCCGGAGCCGGGGCAGGAGCGCGTCGGCGATCGTGGCGGGCACGCGGTTGCTGTTCTCGTACGGCGCCAGCCGCTCCAGGACCAGCTCCGTGCCGGAGGTCGCCGCCTCCAGGCTGAACAGGCGACGGGCGGTGACCAGGCCGGTGGAGAAGCAGCCGACGACCAGCGCGGGGCGCAGCGCCGCGAAGTACGACTCGGCGGGGACCGTCTCGTCCGCCACGGCGAGCCGGACGCCGAGGGCGGCGGCCGTCTCACGGAGCCGGCGCGCGTGCCGCCTCCCGGCGGCCGGATGCGGCTTGAACAGCACCGACGCGCATCCCCGGGCGGCCAGCGCGCGCAGCATGTCCGCGTGCAGGCGGTCCTCCTCCTCGGGGGTGAGGATGCCCAGCGCCGACAGGTACTGCCCGAGGATCATCGCCTCTCCCGGCTCGGCCCCGGTCCCGCCGGATCGCGACCCCGTGACCTCGCCGAGGACGCGGCGGAAGGCGTCGCCGGAGACGGTGCGCGGGCGCACGCCGTACTCCGACAGCAGCAGCGGGTCCAGGCCCGGCACCAGGTCGAGGTGGAGCAGGCGGGTGATGCGCCCGGCGATCTCGGCGGGGAGCGGGTCGCGGGTCGGGCCGTAGCTCATCAGCCCGTCGGAGTAGACCGTGACGGGGCAGTCCCGCAGCAGCCCGGCGACGGTCCGCGCCGGGGGGACGGCGATCGACTCCACCACCAGCTCGGCGATCCCGCCGTCCAGCCCCAGATGGGAGGCGAGCAGCCGGCCGGCCAGCGGGACCTCGACGACGCGGGCCCGCCACTCCGAGGGGTGGAGCGGGGCGATGATCTCGTTCCACGACCGCACCTCGTCGAAGCGGGAGCGGAGCGCGGCGAAGCCGGGGGCCTCGTCCAGGGCCGGGGTGATCTCCGGGACGGCCGCGTTGTTGGAGACCAGCAGGATCCGGCGGTCGCCGCGCGGGCCGAAGACGCCCTCGTCCAGCGCGGCGGCCAACGTCATCGCGCCGAACAGGGTCGAGGCGTAGAACACTTGTGTTCTCGCGGTCACCGGACCTCCAGGAGTCTGCGCAGGACCGCCTCGCGGCCGGGGTCCAGCCTGATGTCGTCCGCCGGGGCCGGCGGGAGCCCGCGCAGCGCCTGCGCGCCGCGCCGTTCGAAGCGGGCCCGCAGCTCCGGCGGGAACCGCTCGCCCAGCTCCAGGTGGTGGGCGAGCAGCGCACGGAACTGGCGGACCGCCTTGGGGGCGAACTCCTCCTCCAGGCCGTCGAAGACCAGCTCGTAGGCGTCGAAGAAGTGCAGCTGGCGCTCGTCGCCGACCTGGGTGAGCGAGCCGGCCACCATGCGCCGGTAGAAGAGCCCGGCCAGGGAGACCACCGCGAACGAGGCGGCCTCGCGGTGCAGCCGCCATATCCACGGCCGGTCCTCGGCGGTGTGCAGTCCGCCGGGGAAGGCCAGCAGGTCGCCCAGGTCGCGCCGGTAGATCCCGGCCCAGGCGTAGGGGTAGTCGACCATCGTCTTGGACCGGGCGGGCAGGATGTGCTCGCGCGGCTTGAGCACCGTCCCGCGCAGCGCCGCCGGCGCCCGGTGGACCACCCTGCGGCGCCCCTCCGCCTGCACGTGGTCCACCCGGACGAAGTCGCAGCCCAGGTGCTCGATCGCGCCGACGAGATCGGCGAGGTAGCCGGGGGCGAGCCAGTCGTCGCCGTCCAGGAAGCTCACGTAGCGGCCGGAGGCCAGCGAGAGGCCGAGGTTCCGGGCCTCGGCCAGGCCCGCCGGGGTCTCGTTGCGGAGCACGACCAGCCCCGGAAGGTCGTCGTGGAAGTCCTCGATCACCTGCCCGGTCCCGTCCGTGGAGCCGTCGTCCACGACGATGAACTCGAAGTCGGTGCGCGTGTTGCGCACCAGCGAGGCGAGCGCGTCGCCGATGTAGGGCTCGGCGTCCCGCACCGGGACGACGACGGACAGTTTGATCAAGGTCTCCCCTCACGGGCCGGAGCGCGGTCGTCCGCACGCTAGCGATCACCGGGGTGCCGGGGCTGAACACGCCCGGACGCGCCGGTGAACACTGGGGGTACGCCCGCCCGGAGCGGACGCCGCGTCTCCCGGGACGGGTGCGCCGCCGCGGAACGGGAGGACCGGACCGCGCCGTACGTCCCGGAACGGGCCACCCGCCCCGGAACGGGCGCTGGCCCGCGGCGGCGCGGCCGTGCGGATCTACGGTGAGCTGTACGGCGGGCACTACCCGCACCCCGATGTCTCCCGGCCTCGCCGGGGAGCACGCCCGTGCAGACCGGCGTGTGGTACAGCCCGCAGATCCGCTTCGCCCTCTCCGACGTGCTGCGCCACGGCGATCCCGGCGATCCGGGGGTCTTCCTGCCGTACGCCGAGGTCGCCGCCGTCGCCGGGCTCGACCGCCGGGCTCGACGTGGTGCCGCTGCCGGCCAGGGGGACCCGCGCCGAACTGGACGCGCTGCCGGTCAGGTCCCCCACCCGCGTGCCGCGGGCGCTCGGCCTGCCCGCCCTGCCGGGCAACGTCGCCGAAGGGCTCGTGCTGCGGCCGGACACCCCGCTGGAGCCCGCCCGCCGGCCGGTCCTCAAACGGAAGATCGACGAGTTCGACGAGCGGCGTTTCGACCAGAGCCGCCCGTGGGACCCGCACACGCTCCTGACCCCCGGGGAACTGCGCGACGTCGCCCGCTCCATGGTCAACGGGCCGCGGCTGGCGAGCGCGCGGTCCAAGGTGGGTCCCGCCGCCGGCGGGGAGCTCCTGGACGAGGTGCTCCTCGATGTCATGATCGATCTGACGGAGGCGTTCCCCGCCGCCGTGGCCGCCCTCGGCGACGCGGCCGAGGCGGACCTGCGGGCGGTGATCCGCGCCGCCGCCGAGGAGCACGGCGGCGGCCCGCGCCGCTGAGCCGGACCGGGCCGCTCAGACGGTGACGCGGCGCAGGCGGGCCTTGGGGGCCTGCTCGCCGGGGAAGACCCGCTTGACGCCGTCGCCGAGCGCGGTCTCGATGATCCGGATGTCGCGGACCAGGTGCTCCAGCCCGGACGGCTCCAGCGAGGCGGCGTGGTCGGAGCCCCACATCGTGCGGTCCAGGGTGATGTGCCGCTCCACGGTCACCGCGCCCAGCGTGACGGCCGCCAGCGAGATCTGCAGGCCGCGCTCGTGGCCGGAGTAGCCGACCGGCACGCCGTACCGCTCCTGGAGGGTGGTGATCGTGCGGAGGTTGGCCTCCTCCGGGGGGAGCGGGTAGGTCGAGGTGGCGTGCATCAGCACCAGCTTCGAGGTGCCGAGGATCTCCACCGCCCGGTCGATCTCCTCCAGCGTGGACATGCCGGTGGACAGGATGATCGGCTTGCCGGTGGAGGCGAGCGCGCGCAGCAGCTCCAGGTCGGTCACGCCGGCCGAGGCGACCTTGTGCGTGACGACGTCCATGGCCTCCAGGAACTCCACCGACGGCACGTCCCAGGGGGAGGCGAACCAGTGCAGGCCGCTGGCGGCGGAGTAGCGGGCGATCTCCTCGTACTCCCTGCGGCCGAACTCGGTGCGGAGCTTGTACTCCATGTAGGTCATCTCGCCCCACGGCGTCTGCCGGATCTGGTCGCGCTGCTCCAGCGGGACGCAGATCTCCGGGGTGCGCTTCTGGAACTTGACCGCCTGGCAGCCCGCCGCCGCGGCCACGTCGATCAGCCGGCGCGCGATCTCCAGGTCGCCGTTGTGGTTGATGCCGATCTCGGCGATCACGTAGACCGGCTGCCCGGCGCCGACGAGCGCGTCCCCGATCCGGACAGGCGGGGCCGCCGGGGCGGCGGCGGAGGCGGCGGCCGGAGCGGGGCGGGGCGCCACGAGGAGATCCGTCCGCGCCGCCGGGCCCGCCGGCGCGGCCACCGTGCCCGTCGTGCCCGCCGTGCCCGCCGTGATCTCGGCGCGCGCCGCCAGCACCCGCTCGCACAGCTCCCGTACGGCTCCCGCCCCGCCCGGCCGGGTGAGCACGACCCGGGCGGCGGCGCGCACCCTCGGGTGGGCGTCGGGGACCGCGACCGGCCAGCCGACGTCGCTCATCGGGCCCAGGTCGTTGACGTCGTTGCCGACGTAGGCGACGCGCGCCGGGTCCAGGCCCTCGATGGCCAGCCAGTCCCGCAGCACGGTCCGCTTGTCGGTCAGCCCCTGCAGGACGGGGACGCCGAGCTTGCGGGCGCGGGCGGAGACCACCGGGTTGCGCTCGGTGGACATGATCATGATCTTGACGCCGGAGCGGCGGAGCAGGGAGACGCCCATGCCGTCGGAGCGGCTGACCGCCACCAGTTCGCGGCCGTCCTCGTCGACGTAGGCGCGGTCGTCGGTGTGCACCCCGTCGAAGTCGGTGATCACCGCGTCCACGTCGATCGGCTCGGGCAGGTCCACGAACGGCGCCAGCGCCCGGACGATCTCCAGGTCCTCGGGGGTGTCCACCTCGACGGCGTGCCGGGAGGGCACCGGCTGCACGGCGACCCGGCCGAAGAAGCGGTGCCCGTGCTCGCGCAGGCCGTCGGCGCGCATCACGTAGAACGCGCCGGTCTCGCGGTAGTGCGGCTCGCGGTCCTGGCGGCGCGGGCGGAAGGACGGGTCGTGGTTGACCCCGGCGCCGGCGGCGTCCCACAGGAACTCGTGCGTCTCCAGTCCCGAGAAGACCACGTCGGCCTCGCCGCCGGTGACCTTGGCGACCGCGCGGTCCAGGTCGGCGGGGTCGATGAAGGCGCTGGTGCACTGGACGAGGAGGACCACCTCGGGGACCTCGGGGAGCACGTCGAGCGCGTGCAGCACGGCCGACTCGCTGGAGGCCTCCGCGCCGCTCAGCTCACCGGGCCGGTCGATCACCTCGGCTCCGGCGGTGCGGGCGGCCTCGGCGATCTCCGCGTGGTCGGTGCTGACCACGACCCGGTCGATCAGCTCGGCCCTCAGGCACGCCCTCACCGCGCGGGCGACCAGGGGGGCTCCTCCCACGGGGGCCAGGTTCTTCAGCGGGACGCCCGCCGAACCTCCACGGGCGGGGATGACGGCCAGGACTCGCACGGTGACTCCTCTTACCTACGGCAAAAGCCCCTGAGCTGGGGTAATAGGGAACGCTAGCCGCGAGGGTGGCCGGTAAGGGGTGCCTGAGCTGAACGCCCAGAGGCGGCCGTCTTAACTTTTCCGGATGGCCCCCGGCGCCGCCGGAGGGCGGAATCGGGAGGGAATCCACCGCCTCTCCGTGGAGAAATTTCCGATTTAAGATGAAAAATGATGATTTGTGAAATCGAGCATGAAAAGAAGCGCCGCGGACGGCGTGAAGCCTGTCCGCGGCGCTCCGTGATCCGAAGCGGGCTCCTACTGGGTGTAGCTGTCCCGCGCACGGTCGGACACGTCCCGGGCGGTCTCCCGGGCGGCGTCCTTGGCCTTCTTGGCGCTCTCCTTGGCCTTGCCCTTGGCCTGCTCGGCGCGGCCCTTGGAAGCCATGCCCTCGTTGCCGGTCATCTTGCCGGCGGCCTCCTTGGCCTTGCCCCGCATCTGATCGAAGTTGGTCATTCTGAGCTCCCCCGTTGGAATGACAGGATTGTCGGTGAGAGTCATAACCGGACATTCGCGGTACTAATCGTGATCTATGGATCTTTAAGGCGAGGAACACCGCTCACGGATATCCGGTTTCCCACACCGAGGAGAACACCGGCCGAATACGTGACCCCGCCGCTCCCTGAAGGGAACGGTTTCCCGCCACCGCGGGCGAGCGGCTTCCCCCGGCCTCCCTGGGGGCGGGTCCCCGCGTTCCCGCGCCGGGTTGACGGCCGTGGGCGTGTGCGCGCCGTACGCATGCGGGCCGTAGTCGCTCGCTTCCGGGCCGCCCATCGTTCTCGCCGACGCTGAAGCGATCCGCGCGGGGCCGGTTCAGGGCCGGCCGCCGTCGCCTTGCGGCCACCCTGCCGGGAAGGAGCTCAGAGCCGCTCGCCGTAGTGGAGATCGAGCGGGGCCTGCCGTCAGGCGTGCCGCTTCCGGGATGATGATCGTTAGGCTTCAGGCCGTTCCGTCGTCTTTGAGGGAGCGGTCATGAAGTCCGCCGATGGCGTACAGCGGGTGATCGGGGTCGGAGTCGTTCTCACGGATCCGGAGGGGCGGATCCTGCTCGGGGAACGGATCAGGGCGGACGAGACACCGTCGTGGTGCCTGCCCGGTGGCGCGGTCGAGCCCGGGGAGTCGTTCGAGGCCGCCGCCGTGCGGGAACTGGCCGAGGAGACCGGGATCACCGACGCCGGTCCGCCGCGCACCGCCGTCATCGTCCTCGACCATCCCGGCGGCACCGCGATCCGGGTCACCGCGGGCGTCACGATGACAGCGGGCAGCACACCGCCCGTCGTCACCGAGCCGGAGGTGTTCGCGTCCTGGCGCTGGTTCCCGCCCGATGACCTGCCCGAGAACCTCTTCCCCGCGACCGCGCACCTGCTCTCCCGCCTTCTCGGCCAGGACGGTCCGACGGTTCTGTACGCGTCCGCCTCCTCCGACGGTCCCTGACAGGATCCGGCAGGCCCGCCGTCCACCGGTCGGCGGCAGCCCCGGCCGGAACGCCGGTCGTGTCGTGGCCGGAACAGCACCTGCGCCGGCCGGCCAGCGGATGTCCTGTGCTCCCGGCAGGGCTCCCTGCGGCGAGCGGCTCTGAGCTCCTTCCCGGCAGGATGACCGCAAGGCGACGGCGGCCGGCCCTGAACCGGCCCCGCGCGGATCGCTTCAGCGTCGGCGAGAACGATGGGCGGCCCGGAAGCGAGCGACTACGGCCCGCATGCGTACGGCGCGCACACGCCCACGGCCGTCAACCCGGCGCGGGAACGCGGGGACCCGCCCCGGGCGGGGAACCCCGGACGAGAACCGGCCCGCCCACGGAGACCGGCCGTACGGGGTTTCCGCTGTCCGGGCCGGTGACGTGGCGCTGAAGAGGAAGACCACGGGAACGTGTTTGAGCGGGACGCCGGAGGGCAGCCAGCCGTGTCGAGGGGAGAGGATGCGCCCGGTCGCCGGTACGGCGCCGGGCGTCGACGAGGGCGCGGCCGCGCGGG
>NZ_JBHSBM010000043.1:28897-39452 GCF_042650625.1 Planomonospora corallina
CGCGTGGTGGCGCGGCCGCGTCCGCGTCGGCGGGAAGGTCCTACTCGCCGGAGGGCCGGACCTCCAGCGCGGTGAGCAGCCCGGGCAGGGCCCGCTCGAGGGAGCGCTTCCAGTAGGGCCAGGTGTGCGTTCCCTTGCCGTAGAAGTAGGTCTCGACGGTCAGGCCGGCCGCGCGGGCCCGTTCGGTGAAGGTCCGCGACTGGCTCAGCAGGTTCCGCTCGCCGGCGTCCTCGGTCGCCGCCGGGCCGTCCAGCGGGCCCGGCTCACCGTTTCCCGCCGAGACGAACAGGCGCACGCCCTTCAGCGCGGAGACGAGCCTGCTCGGGTTGTGCGCCGCCCAGGAGTCCCCGTCACCGCCGGGGTAGCCCCACAGATCACCGGGGTTGAGGCCGTTGTCCTGGATGAGGCGCATCACTCCCTGCAGACCGGCCTCGGTGTCGAGCACGCCGGAGAAGGAGGCCGCGGCCTGGAACATCCCCGGGTGCCGGGCCGCGTACGACATCGCGCCGAACCCGCCCATGGAGAGCCCGGCGACCGCCCGCCGGTCCCCGGCACCGTACTCCTTCTCCACCACGCCCAGCAGCTCGGTCAGGTGGAAGGTCTCCCACCTGGGCCCGTTCAGCCAGTCGGAGTAGAAGCCGACCGAGCCGCCCTCCGGGATCACGACGATCACCGGTGCGCCGGCCGTCAGCTCGTCCGCGCCGCCCTTGCCGTCCCAGCCGAGGTGGTCGGGGTCGCAGCAGCCGTGCAGCAGGTAGAGCACGGGCCAGGGACCCGATCCAGGTCTCCAGCCGCGCGGCAGCAGGACGCGGGCCCTGGCCGCCCGGCCCAGCGCCGGTGAGTGGATCGTCAGGTCCCTGGTCCGCTCGCCGATCTCCCTGCTCTCCACGATCCGCACCGTCTCGGGGGCGGGCGAGGCCACCGGGACGGCCGGAGCCGGGCCGGTCGCCTCCGGCCCGGCCCCGGGCCGGAGGACCACGACGGCGGCGATGACGACGATCAGGGCGACCGCGGCGAGGCCGCCCGCGACGACCGGTCGTGCTCGTACGGACTCCATGGCTCCTCCATCGGGGGAAGGGCCCCGGAACCGGGCGGGTTCCGGGGCCGGGGAAGGTCAGCGCCAGCTGTCGTCGCGGGTGACGGTCCCGCCCGACGGGGTGGTGAAGGAGCGGTTGGGGTCGCTCTCCCAGGTCACCGAGCCGTCGGGGTTCTTCTTGATGTACTTGTAGGAGATCGTCCGCCCGGCCGGCAGGTTCACCGTGGCCCTCCAGACCGGGTAGGAGGCCGCGGAGAGGGCCACCGCGTTCGCCGGGTTCCAGGAGCCGAGTTCGGCGACGTCGCCGACGACGAAGACGTTCTGCCCCCAGGCGGTGGTCACGTTCGCGTTGAAGGACGCGGCGACCCTGCCCGGGGTGGGCGTCACCGTCGGGCTCGCGGTGGGGCTCGCCGTCGGGCTGGGGGAGGGACCACCGGTGTGGACGGCGACCGCGCTCCTGGCGGGCACGGTCACGGTCGCGTTCCCGCTCCCGTCCACCGTCACCGAGCCGCTCCCGGCGGCGTTGGCGTAGGTCCCGGCGGGCAGGCCGGTGGTGAAGGCGCGGGTGACGGAGGCGTTCCCGTTGTTGATCGCGACCCAGCCCTTGTTCCCGCGGCTGAAGGCGATCAGGTTGTCGCCGTTGTCGTACCAGTTGGCGACCGGGGCGCCCGCGACGGCCTTGTGGAAGCCGACCATCCCGGTCACCTGCCGGTGGAAGCAGGTCCAGCGGCCGTTGCCGCAGTCGGTGTCGGTGACGAAGCCGCCGTTCGCGGACGGCGGGCCGGCCTCCTTGTCGTCCCAGGTGAAGCCGGAGTAGACGCGCGGCGTGCCGTACGGCCAGGCCAGCATGAAGACGTTGGCCAGCTTGTAGGCGGCGCCGTACTTGTAGTTGAGCGTGGAGCCGTTCCGCTCGGTGTCGTGGTTGTCGACGAACGTCACGGCCCTGTCGCTCGGCACCGACAGGCCCCAGCTCTGCCCGAACGTCTCCAGCCAGTGGATCTGCCCGGTGAACTGCTCCTTCATCTTGCGGCCGAAGACGAACTCGTGCACGTCGCCGACCCCGGTGTACTGGCCCGGCTGGACCTTCTCCCGGTCGCCGTGGATGACCTCCAGGTGCAGGTACGGCGAGCCGGTCAGCTTCGACCTGATCGCCGCCAGGTCGGCGGGGGAGATGTGCTTGGCCGCGTCGATGCGGAAGCCGTCCACGCCGAGCGAGGTGAGCTTGTTGAGGTAGCCGGCGATCTGGCCGCGCACGTACTCGGAGCCGGTGTTCAGGTCGGCCAGCCCGACCAGTTCGCAGTTCTGCACCCGCCAGCCGTCGCCCGTGTAGTCGCCGTCGTTGATCGTGCAGGTGGGGGAGTGGAAGTCGGCGGAGGAGTAGAGCCCCGGGTAGTCGTACTTGCCGAAGGAGTAGCCGCCGTAGCTGGCGCTGCCCTGGCCGGTCATGTGGTTGATGACGGCGTCGACGTGGACCTTGACGCCCGCTCCGTGGCAGGCCTCGACCATCGCCTTGAAGGCGTTCTCGTCGCCGAACTTGCTGGTGAGCGCATAACGGGCGGGCTGGTAGACGTCCCACCAGACGGAGCCGCCCTTGCTCATCGAGTCGTGCGGCGGGGAGACCTGGACGGCGCCGTACCCGGCGGGGCCGAGCACCTCGGTGCACTCGCGTGCCACCGACTTCCAGTTCCAGCTCCAGAGCTTGACGATGGGGGCGGTGCCGGCCGGGGGCACCGCCTGGGCGGCGGCTCCGCCGAGCGCGACGGGTGTGAGCAGGGCGGCGCCGGTCAGCACGCCCAGCGCCGCGGCGGCGAGGGGTTTGCAGGATCTCATGGTGGG
This sequence comes from Planomonospora corallina, assembly GCF_042650625.1. Classification (NCBI taxonomy): domain Bacteria; kingdom Bacillati; phylum Actinomycetota; class Actinomycetes; order Streptosporangiales; family Streptosporangiaceae; genus Planomonospora; species Planomonospora corallina. The sequence goes on from NZ_JBHSBM010000043.1 coordinate 31,770, forward strand.
GGGCCTCCAGGAGAGTCGGACGGTTCCCCGGTCCGCCCGGCCCTTTTCGGACCGGGCGGACCGGGATCGGGGACGGATCCTCAGGACTGCACGAAGACGGCGACCGTGCGGGCCGGGACCGTCAGCGTGCCGGTGCCCGCGTCGAAGCGGGACTGCTTGACGACGGCGTCGCCGCCGTCGGCCTGCACGGGGTGGAGGGCGACCTGGGCGCCCTTGAGAGCGGCCACGGTCTGCGGCTGCTCCTGAGGGGTCGCGTTGAGGACGACGGTGATCGACTTCCACTTCGGGTCGATCCCGGAGGCGTCCAGGTGCATGGTCACGACACCCGGGGTCTCCGCGGTGCCGCCGGTCGGGAAGGAGAGCCGCTTCTGCACCTCGGCCAGGGAGCCGAGCGCGAAGGCGGGGGAGGAGGAGCGGATCCTCAGCAGCTCGCCGTACCGGGCGCGGGCGGCGTCGATCGCGTCGCAGCCGGGCTTGAGCGCCGGGTCGGCCAGGAGCGGCCGGGCGTACGGCCACTTGTCCTCGTTGTCGGCCTTCGGTGGCAGGCCCGCGCCGAAGCCGTTGCCCTGCGCGCAGTCCCACAGCAGCCGGTTGAACCAGTCACCGGAGTCGTAGGAGTTGCGGTCGAGCGACTTGGAGCGGAGCCGCTCGCTGCCCGCGTGCACGAACGCGGTGCCCTGGGCCAGCACGCTCGTCGCCAGCGAGAGCGACTGCATGCGCACCCGGTCGGCCATGGTGGTGGCCTGCGGCAGCTTGTAGGCCAGCGCGTCGAAGAGCGTCTCGTTGTCGTGCGCGTCCACGTAGGACACGGTCTCGCCGGGGGAGGCGGCGTACCCGGCGGGCGAGCCGTTGTAGTCGACCTGGGAGCCCTTGACCTGCTCGCCGCTGGTGGCGGTGAAGGTGTAGTCGCGCAGGTTGCCGGCCAGGCCCAGCTTGACCAGGTCCTGGTAGGCCCGCAGGCGGGCCCGCTGCTGCTCGGCGGTCCCGTTGGCGGGCGAGCCGTTGGGGTCGCCCGCCAGGCCGGAGCCGAAGCCCTGGACGCGGGGGTCGGGGTCGAACGGGCCGCCGCCGCGCACCGCGTCGCGGAGCCGGTCGCTGAACGTGCCGACGCCGGTCCCGGCCATGTTCGCCTGGGTGGCCTGTTCGAAGCGGGCGCCGTCGGCGACCTCGCCGAAGTTCCAGCCCTCGCCGTACAGGATGATCGACTTGCCGTCCACGCCGTCCTTCTCGAGCGTCAGCGCGTCGAGGGCCTTCCGGACGGCGAGGATGTTCGCCTTCGGGTGGTGGCCCATCAGGTCGAACCGGAAGCCGTCGATCTTGTACTGCCTCGCCCAGGTGACGAGGGAGTCGACGACCAGCTTGCCCATCATCGTGTGCTCGGGCGCGGTGTTCGCGCAGCAGGTGGAGGTGGCCACGGCGCCGTCGTCCAGCAGCCGGTGGTAGTAGCCGGGCACGATCCGGTCGAGCACCGAGGTGGGGTCCTGCCCGGCGGCGTGGGCGTGGTTGTAGACCACGTCCATGACCACCCGCAGGCCGGCGCCGTTCAGGCCCGCGACCATGCCGCGGAACTCCTTGATCCGCGCGGAGCCGTCGGGGTCCGCGGCGTAGGAGCCCTCGGGCACGGTGTAGTGCAGCGGGTCGTAGCCCCAGTTGAAGCCGTCCTTCGCGGCGGAGGCCGTCACGCACTCCTGCTGCCGCTCGGAGTCGGCGGGCAGGGAGGCCAGGTCGCAGTCCGGCTCGGTCCGGTCGGCCCTGCGCTCCGGGACGGTCGCGATGTCGAAGACCGGGAGCAGGTGCACGTGGGTCAGGCCGTCCCCGGCGAGGGAGCGCAGCTCCTTCATCCCGGCGGACTCACCGGTGAACGCGGCGTAGGTGCCGCGCCGCCCCTCCGGGACAGTCGCGTCGGAGGCGGAGAAGTCGCGCACGTGCAGCTCGTAGATCGACGCCTTCTCCTGCGGTACGGCCGGCGGCTTGGCCAGCGAGGTCCAGCCGTCGGGGCGCAGGGAGCGGTCGGACAGGTCGACGAGGTGGCTGCGGACCGAGTCGGCGGCCAGCGAGACGCTGTAGGGATCGGTCACCTCGTTGGTGACGACCTTCCCGGCGGCGGGGGAGTAGACCGTGACGAGGAAGGTGTAGTAGCGCCCCTTCCAGGAGGGCAGCCCCCGCGCCGACCAGACGCCGGTCGCGTCGTCGCGGCGCATCGGGTGCACCTCGCGCCGGTCTCCGCCCGGGTCGCGGTAGAGCGCCAGCTTCACCTCGCGCGCGGTCGGCGCCCACACCGACAGGCGGGGCAGCGGTCCCGCGGCGTCCGGGCCGAGCTCGGCGGTCGCCGCCTTCGCGTAGACGTCGTCGAGCACGCCGGGCAGCTGCACGCCGGTCGCGGTCAGCAGCGCGCCGGAGGCGTCCCGCTCGACCGCCACGACCTGGCCGCGCAGCGCCCCGGTGACCAGGTCGGCGTCGCGCGGGTCCACGGTGAGGGCGGCGTGCCCGGCCAGGTGCGGCCACTTCGCCTTCTGAGCGTCGGTGAGCGTGCCGGGGTTCAGACGGATGACCCGGTAGGAGCCGGTCAGCTCGCCCTTGGTGACCGCGATGTCGCCCTGGGCGGAGAACGCCAGAGAGTAGCGGAGCGAGGCCGACGGCTGGACCTTCCACGCGACGGTGGTCCGGTCGATCCAGTGCGCGGAGGACTTGGACAGGTCGGCATCCGCGCCGCGCGCGGCCGCCTGCGGCAGCACGTGGCCCTCGGTGGCCGCGACCCGCCAGACCTCGTGGCCGTCCGCGGCCAGGTCGAGCGCCTGGTCGGATGGGAGGTCCTTCTCGTCGCCCTTGTGGATGATGTAGCTCACGTTCTTCGCCCCCTCGGCCAGGGGAACGCGGTAGTAGACGCCGAAGCCGTCCGTCCCGGCGGGCATCAGGGGCTCGGCCCACTCGGTGGGCTGCGCCGCGTCGCCCCACAGGTGCAGGCCCCAGCCGTCGTAGTTCCCGTCGGGCCGGTGGTAATGCAGGACCGCGACGTTCTCGGCGGCGGCGCGGGAGGCGTGGAGCGTCTCCGAGCCGGAGACGACGTAGGCGTCCGGCTGGGCGGCCGGCAGGAACGACTGGTCGGAACCGGGGTCCTTGGTGTCGCCCTTGTGCACGATGTGGTTGACCGGGACCGAGGCGTTCTTCAGCGGGACCTTCCAGAACACGCCGTAGGAGTCGGTGCCGTCCGGCGGGCGCGGGGCGGCCCACTCGGTGGCCGCGCCGTCGGCGAGGCCGTCGCCCCACAGGTGCAGGCCCCAGCCGTCGTAGTCGCCGTCGGCGCGGCGGTAGTGCACGGTCGCGTACCCCTGGGCGGCGGCCCGGGAGGCGTGGGTGCCGTCCCGGCCCTGCGCCAGCCAGACCTCGCCGGTCTTGGCGGGGTCGACGATCCGGTCGCCGCCGTCCTTCTCGTCGCCCCTGTGGGCGATGATCCCGACCTCGCGCGCGCCGGGCTTCAGCCTGATCCAGGCGAAGCGGCCGTAGGCGTCCTCTCCGGTCAGCGCGAGCGGCCGCGCCCACTCGGTGGGCTGCTCGACGTCGCCCCAGACGTGCAGGCCCCAGCCGTCGTAGTCGCCGCCGGGGCGGTTGTAGTGCACGACCAGCCAGTCGCGCCGCACCGCGCCGGGCTCCTCCGGCCCGGGCTCGGCTCCGACGGCCGCCTCGGCGCCCGCCGAGGCGAAGCGGCCCGCGGAGTCCTTCACGACCGCCCTGTAGGCGACCTTCGTGCCGGCCGGGATGCCCGTCAGGTCGTGGAAGACCCGGAAGGAGCGGCCCGCCGCCGTGGTGTTCGGCGCGTCGTCGGTGCCGAGCACCCTCCACCTGCCGTCGCCGACCTTGGCCGCGAAGGTGACCTGGTCGAAGCCGGTGCCGGGCACGGTCGCGGTGACCGGGACCCGGCCGTCGCCGGCGGTGCCGCGGATCTCGGTCCCGGGCAGCGCGATGGAGACCGCCGGGGCCGCGGTGGGCTTGGCGAGGCGGGCCGCGGCCTTGTAGACCACCGCGGAGAGCGCGGGTACGGTGACCGAGATCTTGCCGTCCGTGCCGGAGGTCACGGACTCGGCGGCCTCGCCGTACACCTTGGTGAAGGCCGTGCCGGCGGAGAAGGTCGGCACGGCCACGCTCGCCGGCTGCTCGGCGTTGTTGACCGCGACGACGTACTCGACCTGGTCCCTGGCGCGGATCCGGGAGAAGGCGTAGACGCCGCCGGAGGCCAGCCGCTCGATCTGGGCGCCGTCGGCCAGCGCCGGGTGGGCGTCGCGGAGCTTCGCCAGCGCTGCGATGCCCCGGTAGAGCGGGTGGGAGGGGTCGTAGTTGTCCCGGGCGTGGGTGGCGTCGGTGCCGATCAGGTCGTCCGAGAGGTAGCTCTCGGTCTTCGAGGCGAACATGGGCTGGCGGGCGTCCTGGTCGCCGCCCTTGCCGGTGAAGCCCTGCTCGTCGCCGTAGTAGACGACAGGCTGGCCGCGGGTGAGGTACATCAGCTCGTGGGCGAGCAGGTCCCGCCTCAGCAGCTCCGCGTCGGAGGCGCCGGGGTTGTCCTGCGCGAGGAAGCGGCCGATGCGGCCCATGTCGTGGTTGCCGAGGAAGGTCGGCAGGGAGGAGGTGTTGGAGTCGGCGTCGATGTGGTGGTCGTCGTCGGCGTAGAGCCGAGCCAGGCGCGCGGCGTCCGCCGTGCCGCCGCTGAAGGATCGGGCGGCTTCCTGGAACGGGAAGTCGAGGGTGGCGTTCATGCCGCCGCGGGTGGAGTAGCGGCTGGTGTAGGCGGGGTCGGAGGAGTACACCTCGCCGAACATGAAGAAGCGCTCGTTGCCGAGCTTGGCGGCGTAGCCGCGCAGGGCGGGGGAGAACCGCTCCCAGAACTCCATGTTGACGTGCTTGGCGGTGTCGATGCGGAAGCCGTCGATGCCGGTCTCGCGCACCCACGTCCGGTAGATGTCGACCATGCCGTCGACGACCTCGGGGCGCTCGGTCCACAGGTCGTCGAGGCCGTGGAAGTCGCCGTACTCGGAGCTCTCCCCGCTGAAGGTGGAGTCGCCCCGGTTGTGGTACATCGTCACGTCGTTCAGCCAGGACGGCGTCTTGGCCTTCCCCGGGGCGACCGGCGTGTACGGGAAGGACTCGGCGGTGACCTTCGGGAACCTCCCTCCGGAGGCGTGCTCCCGGTCGTCGAACGGCCTGCCGGAGGCGTCGACGTAGGGGTGGGCGCCCTTGGACCGGTAGGAGTAGGTCTTCTCCGCGTAGTCGATCACGTCGGCGGTGTGGTTGGTGATGATGTCGAAGAAGACCTTCATCCCGCGCCTGTGGGCCTCGCGCACCAGCTTCTTCATCTCGGCGTTCGTGCCCAGGTGCGGGTCGATCCGGGTGAAGTCGGTGATCCAGTAGCCGTGGTAGCCGGCCGAGGCGTTCGCCCCGGTGCCCTGGACCGGGCGGTTGGCGAAGGCCGGGGTGATCCAGATCGCGGTGCTGCCGAGGCCCTGGATGTAGTCCAGCCTGCCGATCAGGCCCTTGAGGTCCCCGCCCTGGTAGAAGCCCTTGTGGGCAGGGTCGAAGCCGGTGGCGAGCCGGTCGCCGGACAAGCCGCCGGCGTCGTTGCCGGTGTCGCCGTTGGCGAACCGGTCGGTCATCGCGAAGTAGAAGCGCTCGCGGCTCAGGTCGGCGCGGAGCGCGTCGCGGGCGAGCTCGCGGTCCCCGGGCGCCGCGCTCCGGCTCAGCGCCGAGACGACCGGCCGCGCCGGCGCGGCCGCCGTGCGGATCGCCGCCGGGTCCGCGGCCGTGCGGATCGCCGCCGGGTCCGCGGCCGTGCGGATCGCCGCCGGGTCCGCGGCCGTGCGGATCGCCGCCGGGTCCGCGGCGGCGGGTGGGGAGAGGACGGCGAGAGGGGCGGTGACCAGGACGGCCGCGAGGGCGGCTCTGGTCAGAGAGGCCGATCTCGCGCGCCGTGGGGGGAGGGGCCAGACCACCAGGGCCTCCACGGAGTGTGTTTCGGGGATGTTGCCCGGAAGTTACTCACTGGACATGATCTGTGCAATCCCTTACGGCAACTTTCTGAATCGTGGTGGACGGAGGGTGCCGCCGTAGGGCCGGAAGACCTCCGAGCCGAGGACTTCGGATGGCTGTAGCCCCTATGAACAGGGGATATTCTCGCAATCGCATGGGGTGAACGGGTTGTCACGGTTTGCCGTATCCGGTCGAGATGTAACAAGTTTGCAGACTCTTGCAGCAAGTTCTTCCAATGCGGTTCACGTCGGCGTAACGTCCGGCGTACTCCACCCGGCCCGGCGGCTGCGCGCCTCCCGGGCCGGTCCCCTGAGCAATGAGGAGAAATCATGCGGCGAGCCTTCTCGGCCGCGACGATCGTCGCGGCCCTCGCCCTGGCGGTTTCCGCCTGTGGCGGCGGCGACAGCGGTTCGACGGCGGCCCCCGCCCAGTCCGCTCCGTCCGACCCGTCGAAGATCAGCGGTGAGATCACCTGGTGGGACACGGTCCGTCCGGACAGTGAGGGCCCGACGTTCCAGGCGCTCATCAAGGAGTTCCAGGCCAAGTACCCGAACATCAAGGTCAACTACGTCAACGTCCCCTCGGACCAGGCGCAGAACAAGTTCCAGACCGCGGCCCAGTCCGGCTCCGGCGCGCCCGACGTGATCCGTTCCGAGGTCGCCTGGACCTCGCAGTTCGCCTCGCTCGGCTACCTGCAGCCGCTGGACGGCACCCGCGCCGTCGAGAACGAGTCCGACTTCCTGCCCGGGCCGCTGAGCAGCACCAAGTACGAAGGCAAGACCTACGCCGTGCCGCAGGTCACCGACACCCTGGCGCTGATCTACAACAAGAAGCTACTCGCCGAGGCCGGCTGGGAGAAGGCTCCCACCACGGTCGAGGAGCTGAAGAAGGCCGCACTCGACGTCAAGGAGAAGACCGGCGCCACCGGCCTCGCCCTCAACGTCGACGCCTACTTCCTGCTGCCGTTCATGTACGGCGAGGGCGGTGACATGCTCGACGTGCAGAACAAGAAGATCACCGTCAACTCGCCCGAGAACGCCAAGGCGATGGGGATCGTCTCCGACCTGATCACCTCGGGCGCCGCGGCCAAGCCGGCGATCCAGGACAGCTACGCCAACGCCATGACCGCCCTCAAGGACGGCAAGGCCGCGATGATCTACAACGGCCCGTGGGCGCTGTCGGAGATCTACCAGGGCAAGGAGTTCCAGGACAAGGCCAACCTGGGCATCGCCCCGGTCCCGTCGGGCTCGGCCAAGGCCGGCGCCCCCACCGGCGGCTGGAACTACGCCATCTACGCCGGCTCGAAGAACCTCGACGCCTCCTACGAGTTCGTCCGGTTCATGAGCACCCCCGAGGCCCAGGCGAAGGTCGCCAAGGAGATCAGCCTCCTGCCGACCCGCGCCTCCGCCTACGACAACCCCGACGTCCAGGGCAACGCCGACGTCGCCGTCTTCAAGCCGATCATGGACACCGCCCTGCCGCGGCCGTGGATTCCCGAGGGCGGCCAGCTCTTCCAGCCGCTCCTGGAGGGCTACCAGGCCCTGGTCGGCGGCAAGACCTCGCCCGAGGACATGCTCAAGACCGTCGACGAGAAGTACCGCGGCATCTTCAAGGACTGGAGCTGAGCCGTGGCGACCTCCACTGGACGTGTGACCGGCACGACCAGGG
>NZ_JBHSBM010000043.1:39468-47209 GCF_042650625.1 Planomonospora corallina
CCGGGGCCGCCGCCCGACCAAGGCCGGCCCGGTCCGGCGGGCGTGGTCGCATTACTGGTACGCCTGGGCCATGGTCGCCCCGGTGATCGTGGTGACCGCCGTGCTCGTCGGCTGGCCGCTGGCGCGGGGCGTCTACCTGTCCATGACCGACGCCACCGAGGCCAACATGGGCCGCACGATCGGCGTCAACGTCATCCCCTCGACCTACGAGTTCGCCGGGCTCGACAACTACGTCTCGATCCTCGGCAGCGGGCTGTTCTGGGAGAAGCTCACCTGGACGGTCGTCTGGACGGTCGCCTGCGTGGCGCTCCACTACGGCGTCGGCCTCGGCCTGGCCCTGATGCTCAACCGGAGGCTGCGCTTCCGCTCGGCCTACCGGCTGATGCTGATCCTGCCCTGGGCGATCCCCGGCTTCGTCGCCGCCTTCATCTGGCGCTACCTCTACAACAGCGACTACGGCGTCATCAACGCCATGCTGCGCAGCATCGGCCTGGGCGGCGTCGGCTGGCTGGACGACCCGACCACGGCGAAGATCGCGGTCATCCTGGTCAACGTCTGGGTGGGCATCCCCTTCATGATGGTCGCCCTGCTGGGCGGGCTCCAGTCCATCCCCAAGGACCTCTACGAGGCCGCGGAGGTGGACGGCGCCACCCCCTGGCAGCGCTTCCGCTTCATCACGATCCCGGGCCTTCGCACGGTCTCCAGCACCGTCGTGCTGCTGGGCACGATCTGGACGTTCAACATGTTCCCGCTGATCTTCCTGATCACCGGCGGCGGACCGGGCAGCTCCACCGAGATCCTGGTCACCTACGCCTACCGCGAGGCCTTCACCGGCATCCGCAACTACTCCGGCTCGGCGGCCTGGGGCGTGCTCATCCTGCTGCTCCTCGTCGTGATGGCCGTCGTCTACCGGCGCGCGCTGCGCAAGCAAGGGGAGGTCTGGTGATGAGCACCGCCACCGTGAGCCCCGGGAACCCCGGGGGAACCGCGAGGCGCCGCCGCGCCCGCGGCCGCGACGAGCGCAGCCTCGGCAGCTCGATCCTGCTGCACGGCACGCTCGTCGTCGCCTCCCTCATCTCGATCTTCCCCATCGTCTGGCTCGTCCTGACCTCGCTCAAGCCGCGCGACGGCTGGCTCTCCACGGAGCTGAAGCTCTTCGACAGCCCTTCGCTGGACAACTACGTCCGGGTGCTGACCGAGACGCAGTTCCCGACGTGGCTGCTCAACTCCGTGATCATCGCGGGGCTGACCACCGTCATCGGCGTCTTCCTGGCCTCGACGACGGGTTACGCGATCAGCCGCTTCCGGTTCCCGGGCTACCGCGGCGTCATGTGGATGCTGCTGATCACCCAGATGTTCCCGGTGGCGATCCTGATCGTGCCGCTGTACAACCTGATGGCGGGGCTCGGGCTGCTCAACCAGATCCCGGGTCTGGTCATCGCCTACATGACCGTGGCCGTGCCGTTCTGCGCGTGGATGATGAAGGGCTACTTCGACTCCATCCCGCGCGAGATCGACCAGGCGGGCCTGGTCGACGGGCTGACCCCGTTCGGCACCTTCTGGCGGGTCATCCTGCCGCTGGCCCGGCCCAGCATCGCGGTCACCGCGTTCTACTCCTTCATGACCGCCTGGGGCGAGGTCGCCTACGCCACGGTGTTCATGACGGGTGACGACAAGCGCACCCTCGCCGCCGGCCTGCAGCAGTTCGTCGGTCAGTACTGGGCCGACTGGGGGCTGCTGACCGCGGCGGCCGTGCTCATCGCGCTCCCCGCGGCGGTCGTGTTCCTGCTCGTCCAGCGGAACCTGGTGGCCGGTCTGACCGCCGGTGCCACGAAGCTGTAACACCACTGTGCTATCACGTCCTGACATGTCGCTTGATCGGGGAATGAACATGACCGAGCTTCTCCATGTAGACCGTGCCGCCGACGCCGCCGCCGTGACCCGGTGGTGGCGGAACGCGGTGATCTACCAGGTCTACGTGCGCAGCTTCGCCGACGGCAACGGCGACGGCGTCGGCGACCTGCTCGGCGTGCGCAGCCGCCTGCGGTATCTCGCCGACCTGGGGGTCGACGCGCTCTGGCTGACCCCGTTCTACACCTCGCCGATGGCCGACTTCGGCTACGACGTGGCGGACTACCGGGACGTGGACCCGGTCTTCGGCTCGCTGGCCGACGCCAAGGCCCTGATCGACGACGCGCACCGGCACGACCTGCGGGTGATCGTCGACGTCGTGCCCAACCACACCTCCGACCAGCACGTGTGGTTCACCGAGGCGCTGGCCGCCGGTCCGGGTAGCGCCGCGCGGGAGCGCTACATCTTCCGCGAGGGCCGAGGCGAGCACGGCGAGCTCCCGCCGAACGACTGGGAGTCGGTCTTCGGCGGGTCCGCCTGGACCCGCGTGCCCGACGGCCAGTGGTACCTGCACCTGTTCGCCGCCGAGCAGCCGGACCTGAACTGGGAGAACCCCGAGGTCCACGCGGAGTTCGACTCGATCCTGCGGTTCTGGCTCGACCTGGGCGTGGACGGCTTCCGCGTCGACGTCGCGCACGGCATGGTCAAGGCGCCGGGCCTGCCCGACGTCGGCCACTCCGACCAGGTCAAGATGATCGGCGCCGACGTGGTGCCCTTCTTCGACCAGGACGGCGTGCACGAGATCCACCGCGCCTGGCGCAGGCTCCTCGACTCCTACCCCGGGGAGCGGATCGGCGTGGCCGAGGCCTGGGCTCCGTCGCCGGAGCGGCTGGCCAACTACGTCCGCCCGGACGAGCTGCACCAGGCGTTCAACTTCCACTTCCTGACCACCCCGTGGGACGCCGGCCGGTTCCGCAAGGTGATCGACGAGTCGGTCACCAGCGCCGGCGGGGTCGGCGCGCCGGCGACCTGGGTGCTCTCCAACCACGACGTCAAGCGGCACGTCACCCGCTACGGCCACGGCGAGGTGGGGTTGCGCCGGGCCCGCGCGGCGGCCCTGCTGACGCTGGCCCTGCCCGGCTCCACCTACGTCTACCAGGGCGAGGAGCTCGGCCTGCCCGAGGTGCTCGACCTGCCCGAGGAGTATCTGCGCGACCCGCAGCGGCTGCGCAACCCCGAGGACGGGCGCGACGGCTGCCGGGTCCCCATCCCGTGGGCCGACGTGGAGCCGCACTTCGGCTTCAGCATGCCGGGCATCGAGGAGACCTGGCTGCCCATCCCCGGCTCCTGGGGGGAGCTCAGCGTGGAGTCGCAGCTGCGCGACCCCGCCTCCACGCTCCACCTGTACCGGGACGCGCTGCGCATCCGCAGGGAGCTGATCGCCTCCGACGAGATCCCGCTGACCTGGCTGGACTCGCCGGAGGGCACGCTCGCCTTCACCCGGGGCGAAGGGTTCACGGTGACGGTTAACCTGACCGGCGAGCCGGTCGAGCTGCCCGCGCCCGGCGGCCGGATCCTGCTGGCGAGCGTCGCGCCGGAGGTCGTCGGCGGGACGGTGCGGCTGGCGCCGGACTCCGCCGTCTGGTGGGGACACGATGTCGCATAACGGTGCCGGCGGCACCGGCACGGCCCGGCTGGCAGACATCGCCGCCCACGCCGGAGTGAGCGAGGCGACGGTCAGCCGGGTGCTCAACGGCAAGCCCGGCGTGGCGGCGGCCACCCGGCAGGCGGTGCTGACGGCGCTCGACCTGATGGGCTACGAGCGCCCGCAGCGCCTGCGCCAGCGCAGCAACGGGCTGATCGGGCTGGTCACCCCCGAGCTGGACAACCCGATCTTCCCGGCCTTCGCCCAGGCATTCGAGAAGGCCCTGACCCAGCACGGCTACACCCCCTTGCTGTGCACGCGGGTGCCCGGCGGCGCGCCGGAGGACGAGTTCACCGAGCTGCTGCTGGAACGCGGGGTCAGCGGCATCGTCTTCGTCTCCGGGCTGCACGCCGATGTCACCGCCAACCAGAACCGCTATACGCAGCTGCTCGGGCAGGGCGTGCCGATCGTCCTGCTCAACGGGCACTCGGGCGACGTGCAGGCGCCGTTCATCTCGCCGGACGACTGGGCCGCCGCGCGGCTGGCCGTGCAGCACCTGGTGGACCTCGGGCACGAGCGCATCGGCCTGGCCGTGGGGCCGGGCCGGTTCGTGCCGGTGATCCGCAAGATCGAGGGCTACCGGCGCGCGATGGCGCAGCTGCTCGGCCTGACCGAGGTGGACGATCTGATCTCGCACTCGCTCTTCTCGGTCGAGGGCGGCCAGGCCGCGGCGGTGAGGCTTCTGGAGCAGGGGTGCACCGGCATCGTCTGCGCCTCCGACCTGATGGCGCTGGGCGCGATCCGGGCCTGCCGCGACCGGGGCCTGTCGGTCCCCGGGGACGTCTCGGTGGTCGGCTTCGACGACTCGCCGCTGATCGCCTTCACCGACCCGCCGCTGACCACCGTGCGCCAGCCGGTGCAGGCGATGGTGACCGCCGCGGTGCACACCCTGCTGGAGGCCGTCGCGGGCACACCGGCCCAGCACTCCGAGCTGATCTTCCAGCCGGAGCTCATCGTCCGCGGCTCGACCGGCTCCGGCCCGCTGATCCTCCGCTGACCCTCCCGCCGCTCCGCACGCGGACCGCGACGCGGGGAGGGGCGGGTGGGCCGCCGGCCTGCGCTCCCGCCCTTCCGCGCGCGGGCCGTGCCCCTCTCCGGGGTTTCACATAGTGCGACATATTCTGGAAATCTTCCCAGAACGATTGTGAAACCTGTCCAGGACACCCTGGTGCCCGGAGAGAGGTGATCGTCGATGATGTTGCGGCTGCGGGTGTCCTTCCCTGACCGGCCGGGCGCCCTGGGGCAGGTCGCCCGGGTGCTCGGCACGCTGGGAGCGGACATCCTCCAGGTGACGGTGCTGGAGCGCGAGACCGGCAGGGCGGTGGACGACTTCGTCGTCTCCTGGCCCGGCTCCCCGGACGCCGCGACCGTCGCGGACCGGCTCTCGGCCGTCCCCGGGATCCGGGTCGAGGGGGTGTGGCCCACCCGCGAGGTTCCCGGCGCCGCCCCCGACTACGACCTCATCCGGCACGTCGCCAGCGACCCCTCCCGGGCCTTCGTCACCCTGGTGGACGCCGTCCCCGAGCTGGTGGGGGCGGAGTGGGCCGTGGCCCTCTCCTCGGACGGGGAGGGACTCCTCCACCGGAGCTGGCAGGCGCCGGAGGTGCTCGAGGACGGCGGCATCGCCGGCGTCAAGCTCGCCGACCTCGCCCTGCTCCGCCCGGCCGCCCTGACCTCCGGCTCCCACCAGCTGATGAGCATCCCCGTCCCGGCCGCAGGGCTGCACCTGGTGCTGGCCCGCACGCAGGGCCCGTCCTTCCACCGCGCCGAGGTGGACCGGGCCAGCAGGGTGGTGGAGATCGTCTCGATCATCGCCGGACCGTGAGCGCCCCGCCCCGGGCGCCGGAGACGCTGGAGCGTGCCAGAGGCGGGGCGTCCCCCGCGGGACGCCTCAGCGCTGCGGGGGGTCGATGCGGGAGCCGTCGGAGGCGAACAGCAGCAGGCGGCTGGCGTCGACGCCGACCCGGGCGGGCTCGCCGGCCCGCCAGACCGGGCGGGAGCCGATCCGGACGATGAGGTCGGCCCTGCGGTGCGTGCCGCCGGAGCCGTCCTGGGACTGGTCCTGCGGCTCCGGCCCGGCCTCCCCTCCGGACAGCAGCCGGCGCATCGCCGAGCGGATCCTGCCGCCCTGGCCGGAGGCGGCCAGCTCCCGGACCGCCTGCCGGGGATCCGGCGGCTCGGGGACGCTGACGGACATGATGCCGGTCTCGACGTAGGCGAGCCACTCGTGGCCGTGGTACTCCAGGGCCCGGACGCGCCCGAGGAAGACGGGCCCGTCGAAGGTGTCCGGGACCGGGGCCAGGCAGTCGGGGCGCAGGCCGACGATGATCTGCCGGCCGACGTACTGGGAGATCGCGTAGGCCCGCGGATCGCTCCACGGGATGGTGATCTGGTGCGGGCCGAAGTCCAGCAGGATGAACTGGTTCTGCGGGGTGCGGACCGTGGCCGAGAGCAGGTTCAGCTGCTGGGAGTTGAGGAACGCGGCGGTGAAGGCGGTGGCCGGGTCGTTGTAGACCTGGCCCGGGGTGCCGACGTCCTGGAGCACGCCGCGGTTCATGATGGCGATCCGGTCGGCCAGGGTCAGCGCCTCGACCTGGTCGTGCGTGACGTAGATCGTGGTGACCCCGAGGGAGCGCACCAGCGCGCCGATCTCCATGCGCAGCTCGGTGCGCATGCCCGCGTCGAGGTTGGACAGCGGCTCGTCCATCAGGAAGATCGAGGGCTGGCGGACGATCGCGCGCCCCATCGCGACGCGCTGCCGCTGGCCGCCGGAGAGCGTTCCAGGCCGGCGGTCCAGGGTCTCGTCGATGTGCAGGGCCTTGGACAGCTCGGTGACGCGCTCCTTGACCATCTCCGGGTCGGCCTTGGCGATCTCCAGCGGGAAGGCGATGTTGCCGCGCACGGTGCGGTGCGGGTAGAGCGCGCCGTTCTGGAAGATCATGGCGACGTCGCGGTCGCGCGGAGGGAGGTCGTTGGCGAGGGTGCCGCCCAGCCACAGATCGCCGGAGGTGATCTCCTCCAGCCCCGCGATCATCCGCAGCAGGGTCGACTTGCCGCAACCGGAGGGGCCGAGGAGGACGAGGAGCTCCCCCTCTCCGGCCCGCAGGTTCATGCGGTCGACCGCCAGGTATCCCCCTGGGTAGACCTTCGTCACATTGTCGAGGACGACGGTACTCATGCGCGCTCGTTCCTCCCGGACGTGGGTGCCCGGATCCAGCCTGTGATTGATGAGGTAGTACATCGTGCGATGTGGTCATGTGTCCATAGATGTCGCCAGAAAACGCACGTCTTGCGGTCACAACTCTGTTACCTGGCCGTATCGGGCATGAAGACAGGGCTTTTCCGTCGTCCGGCCTCCGGAGGCGGGCCGGATGGGCTATTCTTTGCGGAAAGTTTATGAAAAAAATTTCATGCCGGGCTGGAGGCGTCCACCCGGCTTGCACCCCCTCGCGAGCGCATGGTGAGGTAGCTGCTGATGGACGGTGAAGTGACGCGGGCCCCGCGCCCCCGGAGCGACGGGGCCGTCACCCGCCTGGCCGACATCGCCGCCCACGCCGGAGTGAGCGAGGCGACGGTCAGCCGGGTGCTCAACGGCAAGCCCGGCGTGTCCGCGGCCACCCGGCAGGCGGTGCTGACGGCGCTCGACCTGATGGGCTACGAGCGCCCGCAGCGCCTGCGCCAGCGCAGCAACGGGCTGATCGGGCTGGTCACCCCCGAACTGGACAACCCGATCTTCCCGGCCTTCGCCCAGGCGATCGAGAAGGCCCTGACCCAGCACGGCTACACGCCGGTGCTCTGCACCCAGATGCCCGGCGGCGCGCCGGAGGACGAGTTCACCGAGCTGCTGGTGGAGCGCGGGGTCAGCGGCATCGTCTTCGTCTCCGGGCTGCACGCCGACACCACCGCCCGCATGGACCGTTACACCCGGCTCACCGACCGGGGCCTGCCGATCGTCCTGCTCGACGGCTACACCGAGGCGATCGAGGCGCCGTTCATCTCGCCGGACGACCGGCTCGCCGCGCGGCTGGCCGTGCAGCACCTGGTGGACCTCGGGCACGAGCGCATCGGCCTGGCCCTGGGCCCCCGCCGGTTCGTGCCGGTGATCCGCAAGATCGAGGGCTACCGGCAGGCGATGGCGCAGCTGCTCGGCCTGACCGAGGTGGACGATCTGATCTCGCACTCGCT
>NZ_JBHSBM010000044.1:0-1556 GCF_042650625.1 Planomonospora corallina
TTGGTGGAGTTGGTGGCTCCGGTGCGGTCGATGGCCCGCCATCCCCTCTTCCAGGTCGCACTGACCTTCCAGAACACCCCGCCGGTCCGGCTCGACCTCGACGGTGGCCTCTCCATCGGCCTCGAACCCCTCCAGACGCACGTCTCCAGATTCGACCTGCTGCTCTCCCTGAGCGAGACGGACGACGGGCTGACCGGCGTCCTCGAATACTCCGCCGACCTGTTCGACCGGGAGACGGCCGAGGACATCGCGGCCCGGTTCGTCCGCCTGCTCCGCGCCGCGGTCACCGACCCCGGCACCCCGGTCAGCCGGTTGGAGATCCTCGACGCCGCCGAGCGCTACACCATCCTGCGCCGCTGGGCCGGGACCGGTACCCCTGCCGGGACCCTCCCGACGATCGTGGAGGAGTTCGCGGCGCGGGTGGCGGCCGCGCCGGAGGCGGTGGCGGTGGTGTGCGGGGACGAGGCGCTGACGTACGCGGAGCTGGACGCGCGGGCGCAGGCGCTGGCGCGGCGGCTGGCGTGGCTGGGGGTGGGGCCGGAGCGGTTCGTGGCGTTGGTGGTGCCGCGGTCGGTGGAGCTGGTGGTCGCGGTGCTGGGGGTGTTGAAGGCGGGGGGTGCGTATGTGCCGGTGGATCCGTCGTATCCGGCGGATCGGGTGGCGTTCATGGTGCAGGACGCGGCGCCGATGGCGGTGGTGGCGGCCGGGGGGTTGGAGGGTGTGGTCGGTGGGGGGTTGCCGGTGGTGGTGCTGGAGGACGGTGGTGTCTCCTGCCGGATCCTGCCCGGCCGACGGGAACCCGGCTTCCCGGAGGGGGACGAGCCGAAGGGGGCCGCGCGCCATCCGGCGGAGGCCGCGGTTCTGCCCGCGGTCCGGGACGGCGCGGCCGACGGTGGTGGCGGAGCTCCGCCCGCCGGTTCGGAGGGGCCGGAAGGGCCGGGCGGCGCGGTGCCCGGGCTGCGGGCCGACCATCCGGCGTATGTGATCTTCACGTCGGGGTCGACGGGCCGGCCGAAGGGCGTGGTGGTGACCCATGCCAGTGTGACGCGGCTGCTGTCCTCGACCCGGGAGCGGTTCGGGTTCGGGCCGCAGGACGTGTGGACGTTGTTCCACTCCTACGCGTTCGACTTCTCGGTGTGGGAGTTGTGGGGGGCGCTGCTGTTCGGCGGGCGGCTGGTGGTGGTGCCGTTCGAGGTGAGCCGGTCGCCGGAGGACTTCCTGGGGCTGCTGGAGCGGGAGCGGGTGACGGTGCTGAACCAGACCCCCTCGGCCTTCTACCAGCTGATGCGGGCCGAGCAGGAGCGTTCCGGCGCGGACCTGGCGCTGCGGTACGTCGTCTTCGGCGGGGAGGCGCTGGAGCCGCGGCGGCTGGCCGATTGGTACGACCGCCATCCGCAGGACGCCCCGGTGCTGGTGAACATGTACGGCATCACCGAGACGACGGTGCACGTCACCTACATGCCGCTGGACCGC
This sequence comes from Planomonospora corallina, assembly GCF_042650625.1. Taxonomy (NCBI): domain Bacteria; kingdom Bacillati; phylum Actinomycetota; class Actinomycetes; order Streptosporangiales; family Streptosporangiaceae; genus Planomonospora; species Planomonospora corallina. The sequence continues at coordinate 1,474 of NZ_JBHSBM010000044.1, forward strand.
GCGGTGGCGGACGGCTCCGCCAGCGTCATCGGGGTGGGGATCGCGGATCTGCGGTTGTACGTGCTGGACGCCTTCCTCAATCC
>NZ_JBHSBM010000045.1:0-1445 GCF_042650625.1 Planomonospora corallina
TTGGTGGAGTTGGTGGCTCCGGTGCGGTCGATGGCCCGCCATCCCCTCTTCCAGGTGATGCTCGTCCTGCAGAACACCCCGGCCGCCACCCTGGACCTCGACGGGCTCTCCGTCGCGCTCGAGCCCTTCGTCCCGGAGACCGCCAAGTTCGACCTCCAGCTCACCCTCGCCGAGGACCCCTCCGGGGGCCTGACCGGCGGCCTGGAGTACGCCGCCGACCTGTTCGACCGGGAGACGGCCGAGGACATCGCGGCCCGGTTCGTCCGCCTGCTCCGCGCCGCCGTCGCCGACCCCGGCACCCGCATCGGACAGCTCGACATCCTGGACGAAACCGAGCGGGAGACCATCCTCGGCGACTGGGCGGGCACCGGCGGCACGCCTCCGGCCACCACCATCGTGGAGGAGTTCGCGGCGCGGGTGGCGGCCGCGCCGGAGGCGGTGGCGGTGGTGTGCGGGGACGAGGCGCTGACGTATGCGGAGCTGGACGCGCGGGCGCAGGCGCTGGCGCGGCGGCTGGCGTGGCTGGGGGTGGGGCCGGAGCGGTTCGTGGCGTTGGTGGTGCCGCGGTCGGTGGAGCTGGTGGTGGCGGTGCTGGGGGTGTTGAAGGCGGGGGGTGCGTATGTGCCGGTGGATCCGTCGTATCCGGCGGATCGGGTGGCGTTCATGGTGCAGGACGCGGCGCCGATGGCGGTGGTGGTGGCCGGGGGGTTGGAGGGTGTGGTCGGTGGGGGGTTGCCGGTGGTGGTGCTGGAGGACGGTGGTGTCTCCTGCCGGATCCTGCCCGGCCGGGACGGTCCGGCCGGGGAGGACTCGCCTCGGGAGGGGGCGCTCCTGCCCCCGGCCGGGGAGGACGGCGTCCCGGAGTCACCGCTGCCGGAACCGCTCCCGGAGCACCCCGCGTATGTGATCTTCACGTCGGGGTCGACGGGCCGGCCGAAGGGCGTGGTGGTGACCCATGCCAGCGTGACGCGGCTGCTGTCGTCGACGCGGGAGTGGTTCGGGTTCGGGCCGCAGGACGTGTGGACGTTGTTCCACTCCTACGCGTTCGACTTCTCGGTGTGGGAGTTGTGGGGGGCGCTGCTGTTCGGCGGGCGGCTGGTGGTGGTGCCGTTCGAGGTGAGCCGGTCGCCGGAGGACTTCCTGGGTCTGCTGGAGCGGGAGCGGGTGACGGTGCTGAACCAGACCCCCTCGGCCTTCTACCAGCTCCCGCCCGGCGCGCGTGAGCTCGGTGACCTGCGCTATGTGATCTTCGGTGGTGAGGCCCTGGAGGTCTCCCGCCTCGCCGGCTGGCACGGCCGGGGGGTCTCCCTGGTCAACATGTACGGCATCACCGAGACGACGGTGCACGTCACCTACGCGCCGCTGGAGCCGGACAGCCCGGCCGGGCTGATCGGGGTGGGGATCGCGGATCTGCGGTTGTACGTGCTGGACGCCTTCCTCAATCC
>NZ_JBHSBM010000046.1:0-3424 GCF_042650625.1 Planomonospora corallina
CGCCTGACCGGCGCCCACCGATGAGAGGCGACGCATCACCGGAAGGGGCGGCCGGCATGACCGCCGGCCGCCCCTTCCATCTGTTCGACACCTCCGCCCGACGGGGCGGGGGTGAACGCCCGACGGGGCGGACGGCGTAGAGAGGACTCGCACACGTGGCTGGAAGCACCGTTGACGGCCTGGTCAGCGGCCTGAGCACGAGCTCCCTGATCTCGCAGCTCATGCAGGTCGAGAGGGTCCCGCAGACCCAGCTCAAGTCCAAGGTGACCGCCCAGGAGAAGATCCAGACTTCCTATCAGGCGATCAACACCAAACTGGCCGCGCTCAAGACCGCGGCCGAGGACATGACGAAGGGCACGTCCTGGCAGCCCGCCAAGGTGACCTCGTCCTCGACCTCGGTCACCCCGACCACGACCGCGGGCGCCACCACGGGAAGCGTCACCTTCGACGTGCTGAGCACGGCCAAGGCGCAGGTCAGCACCGTCACCTTCGGCTCCGCCACCGATCCGGCGCTGGCCGGCGGTGCCACGAAGGTCAGCCTCACCATCGGCACCGCCGCCGCGGTGGACATCGACGTCACGACCAACACCCCGCAGGGCGTGGCGGAGGCGATCAACGCCAAGGGCCTCGACGTGCGCGCCTCCGTCCTCACCACGGACCAGGGCACCGTCCTGCAGCTCACCTCCACCAAGACCGGTACGGCGGCCGGCTTCGAGATCACCGGCCTCGCCTCCGACCCCGTCGACCTCGTCCCCCCGAAGGACGCGCAGGTCCTGGTGGGCGACGCCGACGGCGTCCACTACACCGTCACCAGCGGCAGCAACGCCATCACCGGCCTCCTGGCGGGCACGACCATCAACGTGACCAAGGAGGAGACGGGCGTCACCGTCGCGGTCACGCAGGACAAAGACGCCATCGCCGACAAGATGAAGGCGTTCGTCGACGCCACGAACGCCGTGCTGACCGAGATCGGCACCCAGACGTCCTACAACGCCGCCGCCAAGACCAAGCAGCCGCTGGCCGGCAACGCCACCGTCCGCCAGATCGCGCAGACCGTCCTCGGCCAGGTCGGCACCGGCCAGACCGACTACGGCAGCTTCGCCCAGCTCGGCGTCGAACTCGACCGGTACGGCAAGCTCACCTTCGACCGTGAAGAGTTCCTGAAGGCCTACGAGGCCGACCCGGCCAAGGTCGAGAAGGCGATGTCGGCGGAGGACCCGTCGATCCCGCCCCGGCTCGACGCCGACGGCAAGACGCTGCCCCAGACCCAGGTCTCGAACGTGATGGGACTGGCCGCCCGGCTCAAGGTGATCGTGAGCAACAGCACCGAGAGCATCACCAACGCCGTCAACGGCAGCAAGAGCCTGGTCACCGACCTCAACAAACGCATCGAGGCCTGGGACCTCCGGCTGGAGAGGCGCGAGACGGCACTGCGCAGGCAGTTCACCAACCTCGAGGTCTCCCTCGGCAAGCTGCAGCAGCAGTCGACCTGGCTGGCCGGTCAGATCTCCAGCCTGCCCGCCCCCTCCTCGGAATGAGAACGGACAGCACGCCATGAACAACCCCTCCATGCGGGCCCGCTACCTCGCCGACTCGGTGAGCACCGCCTCTCCCGGCAAGCTGCTCGTCATGCTCTACGACCGGCTCGTCCTCGACCTGGTCAAGGGCGAGGAGGCGCTGGGCCGGGGAGACCGGGAGACGGCCTCCGCCCAGCTCCAGCACGCCCAGGACATCATCATCGAGCTGCGCTCCTCGCTCCGGATGGACGTCTGGGACGGCGCGGCGGGCCTGTCCGAGCTCTACGGCTTCCTGCTCACCCAGCTCATCCAGGCCAACGTGCGCGCTGACGCCGCCCAGGTCGCCTCCTGCCGCGCCCTGGTCGAGCCGCTGCGCGACGCCTGGCGCACGGCCGTCACCGAGGCCGGGGCCGTCGGCGCCGCCGCCAGGGTGGCCTAGCCATGAGCGCCCAGCCGCCCTCAGCCGGCGACTGGCACGCGGCCTGGTCCGCCGCGCTGGACGCCCTCGAGATGGACGTCGCCGCGGTGGAGGAGATGCTCTCCGGCGACCACCGCACCCAGGAGGTCCCCGCCGTCACCGGCGCGTGGACGCCTCCGACGGACCTCGGTCCGCTCCCGCTCGACCTGCGGCCCCGTGCCGACGCCATCCTGTCCCGGCAGCTCCGGGTGGCGCAGGAGATGGTGCTCGTCATGGCCGGCAACCGCCGCCAGGCCGCGATGATCGCCCGCGTGGAGACCGGCAGCGACGGCGCCGCCCGCCCCGTCTACATCAACTGCGCCGCCTGACACGGACGAGGACGGACCCGCACGGGAGGGCGAGAAGCCGCTTCCGCCATCGACCGCCTCCGTCAAGGACCCCGATTTTCGGACCGGGGTCCTTGACTATTTGTGTCACACATAATCAACCTTCGGGATCGGTGATCTCGATGATGTGCAGCGGCTCGTCGAAGGCGCGGGCCGCCTGCCGCCAGTGGGTCATGTCGAGGGTGAGCACAGGGCAGACCGACACGTCGGCGAGCGCGGCCACGTGAGCGTCCCACGGGGTGAGGCCGGTTCGGTTGATCACAGAGGCCAGCGTGGTGCCGTGGTCGGGTTCGTGCAGCCCGGCGATGGTGATCTGCTCCATCGTGGCCACACCGAGCAGCAGGTCGGTCGCGTCCTTCGAACCGGAGTCAAGGGACGCGCCGGTGATGGCCAGAACGGACATCACCATGGGCTGCTGCCTGTCATCGAATCTGGCGATCATCGTCATGACGTCCGCGTCGCCCCGGGCGAGTTCGATCAGGACGCCGGTGTCCAGAATGAGGGGCGGCAGGGTCACTGAGCGCCCTCTCCCGTGAATCCGGGTATCTCGGCGAGTTGCCGCTGGACGTGGGTCATCATGCGGTCGACGCGGTCATGGTCGGCTGCTTCCCTGGCACGGACCAGGTGTGTCTGAAGGATGGCCCTGCGGCGGCGTTCCTCGCGGACGCGGGCAGCGAGAGCCTCGTTCACGTAGGCGGACAAGGACTTGACGTCATCGTCTCCGACACGGGATCGAACGTATTCGACGAGGTCAGGGTCGAGGGTGACGGCGATGCTGGGCTTGGCGCGGTTGCTCATGACCGCATGCTAATACTGTCCTATGATCTTTTAAGTAGTGATTGCGAGACCTTCCCAGACGCTGCGGCCTGCGACGATCCTCAACGCGGGTGGACCTTCCCCGACCGGTACGCCATCGAATCGACTCCGCGGCCGCTCCGCCCGGCTCTCCCAAGGTGCCGCCTTCGACCGGCCTCAACACCGTCTCCTGGTGCGCCGAGAGTGTGCTCACCGGGGTGTAAAGGGGCGTAGGCCGGCCGGTCGTGGCGTGCTGGATGGCCGGTGGCATCGGGGGTTTAGGGTTTCCGGTCCCCTGCAACCGGGCT
>NZ_JBHSBM010000047.1:0-102625 GCF_042650625.1 Planomonospora corallina
CCCCGGGCAGCTCGGTGACGGGCACCTTGCCGGCGTTGGTGAGGTCGGGGTCGATCTCGTCGCCGGCGGCCGCCGGGCCCATGCCCAGCATGCCGTTCTCGGTGTGCAGGACGACGCCGAGCTCGGCCGGGAGGTGGTCGGCGACCTTGGTGGGCCGGCCGATGCCGAGGTTGACGTAACTGCCCGGCTCGATGTCCCGCGCGATGCGGGCGGCGAGCCGGTCGGGATCGAGCGGCATCAGCGGGCCCCCCGCACGGTGTAGTGGCGCGGCTCGACCCGGACCACGCGGTCGACGTAGATGCCCGGCGTGACGACGGCCTCGGGGTCGAGCCGTCCCGCGTCCACGATCGACGCGACCTGGACGACGGTCGTCGTGGCGGCCGTGGCCATCACCGGGCCGAAGTTCCGGGCGGTCTTGCGGTAGACGAGGTTGCCCATCGTGTCGGCGACGTACGCGGAGATCAGGGCGACGTCACCCCTGATCGGGTACTCCAGGACGTGGTCGCGCCCGTCGATCGTGCGGGTCTCCTTGCCCTCGGCGAGCGGCGTGCCGACGCCCGTCGGGCAGTAGAACGCCCCGATGCCCGCCCCGGCGGCCCGCATCCGCTCGGCGAGGGTGCCCTGCGGGACGACCTCGAGCTCGATCTTCCCGCGGCGGTAGAGGCCGTCGAAGACGTAGGAGTCGGCCTGCCGGGGGAAGGAGCACAGGATCCTCCGCACCCGGCCGGCCTTCAGCAGGGCGGCCAGGCCCACGTCACCGTTGCCGGCGTTGTTGGACACGATGGTGAGGTCGCCCGCGCCGTGCCTGATCAGGGCGTCGATCAGGTCGAACGGCATGCCGGCGAGGCCGAAGCCGCCCACCAGGACGGTGTCGCCGTCCTTGACGACGCTCACCGCCTCGTCCGGCGAGGCGAAGATCCGTGCCCTGCTCATGCTGCTCCTCCGGTGACGTTCTCGCGGGTGCCCTCGACGAAGATGGTGACGGTGGGCTCGTCCATGATCCCGTTGTCGGTGCCCTTGATCCAGCGAGCGTGCCGGGCGGGTCGGTTCCGGCCGCTCGGGATCGGCCACCTCGGTGTGAGCGCGATCACCTCTCGGGTGTGCAAGGTGTCATATCATTTGACATCGAATCAACACTTTGATCAGCACGTACTCAGAGCGATCGGCGAGAGCGGAACGCGGCCGCGGTGCCCTATGCTGGCGGGCATGGCGACCCTTCGTGCGGCACAGAGGGAGATGACGCGCAAGCTCCTGCTCGACGCCGGCCTGGACCTGTTCGTGTCGAAGGGGTACGCGGCGACGAAGGTCGACGACATCGCGTCGGCGGCGGGGACGACGCGGGTGACCTTCTACGCGTACTTCCCCTCCAAGGCCGATCTGATGAAGGCCCTCCTCTCGGAGCGGCTCAACGTCACGCTCGGCCGGCTCCCCTCCGCCGAGCACGGCTCGACCGAGCGTGAGCTGGTCGCCGTGGTCGAGGACGGCTCGCGGGAGCGGATCCGCGCCTGGCTCGCGGCGACCTCGGAGCGGTGGGACGCGATCCGCCCCTACGCCACGACCGCCTTCGCGGCCGCGGCCGTCGACGCCGAGATCCGCGCGCTCCTCGACGAGTGGCTGAACGAGGCCATCGGCGACGTCAAGGAGGGGCTCGACCGCGCCGACCGGTTCCCGCCCGGCACCCGCCACTTCCGCGGCGTCCTCGCCATCACCGAGCTCGACCACGTCGCGCGCCAGTGGGGACCGGGGACCTGGGGCGTCGGGCGCGAGGAGATGCTGGACGTCCTCACGGAGAGCTGGATCGGCTCGATCGGGCGCCGCTGAGCGCTCCGAGCCCCATGATCCATATTGTCACCTGGCGTCACTAGGCTCTCCGCCCGTGAACGATAGGTATCCGCCCTCCGGTGCCGCCGTGTTCGTCGACGGCACCGGCCGGCGCAGGCGGTTGCTGGCGGTGACGGGAGTCGTCCTCGGCACGCTCGGATTCGCCCTGGTGGCGTCCGTGGTGAGCGGGCTGTTCGCGCCGACCCCGCTGCCGGCGGCCGACTGGCCCGGGGGATCCCCCACACGCTCCGCCGTCCGCCCCACTCCGGACGAGCCCGCACGGACGGCGCGGCGCACCTCCCGGCCCGGCGCCGCGCGGACGCCCGCCCGGAGCCGCCCGGTACGGGAGGTCTCCCGGACCCCGCAGACCTCCCCGCAGGCCACCGCCTCCCCGCGGAACACGGCCTCCCCGCGGACCCGGGCGGCGACCTCGCCGGCGCGCCCCGCCCGGTCCGCCTCGCCGTCCGGGCGGACCTCCTCCACCGGCTCCGCGCCCCCCTCCCGGGAGCCGGTGGAGGAGGGGCTGGCCGAGCCCGCCGAGCCCTCCGCCGAGCCGGCCGGGCCCACTTCCGGCCCCGACCCCGCCGGGTCGCCGGACGGGGCCCCCTCCGGCCAGGGCCACCAGGGCGCCGGTACGGACCCGGGGACGGGAGAGTGATCCCGCGCGGAGCGCCGCAGACGCGGGTGCCGCCGTCCGGTCCCGCCGCCCCGCCCTCCGCCGCCCCGCCGCCCGGGCGCGCGGCCGGCCCCGGGAGGTCCAGGCCCGGCCGCGTCGCCGGCGGAAGGCGGGCCGCGCCCCGGCGGCGACGCCGGCGACGGGGCGATCCGCGAGGGCACTGGCTCCTGATCGCGGCCGTCATGATCCTGACGGCGGGGGCGCTGACGCTCGACGCGTACGCCGCCGGCGCGACGGGCGGGCCGCGGGCCGCTCCCCCTCCGCCGCCGGACCGGTCCTCCGCCGAACTCGACCGGGTACGGCGCGGCGGACCCGTGTTCGGCCGGCCGGGCGACGTGCGGGCCGGCACCCGCCTCCCGGCCCGCACGGTGGCGCTCACCTTCGAGAACGGCCCGGACCCGCGGTGGACGCCGCAGGTCCTCGACGTGCTCGCCGAGCACGGCGTCAGGGCGACCTTCTTCACGGTCGGTGCCAGGATCGCGGAGAACCCCGAGCTGGTCCGGCGGATCGTCTCCGAGGGGCACGAGATCGGCAACCACACCTACGCGCACGCCGACCTCGCCGCCGTGCCCGCCTGGCGGCTCCGGCTGGAGCTGTCGCTGACCCAGAAGGCACTGGCCGGGGCCGCCGGCGTGTACACGCGCCTGGCCCGCCCGCCGTACTCCTCCTCACCTGCCGCCGTCACCGGCGCCCGGCTGCGGGCGCTGCGGTCCATGAGCGCCGAGGGCTACCTCCTGGCGCTCAGCGACCTGGACGCCGCGGATCCGGCCGGTGAGGGAAGCAGGCGGATCGCCCGCCTGGCCTCCTCCCGCCGGGGCGCGGTGGTCACGGTGCGCGGCTCCGGAGACGACCCCCGCCGGACGGCCGGCGAGGTGGACCTGCTGCTCACCGGACTCGCCGGGCACGGGTACCGGGTGACGACGCTCACGTCCGCGCTCGGCGTGCCCGGGGCCCACACCCCGGCCGGGCAGACGGACCGCTTCGTCGGCTCCGGGCTGATCCTCGCCCAGCGCGGAGCCGCCGTCTTCACCGCGGCGATGTCGTGGGTCATGGCCGTCGCCGCGGCGCTCACCCTGCTGCGGCTGGTGGCCTTCCTCGTCCTGGCCCGCGAGCACGCCCGCCGTGCGCGGGGCCGCGGAAGAGCCACCCGGCGCGCACCGGCGTGGGGCAGGCCGCCCGGCGTCACCGTGATCGTCCCCGCCTACAACGAGGAGGCCGGGATCGAGGCCACCGTGCGCTCGCTGGTGGACACCGACCACCCGGGAGCGCTGGAGGTCATCGTCGTCGACGACGGATCCCGCGACCGCACCGCCGCCGTCGTCTCCGCGCTCGGCCTGCCGCGGGTGCGGCTGATCCGGCAGCGCAACGGGGGCAAGGCCGCCGCGCTCAACACCGGTATCGCGCACGCCTCACACGAGATCATCGTCATGGTGGACGGCGACACGGTCTTCGAGCCCGCCACCATCGGGAACCTCGTCCGGCCGCTCGCCGACCCGGCGGTGGGCGCGGTCAGCGGGAACACCAAGGTGGGCAACCGGGGCGGCGTGATCGGACGCTGGCAGCACATCGAGTACGTCATCGGCTTCAACCTCGACCGCCGCGCCTTCGACCTGCTGGCGTGCATGCCGACCGTGCCGGGGGCGATCGGCGCCTTCCGGCGCTCGGCGCTGCGGGCGGCCGGAGGGCTGAGCGGCGACACCCTGGCCGAGGACACCGACCTGACCATGGCGATGTGCCGGGACGGCTGGCGGGTGGTCTACGCCGAGGACGCGCTCGCCTGGACCGAGGCGCCCGCCTCGCTCCGGCAGATGTGGCGCCAGCGTTACCGGTGGTGCTACGGCACGCTGCAGGCGATGTGGAAGCACCGCCGGGCGGTCGTGGAACCGGGCCCGTTCGGCCGCCGGTGCCTGGGCTATCTGGCCCTCTTCCACGTGGCGCTGCCGCTGCTCGCGCCGGTCGTGGACGTCATGGCCGCCTACGGCGCGGTGACGGGCGAGCCGCTGCCGGCGGTGGCCGTCTGGACGGGCTTCGGGCTGCTCCAGGCGTTCGGCGGCTGGTACGCGCTGCGGCTGGACCGCGAGCCGGTCTCCGTGCTGTGGGTGCTCCCCCTGCAGCAGCTGTTCTACCGGCAGCTCATGTACCTGGTGGTCATCCAGTCGGTGGTGACCGCCCTGCTCGGGGCGCACCTGCCCTGGCAGACGATCCGCCGGGAGGGCGTCTTCTCGGCGCAGGCCGGGCCGTCGCCGCCGCCGCCGGTCACCCGCTGAGCCCGGTACGGCGGGCCGGCGCCGTGCGCGGAGGGCGGCCGCCGCGGCGTACCGGTCTCCGTCAGACCTTCCGGCGACGCCTTGCGATGCCTTGTAATTTCTGAGGATCCCGGACCACTTCCTCCCGTCAGCGGTTTCCGGGACACGTGAGGGGTTGGGGCGGTGACGAGCGATCGAGAGCGCTTCACCACCATCTATGACGAATGCCGACAACGGGTCTGGGCCTACGTGGTCAGCCGCGCCGGTCGGCAGGTGGCCGACGAGGTGGTGAGCGAGACGTTCGCCATCGCCTGGCGCAGGTTCGACCAGATGCCGCAGAACGCCCTGCCGTGGCTGCTGGGCGTGGCGCGCAACGTGCTGCGCGACAGCGTCAGGGCCGAGGCCAGGCGGGAGGGGATCCGGCGTGAGATGCGCGAGTGGGTCACCGGTGACGTGGCCGACCACGTGGCCGAGCGCCTGGGCGTCCTCAGGGCCATGGCCGGGCTCACCCCGGACGAGCGGGAGATCCTCGTCCTCGTCGCCTGGCAGGGCCTGAGCCCGGGAGACGCCGCCAAGGTGCTCGGCTGCTCGGTGCCCGCCTTCCGGGTCAGGCTGCACCGGGCCAGGAAACGCCTGCGGGCCGCGCTCGAATCGCCGGTGTCGTCCCAGCCCCGACTCGTGGAGGAGTTGTCGTGAACGCCATGGAAGAGCTGCGTGCCGCCCGCCCGGCCCATCTGGCCGGCGGTCCGGTCGACCCGCGGACCCGTCAGGCCGAGCTGGCCCACGCCTTCGCCCAGCCCAGGCAGGTGCCGCGGCGCGGCGGGAAGCCGATGGCCTGGGGCCTGGGCCTGGCGGGCGCGGCGGCGGCCGTGACCGCGGTCGTGCTGGTCGGCGGTACGGCCCGCGGGCCGGCGCCCGTCGTGTCCCCGGCGGCATCGGGCACGGTGACGCGGCCGGTCGCCCTCTCGGCGAAGGAGGTGCTGCTCGTGGCCGCGACCAGCGCGGAGCGCCGGCCCGCTGCCACCGGCGACTACTGGCACGTCTCCAGCCGCTCCCGCACCCTCCAGCCGGTCGACGAGGGCTTCGTGATCTCCATCGAGCAGGAGAGCGAGAGCTGGGTGGGCGCGAGGGAGCAGTGGGGCTCCACCCGTACCGTGGCGATCAAGCCGGCGACCGGCGCCGACCGGGCGGCCTGGGAGAAGGCGGGTTCGCCGCGCGAGCTGACCTTCGCGGGCCGCAAGAGGATCCCGATCGGGGAGAGGCCCGGGAAGCCGCTCACCGGTCGCACGGAGAGCAAGGAGATCTTCTGGCTCGGCCGCAACGTCACCATGGCCGACCTGCGGAGCCTGCCGACCGACCCGGAGGCGCTCAGGGCCGACCTGCTCCGTTTCTACGAGGGCAAGGACACCGAGGCCGACGTCCCCATGGGGGAGGACGCCTGGCTGTTCCGGGTGACCGAGGGGCTGATCATGAGCATGCCGGTGAGCCCGGAGGTGCGCGCGGCGGCCTTCCGGATGCTGGCGGAGCTGCCGTCGGTCACCTCGCTCGGCCAGGTCACCGACGCCGCCGGGCGCACGGGCACGGCGATCGCCATCGCGGACACCTCGCACCCCAAGCCGGGTGACACCGACAGGGGCGTGGTGCAGATGCGGCTGATCATCGACGAGCGGTCCGGCCGCGCGCTGGCACGCGAGAGCGTGGTCGTCGAGCCGGGCGGCCTGCAGGCCGGACTGGAGCCGGGGACGGTGTGGAACACCGACACCGTCCTCGAGGCGGGCTGGACCGACGAGCACCCGTAGCAGAGGGGAGGCCACGGGCGGCGCCACGGCTCCCACGCCGTGGTGCCGGGCCCCCGCGCCGTGGTGCCGCCCGTGGCGCGGCCTCGGGGCGCCACGCCGCGGAGCCGCCCGTGGTCAGAACCGGTCAGAACCGCCAGCCGATGAGGTTCCACTGCCACAGGAACCAGGCCAGCGCCGTCAGGCCCGCGAACAGGGTCACCTGGTGCACCCGCGCGGCCAGGCCGGATCCGGAGCCGGCGCCGGAGCCCCTCCAGCCCTTCACCGTGCACACGGCCGCCGCGGCCGCCATGGCGAGCACGACGAGGGGCACGCCGAGCAGGACCCGCATGTCCGCCGGCAGGCCGTACAGGAAGTCCCCCGTGTCGCCGAGGACCCGGACCGCCAGGAGCACCAGGAACCCGAGCCCCAGCAGGGCGGCCCCGCCGGCCAGCGCGCGCGCCGACCGCCAGGCCGCAGAGGGGGCGGGCCGCCGGCGCGCCCGGCGCCACACCGCGGCCGCCGGAACGGCGAGCGCGCTCAGGGCCGTGACGGCGAAGCCGGCCAGGACCGCCAGGTTGAGGACGGGACCCTCCGCGGCGGTCATCAGCCGGTAGGCGGGACCGTCGGTGGCCACGTAGCGCCGGCCGTCCCCTCCCGCGACGGCCACCAGGTGGTCGCCGTCCGCCGAGGCGTACAGGCCGCGGCCCCGGGGCGTCCACTCCCGACCCTTGAAGCGGACGGTGCCGTCGCCCTCCACCCGCAGCCGGGACGGGCCGAGCAGGAGCACGATCTTCTCGATCGTCGAGGCGTTGTGCCGGGCCGGCGCGTAGAAGCCCTCCCGGGGGGCGGCCTCGGCGGCCGGGGAGGCGGGGGCCCGCTCCGGGACGTCTCCGGCGGCCGCCGGAGGCGGGGCGAAGCGGCCGAGGAACATGCGGGTCAGCTCGCCCGCCGTCTCGACGCCGCCGGTGCCGTTGACCGACAGGAACATCCCCAGGTCGCACCCGGGCACCAGGATCAGGACGCTCCGGAAGCCCTCCCAGCTGCCGTCGTGCATCAGGACCCGGTGGCCGCCCATGACGCGGTCCATGAACCCGTGCGCGTACCCGCCCAGGCGGGGGTCGGCGGAGAAGGAGCGCCGGTGCATCCGCGCCGCGGTCTCCGGGCCGAGGACGGTCGCGTCGCCGAATCGCCCGCCGTTCAGGTGCGCGATCATGAAGTTGGCCATGTCCCCGGCGGTGGCGCTGATCGAGCCGTCGGGAGGCATCGGGTCGAAGTCGAAGGGGACGGCCCGCGGGGGATCGGCGTCGGAGTCGTAGCTGAGGGCGAGGTCGGGGGCGAGGGAGGCGGGCACCGGCTCGGTCGCGGTGCTGCGTGTCATGCCGAGCGGTTCGAGGAGGTGGCGGCGGACGTAGGCGTCGTAGGGCTCTCCGGAGACCTGGGCGACGATGTGGCCGGCGAGCGCGGCGCCGTGGTTGGAATAGGCGGAGATCTCGCCCGGCGGCCGTACCCGGGCCGGCAGGTGGCCGGCGAGGTACTCGCCGAGCGGCGGCACGTCGGCCGCGGTGCGCGCCCCGCTGCCGATCACGCGCTCCTCGAAGCCCGCGGTGTGGTTCATCAGGGTCCGCAGCGTCACCGGCTCCGGATGGGAGGCCGGGACGCGGAACGCCTTCAGATAGCGGTTCACGTCGGCGTCCAGGTCGAGGCGGCCGGCCTCGACCTGCTGCATCACGGCCGTCCAGGTGAACAGTTTGGTGATCGACCCGATCCGGACCAGGGAGCGGCCGGGGTCGAACGCGACCTTCCGCCGGACGTCGGCCAGGCCGTAGCCCCCGGTGAAGACGGTCCTGCCGCCGGAGACCACCGACACCACCGCGCCGGGCACCCGGTCGCGGGCGAGGCGGGCGGGCACCGCCTCGTCGAAGAAACCGGCCAGCGCCGCCCTCGGGACGGGGGCCGCGCAGGCGGCCGGGGCGGACGACGCGACCGGGGAGAACGGGACCGGGGACGACGCGGCCCGCTCCGGGCGGGCCGCCAGGGCCGCGGGCGCCGCCGGACCGGCGAGGACGGGCAGGGCGAGGCAGGCCGCGAGAAGGCCCGTGATCGATCTTCGGGTGGGGCGGAACGGCCGGTTGCGCATGGTCGGCTCCTGGAGGTGGCTCGGGGGAAGGGGACGCCGTCAAGGGTCGCGATCCGGGGCGGTGCTCCGCATCGGCCCGCGGGCGAGGCCGTGCTCCGACGAAAGTCGGAGGGCGGGAGCCCGCCCCGGCGACGAAAGGCGGATGGGCGCGGCGCCGCCCGGTCCCTAAGCTGCGAGCATGAAAGAGGCTGCGGACACGGAGGCCCTCCGGTCGCCGGGCGTGGTGGCGGACCGCCTGCGGGCCCTCCTGACCGGCCCGCGGGCCATGGACGCCGCCCTGGTGCTGGGGTGCCTGCTCCTGACCGGCTTCGCGGTGAAGGCGCGCTGGGCGGCGCCGCCCCCGCCGGTGATCGCGGTGGCGGGTGCGGCGGGCAGCCTGGCCCAGCTGTGGCGCAGGCGGCGCTGGTGGCCGGCGACGGTGGCCGGAGCGGCGGCGTACGCGCTGTCGGGCAATCCGGGCCCCCTGTTCGTCGGCCTGTACTCGGGCGCCTCGTACGCCCCCCGCCGCCAGGTGGCGGCGCTCGCGCTCACCGGCTGGGCCGGATTCGCCGGATGGTCGTGGATCGAGGAGGGTCGGCCGACGCTGGAGGGCGCGGTCCAGGCGGCCGTCGCGGCCGCGGCGGTGACGGCCGTCGGCGTGCACACGGCCACCCGGCGGGCGCTGACCGCGTCCCTGCGCGAGCGGGCCGAGAGCGCCGAGGCCGAGCGGCGCCTCCGCGACGAGCGGGCCCGCTCCGCCGAACGCACCCGGATCGCGCGGGAGATGCACGACGTCCTGGCGCACAAGGTGTCGCTCATCGCCCTGCACGCCGGTGCGCTGGAACTCGCCGCCGCGGGGAACGCCAGGGGGAACGCCGGGGGGAACGCGGCGGGGAACGCCGGGGGGAACGCGGCAGGGGACCCCGCCCGGATCGAGCAGGGGGCGGCGCTCATCCGCGTCACCGCCCGCGAGGCATTGCGGGAACTGCGCTATGTGCTCGGCGTGCTGCGGGAGGAGCCGGGCCTGCCCGACCCCGGTGCGTCCCCGGACGGGGACGGGCCGTCCGCCGGTCTGGAGCCGCTGGTGCGGGACGCGGAGCAGGCCGGGCAGCGCGCCGAGCTGCGCGACCGCGCCGGTCCGCTGCCGCCGGCCACGGCCCGGGTCGTCCACCGGATCGTCCGGGAAGGCCTGACCAACGCCCGCAAGCACGCGCCGGGCGCGCCGGTCACCGTCTCGGTGGAGCCCGGCGAGGACGGAGGCGTGACCGTCACCGTGGACAACGCGCCGCCGAGCGGCGCGCCGGCGGATCTGCCCGGGTCGGGCACGGGCCTGGTCGGCCTGGCCGAACGGGTCCGGCTGGTGGGCGGGACCCTGCGCAGCGGCCCGCGCGGGGACGGCGGCTGGCGGCTGCGCGTCCGCCTCCCCCGGCTGGACCACGACGGGCGGGACGGCGTGCCGGCGCCCGCCGGCGAGACCTCCGCGGAGCACGCGCCATGATCTCTGTCCTGCTCGCGGACGACGAGGCCCTCGTCCGCGCCGGCCTGCGCATGATCCTCGAGACGGCCGGCGACATGGCCGTCGTCGGCGAGGCCGCCGACGGGCGGACCGCGCTCGAGGCGGTCACCCGCGACCGGCCGGACGTGGTCCTCATGGACGTCCGCATGCCCGGCCTCGACGGCCTGGCCGCCACCGCGGCGATCCGCGCCCGCCCGCGCCCGCCCGCGGTGATCGTCCTGACCACCTTCGACGCCGACGACACCGTCTTCCGGGCCCTGGAGGCGGGGGCCACGGGGTTCCTGCTCAAGGACACCCCGCCGCAGGACCTGCTGCGCGCCGTACGGCTCGCCGCGGCGGGCGACGCGATGCTCTCGCCCGGGGTCACCCGGCAGCTCATCGACCGCCTCACCGCGGAGGACCGCACGCGCCGTCGCCGCGCCGCCCTGGAGCGGCTCCGGAGCCTGACCGAACGGGAGCGGCAGGTGCTGGTCGAGATCGGCCTGGGCCACGCCAACGCCGACATCGCCGCCCGCCTGCACATGAGCGAGGCGACGGTGAAGAGCCACGTCACCCACCTGTTCGAGAAGCTGTCCGCCACCAACCGTGTGCAACTGGCCATCGCGGCGTTCCGCGCGGGCATCGTCGAGTGATCGTCGAGCAGGGGCCCCGGGCGGCTTTCCCCGGGGCGCGGGCCCGGACGGGAGGATCCCGCCGCGCGGAGCCGGGGCTCCGCGCGGCGGGGTCTTCGGGGCTTTCAGGGCTTTCGGAACTTCGGGGCTTTCAGAGCCGGTGCGGACCGGGGGTCAGCTCCGGCGCAGCCCCATGAACTGGAACTCGGCGAAGGCGGCGACCAGCAGGGCCTGGCCGGCGACGAAGGCGACGCCCAGCGGGTTGGGGTCGACCCAGCCGGTGAACAGCAGGGCGAGGCTGTCGACGGCCCACAGCGCGTTGACGGCGATCACCGCCTGCACGCCCCGCCGGGGAGGAGCCGGGCGGGTCACCAGGTAGACGAGGAACGCGGTGAACGGCAGCAGGACGATCCCGGCCCAGCGCAGCAGCGGCTCGGGCAGGTCGAGCAGGCCGGCGAGCGGGCCCGCGGCGACGGCCAGCCCGGCCGCGAACCCACCGGTGAGGATCGCGTCGGCCCACAGCGCGCGGGGGAGCAGGGCGGGACGGCGGGCGACGGCGGTTGCGGCGGTCATCGGTGTCTCCTTGACGAAGCGGAACGCGTCGGCTTCCGACGCCCCCTCAGCACACCGCCCCACCCGCTGCCAACTGCAGACATGGCACTGCCATTCACTGCCAGTTCTCTCCGCGGAGGTCGTCGGCGACGAGTTTGGCCGCCGCGTTCTGCCAGTTGTAGAGCGTACGTTCGGGAACCTCGCGCAGGAACCAGTCGAACGCCTGCCGGTCCACGGGGTCGAGCCCGTCGCGCCGGGCCCCTCTCCGGTACGGCCGCAGTCCCCGGACGTAGGGGAAGTAGAGGACGTTGTAGAAACGCCACTCCTCGCTGGTGCCGAACTCGCCGTC
Organism: Planomonospora corallina; assembly: GCF_042650625.1. Lineage (NCBI taxonomy): Bacteria > Bacillati > Actinomycetota > Actinomycetes > Streptosporangiales > Streptosporangiaceae > Planomonospora > Planomonospora corallina. Next base: position 11,666 of record NZ_JBHSBM010000047.1, read on the forward strand.
GCGGGGCTTGAGCCGCCGGATGCTCTCCAGCAGCAGGGTCCGCAGCTCGGCCGCCCGCTCCAGGGGGCTGTCCCCGGTGACCCTCTCGTCGATCACCGGCAGGTTCGCCAGCGGGCTGCTGGAGAGCTTGCCCAGGTCGCCGTAGCCGGCCAGGGCGCGCCGCGTCAGCCGGGCGAACTCCGCCTCGTCCACCGGGGGCGGGCCCGCCTCGCGGCGGGGCAGCGCCTCGGAGGAGCCGAGCAGTTCGGCGCGTTCCCGGCGGATCTCCGGATCGCCGGGGAAGGCGATCCGGTCCAGCGCCCGGTGCACCGGGCCGGCCAGTGTCTGCACGGTGACGGCCACCGCGACCACGCCGAAGAGCAGGGCGGCCAGCGCGGGGGTGGGCCCGCCGAGGACGACGGCCAGCGCCACCTGGCCGCCCGACGCCAGCATCACGACCGCCGCCGCCAGCAGGGAGCGGAGCATGTCGCGCCAGAGCGCCTCGCCCGCCTGGAACGCGCTGGACATCGCGATGGCCACGCCCAGCATGGCCATGTCCACGTCGAGGAGCAGCACGGTGAGCAGGCCGGCCGGGCCGGGAGAAGGGAGGACCAGCAGCGCCGCGCCCAGCGTGAAGAACAGAGTGGCGACCACCGCGAGCCGGCCCACCCGCGGTGGCCTGGCCCGGACCAGCAGCACCAGCGCCCCGGCCAGCGGGGCCAGGAGCAGAACCCCGGTCGCCACCCGCGCCGCGGCGCCCGCCTCCGCTCCCCAGCCGGCGGCCACCAGCCACGCGATCGCCCCCAGGCCGGCGGGGACGAGACCCCGTGACCATGCTCTCTCCAGGCGCTCGCCGCCGGGGACCAGGGTCAGCACGGCCCCCGTCCACAGCAGCACCGGCAGGTGGCTCAGCACGGTCTCCGCCGCGGCCAGCGCCTCGGGCCCTCCCGCCGCCGCGCGCACCTGCCCTGCGGCCAGCGCCGAGCCGTACGCCAGCAGGCCCAGCCCGGCCCGCCGGGGCCCGCGCCCCCGCGGATCCCGCACGAGCACGTACAGCCCGAGCCACCAGGTGAGCCCGAACGCCGCCGCGACGGCGAAAAGCATCGGCGTCCCCCTTTCCCCGCCGCGAGCGTACCGATCACCCGCCGGAGGGAATACCTGGCCTGCCCCGAACTGTTCCGTATGCTGTACCGTACGACGTACGGAAAATCGCGGGAAGGAGCCCGATGACACAGGACGAAGCGCGGAACGGGACGTTCGAGCCGAGCACCGAGGACCTCGCGAGCATCGACGCCTGGTTCGCCGAGTACGACGCCTTGGCCGCGCGGGGCGCCGTAGAGGAGATCGCCGGCCTGGCGGTCTTCCCGCTCAACCTGGCCACCGACGTGCCCGGCGGCTTCGGCGCCGTCCGCCAGTGGGACCGCGAGGAGTTCGTGCGGGCGATGACCGAGGTCATGGGGGGCGGAACGGCGGGCATGGAGATGACGTCCGTGCGGACCCCGCGTTTCCTCACCCCCAACCTCGTGCTCGTGGAGACGGAGGCCACGGTCACGGTGGAGGGGCGGGCCCAGTCGATGCGCTACGCCGACCTCCTGGTGCGGACCGCGGACGGATGGGCGTTCCAGACGATGGTCCAGGGCGGCTGGGGCCACGGCTGGCCGCCCGCCACCCGCGGCTGAGCGCACCGGAGCCCGGAGCCCCGGCCGGGCTCTTCCGCCGGCCGGGGCTCCGGGCCGCACGGGCGCACGCGGCGGTCCAGGGCGGTGCGCCGCCCTGGACCGCATGCGGTCCCCACCCCTGCCGGAGACCGCATCCATTCGGTCTCCGGCAGGGGCGGGGACGCTCCGTCAGCCGAACGCGCGGACCTCCGTCAGCCCGACCGAGGCCTGGCCGCTCCTCAGCACGACCCGGAGCCTGGTGGTCCTGACGGCTTCGAACGCCACCGTGTTGTAGGCGCCGGCCCTGATCCCGTAGCCGCTCGCACCGGAGACGCCGGTGTACTTCCTGCCGTTCCAGTACTGCAGCTTCCACGAGGCGGGGACGCGCACCCCTCCGCCGTCGTCGAAGAAGCGGACCTGCGCCGACTTGACCGTCTGAGTCGACGGCCAGGCCGGCTCGGCCCACTGAGTCCCGGTCCGGGGCCAGGTGCCCCAGCGCGGATCGGAGTCGTGGCCGTCGTTGATCGCCGCGACGCTCTCCCACGGCGAGGTGTACGAGGCCGAGGCCTTCGCGGCCGTGGCCAGGTTGACCGGCGTGGAACCGCCGCCGGACGTCGGCGTGGGCGTGGGCTTGGACGTGGAGCCGCCGCTGAAGGCGAGGTCGTCGTCGCCGAAGACCGGGTGGGGCGGGTTCACGTCCGCCTCGCCGGCGCGTCCGTCGCAGCCGCGACCCGGGTCGAACATCAGGTACGTCCCGGAAGCGCAGGCCTGGGCGGGTTCGGCGTCTCCGCCGACGACCACGCCGCCGCTGAGCCTGGCCCCGCTCTGGACGAGGGCGTTGCCCTTCACCACGGCGTCGCCGCCGACGGTGGCGCCGCTGTTGACCCAGGCCAGATCCTCGATGCGGGCGTTCCCGGTCACCGTGGCATTGCCGTACACGGCGGCCCGGGGGCCGACGTAGGCGGTGGCGGCCACATCGGCCCGGTCGTCCACCCGGCCGCCGCCGTTGGGGTGCCCTCCACCGCCACGCCGTTGTAGGCCGTGACGAACGGATACAGGCGGTTGACGAACGGCATGAAGTCCGCCCGGTTGGAGTAGTCCCAGGTGACGTTGTGCTGGGCGTACTCCCCGACGCGCCGGTTGAGCTCCGCCTGGTCGATGCCCGCGATCCGGCGGTACACCTCCAGCGGGTGCTCGCCCGCCCGCGCCTCGTTCCAGATGCGGTTGAACATGGCCAGGCCGTCGCGGTCCTTGATGTACTGGTCGCGGTCCTTGATGTACTGCAGGAGCATCCAGGCGCCGTAGTGGTGACGGCTGCTGCTGTAGGCGAGGTTCTCGGTGCGGATGAACCGGGTGAGGTCGCCCGCGGCCGTCCTGGGGTAGACCTGCATGGCCATGAACTCGGCGCTCGCCTCCCAGAACGTCCCGGCGCTCGCGTGGGTGAACCCGTAGCCGGGCCTGCCGGGGAACGTGTAGTTCTGGAACACGCGGGCCGGCTCGTGGGCCAGGCCCCAGGAGCCGGGCTGCGCGGCCCCGGGGGCGATGTTGATGACGCCGACCCTGCCGTCGGTCGAACCGCCCGTCGCCCACGCGTCGAGCGGCGCGTCGGACCAGGTCGTGGTGACGACCACGATGATCTTGTGCTGCGCCGGCAGGCCGGTCTCCGGCGTGAACCTCATGGTGTCGACGTGGAAGGAGTAGAGCTTCTCCAGCTGGCCGAGCACGCCGTCGGGGTCGAACCGGTACTGCGCGGGCGCGTTCTCCGGATCGGTGCCCGACCGGTCGCCCCAGAGCAGGATGAAGTTGGCCGACTCCTTCGTCCGCTCCTTCACCCACGGCACCTCGCCGGTCCTGGCCCAGCGCTCCGGGACGAAGACGGTCTTGGCCGGGGCGGAGGCGGACGCCGCCGCGGAGACGGCGGGGCGGCCGTGCTCCGCGGCCGCCGACGGTGCGGGCAGGACGGATGTGCCGAGGAGCGTGAGGAACCCGGCCGTTCCCGCCCACGGTCGCCGCATGCGGGGACCTCCGGAAGAACGCCGGGTGTCAGCGTTGACACACCGTGATGGGGGTTGCGTTTTGTAACGTTTTAAGGCGGGCATGAGTATTGGTCCGGCCACAAGCCCTGTCAAGGTCTGTCCTGTTCCGTGCGGGGATCCGCCCGGTGAGATGCGAGACCCCGCCGCCGTCGCTGGAAGTCACATGGCCGCCGTCCCGGACAGGAGCCGCCGGGAGCGGAGCGGGGTCCGGCCGGGCGGGAGCCGCCGGGCGCGTAGCGGGGCGCGGGCGCCGGAGACCGCATCGAATCGGCAACGGAGCACCGGCGGGCTATGGACAGCGCGGACTCCGGCGGAGATTCTGTCGGTCACCCCCCCGAGCGGTAAGGATCACCCGTGGACTCTGCCCTGACCAGTGTCTTTCTGCCCGCCGCCCTCGCCGTCATCATGTTCGGCCTCGGCCTGGGGCTCACCGTCGCGGACTTCCGCCGCGTGGTCGTCTACCCGAAGGCCGCCTTCCTCGCCCTCCTCTGCCAGATCGTCGTGCTGCCGCTGGTCTGCTTCGGGCTCGTGCTCGCCTTCGGCCTGGCGCCGGGTCTCGCCGTCGGCATGATGCTGCTGGCGGCCTCGCCCGGCGGCACCAGCGCCAACCTCTACAGCCACCTGTTCGGCGGCGACGTCGCGCTCAACGTGACCCTGACCGCGATCAACTCCGTCCTCGCCGTCTTCACGCTGCCGCTGGTCACGAATCTGGCCATCGCCCACTTCCAGGGCGGGAGCGGCCGGCTCGGCCTGCAGTTCGACGAGACCGCGAAGGTCTTCCTGATCATCCTGATCCCCGTCGCGATCGGCATGGCGGTCAGGGCCGGGTTCGAGGCCTTCGCCGCCCGGATGGAGAAGCCCGTCAAGATCCTGTCCGCGGTGATCCTGCTGGCCGTGATCGTCGGGGCGATCGTCAAGGAGGCGGCGAACCTCGGTGGCTACATCGCCTCGGTCGGCCTGATCACCCTGCTGTTCAGCGTGCTCAGCCTCACCGTCGGCTACTGGGTGCCCCGCCTGGCGGGGGTGGGGCCCCGCCAGGCCGTCGCCTCCTGCATGGAGATCGGCATCCACAACAGCACCCTGGCCATCACCGTGGCCATCAGCCTGCTGGGCAGCACCGAGATCGCCATCCCGGCCGCCGTGTACGGCGTGCTGATGTTCTTCACCGCGGCCGGCGCCGGGGTGCTCCTGCGGCGGCGTACGGCCCTGGACGTCGAGGCGCCGGTCTGACGGCCGCCGGGAACCGCAGGGCCTCACCGCCGGCCGCGGATCTCCCTCACCAGGCCCGCGACGAGGTCCGCCCGCTCGGCCATGACGTCGACCAGGATGTACTCGTGGTCGGAGTGGGCGCCGCCCCCGACCGCGCCCAGGCCGTCGAGGGTCGGCACGCCCAGCGCGCCCGTGAAGTTGCCGTCGCTGCCGCCGCCGACCTTCCTGCCTTCGACGCCCGGAAGCAGCCGCTGCGCGAGCGCGAACAGCTCCGCGGCCGCCGACCCGGGCATCGGCGGCCGGTGGATGCCTCCCCGCACCGTGACGACCGCCCCGTCGAGGCGCGGCGTCAGCGCGGCGAAGGCCGACTCGACGCGTTCCTTCTCGCCGGCCGACTCGACGCGCACGTCAACGGTGATGGTCGCCTGCGCGGGAACGACGTTGCTCGCGGTGCCCGCGGTCATGACGGTCGGAGTGACCGTCGTGCCGGCCTCCGGCCGGTCCAGCGCCGCGATCTCCAGCACCTGGTGTGCCGCCTCCACCAGGGCGTTGACCCCGGCCTCGGGCTCCAGACCGGCATGCGACGCGCGGCCGGTGATCAGGACCTCGAACGTGCCGCAGCCCTTGCGCCCGGTCTTCAGCCCTCCGCCGTCCGCGGCGCCCTCGAGCACCAGCACCGCGCGGCAGGCGAGCGCCAGTTCCTCGATGAGCGCGCGAGAGGAGTGAGAACCGACCTCCTCGTCCGCGGTCACCAGGATCTCGACGCCCGACCGGTCCTCGAGCGTCGCGAGGCCGTGGACGGCCTGCACCAGGCCGCCCAGCATGTCGAACACCCCCGGGCCGGTCGCCCGCCCGTCCTCGACCCTGAACGGGCGGCGGGCCAGGGTGCCGAGGGGGAACACCGTGTCGTGGTGCCCCAGGATCAGCACCTGGGGCTCACCCCCACCCGACCAGCGGACGTGCGGCCCGCTCGCGCTCTCGACGAGGACGGCCTGCCCGCCCAGGCGGCTCTCGATGACCGCGGCGACGGTCTTCGCGGACTCCGTCAGGGCGTCGCGATCGAGCGAGGGGGACTCGACTCCGACGAGCGACCGGAGGTCGTCGATCATCGCCGTGACACTCAACTGCGCGGCCGTGTGCGTCGTCATCCCGCAATGGTAAGGGCGGGGATTCGCAATGATCCGGAATGGAATCCGGCGTTGATGGTGAAGGCCGGGGGTCCGGGGCGATCTGGGACGAGACCCGGACATCAGGAGGGAGGCGAGCGCGGCAGGACGAGCGTCCGTGCCCTTCTCCGCCCGCCCGCCGATTCCGGCGGAGCCCTCCGCGAGGATCCACCCGCCGGTGGTCCCGGACGCCGGCCCCTACGAGCAGGCGGCCAGGGTGTTCCGCCAGCACGGTCACCCGGTGGAGGCCGAGCACCTGCTCATCGAGCAGCGCCGGCAGGCCAGAGGACGCCGGCGCCGGGCGGGCGCGCTCACCGCGCCGCCGTATCGGAGACGCGCCGGACCTGCTCTACGGGCTCACCGTCGGCTGCGGGTACCGGCCGGGCAGGGTGCTGTGGCCGCTCGGCGCCCTGCTCGTCCTCGTGGGCGCCATGACGCTGCCTCCCGGGGTCCAGCAGACACTGCGGGCCACCGACCCGTGCGGGGACGGGCAGGTGCGCTGCTTCGACCCGCTGTTCCACACCGTTTCGACCCGCTGTTCCACACCGTGGACACCGTCGTCCCGCTGCTCTCGCTGGGCCGGCGGACGACCTGATGCCCGAGACGCGCAGCTCGGGGGATCACTGGTGTCGACGCTTCTGAACACGGCCGGACTGCTGGGCCGGCTGCTGCCGACGGTGGTCGTGCTCTCCTTCGCCAGGCTCACCCGGCCGGTATGAGATCGCCGGCGCAGGCCGTACTCCCCGGATGGGCGCGACCGGCGCTCATGTCAGAAGGGCGACCAGGCTCTTGGGCGCGACGCTCCGGTAGGCGTCGGTGACGATCTCGGCGATCTCGGCCCAGTCCTGGGGGACGTCGAGGTGGACGCCGAGCCAGCCGCGGTGGCCGACGTAGGGAGGGCGGAAGAAGCGCTCGGGGCTCTCGGCCACCAGGGCCTCCTGGACGCCGGGAGGGGCCGCGCACCAGAAGGCGAGCCGGTCGTCGTGGTGATGGTCGGCGTACATGACGAACGCCTTCCTGCCGCGGACGAACCAGGTCGGCTCGCCGTGGCTGAGCCGTTCGGTGGTCTCGGGGAGCGCGAGACAGAGCCGGCGCAGCGACTCCAGCGGATCATCGGCCATGGCCGGACGATACTCCGCGGAAGAGGAACAGGGGACTGTCGGACCCGAGTGATATCGACGAAGCGGAGGCGTCCGTTCCCGACTCCTCGGAATCCGGCGGTCGGGGACGGAGGGTGAGTGGCGCGATCAGCGGGCCCGCCCCTGGCGAACTTCGGAGGAGAGCACGGTGCGAAAGATCGTTTTCATGATGTCGGTGTCCCTCGACGGCTTCTTCGAGGGGCCGGACCACGAGCTGGACTGGCACCTGGTCGACGACGAACTGCACGACCACTTCAACGAGCGGCTCGGCGCGATGGGCGCCTTCATGGACGGGCGCCGCAGCTACGAGCTGATGGCCGGGTTCTGGCCGACGGCCGACACCGACCCCGCGAGCACCCGGCCGATGATCGAGTTCGCCCGCATCTGGCGGGACATGCCGAAGTTCGTCTTCTCCCGGACCTTGGAGAAGGCCGACTGGAACACCACCGTGGTCCGGGACGTCGTCACCGAGGAGATCCTGGAGCTCAAGGCGGAGCCCGGCGGAGATCTGGCGCTCGGTGGCGCCGAACTCGCCGCCACCTTCATGCGTCTCGGTCTGATCGACGAGTACTGGCTGTACGTCCACCCGGTCGTCCTCGGACGGGGCAGGCCGCTGTTCCAGCCGTCCGAGGCCAGGCGCGGTCTCCGGCTCGCCGAGACCCGGACCTTCGGCAACGGCGTCGTCCTGCTCCGCTACCAGGACCCCGCCGCGCTCGGCGGGACGGGCGAGGGGCCCCGCTGACCACCACCGGTCGGAGTCCTGCGGTCATTCCGTGTCGGCGGGTGCTGCGAGCATGACGGGTGATCGCGACTCCTGACGACTACTCCTGGTTCTCCCGCGAGCGCTTCCCCGAGCTGACGGACGCCTACTGCCTCACCTATGTCCGCGACCTGACGCCCGAGGAGCCGGTGACCCGGCTCGGCGTCCAGGTCGAGGACTGCTCGCGCATGCCGCTCGACGAGCTGCTCCGGTATTCCTGCACCGGTTCTCATCGTTCGCGGGCCTCCGGCGCCGTCGCCGTCGGTGGCTGGGTGCTCATCGTCGAGGCCAACGGCCTGCTGGGCGTCACCGAAGAGATCGTCCTGCCGCTGTCGGCGGGCACCCGGCTCGTCTCCCAACCTTCGCGGACGCGACCCGAGCGGCACTGCCCCGGCCATCGACGGAGACGAGCACGTCCTCGGCGATCGTCCCGGAGCCGGAGCGCCCCCGCCGGAGGCGAAGGGGCTTGACCGGGATCGCGCGGAGGACCACCGTGAGTCCAATGGTCGCGGCTGCGGAGGGACGTCTGTGTTCGGTTTGGGCTGGTTCGAGGTGCTGATTCTCGTCGTCCTGGTGTTGGCCGTCGTGGCTGCGGTCTGGGCGGTGCTGCTCCGGCGCCGGTAGCCGGATCGGCGGCGCATCGCCTGGCGAGGGCCTCGAACTCCTGGAGCACACGGAGCTCCTCCGGAGCCGGGGTGAGGGCGCGGCGCCGGCCCGGTTCGTCGAGGAACCGCGGCATCTCGGCCGACGTCAGGACCGGGCTTCCGTACGGATCGATCCGGTCCAGCAGGGGACTCCGGCCCTGGCCGCGTACGCGGTCGATGAGGCGGACGAAAGCGTCGTCGCGGTCGGTGCGGTGGCCGACGGGGGCGAGCTTCCGGCGCTTCGGCGGGTGCCTCGCCGCTCCACCCGCGTCAATGCCGTGTTCCGGGGCGTACGAGCACGTCACGAGTACGCGATGCCGGTCACCGCGAGGACTCGGGGACTCGGGGGCTCGGGGCCTCAGTGGTCGGAGGCCGGGCGCCAGGGCAGGGCCACCGGTCCGGCGGGGAGGTCTCCGAATCGGGCGGGACCGGAGGAGACGGCCACCACCGGGCCGAGCCGCTGTGGAGCGATGGCGTGGCCGGTCTCCTCGGACAGTTCGTGTGCCGCGGCCTGGGGGAGGGTCTCGCCGTCGTCGCCGCCGCCGGGTATGGCCCAGAAGTGGGAGGTGGACAGGTCGCCTGAGGCGCGGAGGCGGAACAGCAGGAGCCGGTCGTCGCGGTTGACCAGCAGGATCCGGGCGCTGGCCCGTACGGCGGGGGCGGTCGTTCCGCTGATCCTAGGCGGTTCCGCGAGGAAGGGAGGGCGGCAGGACGCGCAGGAGCGGTCCGAGGCGGTGAGCGGTTCCGGCGTTCCCGGTCATGACGCGCCTCCCGCCGGACCAGGCCGGTGGAGCCACTCCGGGGCGGACCGGTGGCGGGAGGCGTATGTCCGGGCGATCGCGTCCCGGCTCTTCTCCGCGCCGTCAGGAGTGATCGTGTAGTAACGGCGGCGGGGGCGGCCCGCGTCGGCGTGCGCGCCGGGCTCCTCCCAGTGGCCGTCGAGCCAGCCGATCCGCTCCAGCCGGGCCAGGACGGGGTGGACCGTACCGCTGGGCAGCTCGGTCGCCTCGCACAGCTCCAGTCCGTAGCGCCGCTGCGCGGGATCGCTGAGGAACACGCGCAGGATCGCCTGGACCTGCATGGTCATCCGCGGATCCACCGGCATGTGTAGAACTCTACGTAGGGCAGCCATGTCTGGAACGTCCCGCCGGCGGTATGGAGTCGTTACTTCCGAGGCAGAGAGACGCGGTCATGGCTTCGCAGGCACCGTCGCGGTGATGCCGGTGGTACGGCCGGCGCGGTTCGCCGCTCCGACGCGGTTCTCCTCACCATCGGCATCATCGGCGGCCCGCCGCCGTGGACCGGCTGGACCGGCTGGACCGGCTGGACTGTGTGGCCGGTGCGGTCGGTGCGGCCGTCGGCTCGGCGGTGGGCGGCCGACGACCGCAGGGCATCGGGCTGCGGACCGAGGACGTGCTGAGCCGTCACCTGCCCTGGGGCCAGTGGTGTGAGCCGTCAGGAGGTGCGGGCGTCGTGGTTCTCGCGGTTCGCGAGGACCTCGGCCATGTGCGTCTGCGCCCAGTCTCTGAGCCCGCGCGTCATGTGGTGGAGGGAGAGGCCGAGGTCGGTCAGCTCATAGGAGACGGTGACAGGGACGGTCGGCGTCACGGTACGGGTGAGCAGACCATCGTGCTCCAGCGACCGCAGCGTCTGGGTCAGCATCTTCTGGCTGATCCCGGCCAGAAGACGGGAGATCTCGGAGTAACGCATCGCCCTCGGAGCGTCTGCGTGCGCCGCACCGGGTCGGCCGGAGTCGTCGTCGCCGCCCAGCGCACACAGGATCAGGACGACCCACTTGTCCGATATCCGGTCGAGCAACTGCCGGCTGGGGCACCCCGCGAGGAACGCGTTGTACTCCACCTTGGCCTGAGCCCTCTTCTGGGCCGCCTTCATCGTCGTCACTGATCGAACCTCTCACCGATGGGTGGGTTACGCACTTCAAAGTGCCTACTTCCCGGCAGGGAGTTTCTCTCCAATGCTGATGCAGGGAGGCGGCAGGCGCCACCCCCAGTTCATGACGAAAGGCGACAAGATGAGCACACCCTCCCGCTCTCTTCCCGGCGGCACCTGGACTCTGGGTGATCTGACCGTCACCCGGTTCGGTTACGGTGCCATGCAACTGGCCGGCCCTGGGGTCATGGGGCCACCCGCCGACCGCGAAGGCGCCCTGGCCGTTCTGCGTGAAGCGGTCGACCTCGGTATCACCCACATCGACACCAGCGACGCCTACGGGCCGCGGGTCACCAACGAGCTGATCCGTGAGGCGCTGCACCCCTATCCGGAGTCGCTGCACATCGTGACCAAGGTGGGCGCGACCCGCGACGAACAGGGCGGCTGGCCTACGGCCCGGCGACCCGAAGACCTGCGCCGCCAGGTCCACGACAACCTCAGGTCCCTCGGGCTCGACGTACTCGACCTGGTCAACCTCCGGCTCGGCGACGCCGGAGGTCCCCGGCCCGGCTCGCTCGCCGAGGCGTTCGAGACGCTCGTGGAGCTCCGGCAGCAGGGCCTGATCCGCCACCTCGGGGTCAGCAACGCCACCGAGGAGCAAGTCGCCGAGGCGCAGAGCATCGCGCCGATCGTGTGCGTGCAGAACATGTACAACCTCGCCCACCGCCATGACGACAAGCTCATCGACCGGCTCGCCGCCGACGGCGTCGCATACGTGCCCTTCTTCCCCCTCGGAGGCTTCACTCCGCTTCAGTCCTCGGCGCTCTCGGCGGTCGCCGCTCGATTGAAGGCGACGCGGATGTCCGTCGCGCTGGCCTGGCTGCTGCAGCGATCACCGAACATTCTGCTCATCCCCGGCACGTCATCGACGGCGCACCTGCACGAGAACGTCGCCGGTGCGGGACTCTCCCTCTCCCGTGAGGACTTGACCGAGCTGGACGGCATCGGCGGCTGAACGCCCCGGAGCCGAACGGCCCGCAGGCCACGACCGAAGCCACCGTTCGGCTTTCGGCCCCGGTCGCCTCCGCGCGGCCGGGGTCCGCGGCGCTGGGCCGGGGCGCGGCGGCGCGCCGCCTTGACGTCTCATAGGAACAGTCCGGCGACATGTGGTCGGGTGTTCAGAGGGAGGATCACTGCCGATTTTCCGGGATGACGTCGATCACGCTTACCGAGCGGACTTTCGGATTCTTCGCCATGCGCTTCACCGCTTCTGGAGTGTTGATGACGGTGAAGCCGTGTACGAGTCCTTCTTCGGCGCGGTCTTGAAGTTCCATCAAATCAAGCCCGAGCCCTTTCAGGGCAGGCCCGTCCTCGGCCTTCAGCAGCGACACCCACCGCCTGAATTCATTCACCCTGGAAGTGCTTGCTTGTCCTCCGGAGACGTCGAATCCACCGATGACGCCGGGGAACGAGTAGGGCCATCCGAAGGGCTTTTCGCCTCCGCCGGGTGAGAGGAGCAACATCTCGTTGAGCCCGATGGCGTGTATTTCGTTGACCTCCTCTTCGTTCAGTGGATTCTTTAGGGCGACGAATGCGTGGACGCGGTGCCTTCGCCAGTCCATTCCCTTCAATGTGTCCAGCGTAAGGAGGTTCTCGCTCTTCGCGTCCCGGCTCTCAGGTGAGGTCATTATTTCCGTCAGGTACCATGGATCGGGCTCGGGGAAGCGAATCTCTCCTGACGGGTCCTGTCGGAATTCTATTGATAGAGAGGGCTGCTCCCTGGGAAGCGTGCCTGCCATGCGAGGTCCTATGGAGACTTCCAGGGATCCGTCGAATGACGGAATTTCGTCATCGAGCTCTGGGTCCGGTAGACACTCGTGGGGGAAGGAGTTGCCGGATTCCACGCTGTAATCAGGGTGCGCGACGGCGAATCCCACCAGGACGACCCGGCTGAACCGGGCGCAATCCATCATCTCTCGGCCCGGTTCGTCCTCCAGCAGATTGAACGCCGCTCCACCCAGCACGGCCGCTATGGTCAGAGCCGCCATCGATGTGCGCGCCGTACCCCACCGATCAACGAGTTGCTTCATTCGGAATGATCCCCTGTGCTTATGCGCATGCCGGTGAATCGCAGCCTGTGGACCGGGGTCAGAACCGCCGGTCCTCTTCGACGCAAGGTTCCATGGGTAGGTGCCGGGGGACTTACACCCTGAACGCGGACATCGGTTGCCACGCGGCGACTTCCAGCCTAGTTGATCTCTTCTCGAACTCGACCGGGCTGAGGTGGCCCAGCGCCACGGCACCGGTCCGGAACTCCGCAGGATACGTGAACGTCCCCACCGAGGACTCCTCTCCCCGAACCGTTCCATGGTCCAGCAGGTCCCAAGGTGTCCACGTCCAAGGGGAAGACCCCTTGTGCTAGGGATCGGAAGCCTGCGCGCGGTGCTCGGCATCCACGTGCTGGTAACAAGACAGCTGCCACGGCTGCTTCCCACTCGCTGGCGTGATCACCGTGACCCTCGCCGCTATGGATGGGCGCAATTACCGAAGGGGATCTTTCTCTTCCTGCTCGTGCTGAGTCAGAAGGCGGTGGAGTCGTTGTCCGACCCGTCCTTGGCCCTGGCTCTGGCCATGGTGCTGACGATCGTGGTGTTTGGATGCCTCGCCGTAGGTACGTGGCTGTCGGCCGCGGCGAAGTCGCCTCGTAGGTCTCCTTGGCGGGGTTCGTCCAAGGCGAGGTGCCGAGGTCTGGCCGGACGGCCGGTTCCTCCGTTCAGGTCGATCAGCATGCCGATACTCCCTGAGGACACCGCCCAGACGATCATGTCGGCGAACGGCGAACGGCGAACGGCGAACGGCGAACGGCGAACGGCGAACGGCGAACGGCGAGCCGCGCGGTCTGAGTCCGGTCGACGGCTTGCGGAGCGGACGGCCGCCCTGGGCCGGGCTCGCCCGGTGCCGGTGCATCGGCGGCAGGCGAAGGCCGCCCAACGGTTGCCCGTCTTCACCCATCAAGCCGGGGCCTGAGGTCGTCTCCGGATTCCTCGGCCTCGGAAAGAAAGGGCCGGACGGTGAGGTCGTCGGAGCGGCCGGCTTCGATGCGCGACCACTGGGCGATGGGGCGTCCGTTGGTCCGCAGGTTGGAGTCGTCGTCGACCCGCCGCGGCTGCGGCCAGCCAGGAGGCGAATCCTCCTGCGTCTCCTGGCGTCCGTACACGGTGAGGTCCATGAGCGCGTAGCTGTAGTCCATCTCCTCTACGCCGCGGAGGGTCGTCCAGTAGGTTTCGAAGACCCGGTCGTGGTCCCGTACGTAGCACACGAGGTACATCATGCCGAGGTGGCGTCCGACGAGGAGTGTGTCCAGGGAGTCCTGCGCCGAGTACCACGGTATCTGCCAGCCCATGAAGTCGCGGTAGCGGCGGCTTTCGTCGTAGGGCCCCTGGCAGAAGACCGCGTAGGTGATGTCGCGGGAATGAAGGTAGGACAGCTCCGCGACCTGGGTGTTGCACCACGTGCAGCCTTCGCACTGCTCGGCTGCGGGGTTCCCGGGATACCACATGAAGTAGTAGGCGATGAGCTGCCGGCGCCCCTCGAACGCGTCGAGCAGAGTGGCCGGCCCGTCGGGTCCGATCAGCGTGGTTCCGGCGTCCACCTCGACCATGGGCAGGCGCCGTCGGGCCGCGGCGATCGCGTCGCCTTCCCGGGTGTGCGCCTTCTCCCGAGCCCGCAGCCTGTCCAGCTCGGCCTGGAAGGTGGCCCGGTCGACGGCCGTGGGCAAGCCCGGTGCATCGGCGGGGCCGACCCCCGCCGACGGCGACGAGACCGACCTCGCCCCGCAGCAGCCGGAGCCCGACGGCGTCGGCCCGCTGCGGTCCGTTGATTCATCCTCCATGACTGTCTCCTGTCGTCGTGGTCATGTCGGTGCTTCCGTCCGCTCTGGTGACAGCCTTTTCACCATCCTGTTTCCAGCAGGGCCTTCCCTACGCTCACGGGGGTGTGCGGTCATGCCGCTCTATCGGCAAAGCACAAACCTGGTCTGCCCCGGATCGGTTCACATGGGGTGGACGTGATGCTCAAGGTCTACGCCAAGCGCATCGATGGCCAGCACGAGGCGGCCAACCAGGGGATAGAGGGAGCACTCACGGCGTGAACGGCCTGGCGCGGGATACTGCAGGGGTGGAACTCTCCGCCGGTCTTCGGAGCCGTCTCGCGGAGTTGAGGGGTGACCTTCTCCACGAGCGGCCTCTGCAGGGAACCGTTCCGGACGCCGGATGGCTGGCCTGTGATCTCCTGGAAGCGGGCCTCGACACGCCCGCGGTCCAGGAGTTGGCCGGACAGGCGCTCTCCATCGGGCCGATGTCCGAGGTGGAGTCGCTGGTCCGCCAGATGTTGACCGAGGCCGGCTTCCCGCCGATCGATGTCCGGCGTGATCCCTGGGCGGTCGCTCGTGACGTGGCGCAGGGCATCGCGGAGGGCTCCCTGCCGGTCCCGCGGGGGGCGGACTTCCTCATCGTCGAGTCGATGAGCGCATGCGGACATCCGGAGGAGATCATGGAGCTCATGCTTCTCATCGATGACTGGGAGGCGCTGCGCGGGGAGCCGCCGACCGATGAGGAGCTTCGTGACCGGGCTGCCAGGGTCGTGGAAGCCGCGGACGCGCATCTCGGCGGCGAGACCGGCGGTGCGGCATAGAGGAGTCCGCGGCGTGGTGGCCAGGGGCGGGTATGGAGGGTTCCGGAGCACACCGGGGCCCTTCGTCGTGTCCGGGCGTGGAGTGGCGCGGGAGTGTGCAAAATCCTGCGGTCTACCTGGGCGAACGGAGCCGTGGGCATTGCGCGTGTGTTCCGCCACGGGCGGCATGCGGCTGCATCCGGCTGCCTGCGGCGGCAGGGGAGGAGGAGTGATCACATGCAGAAGACCAGGTCAGACGGCGAATGACCTGGTCCTGGTTGCGCGCCCTGCAGGATTCGAACCTGCGACCGTCGGATTAGAAGGCGGTTGTCCGATGCGGTGATCAGGGTTTCCGCGTGCCGTTCGGTGGTGTTTCGTCCGTACTCCGCCCGGATCCGGTGATGGGTCGTGGCGGGTCCGGGCGGCGTGTTCCGAGGCATGCGAGCACGCCGCGAGCACGCGTGATCAGATCACCGGCGACCTGGCGACCTGGCGACCCGGCGCCGCGGTGTGCTCGGCGCCCGCCTCGAACGGCCCGACGTGGAGAGCGGTACGGGACCCCTCGGTGACGGAATGTCCCGTGGCATCCCTCGTCCTGTCGCTCCCTGCCCGGCCAGGAGACGGATCACGTCCAGCGACGCCCCCTTCCCGCAAGGTGTGAGGCGAACTTCCCGTAAGGGGCTTCTCGACCGGCTCCATATATGTAAATATCTAATGTGCTAGGAAGCTAGATAAATGGAGATACCGGTGATCGAGTTCCATCTGGATGCGAAGTCCGGGGTCTCGCCGTACCTGCAACTGGTCCAGCAGGTGCGGCACGCGCTCCGGCTCGGCCTGCTGTGTGAGGGCGACCGGCTCCCGACCGTCAAGGAGACCGTGGCGCAACTGGCGATCAACCCCAACACCGTCCTGAAGGCCTATCGGGAGCTCGAACACGAGGGCCTGGTCGCCGCCCGGCCGGGGGTGGGGACGTTCGTGACGAAGACGCTCACCGACACCTCGCTGGCCGCGCACGGCCCGCTCAGGCTGGAACTGCAGCGCTGGCTGGCCAAGGCCCGCCGGGCCGGCCTCGACGACGAGAGCATCGAGGCCCTGTTCATGACCACCTTTCGGACCACCGCTCAGGAGGACATCGCGTGACCGAGCGAAGCGAGGGCACCAATGAGCACGGCACCCTGGGTCATGGGGGCTCCGGAGGAGACCTCATGACCGAGCGAAGCGAGGGCACCAATGAGCACAGCACCCTGGGTCATGGGGGCTCCGGAGGAGACCTCATGACCGAGCGAAGCGAGGGCACCAATGAGCACGGCACCCTCGGTCGTGAGGGCCCCGGAGGGGATCCCACGACCGCTGCCCTGCAGGCCCGGGGGCTGGGCAAGAGGTACGGCAGGCGCTGGGCGCTGCGCGAGTGCACCGTCGACATCCCGGCGGGCCACGTCGTCGGGCTGGTGGGCCCCAACGGAGCCGGCAAGACCACGCTGCTGAAGCTGGCCGCCGGCCAGCTCGAACCGACGGCCGGCGGCATCACCGTGCTCGGCGGCCGGCCGGGGAGCACGCCCGCGCAGCTGGCCAGGGTCGGCTTCGTCGCCCAGGACGCCCCCGTCTACGCGGGGCTGACCGTCGCCGACCACCTGCGGCTGGGAGCACGGCTCAACCCCCGCTGGGACGACGGCATGGCACAGGAGCGCATCGCGCGGCTCGGCCTCGACCCCGCCCACCGGGCGGGCAGGCTGTCCGGCGGCCAGCGCGCCCAGCTCGCCCTGACCCTGGGCCTGGCCAAGCGGCCCGAGCTGCTGATCCTGGACGAGCCGGTCGCCGCGCTCGACCCGCTGGCCCGCCGCGAGTTCCTGCAGGGACTGATGGAGGCCACCGCCGAGCACGCGTTCAGCGTCGTGCTCTCCTCCCACCTCGTCTCCGACCTGGAACGGATCTGCGACTACCTGATCGTCCTCGTCGACTCGCGCGTCCAGGTCGCCGGGGAGATCGACACGCTGCTGGCCACCCATCACCGGCTCACAGGCCCGCGCCGCGACCCCGGCAGGCTCCCCGCCGACCAGCACGTCATCTCCGCGCGCCACACCGACCGGCAGAGCACGTACGTGGTCCGCACCGACGCTCCGATCCACGACCCCGCCTGGACGGTCAGCCGGCTCGACCTGGAGGACCTCGTCCTGGCCTACATGGACAAGCCCGTCGCCGACAACCGGCGAGTCGCCCTGGAGGTGCAGCGATGATCTGGCTGACCTGGCGCCAGCTCCGCGGCTCGGCCGCGATGCTGGCCACCGTACTCGTCGTCCTCGCCGCCGTGCTGGCCCTCACCGGCCCGGACCTGGCCTCCGGCTACTCCGCCGGGATCACCTCCTGTGTCCAGGACGACACCTGCGGCCGCTTCTTCGACCGGTTCTTCGGCGCGCACGATTCTCCCTTCATGGCCGCCAGCCTCATCGTGCTGCTCCTGCCGGCGCTGATCGGACTCTTCTGGGGGGCGCCGATGATCACCCGCGAACTGGAGGCGGACACGCACCTGCTGGTGTGGAACCAGAGCGTCACCCGCGGCCGCTGGCTGGCGGTCAAGCTCGGGCTCACCGGCCTGGCGGCCGTGGCCGCCGCCGGCCTGTGCGGCCTCATGGTGACCTGGTGGTCCGACCCCCTGGACAAGTCGGCTCCGGAGGACCTGGCCCTGATGGCCCCCCTGGTGTTCGGCGCGCGCGGCATCGCCCCGATGGGGTATGCGGCCTTCGCCTTCGTCCTGGGCGTGAGCGTGGGCATGTTGGTGCGCCGTACGCTGCCTGCCATGGCCCTCACCCTGGCCGCGTTCGTCGCGATCCAGCTCGCCATGCCGATGCTGGTCCGCCCTCACCTGATGCCCCCGGTCACGGGAACCTTCGAACTCGTCCAGGCGAACGTGGACGGCATCAGCATCGACCGGGAGGAAGGCGGAGGTGAAGGCGAGTCAATGACGATCCGCCTGAGACCGGCCGTTCCCGGCCATGCGGGTGCCTGGGTCCTCTCCACCGGCATCCTCGATCCGTCCGGACGCACGATCGCCGAGAACGACGCCCCCGGCGCCATCAAGGAGGTCTCCACGACGTCGGGACCCTGCGCGCCGACAGCGGGAGCATCGGGCTTCGGCACGTGCATAGCCGAGGTCAACCGGCTCGGCTACCGGCAACAGGCGACCTACCAGCCCCTCGAACGCTTCTGGCCCTTCCAGTGGATCGAGACCGGGATCTACGCCCTGCTCACGGCCGGCCTCACGTGGTTCTGCTTCTGGTGGATCCGCAGGCGGCTGTCATGACCGGGCCGACCGAGGCCGTCGGCGGACACGGCACCCCCGGCCGGGCGACCGGCGGAGGAGGGCGCATGACCGCCGTCAGGACCGTGGCCGCCGGGCTCGTCCTCCTGATGGCGGCGGCCTGTACGACGCCGAGGCCGCCGCGCGTCGAGGCGGGCACGGCGGCCGGTACGGCCTGCGCACGGCCCTCGGGGGCCCTCGGGGCGGAGACGCCCACCACGATCGACGTCATCGAGCAGGCGTACTTCTGCATCCTCGGCACCTACTACAGCGGCGCCACGCTCGACGCCCGCACGCTGCTGACCGCCGGGTTCACCGCCCTGACACAGGAGCTCAACCGCAACGGGCGCGACGTGCCCGAGGCCACCATGCCGGCGCTGACCGGTGACCGCAAAGCCGACTGGGCCGCCTTCGAGGCCGCCTACCGCAAGATCACCGCCCAGGTCCCCGACCTGGGCGGCAAGCTGGCCGTCGTCACCCTCGAGGCCGTCGTGGCCGCCCTCGGCGACGACCACGCCCGCTGGGCGCACGACATCAAAAGGCCGCCCGACTCCTACGACGGCGACGGCTACGGCCTGGGCCTCCAGGCGAACGTCACCGACCTGCAGGTGACCGGCGCCCTCGGCACCGCTCTCCCCCCGCTGTTCGTCACCACCGTGCAGGGCGGCGCCGCGCAGGCCGCCGGCCTGCGCCCCGGCGACATCATCGAATCGGTCAACGGATCGGCGCCCTTCGCCGACGGCGAGGCCACCCCCGCGATCGCCGCCCTCTACCCGCGGTACCCGCAGGCTCGCCCGGTCCGGCTGCGGCTGCTGCGGCAGAGCACCGGCCGCCGCTGGACCGTCACGCTCACACCCGGCCTCTACCCGCAGGACCCGGCCGCCCTGCGGGTGGTGCAGTCGCAGCTGTTGGACGACGACATCGCCTACGTACGGCTGCGCGGGTTCTCCTCCGACTCCGCCGACAGGGTCTTCAGAGCCGTCTCCCGGCTGCGCACCGGCCGGACGCTGTCCGGCCTCGTGCTGGACCTGCGCGGCAACGGCGGCGGCAGCCCTTCGGAGGCGACCCGGCTGGTGAGCGCCTTCGTCCACGGCAAGGCCACCGCCTACCAGTGCACCGCGGACGGCAGGTGCGAGACCGCGTGGACCGACGACACCGTCGAGCTGCTCGGCCTGCCGCTGGTGGTGCTCACCGACCGCGGCTGCGCCTCGGCCTGCGAGCACTTCATCGCCGCGGTCAAGGACCTGCGCGCCGGCCGGCTGGTCGGCACCAGGACCGCCGGGATGATCTCCGGCCCGGCGCAGTCGTACCTGCTCGCCAACAACACCCTGCTGGCCTTCCCCACCAGGCACCACCTGGGACCCGGCCGGGAGGTGATCGACCGGATCGGCGTGCCGCCCGACCACCACGTGCCCCTGACCCCGAAGGACGCGGCCGCCGGGCGCGACCCCGCCCTGGCCAAGGCCCTGGCCCTGCTGCACACGTGACCGCACCAGTGAATGGACTTCTCCGTGAGACAGCTCCTGGTGGTCGCCGCGGGACTGGCCGTCCTCGCCGCGTCCGCCTGCTCCGCACCCGCACCGCCCCGGTCCGCCGTCCCGTCGGCCACGCCGACCGGCCCCGCCACCCTGCCCGCCCCCACCGGTGCCCACCCGGTCGGCACCACCGCCCTGTACCTGAAGGACACCTCCCGCCCCGACCCCTGGAACCCCGACGCCGGTGCCAGAGAGCTCAAGGTCACCCTGTGGTATCCGACCGGGCAGCGGGACGGGCGGCGCGCGCCGTACATGACGGCGAAGGAGTCGGAGCTCTTCCTGAAACGCTCGAGGATCGCCGGCGTGCCGTACGACACGCTGAGCAGGACCCGGACGAACGCCCTCGAAGACGCCGACCCCGCGGGGCGGGGGCTCCCGCTGGTGGTGCTCTCTCCCGGCTTCACCAAGCCGGTGAGCACGCTCACGTCCCTGGCCGAGGACCTGGCCAGCCGCGGGTACGTCGTGGCCGGGATCGACCACCCCTACGAGAGCTACGCCACGACCCTCGCCGGCGGGCGGGTCGCCGAATGCCTCGCCTGTGACAGCGACACCGACCCGGGTTTCGGCGCAGGTGTGGTCCAGGGGCGGGCGGCCGACGTCTCCTTCGTCCTCGACCGGTTGCCATCGGAGTGGGACGGCTCCAAGGTGATCGACCGCTCCCGGATCGCGATGGCAGGTCAGTCGATCGGCGGTGCCGCCGCCCTGGCGACCATGGTGGAGGACCCCCGCGTACGCGCCGGGATCGACATGGACGGCACCACTTACGCCCGGATCCCCAGGAGCGGCTTCTCCCGGCCGTTCATGTTCCTGGGTGCGCCGCAGCACGTCCCCGGAGGCCGCGACACCTCCTGGGACCGCGACTGGAAGCTGCTGACCGGGTGGAAACGCTGGCTCGTGCTGTCGCGTGCCGAACACCATTCCTTCACCGACCTGCCGCTGCTGGCGGACGCCCTCGGCATCAGGCCCTCCCGGGTCGTCCTGCCCGCGGCGCGCTCCGCCGAGCTCACTCGCACGTACGTGGCGGCCTTCCTCGACCAGCACCTGAAGTCACGGCGGCAGTCCCTGCTGGAGGGGCCGTCATCACGCTACCCCGAGGCCGGGTTCTGCCCTGCGGAATGCGGCCGGCCCTGAGGGGAGGTCGCCTGCGGTGCGGAAGCGGAGGGGAAGCCCACCCCATCCGGTGTCCTGACCCATCGGTGTCCCGCCTCGGCTCTCATGCCCTCACGTCCGGGCTATCGAACCGATCCGGGTTTCGAGGAGGCTGTTGGGCTGCCCGAGGTTCTGTGGAGTCGCGTTTCTGGATCGTCATGCCACGATGGTCGTGTTCTCGGACACCATCGGGGTCAGCACGCCACGAGCACGCAGGGACCGGAACTTCATTCCGCAAAGAGGCCTGTCCTCCGAGTTCTCGCAGGTCAGTCCATGATCGAAAGCGCGCCCTGCAGGATTCGAACCTGCGACCGTCGGATTAGAAGGCGGTTATCCATGGTGGTGATCGGGGTTTCCGCATGTCGGTTGGTGGCGTTTCGTCCGCGCTCCGCCCGGACCCGATGGCGGGTCGTGGCGGGTCCTGACGGTGCGTTCCGGGACATGCGAGCACGCCGCGAGCACGCGTGATCGGGGCCGCCGGCATCACGGTGGGGTACGGCGGGCGGAAAAGGGATGAACCAGGGTTTCCCTGGTCCGTAGCCTGCCGTCATGGATCGTCTGGAGCGTGCCGCCGGTGCGGTCGTCGGCTCGGCGGTGGGCGACGCTCTCGGGGCCCCGTTCGAGTTCGGCCCGGCGGGGGTGTTCTCCGCGCGGTTCCCGGTGCCGGGTGCCGGTGGGGAGATGCGCGGGGGTGGCGGCTGGGAGGCGGGGGAGGCCGCCGACGACACGCAGATGGCCGTGCACGCGGCCGAGTCGTTGCTGGAGCGCGGCGGCCTGGACCTGCCGGACGTCTTCGCCCGCTTCCTGCGGTGGGCGGCCGGCGCCCCAAGGACATCGGGTTGCAGACCGGGACGTGCTGAGCCGCGGCCTACCGTGGGATCAGGCCGCTGATGCCCACTACCGCAGCGGTCATCGCGCGGCCGGCAACGGCGCGCTGATGCGGGCGACGACCTCGGCGGTGTACTCCGCCCGTGACGGGCGGCCACGATGGGGGCCGGTCGCCGTCTGGCCGCGCTCACCCACGGTGATCCTGCGGCGGGGGAGGGCACCGCGGTCTTCCACGAGCTGGTGCGCCTTGCCCCGGACCCCGCCTGGCACCCCGGCCGGGCGACCGAGTTCAACGGCGCGGTCTGGCCCTGCCTGGGGTCGGCGGTGTGGGCGGTGCGCACCACCTCCGCCTTCGAGGAGGCGCTGCGCGCCGCGGTCGATCCGGGCGGGGGCACCGAGACCGTGGCCGCGGTCACGGGCGGCCTGGCCGGCGCCGTGTACGGGCTCGGCGCGATCCCGGTCCGCTGCACGGAGCCGCTGCACGTGCCGCTACCCGGCGGGGCGGCCGGATCCTGCGCCTGCCGCACCTGCTCGACCTCACCCGGCGCCTTATGGAGCGGGTCCAGAACGAGCCCGGGAGTGGGACAGCAAGCTCAAGGGTGCGAAGCCGCCGGGGGCCGAGCCATCCTGAGACAGGAATTCCCCCACTCCCTCGGAGAGACCGTGAAGCACGTCGTCATCATCGGGGCCAGTGTGTCCGGGCTTCTGGCCGCCGCCGCGCTCAGCGGGCTCGCGGAGCGGGTCACCGTGTTGGAGCGGGACGAATTGCCCGAGGAGGATGTTCACCGCCGCGGCACGGCGCAGAGTAAACACGCCCACGGGCTCCTGGCGCGGGGCCTGGAGGTCATGGAGTTACTGCTGCCCGGTCTCACCGCCGAATTGACGGCTCGTGGGGCGTTCGGCGGAGATCTGCAGGCCGACTGCCGATGGATCAACGAGGGACGCCGCCTCGCGCCGGCACCTGGTGGCATGCCCGGGCTCCTGGTCAGCCGTCTCCTCCTGGAAGGTCAGATCCGGCGACGGGTCGCTGCACTTCCCGGAGTGTCTGTGATCGGCGGAAGTCAGGTCTTCGGCCTCACCCACAGCGGTGATCGGGTCACCGGTGTCCGGCTCGTCTCCGACGAAACGATCAGTGCTGACCTGGTCGTCGACGCGTCGGGCAGGGGATCGCGCACTCCCGCCTGGCTGAGCGAACTCGGTTTTCCTGCGCCTGAGGAGGAACGAGTCGAAATCGATTTGACCTATACCACCTGGGTGCTTCGCCGGCGTGCCGGTGACCTCGCCGGGGATCCGGTGGTCATCATGGCCGCCACCCGGGCGATCCCTCGTGCCGGAGTAGCGCTGGCCATGGAGAATGATCGATGGATCGTTACCGTTGGGGGGTACGGTGATAATCCGCCGTCCGACTATGAGGGTTTTGTCACCTATGCAAAGTCGCTGCCGGCGCCGGACATCCACGAGCTGGTCTCCTCCGCTGAGCCGCTGGAGGAAGGACGCCATCACCGCACGCCGGCCAGCGTGCGGCGGCGTTATGAGCGGCTGCCCCGTTTCCCCCGGGGTCTGGCGGTCATCGGCGACGCGGTGTGCGCCTTCAACCCGATCTATGGTCAGGGGATGAGCGTGGCCGCGGTGGAGGCGTTGAAGCTGGGTGAATGGGCCGGTCGGGAGAGGCCTGCAGGGGAGTTGTTCCGGTCGATCGCCCGGGTCGTCGACGGGCCCTGGGACATCGTGGTCAGCGGTGACCTGCGGCTGCCAGGAGTCCGTGGACGGCGAACACTCAAAATCAAGATGATCAACGCCTACCTGGAGCGGTTTCACCGTGCAGCGGAGCACGACGCCGAACTCGGCCGGCGTTTCCTGCGCGTGGCCAATCTCATCGATCCTCCGTCCGCCCTCCTGCGACCGGCCTGCCTGTTCCGTGTGTTTCGCCGCTCCAGCGGCCGTGCCATCGCAGTTCCCGCCCGCCGGGCCGGGTAGCCGCGCCGGAGTGAAACGCGCCGGGTTTCGCGGAGGCCATGGTCTGCCCCGGGTCCTGTGAAGGTGGATTCCTGGATTCTTGTGCCGCTCCTTGAGAGGGGAGCGTGTACCGCTTCAAAAGTCGTCGCAGGGTGCTTGATCTGAGGATCGACCTGATGCGGCGGTACGGGCAAGATCGGTTCTCGTGCCTCTCCATCTCCTTTGCCTACTCATGATCCGGGTATTCGGCTGGCTGGTGTTGCCGGGCCGGAGCGAGGCGGCCAAGGACGCCGGGATCATGGTGCTGCGACATGAGGTGGCGGTGTTACGGCGTCAGGTCACCCGACCGAAGCCGGACTGGGCCGATCGAGCACTCCTGTCCGCGCTGGCACGACTCCTGCCGCCCGGGTTGCGGGCTCAGCGGCTGGTGACGCCGGATACCTTACTGGCCTGGCATCGGCGTCTGGTCCGACGCCGGTGGACATATCCGAGCCGGTCCGGCCGCCCGAGGATGAGCAAGGAGCTTCGGGCCCTGGTGCTGCGCCTGGCGCGGGAGAACCATCGCCGGGTGCACGGCGAGCTGGTCGGACTCGGCTACCGCGTGAGCGAAGCGACCGTGCGGCGGATCCTGCAGGACCGGCGCATCGGCCCGGTGCCCCGAGACGCCGACACCTCCTGGCGAACGTTCCTGCGCACCCCGGCGAAAGGGCTGTCACTCGTCGACTTCTTCCACATCGACACGATTTCTCTGAAGCGTCTGTACGTGCTGTTCGTGATGGAAATAGCCACCCGGCGCGTGCACATCCTCGGCGTGACCGCCCACCCGACCGGCGCCTGAACGGCCCAACAGGCCCGCAACCTACTCATGGACCCGGTGACCGGGCCGGATCCTTCCGCTTCCTCATCCGCGACCGAGACACCAAGTTCACCGAACAACGGCCACCGGCCGCATCAGTCCCGCGCGCAGCAGCCACCCGATCATGATGAGCGGACCGTCGTACTTCTGAAAGGAGGGATCGAACGCCGGAAGGTGCTCGGCGGGATGATCAACGAGCACCACCGAGCAGCGTAGCCGCTCCGGAGAACTCCCAGCAGCTCACGCGCCTGTTTGACGGTGCGTCCGCCTTGCTTTCTGCCTTGATGCTGTCGAGCGGTCGCGCTGGTTGAATGGCCGGTGAGAGCGGAGTTGCGAGCCCGCTTTGATCATGGTGCGTGCACGCGAGCACGCCAGGAGCACGCAGGGGCCGGAACTTCATTCCAGAAGAGGCCTGCCCTCCGAGTTTCCGCAGGTCAGGCCATGATCAAAAGCGCGCCCTGCAGGATTCGAACCTGCGACCGTCGGATTAGAAGGCGGTTGCCCGGTGCGGTGATCAGGGTTCCCGGATGCCGTTCGGTGGCGTTTCGTCCGCACTCCGCCCGGATCCGGTGACGAGTCGTGGCGGACCCTGACGGCGCGTTCCGGGACATGCGAGCACGCCGCGAGCACGCGCGATCGGGACCACCGGCATTACGGGGGGTTGCGGCCGACGGAAAAGGGATGGAACGAGGGTTCTCCCGGTTCGTAGTCTGCCGTCATGGATCGTCTGGAGCGTGCCGCCGGTGCGGTCGTCGGCTCGGCGGTGTACTTCGCCCGTGATGGGCGGGCGGCCACGATGCAGGCCGGTCGCCGTTTGGCCGCGCTCACCCACGGCGACCCAGCGGCGTGGGAGGGCACCGCGATCTTCCATGAGCTGCTGCGTCTCGCTCTGGACGGTGTCGACCCGCTGGCGGCCCTGCCGGAGATCCTCGCCGTCGTCGATCCGGAGCACCGGGAGCGGTATGCCGTCGTCCTGGACCTGCACTGGCACCCCGACCTGGCGACCGAGTTCAACGGCGCCTTCTGGCCTTGCCCGGGGTCGGCGGTGTGGGCGCTGCGCACCACCTCTGCCTTCGAGGAGGTACTCCATGCCGCGGTCGACCTGGGCGGGGATACCGACACCGTCGCCGCGGTCACCGGCGCCCTCTACGGGTTCGGCTCGATTCCGTCCCGCTGGACGGAGCCGTTGCATGTCCCGCCACCCGGCGGCGGTGGCCGGGTGCTGCGCCTGCCGCACCTGCTCGACCTCACCCGCCGCCTGGTGGAGCGGGTCCCGGTACAGGATGGTCCGGCCGGGTGCTGTGGTCAACGCCGGCTCCGTGCCGAGGGTCGCGTCCGAGATGCGGTGTAAAAGAGAACGAGCGTAGGTTGCCGTGCTGAACCGACCAAAGTTCGCACTACGCAAGGACCTACGCGCGTGGCACGCACACGACCGCCCGTCCAAGCCATCCGCGCCGAGATCGACGCCCTGTTCGTCGAGGGCCGCGACCTGATCGAGGTCATCGAGGACGTCGCCCGTCTCGGTGCCCGCCTGATCATCCAGACCGCCGTCGCGGCCGAGGCGGACGCCTTCCTCGGCCGCGCCCGCTACCAGCGCGCCGCCACCGCCGCCGAAGACGGCCGGCAGGCCGCACGGCCCGGCCACCTCGGGCGGGCACTGCCCGACCACCATCAAGACCACCACCGGCCCGGTCACCATCGCCCGCCCGAAGCTGCGCAACACCACCGAGGCGTTCGCCTCCCGCCTGTTCGGCACCGGGGTGACGCGCACCAACGCGCTGGAGACGCTGGTCATCGCCTCGTTCGTGCGCGGCCTGTCGGTCCGCGACGTCGAGGGCGCCCTGGCCGACGCCCTCGGCCCGGAGGCGGCGCTGTCGAAGTCGACGGTGCCGGCGATCTGCCAGGCCACGTCACCGAGTACGACACCTGGTGCCGGCGCGACCTGTCCGGCATCGAGCTGGACTACCTGTTCCTGGACGCCTCGCACTTCACGATGCACGACGGGCAGCGCGCCGAGCCGGTCCTGGCCGCCTGGGGCATCACCACCGGTGGCAAGCCCGTCGTCATCGGCTTGGCACCGCCCGCCGCCGAGTCCACCGATGCCTGGCACGACTTCCTGACCGACCTGGCCGCACGCGGTCTGCGCCCGCCGCTGCTGGTCGTCTCCGACGGCGCCCCGGCCTCATCACCGCCGCCGAGCAGGTCTTCCCGGCCTCCCTGCGTCAGCGCTGCGTGATCCATAAATGCCGCAACGTGCTGTCGAAGGTCAGCGCCGGCGACCAGGCCACCGTCAAGGCCGCCTTCGGGGACATCTTCGACACCAGCGGCCTGCAGCAGGACGGCAGGGAGTTCGAACCGGGCCCAGACCTGGTCGCCTGCATCCAAGCCCGCATCGACGCCTTCGCCGAGGCCTGGAGCGCGCTACCCGGCGGCGGCAAGAGCCTGCTGGCCGACCGCGCCTCGCTGACGACCTACCTGCGCTTCCCGATCGAGCATCACAAGCGCATCCGCCACTCCAACTTCATCGAGCGGACCTTCGGCGAGACCCGCCGCCGGGTCAAGGTCATCGGCCGCTTCCCCGGCGAGACCTCCTGCGTCAGCCTGGTCTGGGCGGTACTCGACCGGGCCGCCCGCGGCTGGCGCGGCTTCACCATGACATCCAAAGGGCTGCGCACTCTGCAGGACCTGCGCCGGGCCCTGCTGGCCCCGCCCAGCCGGCTCCGTCCGGCCACCGTCCCGACCACCGACTCGACACCCGAAACGACAGCCGCCTAAGATCAGCCCACGGCACCTACCTCGTCGAGCTTTTACACCGCTCCGAGGACGCGACCCTGTTTCAAGGCGTTCCGAACCATGCGGAGAGTGCCTCGCGCAGCGTGGGCATGGCGCTGTCTGTGGATTCGTCGAGGTCGGCGGCCCAGGCGACGTGGCCGTCCGGGCGGATCAGCAGCGCGTCAGCCGGCCGATCGTCGGTCTTGGCGGTGTGGAGGTTGAGGAGATGCCGCCAGTCCCGGGCGATCTGGCGGAGCTCTGGGCGGTCGGCCAGGTCGAGGAGGACGGGCCGGGCGGCGTGCAGGAGGTCGGCGATGCTGGTGACGCCCTGGTCGGTGTGCAGGGTGAGGTCGGGGGCGAAGGTGCCGGTCAGCGGGTGGAGGTGGGAGCCGGGCATCGGGTAGCGGATGTCGGTGCCGGCGACGAGGGCTCCCATCCGGCGTAGCGGCTGCTCGTCGGTGAGCAGTTCGGTGAAGACGTCGCGGAGTGCTTCGGCGGCCGCGTCGTGCCCGCGCCGCAGGGCTACCTGCGCTCGGGTGTGCAGCAGGGTGCGGGCGCCGGCCAGGTGACGTTCGGTGTGGTAGGTGTCCAGCAGGCCGGCCGGGGCCGTGCCGTGGAGGTCGGCGGCCAGCTTCCAGGCCAGGTTGACCGCGTCCAGCATGCCGGCGTTGAGCGCCACTCCGGTGGCGGGGAACAGATGCGCCGCGTCGCCGGCGAGCAGGATGCGACCGGCACGGTATCGCTCGGCCTGGTGGGCCTTGAAGGTGAACCGGGACAACCGGGTCGATCCGGCCAGGGGCAGGTGTGCGCCGAGCACGCGGTGGACGCTGTCCTGCAACTCGGCCAGGGTCATGGGGACGTCGTCGTCGTACTCGGTGCTCTCGTCCTCGATGGTGTAGAGGGAGACGGACTGGGTGCCGGGTGAGGAGCCGACGCCGAGCAGGCCATGGTTCGTGCGGGTGAAACCGGCGCGGATCCTGCCGAAGCCGGGGACGCCGAGATCGCCGTTGCCCAGAACGGTGACCGTGTGGGGCAGGGTGACCTGGGCCAGGCGGTTGACCTCGGGATAGGTGGTGCCGGGGAACGGAATGCCAGCCCAGTCACGGATGCGGCTGTGCGCGCCGTCGCACCCCACGAGGTACCGCGCGCTCGTCCGGTAAGGGCCGTCCGGGCCGCGCACGTCCACGGTGACCGCGTCGTCGCCCTGGCTTACCCCGGTCACCTCGTGTCCTCGCCGGAGGTCGACGCCGAGTTCGCCTGCGCGTTCGCCGAGCAGCCGCTCGAGTAGTTGCTGCGGCAGCGGCAGGGCGCGCATCGGGGGATCCGGCAGCTGGGTGAAATCCAGGTGCACGCCGCCGAACGGGAACCGGGGAGCCGGCGCAGGGCCGGTGCAGGCCGCTTCGAAACGTTCCAGCAAGCCCCGGTAGCGCAGCAGCTCCAGGATCTGCCCGCCCAGACCCCCGGCCTTCGGGGTGTCGCGGGGGCGCGGCTGTCGTTCCAGGACCAGCGGCCGCACTCCGGCCAGGCGCAGCTCGGCGGCCAGCATAAAACCCGTCGGACCGGCCCCCACGACGATCACGTCGGCGTCCCCCGCCGGCCGCTCTTCTCGCAGGTCTTCTTCCGCGGGCCGTGCGGCATCGTGGTGCTTTATCATCTATGACCTTTCGATCGTGTCGTTCGTCGCGTCGGAACGCGCGAATCGGGACGGAGCTGTCAGCCGGGTGCCAGGCGGCTGAGGTGTTCCCAGGCGCGGTATTCTTCGGCCCTGGCCTGGTTCATCTGCTGAACCAGATCGAAGGACCGGCTGCCGACGATCAGCCGCAGGGGCGGGTCGGGCAGGTCCACGAGCCGCATGACGACCGGCGCGGCCGTGCTCGGGTCGGGAGCAGCTTCGTCGCCCCACATCTCGGTCAGCTTCGCCCGCAGCGGGTCGTACGCCGGGTCGGGCGTGGTGGCCGTCGTGCCGATCGTGAACAGGCCGGTGTCGTAGCCGCCCGGCTGGACGATGGTGACCTTGACGCCGAAGGGTTCGACCTCCATGGCCAGCGCCTGGCCGAGGGAGTCGATGGCCGATTTGCCGGCCGCGTACAGGCCGGCCGAGGCCATCCCGCCGCCCGTGCCCATCGTCGTCACCAGGAGGATGTGGCCCGAGCCCTGGGCGCGCAGGTGGGGCAGCACGGCCTGGGTGACCCAGATCTGCCCGAGGACGTTGACGTCGAAGTGGGCTCGGATCTGGGTCTCCGTGGC
The DNA here is from genome assembly GCF_042650625.1 of Planomonospora corallina. Taxonomy (NCBI): domain Bacteria; kingdom Bacillati; phylum Actinomycetota; class Actinomycetes; order Streptosporangiales; family Streptosporangiaceae; genus Planomonospora; species Planomonospora corallina. Next base: position 41,456 of record NZ_JBHSBM010000047.1, read on the forward strand.
CTCTTCAACCATGCCGTACAACATCGCGCCGGCGTTGTTGATCACGATGTCGAGTCTGCCGAACGCGGCCACCGCCCGATCCACACCCTCGTGCACCGCGGCGCGGTTGGAGACGTCGAGCGGAACGCACGCCAGGGTGTCGGGATGGCGGGCCCGCAGGCCCTCCAGCGGCGCCATGTCGCGGGCCGCGGCCACGACGCGATCTCCCCTGCTCAGCGCAGCCTCCGCGAACGCCCTGCCCAGTCCCCTGGACGCGCCCGTAATGAACCAGACACGCATGACACTCACTCCTCGCATCAGTCTTCGAGAGCCTGGTAGACGGTGGTCCAGAAGTCGCTCATCAGGTGGGCGGGGTTGGGCACGCTGTAGCCGAGCTGGCAGAGCAGGATGCCGGTGAGCTGGTTGGCCGGGTCGGCGTAGGCGGAGGTGCCGCTGCCGCCGTCCCAGCCGAACTGGCCGATCGGGGCGTAGTCGCCGCGGTAGGTGCGCACCGCCATGCCCAGGCCCCAGCCGCCCTGCTGGCCCTGGCCGAAGGAGATGTGCACGGCGTTGCGGGCCAGCGCGGTACGGGCGGCGTTCTGCTCCGGGGTGAGCCGGTTGGTGGTCATCAGTTCCACCGCCGGCCGCGACAGGATCCGCCGGCCCTCGTGAACCCCACCGTTGAGTAGCATCCGGAAGTAGGCGTGGTAGTCGTCGGCGGTGGAGACCAGGCCGCCACCGCCGCCCTGGAATGCCGGGGGCTTGCTCCACCTGCCGCCCTCGGGTTCGTCCCACGCGAGGAACTCGCCCGTGGCGGGGTCGGGGGCGTACAGGGTGGGCAGCCGGTCGATCTGGTCGGCGGGTACGTGGAAGCCGGTGTCCTTCATGCCCAGGGGCTCGAAGATGCGCTCGCGCAGGAAGTCCTCGAAGCTCTGGCCGGTCACCCGGGACACCAGCACGCCGACCAGGTCGCTGCTGATCTGGTACTGCCACTGCTCGCCGGGCTGGTGCATCAGGGGCAGTTCGCCCAGGCGGCGCATCCACTCGTCCTGCTCCGGAACCTCGGTCGGCAGGTTCGGGGTGAGCCCCCGCTCGAAGATGGCGTTCAGGATCGGGGTGCCCAGCGCGGTCATGTCCATGCCCAGGCCGAAGGTGGAGGTCAGCACGTCGCGGACGGTGACCGGGCGGCGCGCCGGCACGATAGCGTCCAGCTCGGCGTTGATGCTCTTGAGCACCTGCCGGTCGGCCAGCTCGGGCAGCCACGGGTCGACCACGTCGTCCAGCCGCAGTCGGCACTCGTCCAGCAGCACCATCGCCGCCGCGATCGAGACCGGCTTGGAGGTGGAGGCCATCCGGAAGATCGTGTCGCGGCGCATCGGCGCGCCGCCGTCGTGCCGCATCGTGCCCAGCGTCTCCACGTGGGTCTGGCCGCCGCGGCTGACCAGGGCCACCAAGCCGGGGATCTTCCCCGAGTCGACATGCCGTGCCAGCACCTCACGCAGCCTGCGCAGCCCTTGCTCGGAGAAGCCGTTTCCGCCGATTGCCATGATCCTTATCTCCTTGTCGTCATGATTGGTCCGCCGGTTCCGTTCAGATCCGGCGTTCGTGCATTCACCCTCGCGAATGGCCCGACATCGGGCCGTCGCCGCCCTGACGCCGCCGCTGACACGGCAGCGCCAGGTCAGCGGGCGGCCCGGCCGGGTGAAGGCCGCTCCGCGGCGAAGCCGGGGACATAGTCCTTCAGCCGCATCACGTGCGGGCGGGCCGCCGTCGTGCGATCGAGCCCCTCCTGCGGAGGTGTGCTCAGGAAGAACTGGTCGGCGCCTTCGCGCCCCAGGTGCTGGTGCTCGGCGACGAAGCCGCGCATCTCCCGCTCGTAGGCGGCGAACGCCCGCGCGTGGCCGCCGCCGGCGGCCAGCTCGCCGGCCAGGATGTAGGCGCTGATCAACGCCTGGGAGGCGCCGCGGCCCGAGGCCGGCGCCGCACACCGGGCTCGGGCGCCGTCGCGGGTGCCGGGCACCGCGGCCGCCTTGCCCAGTACGCGGTGGACCCGGCCGCCGTCTTCGGCGCCGAAATGGCCGGGCAGGCCGAAGACCGCCGTGTAGAGGCCCAGGTTCCGGACAAAGCGCTCGGGCGGCCCGAAAACCAGCGAGCGGGTCCGTGAATACAGCCCGTCAGCGTCGGCCACCAGGTCGAAGCGCCGCGGTCGGCCCCGGTCGAAGGTGACCCGCACGTCGCCGACCGTCTGCTCCAGTGTGGCGATCGAGTCGCCGAAGACATACTCGACATCCCGGCGGGTGGCCTGGTATAGCAGGCCGGCCAGGTCGTCCCCGAGGATCTCCAGATCGCCCGCACGGACCGCCACGGGCAGCGCGGCGCACTCGTCCGCCATCGCCGTATCACCCAGCCGCAGGTCCAGCGCTTCGGCCCGCTCCAGCAGGGCCATCCGGTCCAGCACGTCCAGCGCCTCGCCGCGCAGGCCCGCCGCATACCCGCCCGCGCGCACCCGCGGGGCGCGCTCCACCACGGTCGGGGTGAACCCGTGGTGGCGCAGCCAGTACGCCAGTGCAGCCCCGGCGATGCCGGCACCGCAAACCAGGACGTCCATCCACGTGCTCCCTCGACCAGGCGAATCGTACGCATCGAGGATCAAGTACGGTGAACACCCAGAACAACGACGAACCTCGAAAGATCACCTTCAGTGGGAGTGAACGGAGCAGGTCAGGCGTGGAACTGCGGGACATCGAGATCTTCCTGACCCTGACCGAGGAACTGCACTTCGGCCGCACCGCCACCCGGCTGTGTCTGTCACCCGCTCGCGTCACCCAGGCGATCCAGAAGCAGGAACGGCAGGTCGGCGCTCCGCTGTTCGAGCGCAACAACCGCACGGTTCGGCTGACACAGGTCGGGCGGCAGCTCCGGGACGACCTCCGGCCGCTGTATGCCGGGCTGAAGGACAGCATGGAACGCGCCCAGCTCGCCGGCCAGGGCATCACCGGCATCCTGCGGGTCGGCATGCTCCCGCTCAACGCCCACGACCTGCGCCCCTACTGGGACGTCTTTCGCCTGCGCCACCCGCTGTGGAAGCTGCGCGTCCACAGCGCCCAGGTGGGCGAAGCCTTTCCCGCGCTGCGGCGCGGAGACATCGACGTCCTGGTGAGCTGGCTCCCCGTCGACGAACCCGACCTCACCGTGGGGCCGGTCGTGTTCGCCGAGCAGCGCGTGCTGGCCGTCGCCACCGACCACCAGCTCGCCCCGCGCGCGTCGGTCTCGCTGGAGATGGTCTCCGACTTCCAACACCCGCACGCCGACACCGGGCCCGGCTACTGGTACGACGCCTACGCCCCACGGCTTACCCGGCGAGGCCGTCAGATCGAGCGCGGTCCCGTGGTGCGGGACGCGGAAGAGGCCATGACCCTCGCCAGCATGGGCGGGCTTGTCGTGCTCTTCCCCGCCCACGTCATCCGCTACTGGGTACGGCCGGACATCGCCTACCTGCCGGTCACCGATATGGAGCCGCTGTCGTACGCGCTGGTGTGGCGGAGCGAGGCTGAGAGCGAGCCCATCCGGGCCTTGGCCGGGGTCATCCGCGATCTGGGCCCTCTTCCGTCGGTCCCTGCCTCTTGAGGTGGCCCGGCGCCACAGTGACCGCGACCGCCATCGGGATAATCACGGCAGCGGAATAACACGAACGCAAGCCCGAGCACAGCGAGGCACACCTGAACGGGGCCGCCGTGACCATGATGACCAGACGGCTGACCAGGAAAAACACGCGACGGTGGGACAGCCACCCGAAGCCGCACCTGTACCGCTTCAAAAGTTGTCGCAGGGTGCTTGACCTGCGGATCGACCTGATGCGGTGGTACGGGCAAGATCGGTTCTCGTGTCTCTCCGTCTCCTGTATCTGATCACGATTCGGTTGTTCGGCTGGTTGGTGCTGCTGAGCCGAGGCGAGGCGGCGAAGGACGCCGAGATCATGGTGTTGCGGCATGAGGTGGCGGTACTGCGGAGGCAAGCCACCCGGCCGAAGCCGGACTGGGCCGATCGGGCGATCTTGGCCGCGCTGGCACGGCTTTTACCACCCGCAGCGCGGGCTCACCGGCTGGTGACGCCGGGCACCCTGCTGGCCTGGCACCGCCGCCTGGTCCGAGATCGGTGGACGTATCCGCACCGGTCCGGACGGCCGAGGACGAGCAAGGAGATCCGGGACCTGGTGGTGCGCCTGGCGCGGGAGAACCCGGTCTGGGGATATCGCCGGGTGCATGGTGAACTGGTCCGGCTCGGCTACCAGGTCAGCGAGGCGACCGTACGCCGGATCCTGCGAGGCAGGCGCTTCGGCCCGGCTCCCCGAAACGTCGACACCTCCTGGCGAACGTTCCTGCGCACCCAGGCACAAGGGCTGCTGGCCGTCGACTTCTTCCACGTCGACACGGTCTTCTTGAAGCGTCTGTACGTGCTGTTCGTCATGGAAGTGGCCACCCGGCGCGTGCACATCCTCGGGTTGACCGCCCATCCGACCGGAGCCTGGACGGCTCAGCAGGCCCGCAATCTGCTCATGGACCTGGGGACCCGGATCGGCTCGTTTCGCTTCCTCATCCGCGACCGAGATGCCAAGTTCACTGATGTCTTCGATGAGGTCTTCGCCGGCGCGGGCGTGACGGTGGTCAAGACTCCGCCGCGCACACCGCGGGCCAACTGCTATGCCGAGCGGTGGGTGCGCACCGTACGGGCCGAGTGCACCGACCGCATGCTGATCTACAGCGAACGGCATCTGCGGTCGGTGCTGAGCGAGTATGCCGCTCATTACAGCGGGCATCGGCCGCACCAGTCCCGTGCGCAGCGGCCACCCGATCATGACGGGCAGGCTGTTGTGCCGATGGAAGGCCGGGTCGAACGCCGGAAGGTGCTCGGCGGGCTGATCAACGAGTACCACCGAGCCGCGTAGCCGTTCCGGAGAACGCCCAGCTCAAGCCCTACGTGATGGATTTTGAAGCGGTACAGGTCTGTCCTCCGAGTTTTCGCAGGTCAGACCATGATCAAAAGCGCGCCCTGCAGGATTCGAACCTGCGACCGTCGGATTAGAAGTCCGGTGCTCTATCCAGCTGAGCTAAGGGCGCTCCTGCCTAATTGTGCATGATCCGGCGAGTGCCCATGCATCGGTTTTCTCACCGTGTCGTGAAGATCACCCTCCGGGGAGCGCCGGAGCACTGTCCGGGCGGTGCGCCCCGGGAGGGGAGAGCGGCTCCGGACGGGGGGAACGGCGGCGGGGGCGGCACTCCTCCAGAGGGACCGGCCTGCCCGGCGGGAGTGTCTCCGGCCGTCCGGGACCCGCCCCGCGGGAGTGCGACCGGGTCACCGGCCGGGTCGGAAACAGGACGGAACCCGGCCGGAAACAGGAGGGAACAGGCGCGATCACCGGATGGACAGGTCTAGGCTCAATTGCCATGTTCGTCGCCACGTCCCGCGCGGAGATCCCCCTGCTGGGCGGTGATGTGACGGAAGGGGTGGTGCGCGTCGGCGACACCGTGCGCAGGCCCACCCGGCCGTCCACGCCGTCCGTGCACGCGCTGCTGCGGCACCTGGAGGCCGCGGGGTTCGACGGGGCGCCCCGGGTGCTGGGCATCGACGAGCGGGGGCGGGAGGTCCTCACCTATCTCGAGGGCGAGTCCGGGATCCGCCCGCTCCCGCCGTACGCGGTGACGGACGAGGCCCTGGCCGCCCTGGCCGGGCTGCTGCGGCGCTTTCACGACGCCGCCGCGACCTTCCGGCCGCCCCGTGACGCGCTCTGGGAGGACGGGTCCAACGACGACCGGCCCCCCGAACTGGTCGGCCACTGCGACGTCAATCTCGACAACGTGCTCTTCCGCGACGGCCGGCCGTACGCGCTCATCGACTTCGACCTGGCCCGGCCGACGACCCGGCTGTTCGACGTGGTGACCGCTCTGCGCCACTGGGCGCCCCTCGCCGACCCGATGGATCTCGACCCTATCCAGCGGGACCTGCGGGCAGGGCCGCGGCTGCGCCTGTTCTGCGACGCGTACGGCCTGCCGTCCCGTGACCGCCGCCGTCTCCTCGACCTGGCCCGGCTCCGCTTCAGCCGGTCCTACGTCATCATGCGGGCCAGAGCCGCCACCGGCGGCGGCTGGGCCCGGATGTGGGCCGAGGGCGCGGGGGAGCGCATCCGCCGGGCGGCCGCCTGGCTCGACGCCCACCAGGACGACCTCCACGTCCACCTCGTCTAGCAAGTGCCCATCTCGTCCAGGAAGACGGCCGTGCCCGCGAAGACCGTGAAGACCGTGAAGACCGTGAAGACCGTGAAGACCAGTAGATTCCTGAAGACCGTGAAGCCCGTGGGGAGCGCGCCCCTCGGCGGGAAGGCCCACGCGCTCGGCATGCTCGCCGGGGTCGCGCTCGACGCGGTCTTCGCCGACCCGCGCCGCGGCCACCCCGTCGCGCTGTTCGGCACGGCCGCCGCCGCGCTGGAGCGCCGGACGTACGGCGACACCCGCGCCGCCGGCGCCGTCCACGTCGTCCTCTGCGTCGGCTCCGTCGCGCTGCTCGGCGCCGCCGCCTCCCGGTCGCGCAACCCGTGGGCGCGGGGCGCGGTGAGCGCCGCGGCCACCTGGGCGGTGCTGGGCGGGACCACGCTCGGCCGGGAGGGGGCGGCCATGGCGGACTTCCTGGAGGCCGGCGACCTCGCCGGGGCGCGGGGGCGGCTACCGCACCTGTGCGGGCGGGACCCGTCCCACCTGGAGGAGGCCGGGCTGGCCCGCGCCACGGTCGAGTCGGTCGCGGAGAACACCTCCGACGCCGTGGTGGCGCCGCTGGTGTGGGGGGCGGTGGCCGGGGTCCCCGGCCTGCTCGCCTACCGGGCGGTCAACACCCTGGACGCGATGGTCGGGCACCGCAACGCCCGCTACGAGCGGTTCGGCTGGGCCGCGGCCCGGCTCGACGACGTCGCCAACGCCGTACCGGCCCGCCTCACCGGGCTGCTCGCGGCCCTCGGTGCCCCGCTCGTGGGCGGCTCGGCCCGGCGGGCGGCGGCCGTGCTGGGCAGGGACGGCCACCGCCACCCCAGCCCCAACGCGGGCCGGTGCGAGGCGGCGTTCGCCGGTGCGCTCGACGTCACGCTCGGTGGCGTGAACGTCTACGGGACCCGCACCGAGCACCGGCCGGAGATGGGCGACGGGCCCAGGCCGTCGGCCGCGGACATCCGACGCTCGGTACGGCTGGCGCGCGCGGTAGGGTTCGCCGCTGCGGGGATCGCCGTCCTCGTCGCGCTGCGCGGGTGACCGCCGCGCCGGACGGGCCGCGGCGCCGCGCGACCGGGCCGGCACGGTCCCGGATCGGCATGGTCCCGGGCCGGCACGGTTCCGGTCCGGGAGGAGGACGGGATACGGCGCCGCGCGGCCGTGCCGGGGCGTTCCCGGGCCGGGAGGGAGGCGGCGGTGCCGTACTCCGCCCGGTGCGGGAGGCGATCCCGGGCGGAGTACGGCGGAGCCCGGCGCCGGGGACGGCGGCCGGAGGGAAGGGCGGGCACAGGGGATGAGAGGCGCGCTGCTGGTCGCCGGGACGACCTCCGACGCGGGCAAGAGCGTCGTCACCGCCGGGATCTGCCGGTGGCTGGCGAGGCGGGGGGTCAAGGTCGCGCCGTTCAAGGCGCAGAACATGTCGCTCAACTCCTTCGTCACCGCCGACGGCGCGGAGATCGGCCGGGCCCAGGCGGTGCAGGCCGCCGCGTGCGGGCTGGAGCCGAGCGCGGACATGAACCCGATCCTGCTCAAGCCGGGCAGCGACCGGCGCAGCCAGGTGGTGGTCATGGGCCGGCCGCTCGCCGACGTCGACGCGATGGAGTACTGGCAGGTCAAGGACCACCTCCGGGAGATCGCGGTCGGGGCGCTGGCGCGGCTGCGGGACCGCTACGACGTGGTGGTCTGCGAGGGGGCGGGCAGTCCCGCGGAGATCAACCTGCGCCGCGGCGACATCGCCAACATGGGCCTGGCGCGGGCCGCGGACCTGCCGGTCGTCGTGGTCGGGGACATCGACCGGGGCGGGGTCTTCGCCTCGCTCTACGGGACGGTGGCGCTGCTGGAGCCCGCCGACCAGGCGCTCGTCGCCGGATTCGTGATCAACAAGTTCCGGGGGGCGGGCGAGCTCCTCGAGCCGGGCCTCGACATGCTCAGGAAGCTGACCGGCCGCGAGGTGTACGGGGTGCTGCCGTGGCTGGACGGCCTCTGGCTCGACGTCGAGGACTCCCTGGCCCTGGACGGCCGGCCGACGGCCGCGGCGCGCACGCCGTACGGCAGGCAGACGCTGCGGGTGGCGGTGGTCCGGCTGCCGCGCATCTCCAACTTCACCGACGTGGACGCGCTGGCGGCCGAGCCGGGGGTGGTGGTGCGCTTCGTGACGTCCCCCGCCGAGCTGGACGACGCCGATCTGGTGGTGCTGCCGGGCTCCCGCGCCACGGTCTCCGACCTGGCGTGGCTGCGGGCCCGCGGCTTGGCCGAGGCGTTGCGCGGCCGGGTGGTGCTGGGCGTCTGCGGCGGCTACCAGATGCTGGCCCGGAGCATCCGCGACGACGTCGAGTCGGGCGCCGGGCTGGTGGAAGGTCTCGGGCTGCTGCCCGCGGAGGTGGAGTTCGCTCCGGACAAGACGCTGGGCCGCCCGGTGGGCGAGGCGTACGGCTGCCGCGTGGCCGCCTACGAGATCCACCACGGCGTGGTGACGCCCGACGAGGGGGCGGAGCCGTTCCTGGACGGTTGCCGGTCCGGTACCGCCTGGGGGACGACCTGGCACGGGGCGCTGGAGAACGACGACTTCCGCCGGGCGTTCCTGCGTGAGGTGGCCGCCGCCTCCGGCCGTGACTTCACGCCCGCGCCGGACACCTGCTTCGCCGCGCTGCGCGAGCAGCGCCTGGACGCCCTCGGTGACCTCGTCGAGCGGCACGTGGACACCGAGGCCCTGCTCCGGCTGCTGGAGGGCGGCGCCCCCGAGGGTCTGCCGCTGCTCCCGCCCGGCGGCCCCCTGCACGGGGCGCCGGATTTCTCGCAGAATGGGGGCATGGACGGTGAACGGTGATCGCCCGGCTCGCGGTGGTGCTCCTCGTCATCGCGGTGGTCGTCGCGGTGGTGCTCGGCCTCGCCCTCATGTTCCATGTCTCCCGGGTGCGCCGAAGGTTCGCCGCCGAGGATCCGAAGGAGATCCTGAGGCGGCGCTACGCGGCCGGTGAGATCGACGAGGACGAGTACCTCCGCCGCATGTCCGGGCTCTCCCAGGACTGGTAGCCCGGTCCTGGGCGGGGCAGCCCGATAAGTGATCGCTTGCTTTCCGTCAAGTCTCGATATCTTCCGGCTTTTCCGGCAGATTGCGCCTCATGGCGCGAAGATCAGGAGAGCACGCGGTCGTCCTCGGAGCCGGGATCGGCGGGCTGCTCGCGGCCCGGGTCCTGACGGATTTCTACGACCGGGTGACCCTGGTCGAACGCGACCCGCTGGACGGCGACGGCCCCCGCAGGGGAGTGCCCCAGGGATTCCACGCGCACGCCCTGCTCCCCCGCGGCCTGCAGGCCATCGAGGAGCTCTTCCCCGGCCTGTCCGCGGAGATGGCGGCCGGCGGGGCGGTGCCGTACGAGATGATCGCCGACATACGGATGATCATGGGGGGTCACGAGTTCGCCCGGACGCCCACCGGGGCGCGGGGGGTCTCCGCGACCCGGCCGTTCCTGGAGGACCACGTCCGGCGGCGGGCGCGCGCGCTGGACCGCCTGACGGTCGCCGACCGCACCCAGGTCACCGGGGTCGTGACCGGACCCGGCCGGGTCGCCGGCGTCAGGGTCGCCGGCGCCGGCGGGGAACGGGAGCTGGCCGCGGACCTCGTCGTGGACGCGATGGGCCGGGGCGGGCGCACGCTCGCCTGGCTGGACGAGATGGGCTTCGACCGGCCGGAGGAGGAGACGGTCAGGGTCGAGGTCGCCTACTCCACCTGGTACCTCCGTATCCCCGGCCAAGCCCTGAACGGGGACCGGATGATCATCATCGGCACCCATCCGGGGCACCTGAAGGGGGCCGCGCTCTGCGCGGTGGAGGGCGACCGGTGGTTGGTGACGCTCTGCGGGAGCGCCGGGGTACGCCCGCCGGACGACCCGGAGGGCTTCTTCTCCTGGCTCGACGAGGCCGCCCCGGCCGACGTGGCCAGGGCGGTACGGCAGGGCGAGCCGCTGGGCGGGATCGGCACGGTGCGGGTCCCGACGAGCGTGCGCCGCAGGTACGAACGGCTGGACCGCTTCCCCGAAGGGCTCCTGGTCGTCGGCGACGCGGTCTGCAACTTCAACCCGATCTACGGCCAGGGCATGACGATCGGCGCGCTGGGGGCGCTCGCGCTCCGCGACTGCTTGCGCGACGGCACGGACGATCTGGCCCGCCGCCACTTCGCGGCCGCCGCCGCGGTGCTCGACCCCGCCTGGCGGATGTCCACCGGGGCCGACCTGGCCCTGCGGGAGGCCGGGGAGCGCAGGACCCCGGGCAGCCGCCTGCTCGACGGCTACCTGCGCCGGATGCAGCGGGTCGCCGGGCGCGATCCGGAGGTGGCGGTGGCCTTCAGCCGGGTGAGCGGCCTGTACGACCCGCCGTCGGCGCTCATGCGCCCCGCCGTGCTCTGGAAGGTCCTGCGCGGCTGACGCCGCCGGCGGCGGCGGTCACCGCAGGGGAACCGGGGTGCGCGTCCACGGCTCCGGTGCGCCCGGCGGCGTACGGAGGCCACGGGGCGCTCCGGAGCGGCGGAGCGTTCCGGAACCGGGCAACGAAGACGGGGGCAAGTGTCAAGAACCGGTCATGGTCCGGCCAGCGGCGGCAGGGCACGATCTGAGGCATGACAGCGGTAGTGAAGACCGAAGGACTGACGAAGTTCTACGGCAGGCGCAGAGGGCTGGAGGATCTCGACCTGGAGATCCTCCCCGGAGAGGTGTTCGGCTATCTCGGCCCGAACGGCGCGGGCAAGACCACCACCATCCGGCTCCTGCTCGACGTGATCCGGCCCACCCGCGGCCGGGCGAGAGTGCTGGGCACGGACCCGCGCGACCCGCGGGTGCGGGCGCGGATCGGGTATCTCCCCGGTGAGCTGGCTCTGGAGGGCCGGGAGCGGGCGGGCGAGTACCTCGCCTTCCTGGGCGGGGTGCGCGGCGGTGTGCGCCCGGGCCGGATCACGGAGCTCGCCGAGCGGCTGGAGGCCGACCTGTCGGTGCCGATGGGCAAGCTCTCCAAGGGCAACAAGCAGAAGGTCGGCCTGATCCAGGCGTTCATGCACGAGCCGGAGTTCCTGATCCTGGACGAGCCGACCGGCGGCCTCGACCCGCTGGTCCAGCAGGAGTTCCTCGCGATGGTCCGTGAGGTGCGCGCCTCGGGCCGGACCGTGCTGATGTCCTCGCACGTGCTCGCCGAGGTGGAGGACGTCGCCGACCGGGTGGGCATCGTCCGCGCCGGGAGACTGGTCGCGGTCGAGGAGGTCGCGGCGCTGAAGGAGAAGGCGGTGCGCCGCCTGGAGCTCCACTTCGACGCCCCGGTGCCGGCCGAGGCGTTCGAGGACCTCCCCGGGGTGCGGGACCTGCGGATCAACGGCGCGAGCCTGAGCTGCACCCTCGACGGCCGGCCCGACGCGCTGATCAAGGCTGCGGCGCGGTTCACCGTCGTGCACCTGTCCAGCGCCGAACCCGACCTGGAAGAGATCTTCCTGGCGTACTACAGCGAGAACGACGAGGAGGGACGCCATGCCCGCGCTGCTGGCTAAGAGCCTGCGGGACTACCGCAGGTCGCTGATCGGCTGGACGGTCGGCATCGGCGCGTTCTTCGCGCTCTATCTGTCGATCTATCCGAACATCTCCGAGAACCAGGACATCTACGGCGCGCAGGCCCTGGCCAAGTATCCAGACGTGCTGCGCGACCTGCTGGGCGGGCTCCAGGACTTCACCTCCGGGCTCGGATATCTCCACAGCGTCGTCTACCAGCTGTTCGGGCCGATGCTGTTCATCGGCTGCGCGGCGGTCCTGGGCAACCGGGCGATCGCCCGGCCGGAGGAGTCCGGAACGCTGGAGCTGACCGTCACGCTCCCCGTCGACCGCAGGCGGCTGGTGGCCGAGCGCTTCGCGGCCGTGGCCCTCGGGCTGCTCGCCGTCGCCGCGGCGACCTTCCTGCTCGCCTGGGGCCTGGCGGCGGCGGTCGACATGGACGTCCCCGCGGGCAGGATCCTGGCGGCGCACACCGGCGCTTTCCTGCTCGGCCTGTTCTTCGGCACGCTCGCCCTGGCGGTGGGCGCGGCCACCGGCCGCAGAGGGGCGGCGACGGCGGTCGTCGGGGCGCTCGCGGTCGGCGGCTACGTCGTGGAGACCATGGGCAGGAACGTGGACGCGATCTCCTGGCTGCGCTGGATCTCCCCGTTCCACTACTACTTGGACGGCCGGCCGCTCTACGAGGGCCTCCCCGTGGGGGACTATCTCGTGCTGGCCGGAGCGACCGCGGTGCTGCTGGCCGCCGCGGTGCTCCTGTTCGACCGGCGCGACGTGGGGATCTGATGGACGAGGCCGCGGGGGTGGCCGCCGGCCTGCTCGGCGGCCACCTCCGGACGCTGCGCGAGGCGGCCGCCACGGGGAGGCTGCCCGGCAGGGAGGTGCTCGGCGGTTACCGGGCGGCCGGGGCGCGGGCCGCCGAGATCGGCTTGCCGCTGCGGGAACTGGTCGACGCCGCCCTGGCCATGGCCGAGCAGGCCGGTCCGGAGAAGGCGGGCGGCTCCGGCCCGGCTGAGCGCTCCGCGGGCGCGCTCCCCTCGTCCGTGCTCACCGCGCTGCGGCGGGCGGTCTCCGCGCTGATGGAGGGTTACGAGGACGCCCAGCGGCTGGCGATCCGGCAGGAGGAGGCGGCCCGCCGGGAGTTCGTGGACGACCTGCTCCACGGGCGGGCCGAACGGCTCGCCGAGCGCGCCGAGCACTTCGGTCTCCGGCTCGCGGAGTCCTACGTGGTGGCGGTGGCCCGTCCGGCCGCACCCGCCCGGCCCGGCGTCGGCGGGGGCGGCTCCGCGGCGTCCGGCCCGGCGCAGGCCGGTCTCGGTCCGGAGGCGTCCGGTGCGGTGCGCGCGAGGGACGGCCGGTCCGGCGGAGGCGTCGACCGGCCCGGTGGGAGGGCCGGCAGGACCGGCGGAGGGGAGGCCGGGGCGTTGCGGGACGGCGATCCGGTGGTGCGGCGGATCGAGGAGGCTCTGACCGCACGGTTCGGCTCGCACAACGTGCTGGTGGCGGCCCGGGACGGGCTGCTGGTCTGCGTCGCGCCGGGCAGCCTCACCGCGGCGACGGGGGAGTTCGCCCACCACGTGCGGCAGGCCTTCGAATCCGGCTGGCGGATCGGGGTGGGACGGGCGCACCGAGGGCCCGGCGGCGTGGTCGCCTCCTATCGGGAGGCGGGAAACGCGATCGAGCTGGGGGACCGGCTGGGGCTGCGCGCCTCCGTGCTCAAGGCGGCCGACCTGCTGGTCTTCCCCGTCCTGCTGCGGGACCGGGAGGCCATCGACGACCTGGTCACGACCGTGCTGAGTCCGCTGCTGACGGCCAGGGGCGGCCCAGGGCCGCTGCTCGACACGCTGGAGGCCGTCTTCGCGGTCCAGGGCAACCAGGCGGCGGCCGCCCGCCGGCTCGGTGTCAGCACCCGGGCGGTGACCTACCGGCTGGAGCGCGTCCGCCGCCTCACCGGTTTCTCGCCCGACGACGCCACCCAGCGGTTCACTCTGGAGACCGCCGTGCTGGGCGCCCGCCTCCTCGACTGGCCGGCCCAGCCTCTGGGGCCGGAGCGGCGGACCTGAGCGGTGCGGACAAGGCCCCTCATCGCGACTGCCCCGGGAAAGAGCCGGGGAAGGCCTCAGGAGAGGGCGCGACGGCGTGCCCGACGGCGGCCTCGGTCTCGGCGGCGGCGACCGACCGGGTCGTGACGGTGCGGGAGACGAGCAGGACGGTCAGGACGCACAGCACGGCGGCGGCACAGAACACGGCGGGGAGCCCGGCCGCCGCGCTGAGGAGGCCGCCCGCCGCCGCGCCCAGCGGCCGGGAGCCCATGCCGATCAGGCGGACGGTCGCGTGCACGCGGCCCATCAGCGCTTCGGGGACGAGCCGCTGCCGCAGCGAGACGAGGATGGTGTTGGAGACGCCGTTGGTCAGGCCGAGGAGCACGGCGGTGACGGCGACGGCGGCCACGGTGGGGAGCAGGACGGGGACCAGCAGCAGGGAGCCGTTGACCAGGTTGACGGTGATCACCGTCCTGACCTGCCCGGCCCGGTGGGCCAGCCGCTCGGCCACCAGCGAGCCCGCCACCGCGCCCACGGCCAGGAGCGCGGCGAGCACGCCGTACCCGGCGGGGGTGAGACCCACCCGGGACTCCTCGCCGACGACCCACAGCACGAAGACGGCGAAGTAGGCGTCGTTGGCGAAGTTGAGCACGCCCGCGAAGACGGCCAGGCTCCGCAGCACGCGGTGGTTCCACAGGTGGCGCAGTCCTTCGGCGATGTCGGCGCGGAGCGGGCGGGTGGAGGGGTTCTCGACGCGGAAGCGCCCGCGCATGCCGAGCGCGGCCCCGCCCGCCGCCGCGTACAGCAGGGCGGGCACCCCGAGCGTGACGGCGGCGCCGATCCCGGCCAGGACGCCCGCGAGCGGGGCGCCGAGGAAGTTGTTGCCGACAGTCTGCGCTGCGACGAGCTTGCCGGTGGCGCCGGTGAGCCGTTCGCGCGGCACGGTCATCGGCACCGCGGACTGCGCGGAGGTGTCGGCGAAGACCTCGGCGGCCCCCAGCAGCAGCGCCCCGGCCAGCAGCACCGGAAGGTGCAGCGCGCCCAGCCAGGCCGCCGCGGTGAGCGCGGCCAGCACGCCCGCCCGCGCCCAGGCCGCCACGATCATCATCCGCCGCCGGTCGTGCCGGTCGGCCAGCGCACCCGCGTGCAGTGAGAGCAGCAGCCACGGGAGCGTCGCCGCCGCGCTGACGAGCGCGACCAGGAACGGCGAGCGGGTCAGCGCGACCGCCAGCAGCGGCAGGCCGACGACGACGACGCCGTCGGCGGTGTTGGACAGCGCCGAGGAGGTCCACAACCGGCGGAAGGATCGTCGTGACATGCCTGCTCCCGGTAACGTGTATGCAAAGGGAAGTATGCAAATGATTCTTTGCAAAGAGAAGGCTGCAAACGATGGATGACAAGAGCCGTGAACTCGACGCCTCGTCGCTCAAAGGGCTCGCGCATCCCGTACGGCTCCGGCTGCTGGAGCTGCTGGAGCGCGACGGTCCCGCCACGGCGACGCAGCTCGCCGCCAGGACCGGGGAGAGCACCGGATCGACGAGCTACCACCTGCGCAGCCTCGCCCGGTACGGCCTCATCGAGGACGCCCCGGAGCGCGGCAAGGGGAAGGAGCGCTGGTGGCGGGCCCGTCCGTTCGGCTTCGACGGGGATCGCTTCCGCCGCGACCCCGACACCAGGGACGCCGCCGAGCTGGTGCTCGCCGACATCGTCCGCAGGCGTGGCGAGGACCTCGGCCGCTGGCTGGAGGAGTCGCGGAGCACCCCGCGCGAGTGGATCGAGGCCACGCTGGACCTGCGCGCCGTCCTGCGCCTGACCCGGGAGGAACTGGCGGACCTGGTCCGGGAGGTCGCCCGGGTCGTCGACGCCCACCGGGAGAAGGCGAAGGACCGGCCCGAGGACGCCCCGGGCACCGCCCGCGTCATCGTGCACTTCGACGCGTTCCCGGTCGGGCTGGGGGAGCGGGACGCACCGGAGTGACGTACGGCGGCGCGGGCGCTCCCGCCGGCCCGGAGCAGCCGGGACCCGCGGGGGAGACCGGGACCCGCGGGAGCCGGGGAGCCGCCGGGAGGGCGCCCGGCCGCCGCCTCACGGGAGGGGGCGGCGGCCGTGTGCGGGGAGGGGGCGCGGCCGTCCCGAGCCGGGTGCGGCCGCGCCGGGAGCGGTCAGGGGATCAGCAGGAGCTTGCCGGTGGTGCGGCGGGCCTCGAGGTCCTCGTGGGCCCGGGCCGCCTCGGCCAGCGGGTAGCGCTGGGAGACGTGCACCCGCAGCTTGCCGGAGGCCAGCCAGCCGTACAGGTCGGAGGCCCGCCAGGCGAGCTCGTCCTTGGTCGCGATGTAGGCGCCGAGGCTGGGGCGGGTCAGGAACAGCGAGCCCTCCTGGGCCAGGACCTGGGGGTCGATCGGCGGGACCGGGCCGCTGGCCTGGCCGTACAGGGCCATCATGCCGCGCGGGCGCAGGGCGGCGAGGCTCTCGGTGAAGGTGGTCGCCCCCACCCCGTCGTAGACGACGTGCACGCCCGAACCGGTCAGGTCGCGGACCGCGTCGGCGAAACCCTTGTAACGCAGGACCTCGTCGGCGCCGGCCTGGCGGGCCAGATCCTCCTTCTCCTCGGTGGAGACCGTGCCGATCACCCGGGCGCCGCGGAGCTTGGCGATCTGGACGAGCAGCAGGCCCATGCCCCCGGCCGCGGCGTGCACCAGCACGTCGTCGCCGGGCCTGACCTCGTGCACCGAGTGGGTCAGGTAGTGCGCGGTGAGCCCCTGGAGCGTGACGGCCGCCGCCAGCTCGGCCTCCACCCCCTCCGGGACCATGAGGAGATGGGAGACGGGGACCACGGCCTTCTCGGCGTAGCTGCCCATCACGTTCGCCCAGGCCACCTTGTCGCCGACGGAGACGCCCTCGACGTCCTCGCCGACCGCCGCGACGGTGCCGGCGCCCTCGTTGCCGGGCACGAAGGGCAGCGAGAGCGGGTAGCGGCCCATCCGGTGGTAGACGTCGATGAAGTTCACCCCGCTGGCGGCGACGTCGACCAGCACCTCGCCCGGGTTCAGGCCGGGGTCCGGATAGTCGGAGTAGGCGAGGACCTCGGGACCGCCGGTGGCGGAGACGACTATGGCGCGCATCGCGGCAACTCCTTCGCTGGAACGGCTGGTTCGATCCTCCCCAGCCTCGGATCGGTCATTCTCTTCACCCGCTCAGGGCTGCCCGGCGGAGGCCGGGCCGTGGAGCGTGAAGTTGTCGAACGAGGCCTTGAGCGTGGCGCCGCTCTTCTCCCCGACCCGGGCGATCATGCCCACCTCGCCGTTGGGCAGCGGGTTGCCGTCCAGGACCGACTGCACCTCGGTCCCGTCGACCCACATGGTGAGCCGGACCCCCTCGGCGCCGCCCGAGCACTCGGCCTGGATCCGGACGGGCTTGCCCTTGTCCAGATCCAGCTGGACGGGCTCGGCGAGGTCGCCTCCGGCGCTCTTCACGGTCCTGCGGATGCGGGCCCTGCCCGAGGTGTCGAGCAGGAACTCGTACCGGGTCGCCTTGATGTCGTCCTCGCCACGGCAGAACAGCCCGTACTCGCCCGTGCCGCTGCTGCCGCCGCGCACCCCGGCCGTGACGCCGAGGAGCAGCCGGGCGGGGGTGACGGGGGTGGGGCTGGCCGTGGAACCGGGAGAGGGGGTGGGCGGTGCGGGCACGAAGGGGATCGGGGCGGTCTCCCGGCGGACGGCGTCGTCCCCGTCGACGTCCATGGCGTAGTAGCCCTCGGGTGCGTAGCCGTACCGGGACGTCTGGCCGTCGTAGGCGCCGCCGCTCCAGCCGGTGCCGCTCTGGGTGAAGTCGTCCTGGTAGAGCAGGGGCAGGTCGTCCGGCGGTCCGCCCGACGTCATCGCCAGGTAGCCGCCTGCGCCGAGGGCGGCCGCGGCCACGGCGGCGACCGCGGCCCCGGCGATCACCTTCCTGCGCCGGGTCGTCGCCGCGGCGGCGCCCGCCTGCCCGGGCCGGCCGGTCCCCGGCTGACCAGGTCCCGGCTGCCCGGGACGCGCCCCCGGATACGCGACCGGCCCCTGCCGTCCGCCGGGAACGGTACGGCCGCCGTGCACGCCCGGTCCGGCGGGCGCGTCCTGGCGGTTCCAGCCGGTCTGCGCGCCCGGCTGCTCCTGCGGCCCGGCCTCCCCCCACGGGACGGTCTCCCGCAGCGTGGGCGGGCTCTGCTGCCAGGCCGCCTGGACCGAGTGCGCGGTCTGCTCGGGCGCGGCCGACCGGCCGACCATGTGGTCGAGAAGCTGCTGGGCGGTGGGCCGGCGGGCCGGATCCTTCTCCATGGCGAGGGCCACGAGCCCGCGCAGGCCCGGCTCCATGCCCTCCAGCACCGGCTCGGTGTTGAGCACCTGGTAGAGCACCGCGTGCAGCGCCTCACCGCCGAACGGCGCCCGGCCGCTCGCCGCGAACGCCACCAGGCAGCCCCAGGAGAACACGTCGCACGCGGGGGAGACCGGCTCGCCGCGCAGCACCTCGGGGGCCAT
Source organism: Planomonospora corallina (assembly GCF_042650625.1). Lineage (NCBI taxonomy): Bacteria > Bacillati > Actinomycetota > Actinomycetes > Streptosporangiales > Streptosporangiaceae > Planomonospora > Planomonospora corallina. The sequence continues at coordinate 59,767 of NZ_JBHSBM010000047.1, forward strand.
GTAGCGGGGGGTGCCGATGATCTCGCCGGTCCCGGTGACGCCGCTGAGCGTGTCGAGGGCGCGGGCGATGCCGAAGTCGATCACCCGGGGCCCGACCGGGGAGAGCAGCACGTTGGACGGCTTGAGGTCGCGGTGCACGACCCCGGCCCCGTGGATGGCGGTCAGCGCGGTGGCCACGCCGACCGCGAGCGCGTCGAGGCTGGAGCCCCGGAGCGGGCCGCCCGACCGTACGGCCTCCTCGAGGTTCGGGCCGGGGACGAACTCGGTCACCACGTAGAGCTGGTCCCCGTCGAGCGCGGCCTCCAGCACCGCCGCCGTGCAGAACCGGCGGACCCGCAGGGCCGCGTCGGCCTCCCGCCGGAAGCGCATCCGGAACTGCTCGTGCTGGCTGTACTCCGAGTTGATCACCTTGAGGGCGACCCGCTGGCCGTCGGGGGCCTCGCCGAGGTAGACGGTGCCCATGCCGCCCCGGCCCAGCCGGCTGAGCACGCGGTATCGCCCGATCTGCAGGGGCTCGCCCGGAGTGAGGTTGTTCACCGTGATACCTAACCGCAAATGCCGTCATATGGGGAGCTCAGCGTACCGAGATCCCCGCGCGGGCTCGGCCCGAGGCGGGAGCGGCAGTGAGGGGAGCGGCCGGGACGGGGCGGAGGGCGGGACAGGAGGCGGGGCGGAAGGCGGGGCGGAAGGCGGGGCGGGCCGTGCGGTCAGAAGCCCTGGTAGGCCAGGCCCGGCAGCTCCGGGTCGAACCGCCCGGCCGTCGTCCGGAACCGCAGGGCGCTCTCCGTCTGGATCCGGGTGACCCTGCGGACCGTCAGCCCGCACAGCAGGGCGGCCGCGGCCACGGCGGCCAGTTCGGCCGGGCCGATGCCGGTCAGGTCCGGGCCCCCGGGGACGAAGGGGAGCCGGAGCAGCAGGACGAGGGCGGCCAGGCAGCTCAGCCACCAGGCGGCCAGCAGCGCCAGCCAGCGGCCGCGGTGGTCCGCCTGCGGGCGGGAGTCGCGCCAGACCCGGTCCAGCAGCACCGGCGGGGCGACCAGGTTGAGCCCCGGCACGAGCCAGCCCGCCACGACCGGAGCCACCGAGGGCGCACGGGAGCCGGCGGGGGTCCGGGAGGCGGCGGGGGCTCCGGAGGCGGCGCCGGCGTTCCGCGTGGCCCGCACCAGCCAGGCCAGGTAGGCGACGGCCGCGACGGCCGTGGTCACGGCCACGGCGAGGACCAGGACGGCGAAGGTCGTGACCGCTCCGCCGAGGGCCTGCGCGCCGGGGGCGCGGGGATCGCCGCCGAGGGCCATGATCTCCCGGGCCAGCCGCCGGCCCCGCACCTGCTCGAACACGGTCAGTGCGGCGACCGCGGTCACCTGCAGGGCGAGGGCCGCGTGGACGAGCGAGGCGAACCTCGTGCTCGGCGGCGGGACAGGGCGCATGTGAATCTCCCCCCGGGCATGCGCTGAAGGGCTTGCCCTTCTTCTATCCCGCCTGCCGCCGCGCCAATCAACTCACCACGCCGGACTCCCACGCCCAGGCGGCGATCTCCACGCGGTTCCTCGCCCCGAGCTTGGCCTGGATGCTCCCCAGGTGGGTCTTGACCGTCGAGAGCGAGACGAACAGCTCGGCGGCGACCTCCTGGTTGGTCCGGCCCCGCGCCACCAGCCGGACCACGTCCAGCTCCCGCTCCGTCAGCGGCTCGGCGGGCGGCCGGGAACGGCCGGCCGGGGGGTGGGCCAGGTGCTCCAGAAGGCGCACGGTCACCGACGGGGAGACCAGGGCGTCCCCGGCGGCGGCGGCGCGGATGGCCTCGATCAGCAGCGTCGGCCCGCTGTCCTTGAGCAGGAACCCGGTCGCCCCGGACCGCAGCGCCCCGTAGACGTACTCGTCCAGGTCGAAGGTGGTGACGATGACCACCCGCATCGGGTCGGGGACGCCCGGCCCGGCCAGGATCTTGGTGGCCTCCAGACCGTCCAGCCGGGGCATCCGGATGTCGAGCAGGCACACGTCGGGCCGTAGGCGCCGGGCCTGCTCGACCGCCTCGGCGCCGTCCCCGGCGGTCGCCACGACCTCCATGTCCGGCTGGGCGTCCAGGATCATCTGAAAGCCGGTCCGCACCAGCTCCTGGTCGTCGGCGATGAGCACCCGAATCGTCACCCGGCTGATTCTGCCAGGTTCCGGGCTGATCCGACTTTCGGTCGATCCCGGACCCTCCGGATCGCACCCCCGGCCGATCCGCCGGCTCCCCGCCGCCCGCGAGAGTGCTCGGCATGACTGTTGTTCTCGAAGGATCCGGCCTGGTCAAGCGATTCGGACCGGCCGTGGCGCTGGCGGGCGCCGCACTGGCGATCGGGCGCGGCGAGGCCGTGGCCGTCATGGGGCCGAGCGGGTCGGGCAAGTCGACCCTGCTGCACTGCCTGGCGGGGATCATGAAGCCGGACGAGGGGGAGGTGCGCCTGCTCGGGCAGCGCATCGACACGATGGGGGAGCGGGAGCGCAGCGCGCTGCGCCGCAGCCGGTTCGGGTTCGTCTTCCAGTTCGGTCAGCTCCTGCCCGAGCTCCCCGCCGACGAGAACGTCGCCCTGCCGCTGATGCTCGGCGGGACGTCCCGGGGCGAGGCCGTACGGCGGGCCCGGGAGTGGTTCGGCCCGCTCGGCCTGGCCGGGCTGGAGGGGAGGCGGCCCGGCGAGCTGTCCGGCGGCCAGGCCCAGCGGGTGGCGATCGCCCGCGCGCTGGTCACCCGGCCCGCGGTGGTCTTCGCCGACGAGCCGACCGGCGCGCTCGACCACGCCACCGGCCAGGACACGATGCGCCTGCTGGTGGAGGCGACCCGGGGCAACGACGCCTCCCTGGTGGTCGTCACCCACGACGTGCAGGTGGCCCGCTGGTGCGGCCGCACGGTCGAGGTCCGTGACGGCCGGATCCTGACCGGGGTGGGCGCGTGATGGCCGGAAGGACCCTGGGGGCCCTGAGGACGCTGCCGGGGCTCAGCTGGCGGCTGCTGCGCGGCGGCGGGCGCCGGAGCATGCTGGGTGCGGCGCTGACCGCGGTGGCGGTGGCGGTCTCCACCGCGCTGCTGCTCTTCGCGGTCTCCGTCAACCTCGCCTTCCAGGGACGGAGCGACCGGGAGGCGTGGCGCAACCCGGTCCCGGCGCGAGGGGAGGCCGTCGCCGTCCAGGCCGTGCGCACCGACCACGTGCGCGAGGAGCGGATCACCGTCGTGGAGCTCGCCGCGCTCACCCCGGACGCGCCTGTGCCGCCGGGGCTGGAGCGCTTCCCCGCGCCGGGAGAGGTCTGGCTCTCCCCGGCGCTGGCCGAGCTCGCCCACAGGCTCCCGGACGACCAGCTGGCCGCCCGGTTCGCCGGGAAGGGCGGAGGGACGGTCGGGGACGAAGGGCTGGTCCACCCCGGTGAGCTGGTCGCCGTGCGGGGATGGGCGCCGGACGCCGCGGTGCTCGCCGGGCGGGACGGGCGGGACGGGCGGGAGACGGACGGGCCGCGCGAGGGCGTCGCGCCCACGCGGATCTCGGACTTCACCGGGAAGCCGTCCTTCGACGCGCAGGGCTACCAGGCGCTCGCGCTGATCGCCACCGTGCTGATGGTCGTGCCGCTGCTGGTGTTCGGGGGCGCGGCGGCCCGGCTCACGGTGGCCCGCCGGGACCAGCGGCTGGCCGCGCTCCGGCTGGTCGGCGCGACCGGAGGCCAGGTGGTCGCGATGACCGCCGCCGAGGCGATGATCACCGCGTCCGCCGGGGCGGTCGCGGGCGCGCTCCTGTACGGCCTGCTGATCCCGCTCCTGACCCGGATCGAGATCGGCGGCGGCCCCTGGTTCGCCGCCGACCTGTGGCCGGGCCTGCCCTACGCGCTCGCCGTGCCGGCGACGGTGCCGCTCCTCGTGGGCCTGTCCGCGGTCGCGGGCCTGCGCCGGGTCGTGGTCAGCCCGCTCGGCGTGGCGAGGCGGGAGACACCACCGGCGATGCGCTTCGTCCGGGTCGTCGCGCTGCTGGCCGTACTGGCCGCGGTGCCCGCGCTCAGCGCGGGCGCCGGCGCCGGGGTGATCGCGGGGGTGCTGGGCCTGGCCTTCCTGGCGATCAACCTGGCCGGGCCGTGGGTGGTCGGTGTGATCGGCCGCGTCACCGTGCGCCTGGCACGCGGGCCCGCCCGGCTGCTGGCCGGACGGCGGCTGGTGGACGATCCCAGGGCGGCCTGGCGGACCGTGAGCGGGGTGGCCCTGACCGGATTCGTCGCGGGCTTCATGCTGCTGCTGAGTCCGACGTCCGACCTGCTCGGCGAGGCGGACTCCACACGGCTGCGGATCACGGTCCCGGCGGAGCGGGCCGGGGAACTGGCGGGGGAGGCGCGCGAACGCCTGGCTGCGGCGGGCGTGCGCGCCAGGACCGAGGTCGCCGGAGAGGGGAGGGAACGCACACTCGTCGTCGCGCTCGGCACCGGGACGGCCGCCGGCGACGCCCGGGAGGCAGGGGACGCCGAAGGCGCCGGGAGCGCCCGGGAGGCCGGGGGCGGTGAAGGCGCCGGGAGTGCCGGGGACGGCGCGCGGGCGGACGGCGGTACGGCGCCCGCCCGCCCGGACGCGGCGCAGGCCGACCGGGCCCGCACCGCGCTCGACGGCCTGGTCCCCGGCCGGAGCGCCACCTCCGCCGCCGACGAGGACCGGTTCGGCCTGACGCTGATCGAGGACATCGGCACCGGGACGGTCGTGGTGCTGACGGTCTCGTTCCTGGTCGCCACCGTCAGCGCCGGGATCACCGCCGTCTCCTCGGTCCTCGACCGGCGGCAGACCTACGCGCTGCTCCATCTGGCGGGCACCCCGCTACGGCTCCTCGACCGGGCCCGGCGGGCCGAGACGCTCATCCCGCTGACCGTCATGGGCGGGGGTTCCATCGCGGTCGGCGTGTTCTGCGCGCTCCCGTTCGCGATCACCGGGGTGAACGCCAGGGGACTGGCCATCCTGCTCGCGTGCGTGGTCCTCGGCTTCGCCGGGGTGATCGGGGCGGGGGCGGCCAGCGCCCCGGTGCTCCGGTCGGTCACCGAGAATCCGGCGCCGTGCCCGGACTGAGAACCGGACCGGGCGCCGGGCGCCGGGCCGTACGCCGGGCGGGGGACCGGGCCGGGAGGCCGTCGGCCGAGGACCGGGTCGCGGACCGTGCGCGGAGCCGTCAGCCGAGGACCAGGTCGCGGACCGTGCGCAGGGAGGACTCGTCGAGCGGCCCCATGACCAGCAGACTGGTCACGGGGCTCTTGCGCCACGGCTCCAGGCGCTCGCGGATCCGGCCGGGCGGGCCGACCAGGGAGATGCCGTCGGCCAGTTCGTCCGGGATCGCGGTGAACGCCTCGTCCCGGCGCCCGGCCAGATAGAGCTCCTGGACCCGCGCCGCGGCGTCGGCGTAGCCCATCCGGCCGATGATGTCGGCGTGGAAGTTGCGGTGGCGGGCCCCCATGCCGCCGATGTAGAGGGTGAGCATCGTCTTCACCCCGTCCAGCGCCGCCCGCACGTCGTCGGTGACCACCGTCATCACCATGGCCGCGATGTCGAATCCCGGCCGGGCGGCGGCCAGCGACGGCCCGTACATCTGCTCGATCTTCTCGGGGAAGGCGAACAGCGGGAGCCAGCCGTCGGCGATCTCGGCGGCGAGGGCGACGTTCCGCGGTCCCTCCGCGCCGAGGTAGAGGGGGATGTCCGGGCGGAGCGGGCGGGTGATGAGCTTCAGCGGCTTGCCGAGGCCCGTGACCCCGGGGTGGTCCCCGGGCCGCGCCGGGAGCGGGTAGTGCTCGCCGTCCGCGGTCACCGGTCCCTCGCGGCGCCAGATCCGGCGCATGACCTCCACGTACTCGCGGGTGCGGGCGAGCGGCCCGGCGAACGGCGCGCCGTACCAGCCCTCGACCACCTGGGGGCCGGAGGCGCCGATGCCGAGCAGCAGCCGGCCGCCGGTGAGGTGGTCGAGCGTCATCGCGGTCATCGCGGTGGCCGCGGGGGTCCTGGCGGAGATCTGCGCGACCGAGGTGCCCAGTTTGATGCGGGAGGTGCGCGCGCCGTACCAGGCGAGGGGGGTGAAGGCGTCGCTGCCGTAGGCCTCGGCGGTCCAGACGGAGTCGTAGCCCAGGCGCTCGGCGGCCTGCACGAGCGCGGTCGCGTCGTGGGGGTCGCGCTGCCAGTAGCCGAGGTTCAGGCCGAGCTTCAGATCGGTGCTCACGGTCGCGCCTTCCGTCCGGGTACGACTTCGTATTGGAACAGGTTCTATTTCACTTGGCGAAAGGCCCGGTGTCGAGAGCGGGGCTTTGGGGAAACGTGAGACTGTGCTGAACACCGTCCGTAAGGCTCTTTGCTTGTTTCCCCTGCTCACCCTGGGTGCGTCCACGGCTTTTCCGGCCGCGGCCGAGGTGGTGCCCCGGCCCAACGTCGTGTTCGTCCTGGTGGACGACCTGGGGGTGGGAGACCTGGAGAAGTTTCCGAATATCTGGAACGAGTTCGTCCGCTCGGGTACCGGTTTCGACCGGTTCTTCGTGCCGAACTCCTGGTGCTGCCCGTCCCGGGCGTCGATCCTGCGTTCCCAGTACGTCCACAGCCATGGCGTTCTGACCAACACGGCACCCGAAGGAGGGTTCGAGCGCTTCCACGGGAAAGGACTGGAACGCTCCAATATCGGGGTCTGGATGAAGAGGGCCGGATACCGCACCGGCCTGATGGGCAAGTACCTCAACCACTACCCGGGCGGCGCCGTCCCGGCCACGCACGTGCCCCGCGGCTGGGACGAGTGGCAGGTCCCGGTCCGCGGGCTGTACGACGAGTACGGCTACACGCTCAACGAGAACGGCAGGCTCAGGGCCTACGGCCACGAGCCCGAGGACTACCTGACCGACGTGCTCAGCGCGAAGGCCGACGCGTTCGTCTCCCAGGGCGACGAGCCGTTCTTCCTCTACCTCGCGCCGGTCGCCCCGCACCTGCCGGCCAACCACGCCCACCGGCACGCCGGCGCCTTCGCCGGACACACGGCCCCGCGCAGCCCCTCCTTCGACCAGGAGGACGTCTCCGCCGAGCCCGAGTGGCTGCGCGGCCGCAAGAGGCTGACCCCGGAGCGGACGGCGGAGATCGACGAGATGTACCGCGACCGGCTCCGGGCCATGCTGGGCGTGGACGACCTGGTCGGCTCTCTGGTCCGGACCCTGCGCGCGGCCGGGAAACTGGAGAACACCTATCTGTTCTTCGGCTCCGACAACGGCTTCCACCTGGGTCAGCACCGCCTACCCCAGGGCAAGACCACCCCGTTCGACGAGTCGATCCGGGTGCCGCTGTACGTGCGGGGGCCGGGCGTCCGGCCCGGCCGCACCGTCCGCGAGGTCGCCTCCACCGTGGACCTCGCCCCGACCTTCGCCGCGCTCGCCGGAGCCCGGCTCCCCGCCTTCGTCGAGGGCCGCTCCCTGCTCCCGCTCCTGCGCGGCCGGACCCCGCTCTCCTGGCGGCGGAACGTGCTGGTCGAGTTCCACCGGCCCACCAGGCCGACAGGGCAGGTGGTGATCCCGGCCTACACGGCGATGCGCACCGCCCGGCACACCTTCGTCCGCTACGAGACCGGCGAATACCAGCTCTACGACCTCCTCGCCGACCCCTACCAGCTGCGCAACCTCGCCGCCAGGGTGCCGAAGTCGGTGATCGCCCGGTTCGAGCGCCAGCTCGACGCCCTGACCGCCTGCTCGGGGGCCTCCTGCCGCGTCGCCGACTCCGTCACCCCGCCGAGTTTCCCCGTACCGCCGCTCGACGCCACGTTGCTCGACGCCACGTTGCCCGACGCTCCGTCGCTTGACGCCCCTTCGTTCGAGGCGGGCGACGCCGCGCCCACCGTCATCCCGCCGCTCCCCGTCCCCCCTCCCGGCCCGGCCGGAGGTCAGGAGACCGGACCGGCCGGAGGCCTGTGAGAGGAGCGGCCGGTGAGGAGGGCACGGGAGCGGCCGGAGGCGCGGCGGCGTCGCAGGAACTCGGAAGCCTCGGAAGCCTCGGAAGCCTCGGAAGCGGAGTCCAGAAGACGCGGCGGCGTCGCAGGATCTCGGAAGCGCCGCCGGAGCTCAGAAGCGGAGCACCGCGGCGATCTCGCCGGGAGCGTCGAGCTCGGGGACGAACCACAGCTCGGCGTCGGTCGCCGAGATCGCCCGGGCCAGCGCCGCGTCCGCGCGGTCCTGCCGCGGCTCGGCCACGCCCCACTCCTGCATCTCCTCGCGCTCCGCCGCCAGCTGGCCGCCCTCCGGGCCGATCCACACCAGGGCGTCCGAGTCCGGCCGGTCGACCATCAGCACGGTGTCCACCCGGCCCTCACGCAGGGCGCAGGCCACGGCGGACAGGCCGGAGACCGCCAGCTCCTTCGTGGAGCCCTCCTGGTAGCGCTCCAGCAGCTCCGTGCGCCGCCCCTCCAGCCAGGAGTCGATGGCGGACTCCACGTCCTGGTTGAACGGGAACGGGTCACTGCCCGTGGCCCGGCTCCCGTGGTCCACCACGACCAGCCGGTCGGAGGCCTCCTTGCCGAGCTTCTCCACCAGCAGCGGCCGGGACTGCGGATCACCCGCGACGACCACCAGCACGGCCCCGATCCGGCGGACCTCCTCGTCCACCGCCTCGGCCACCGCCCGGGCGTTGCGCGCCCAGGTCTCCTCCACGTTGTTCTCGTAGTGCCGCTGGGACCATCCGCCCTGCGCGGTCTTCTGGTGCGGCCAGTCCTGCACCTGCACCGACGTACGGCGGGGCGCGCCCGGACCGACCGTGACCACGTCCGCGCCCAGGTGGTCGATGATCACCCGCACGTGCGGCACGTTCTCACCCCGCTGGGCCAGCAGCGGCATGACGTGCGGGAGCGGGGACCAGCGCGCGGTCGCCCGTCTGGGCGGCTCGGCCAGCGCCTCGGTGTAGAGGATCTCGCCCCCGGCGGCGAACGCCGCACGGCCCGGCGCGGCCGCGTTCACGTCGGTGAACAGCTTCTCCATGACCGCCAGGGTCGGCTTGTCGGTGTCCGCCAGCTGTTCGCTGAGCGCCTTCCAGCGCAGCTCGACCTGGTCGCCGCCCTGCTCCACGGCACGGTCGGTGTCGAGGTACGCCGATGCGTACGGCCCCTCCCGCTCGTACAGGGGCCGGAGCATGTCCAGTTTCATCCCTGATCCTTCTTGTCCGTGACGGACCCGAGCTCCTCCGTGCCGTATCCGAGCGCCTGCGCGACGTCGGCCATGTTGGTGAAGGTCGCGTTCGGCAGCGACCGGACGGCGGCGATCACCGAGTCCGGCGCGCCCTGCTCCTCGGCCCGGGCCAGCAGGGTGTCGCGGTCGGCGGGGAAGACGCCGGTACCGCTGATCCACTTGGCCAGGTTGCCCCGGCGCTCCACGTCCTCGTAGGTCATCCCCTCCGGGGCGCCCGGCTCGCGGTCGGACGGCCGGGACGCGGACCGCGACAGACCGCCCTCGCCGGAAGCGGGCATGGGCTCGGGTTCCTTCCACTCCTCGGCATGCGTGGTGCCTCCGCTACGGGTCATCCCCTCGGTCTCGTGCTTCTGCTGCTCGTCCAGTCGCGAACCGTGCTTGGCACTGCCGCGTTCCATCAGGAGTCACCCCTCTCACGCTGCGGATAATCCACACCCATACCCGGCCGGTCCGGAGCAAACATGCAGGCTGCGCCGGTGCGCCGCCAGGCGCCTCCCCGGCGGGGGAGGGAGGACGCGCCTCCCCCGGGGACGCCCTCCCCGCACCGGCGAGCCCCGCCGGAGAGCCCACCGGAAAGCCGGACTGGCCTGATGGGCGCCGTGCCGTCACCCTGGAGGGCGAGGACGGTGAGCATCGATGATCACAGTTGTCGGGGTCGGCGGACGGGAGCTTCCGGCACGGGCACGGACCCGGCTGGAGGAGGCCACGCTGCTCACCGGACCCGACCGGCTCCTGGCGCGCCTGCGCCCGCTGCCGGGCCGGGCCAGGGTGGTCGGCGGCCCCCTCCGCCGGGCCGTGGACGCCCACCGGGAGTCCGGCGGCCGGCTGGTCGTGCTCGCCGAGGGCGATCCCGGGTTCTTCGGCGTGGTCGCGGAGCTGCGCGCCCGCGGCCTGGCACCCGAGGTGCTCCCCGGGCCCTCCCTCGTGACGAGGGCCTTCGCCCGGGCCGGGCTGTCCTGGGAGGACGCCCTGGTGGTGACGGGGGACCGGCTCGACCGGGTGGCGAACGCCTGCCGGGCCCACCCCAAGGTCGCCGTGCTCGTCTCCCCCGGGGTCGGCCCCGCCGAGATCGCCAGGGAACTGGCCCCCACCACCCCCCGCGCCCTGATCGTCTGCGAGGACCTCGGCGGCCCGGACGAACGGGTCGTGCACAGCCGGATGGGGGAGGCCACCACGCGGCCGTGGAAGAACCCCGACGTGGTGCTCGTCCTGGACCCGCTGCACCGCGGCCCCGCCGGGCCCGTGTGGGTGGCCGGGGCCCGGCCGGGCCCCGCCGGCTGGGCACGGGACTTCGACGGCCCCGGCGCCGGTCCCGGTGGCGGCTCCGGCGGCGCGCTGAGCCCGGAGGTCCGGGCGTTCGTGCTGGCCAGACTCGGCCCCCGCCTCGGTGACCTGGTCTGGGACATCGGCGCGGGCGGCGGGGAGGTGGCGGTGGAGTGCGCCCTGCTCGGCGCGGCCGTGATCGCGGTGGAGTCCGAGGAGGAGGCCTGCGCCAGGTTGCGCCGCAACGTCCTCGCGCACGGGGTGAAGGTCGCCCTGGCCAGGGGGCGGGCGCCCGCCGCGCTGGAGCCGCTGGCCGCCCCGGACGCCGTCCTCCTCCGCGGCGCGGACCCCGAGGTGATCGCGGCCTGCGCGGCCGCGGGGCCCCGCTCCCTGGTCTGCGCCCTCCCCGCGGCCGAAGAGGCGTTCACCGCGCTGGACGTCCTGCGCGGGCACGGCCGCCGGGCCGAGGGCGTGGAGATCCGGTCGGCCCGGCTGGTGCCCGGGAGCGGAGGAGCGCGCCGCCTCCCGGCCGCGGGACCGGTCTTCGTCGTGTACTCCGACCACCGCGACGGCGACGACCGTGACGACGGCGACGGCCACCGTGACGACGGAGAAGACCGTGACCACGGCGACCGCGGCGGCGGCCGCGATCTGGGGGAGATCACCGCTCCGTGACCTGTCCCGAGCGGGCCGTCATGGACTATCCTCGGCGATCGCCGTTGCGTATTTCCAGGTCAAGGTCATTGGAGTCCTGTTTCATGAAGCCGCCGCTGCTGCTCATCGGGCAGGGCTCGCTCGACGACGGCGCATCCGCCGAGTTCGGCCGGTTCGTCCACCGGCTCCGCTGCCGTCTCGACGGCGTCGCCGCCGACGTCTCCGGGGGGTTCGTCACCCGGGCCAGGCCGCGTCTGAGCGACTCGGTCACCTCGCTGGTCGCACGCGGTCACCACCGCCTGGTGGTGCTCCCGCTGAGCCTGGCGGGAGACCTGCGGATCGGCACCGAGGTCTCCGCGGCGATGGCCCGCGAGCAGGAGCGCCATCCGACGCTCGACTGCGACCACGGCCGCCCCCTGGGCCGCGACCCCCGCATCCTCGCGCTGCTCGCCGAACGGCTGGCGGACGCGGCCGCCGAGGTGCCCCGCCTCCGTCTCGTCCCCGCGGGAGCTCCCGCCGGCGGACCGCTCGACGACGAGCCGGAGCGGGTCGAGCCCGGCGACACCGCCGTGGTCCTGGTCGGCGACGGCTCCACCGACCCGACGGTCAACGCCGACGTGCACGGTGTCTCGCGGCTGTTCTGGGAGACGTTCGTCCCCGAGTACCTCACCGTGGAGACCGCCTTCGCCTCCGTCACCCCGCCCGGCGTCCCGGGAGGGATCGAGCGCTGCCGCCGGCTGGGGGCCCGGCGGGTGATCGTCCTGCCCTACCTGATGTTCGCCGGAGGCCTGCTGGAGAAGGTCTGGGCCCAGGCCATGGCGTACGCCGCCGGTCACCCCGAGCTGGACGTGCGCTGCGCGGAGGTCATCGGGGACTGCGACGGCCTGGCCGACGTGGTCGTCGAACGTTACGAGGAGGCGCTCGGCGCCGGCCCCCGCTGAGCTTTCCGGAGATTTTTCAGGGACACTGAGGGACATGACGACCCTCGAACAGACCCTCGCCGAGATCCGGCCCGCCGATCCGGACGCCGTCGCCGAGGCGCGCGCCCACCAGGACCGGCTGACCAAGCCCCGCGGCGCCCTGGGCGCGTTGGAGGAGGTGGCCGTACGGCTCGCCGGGATCGCCGCCGTCAGCCCGCCCCCGATCCCCGAGCCCGCCGCGCTGGCCATCTTCGCCGCCGACCACGGGGTGCACGCCCAGGGCGTGAGCCCCTGGCCGCAGGAGGTCACCCGGCAGATGGTGGCCAACTTCCTGGCCGGCGGCGCCGTGGCCAACGCCTTCGCGAACCAGGTCGGCGCCGCCGTGACGGTCGTGGACGTCGGCGTCGCCGCCGACCTGCCGCCCGCGCCGGGCCTGGTCGTCGACAAGGTCGCGTACGGCACCGCGGACCTGTCCCAGGGGCCGGCGATGACCGGGCGGCAGGCCGTGTCCGCGCTGGAGGCGGGGATCGCGGTGGCCCGCAGGCTCGTGGGCCAGGGGGCCCGCTGCCTGGTCACCGGGGACATGGGCATCGCCAACACCACCGCCTCGGCCGCGTTGATCTGCGCCTTCACCGGCCGGGACGCCGCCGAGGTGACCGGCAGGGGGACCGGGGTCGACGACGAGACCCTCACCAGGAAGGTGGAGGTCGTCCGCCGGGCGCTGCGGGTGAACGGGCTGTCCGACGGCCCTGCGGGGACGGCGGGCGGCGCCGGTCCGGAGGCGGCGCTGAGGACGCTCGCCGCGGTCGGCGGCCTGGAGCACGCCGCGATCGCCGGGTTCGTCCTGGGAGCGGCGGCGCTGCGGGTGCCGGTCATCCTGGACGGCGTGATCGCGGGATCGGCGGCCCTCGCCGCCGCGGCGCTGGCCCCGGACGCGGTGGACCACTGCGTGGCCGGGCACCGCTCGGCCGAGCCGGGCCACGCGGTGGCGCTCGCGCACCTCGGCCTGCGCCCCCTGGTCGAGCTGGAGCTGCGGCTGGGCGAGGGGACCGGCGGGCTGCTCGCGCACCCCCTGGTCTGCGCGGCGGCCCGGGTCATGCACGAGGTGGCCACCTTCGACTCGGCCGGTGTCACCGAGAAGGACGCCTGACCTTCCGCGGACCGGCTCCGGCCGGTCCGCGGAAGGGGGTCACCGGTTTTCCGCCGAAGGTCCGCAGAAGGCCTCGGCCTCCAGAGCGGGCATCGACCCGGTCTCCCTCAGGGGACGGCCGCCGCGCTGGAGCAACGGCGCGCCTACCGTCTCTTTCGGGGCGGGGAGCAGGTCAACGTTGTTAACAAGCTGGAAGCAAACGACGCACCGAGAGCCGGTAGGTTTACCTCCTAACGCACGCTGCTTCACCATTCGTCGTAAACGGGAGATCTGTCGCCATGTCGCCCTATCTGCTCGGTCTGCGTCTTTCCGGGCGGCGGGTTCTCGTCGTGGGCGGAGGCCGTGTCGCCCAGCGGCGGGTTCCGGCCCTGCTGGACGCCGGTGCTCTCGTCACCATCGTCTCGACGAGCGTCACCCACGCCCTCGACGAGCTCATCGCGGCCGGCCGCGTGACCTGGGAGGCCCGGCCGTACCAGGTGGGCGACCTGGACGGGGCCTGGCTGGTGCAGGCCTGCACCGACGACCCTGCGGTGAACGCCGCGGTGGCCGCCGAGGCCGAGGCCAAGCGCGTCTGGTGCGTGCGCGCCGACGACAAGGACGCCTCCGCCGCCTGGACCCCCGCGAGCGGGCGGGTCGGTGAGATCGGCGTGGCCGTCACCGCGGGCGGAGACCCCAGGAGGGCCGCGGGGATCAGGGATGCCGTGGTGGAGGCGCTCCGCGACGGCACGGTCGACGCCCGGCGCAGCCGTACCAAGCCGGTCGGCGTCGCGCTGGTCGGCGGAGGGCCCGGCGACCCCGGCCTGATCACGGTCCGCGGACGGCAGTTGCTCTCCCAGGCCGACGTGGTGGTGGCCGACCGGCTGGCCCCGCAGGCCCTGCTCGACGAGCTCCCGCCGGACGTCGAGCTGATCGACGCGGCGAAGATCCCCTACGGGCGCTACCTGGCCCAGGATAAGATCAACGAGCTGCTGGTGGAGCACGCCAGGCAGGGCAAGTTCGTCGTCCGCCTCAAGGGCGGAGACCCGTTCGTCTTCGGCCGGGGAGGCGAGGAGATGCTCGCCTGCGCCCGCGCCGGCATCCCGGTCACCGTCGTCCCGGGCATCACGAGCCCGGTCGCGGTGCCCGCCGCGGCGGGCGTACCGGTCACGCACCGGGGGGTCAGCCAGGAGTTCCACGTGGTCTCGGTGCACGTCCCGCCCGGCGACGCCAGGTCCACGGTCGACTGGCCGAGCCTGGCCAGGTCGGCCGGAACCCTGATCCTCATGATGGCCGTCGAACGGATCGAGGCGATCGCCGAGACGCTCGTCCGGGAAGGACGTTCGCCGGAAACTCCCGTAATGGTGGTACAGGACGGTACTCTTCCCACCCAGCGAGCTCTCCGAGCCACGCTGTCCACCGTCGCGGAGCGCGTGACCGCGGCGGGGGTCCGGCCACCGGCGATCGTGATCGTCGGCGACGTCGTGAAAGTCGGCCAGGAGGTCGAGATGGTTCGAGCGGAGCGGGTTCCGTGAAATCGGCTGCCAACAAGCCCACGTCCTCGCCCGAGGACGTTCACCGGCGCGACGACGCCGGCGGTGAGGCGGCCGGGGCCCCGGAGGACGCCGAGTCCCCCGGCGAGCGGACGCTGACCTTCCAGGCCATCGGCCTCGACGCCGACGAGACGGCCGGCGCCGCCGTCGCGCCCGAGCAGGGGGCCGGGAGCGGCTCCGCCGAGGACTCCACCGAGGACTCCGCCGAGGACGACGGGGACGCCGAGGACGACGGGGACGACGGGGAGCCGGCCGGCGCCGGGGACGAGAGCACCGGGGCCGAGGCCTCGGGGGATGAGAGCAAGAGCCCCGGGGGTGAGGCCCCGGGGGGTGAGAACTCCGAGGCCGGGCCCTCGGAGGACGAGGCCTCCGCAGAGCCGGCGGCCGTGGCGGACGCCGGCGGGGAACTCCCTGGGACGGACGCCTCAGAGGACGGTCCCGGTCTTTCATGGGCCACGGCGGACGGTGCCGCGGCCGGAGACGTGGACGGCGCGGGCGGGGACGACCCCGCGGCCGCGGAGAGCGAAGAGGACGGAGAGGACGGAGAGGACGTCCCGGTCGTCGCCGCGGACGGCGGGCTCGCGGACGGCGAGGAGTCCGAGGAGCGAGGAGAGGGCGGACAGCCGCAGGGAGACGAGGCGGGCGCCGTCTCCCGGAACGGGGCGGCCGCGCCGGGGGAGCGGACCCGGGAGGCGGAGCTGCCCCCGGAGGCCTCCGAGGCGCTGACCGGCGCACTGGCGGCGCTTCGGGAGAGCGTCACCGACCTCGCCTTCGGTCTCGACCTGCCCGGAGCGGAGGAGGCCAGGCGGGCCAGGGACGAGCTCCTGACGCAGCTCGACGACTACGTGATCCCCCGGATCGGCGTCAGCACCGCGCCGGCGCTCATCGTCATCGCGGGATCGACCGGGGCGGGCAAGTCGACCCTCCTCAACACCCTGGCGGGCGCCGACGTCAGCGCCACCGGCGTCCGGCGGCCGACCACCGGCGTCCCGGTCCTCGCCTGCCACCCCGACGACCACGGGTGGTTCGCCGAGGGCGGCCCGCTCGGCGCCCTGGAACGACGGGACGCCGCCGACCCCGGGACCGGGACGGACGGGATCGTGCTGGTCTCCACCGAGCGCCTGCCCCCGGGCGTGGCGTTGCTCGACACCCCCGACATCGACTCGGTCGTGGAGACGCACCACGAGATCGCCCACCGCATGCTCGACGCGGCCGACCTGTGGATCTTCGTCACCACCGCCGCCCGCTACGCCGACGCCCCGGCCTGGAAGCTCCTCCGGCTGGCCAAGGAGCGCGGCGCCCGGCTGGCGATCGTGCTCTCCCGGGTCCCGCCCAGGTCGCGCGAGGTGGTCGCGAAGCACTTCGTGCGCATGCTCACCGAGTACGGCCTCGGCCAGGTCGACCGCTTCGTCATCAACGAGAGCAAGGCCGTCGGCGGGATGCTCCCCGACCACGAGGTCACCGAGCTCAGGCTCTGGCTGACCGAGTTCTCGGTGGACGAGCGGCGGCGGGTGCAGGCCGTACGGGAGACCATGACCGGGGTGCTCGACAGCTTCCGGAACCGGGTCCCCGCCCTGATCAAGCAGCTGGAGGCCCAGCTGGCCGTGCGGACCGAGCTCCGCGGCGACCTGGACGCCGCGTACGGCGGAGCGCTGGCCGAGCTCGACGAGGCCACCAGGAACGGCTCGCTGCTGCGCGGCGAGGTCATGGCCAGGTGGCAGGATTTCACCGGCTCGGGCGACCTGATGCGCACCCTGCGCCTGCGCAGGCCCGGCAGGTTCGCCGGGAAGGCGAGCCACCAGGGGCCCGAGCGGCTCAGCGCCCTGAAGGCCGCGCTCAGGACCGGACTGGAGTCGGTCGTCGTCTCCGCGGCCCAGCGCGCCGCGGAGGAGACCGTCTCGCGCTGGCGGCACCGCTCCGCCGCGGGCCAGGCCCTGGCCGCCTCCCCGGGCCTCGGCCGCCCCTCCGAGGAGTTCGCGCGCCGGGCCGGCCGTACCGTGGCGGCCTGGCAGGAGCACCTCGTCGAGCTGATCCGCACCGAGGGCGTGACCAAGCGGTCGGTGGCCAGGCTGGTCTCGTTCGACGCCGAGTCCCTGGCGATGATCTTCGCGATCGGCCTGTTCGGCTACGGCACCGCCGAGGTCGAGGTCGCGGGCAAGAGCGCGCTGCCGCAGCGGCTGCTGCACGCGCTGCTCGGCGCGGAGTCCCTGCGCAACATCAGCGCCAAGGCCCGCAGCGACCTGCGTGCCCGGATCGGGGCGCTGTTCGACGACGAGATCTCGCGCTACACGCAGGTCCTCGACGGGGCCGGCGTCCCCGACGAGTCCGCGGCCACCCGCCTCTACCAGGCCATGTACAACCTTGAGGTCGCCCGATGAGGAGCGAGCCCCGCGTGGCGGGCGCAGGGAGCGCCGTGCCCGCGCCAGGAACGGTGGACGGCCCGGCCCGGGACGCCGTCCCGCCGGCGCCGCGGGCCGCGCGTCGAACGAGGAGCACTGAGCGACGATGAGCAGCACCATCGGCACGACCCCGGCCCGGCAGGGTCTCGGCGGCCGTCTCGCCGCGGTGGCCCGGATCGTGGAGCTGGGATCGGGCCGGATCGATCCGAAGACCCTCACGGAGGCGGGCCAGCTGCTGCTGCGCGCAGGCGACCGTCTCAAGCTCTCCTCCGAGCACACGGTGGTCGCCCTCGCCGGAGGCACGGGCAGCGGCAAGTCCTCGCTGTTCAACGCGGTCTCCGGCCTGGAGCTGTCGCCCACCGGCGTACGCCGCCCCACCACGGCGCGCACCCACGCCTGCGTCTGGGGCCTGGACGGCGCCGGGCCGCTGCTCGACTGGCTGCAGATCCAGTGGCGGCACCGCTTCGCCCGGGCCAGCGCGCTCGACAAGGGGGAGAGCGGGCTGCACGGGCTGATCCTGCTCGACCTGCCGGACCACGACTCCATCCGGGCGCTCACCGACCACGAGGCCGACCGGCTGATCCAGGTCGCCGATCTCGTGGTCTGGGTGCTCGACCCGCAGAAGTACGCCGACGCCTCCACCCACCGCCGCTACGTGACCGAGCTGGCCGGGCACGACGCGGTGACGGTCTTCGTGCTCAACCAGGCCGACCGGCTGAGCCCCGAGGAGCTCTCCGAGTGCGTCGCGGACCTGGGAGACCTGCTCCGCCGCGAGGGTGTCGAGAGCCCCGTCATCGTGCCGACGTCCGCGACCACCGGCCGGGGCGTCGGCGACCTGCGGGCCGTGCTCGCCGACACCGTGGCCAGGCGCCGGGCGGCCATCCAGCGGCTGGAGGCCGACCTCGAGCGGCTGGTCGGGCGCCTGACGGAGGCCATGCCGCCCGAGGAGGTCCCGCCGGGCGCCGTCTCCGTCGACGACGCCCGCAGGATCGGCCTGACCGACGCGCTCTGCGACGCGGTCGGCGTCCCGGCCGTCGGCGAGGCGATGGAGAACGTGTACGGCGTGCGGTCGGCCGAGTGGGTCGGCTGGCCGTACGCCCGCTGGGCCGCCAGGCTCCGCCCCGACCCGCTCGCCAGCCTGCGCCTGAACGACCTCAAGGACGAGATCCGCGGTCTGACCGGCGGTTCGGTGAGCGCGCAGCCGGCGGAGGTGGACAACGCGGTCCAGGCCCTGTCCGACGGGCTCACCGCGGGCATGCACGAGTCCTGGCGGGAGGCGGTGCGGGACGCCGCGCGCTCCCGCTCGGCCCAGCTGCCGCAGGTGCTGTCCGAGGAGCTGACGGAGGTCGCGCCCCGCCTGGACCGGGTCCCGGCCTCGTGGCGGCTGCTGCGAGTCTGGCAGTACCTGCTGGTCGTGCTCTTCGTCGCGGGTGTCGCCTGGGTCGGCACGGCCCTGCTGTACGGGGTGTTCGAGGTGGGCGAGATCCCCGGCGGCCTGGAGGCCTTCGGGGACGCGGCCTCGCTGCCCTGGGTCGGGCTGATGATGCTCTCGGTGCTCGGGCTGGGCCTGCTCACGGCGGTGGCCAGCCGCAACATCGTCGTGCTGGGCGCGGCGGCCGAGCGTGAGCGGCTGGAGCGCGAGATGCGCCGCAGGGTCACGGCGGTGGCGGAGAGCATGGTGATCGAGCCGGTGGAGCGCGAGCTGGCCCGCTGCAACGAGTTCTACGCGGCGCTGCGCGCCGTGCGGGGCTGACGGGGACTTCCGCCCGGGACGGCCGGAGGCGGCCTGTCCCTTCCCGGCTCCTCCGGCGGCCGTCCACAGGCCGCCGGGAAGCCGCCCGGCCGTCCACAGAGCAGGGTTCGCTGACTCCCGCCGGAGGCGGCGCGGGCCACTGTGTCTCTCACACCGCGGGCAGCCCGCCCGCTCTCATGGGAGGCACGATGAACGACATCTACGTCACGCTGACCGGGAACGTGGCGGCCCCGCCGCGCCAGCACACCTTCCCCGACGGGTCGCGGGTCACCTCGCTCAAGGTGGCGTCGACCGGCCGTTACTTCGACCGCGAGAACCAGCAGTGGCGCAACGGGGAGACGACCTACTTCGGGGTGCGGTGCTTTCGGGGGCTCGCCGACAACGTCGCCCAGTCGGTCCGGGTGGGGCAGCCGGTCGTCGTC
Organism: Planomonospora corallina; assembly: GCF_042650625.1. NCBI lineage: Bacteria > Bacillati > Actinomycetota > Actinomycetes > Streptosporangiales > Streptosporangiaceae > Planomonospora > Planomonospora corallina. The sequence goes on from NZ_JBHSBM010000047.1 coordinate 79,040, forward strand.
CAGGGGAGGCTGCGCATCCGGGAGTTCGTCCACGAGGGGGAGCGCCGGTTCATGGCGGAGGTGGAGGCGGGCGCGCTCGGGCACGACCTCCGCTGGGGGCTGGGGAGCTTCAGCAAACCGCAGCGGGCCGGGAGCGCTCCGCTGCTGGGCGAGGAGGAGCGCAGCGAGCTCGACCGCGAGACGCTCGACTGGTCGCTGGGGGGTGCGGCCTCCGCGGAGGCGACCGCGGCGGGCACCGTGCGGGGCGGTGCGGAGAGCGACGCCGCCCAGGCGGGCACCGGGGCCGCCGAGAGCATCGGGGGCATCGAGGACGCCGGGGCCGCCGAGGGCGGGGACGGGACGGCGGACCTCGAGGGAGAGGACGTCGGGACGCCCGCCCCGGGGACGAAGGGCGGCAGGTCATGGCGGGCCGGGATGCGGATGGCGGCCTGACGGCGGGGCACCGCCCCTGAGCCGACCCGGACACGCGTCACCGGAGGTCCCGGACACGGGTCGCGGGGTGGGGAGAGGGGGCACCGGCCGGACGCGGTCGGTGCCTCACCCGCGAGCGGGAGGGGAACCGGGGAGACGGCCGATGGTCGTGGTTCGTCTCAGACGCCGAGGCACCTGTCAGGGACGCCGAGGCACCTGTCAGGTCCAGGTCACGCCCCGCAGCATGGCTGCTCCTTTCCCACATGGTCCGGTAGCGGAGAGAGCGATATCCGTCGCGAGCCACCCGATATGTCAGCTCGCTCCGTCAAAGGTAGCGGTTCCCGTCGCGCGGCGCACACTCCGCAATTATTGTGTTACACATCGTTAGCCAAAGAGGGGGACTGCATGGTGGCGCCCAGTCATACCTCGGTCAAGCCGCGCGACGGCGTGACGACCTTGGCCGGTCGGTGGCCCCTGCTGGGGCAGCGCCGCCCGCTGGTCGTCTACCTCTGCGGGGTCGTGGCGCTGGCTGTGGCCGCGATCGCATTCTCCGCCACGGCCAGCGTCTTCCGCTGGTCCGACACGCTGGCCTTCGCCGCCCTGATGGCGTGCGGGGCGGTCTGCATCGAGGCGACCCGCAGGCTCGGCATGCCCGCGGGCGTCGCCCGCGACCTGCTCTCCGCCTGGTGGCTGCCCGTCGCGCTGCTCCTGCCCCCGGTCTACGCGCTGCTGGCCCCGATCCCGCTCCAGATCCTGCTGCAGAAGCGGGTGCGGGAGACGGTCGTCTACCGGAGGGTGTTCAGTTCGGCCGCGATCGGGCTCTCCGGGTGCGCGGCCTCGGCGCTGTTCCATCTGGGCGTCGGCGACCCGGCCGAGCTGAGCACCGGCCGGGCGTGGCCGATCGCCGTCGCGATCGGCGCCGCCGTGCTGTTCACCGTCCTCAACACCGCTCTGATCGCGGTCGCCGCCCACATGGCCAACCCCGACAGCGGCTGGCGCGAGGTGCTCTGGGACCGGGAGAGCCTGACGCTCGACGTGGTCGAGCTCTGCCTCGGCGTCATCGTGGCCATCACCTGCGGGATCAGCCTGGCGCTGCTGGTGCTGGCGCTGCCGCCGGTGGTGCTGCTCCAGCGGAGCCTGCTGCACGCGCAACTCCAGGCGGCGGCCCGCACCGACGCGAAGACCGGCCTGCTCAACGCCGCAGCCTGGCAGCGCGAGGCGGACACCGAGATCGTCAGGGCCCGCCGCACCGGCGACCCCCTCGCACTCCTGATCATCGACATCGACCACTTCAAGCGGGTCAACGACACCTACGGTCACCTGATCGGCGACCAGGTCCTCGTCGGGGTGGCCTCGACGCTCCGCAGCCAGCTCCGCGACTACGACGTCGTGGGCCGATTCGGCGGGGAGGAGTTCGTCGTCCTGCTCCCCGGAGCCGACGTGACCGAGGCCCGGCGGGTCGCCGAGCGGCTGCGCTCCCGCATCGGGCGGATGGCGATCCCGGTCGACGGTGAGATGATCAGTGTGACGATCTCCGCCGGCATCGCGGTCATGACCGTGCACGGCAACGACCTGATCGAACTGCTCGCCGTGGCCGACCTGGCCCTCTACCACGCCAAGGAGCTCGGCCGGGACCGGGTCTACCTCCCGGCCGCCTCCGTTCCCCCCACCGCTCCGCCGTCCGGGCAGGAGGCCGCCCCTAGCTGAGGTCCGCAGGCCCTAAGCTAGAAGGCATGCCGGAGTACATCTACACACTGCAGCGCGTGCGCAAGGCGCATGGCGACAAGGTTGTCCTCGACGACGTGACGCTGTCGTTCCTGCCGGGCGCGAAGATCGGTGTCCTGGGCCCCAACGGCACCGGTAAGTCGACGCTGCTGCGGATGATGGCAGGCCTGGAGCAGCCGTCCAACGGCGAGGCCCGGCTCATGCCCGGCTTCACCGTCGGCATGCTCCAGCAGGAGCCCCCGCTCAACGAATCCAAGACCGTGCTCGGCAACGTCGAGGAGGGCGTCGCCGAGACCAAGGCCATGCTCGACCGATTCAACGAGATCGCCGAGCTGATGGCCACCGACTACAGCGACGAGCTGCTCGCGGAGATGGGCAAGCTCCAGGACGCCCTGGACCACCGCAACGGCTGGGACCTCGACAGCCAGCTCGAGCAGGCGATGGACGCGCTCCGCTGCCCGCCGCCGGACGCCGACGTCAGCAAGCTCTCCGGTGGCGAGCGCCGCCGGGTCGCGCTCTGCAAGCTCCTGCTGGAGCAGCCCGACCTGCTCCTGCTCGACGAGCCCACCAACCACCTGGACGCCGAGAGCGTCAACTGGCTGGAGTCGCACCTGGAGAAGTACCCCGGGACCGTCCTGGCCGTCACCCACGACCGCTACTTCCTGGACAACGTGGCGACCTGGATCCTGGAGCTCGACCGCGGCCGCTGCTACCCCTACGAGGGCAACTACTCCACCTACCTGGAGTCCAAGGCCTCCCGGCTGAAGGTCGAGGGCCAGAAGGACGCCAAGCGCCGCAAGCGCCTGGAGGAGGAGCTGCAGTGGGTGCGCTCCAACCCCAAGGCCCGCCAGGCCAAGAGCAAGGCCCGTCTGCAGCGCTACGAGGAGATGGCGGCCGAGGCGGACAAGCACCGCAAGCTGGACTTCGAGGAGATCCAGATCCCGCCGGGCCCCCGCCTGGGCACCACGGTCATCCGCGCCGAGAAGCTCACCAAGGGCTTCGGCGACCGGCTGCTGATGGACGACCTCTCCTTCGACCTGCCGCGCAACGGCATCGTCGGCGTGATCGGCCCGAACGGCGTCGGCAAGACCACGCTCTTCCGGATGATCACCGGTGGCGAGACGCCGGACAGCGGAGAGATCGTCGTCGGCGAGACGGTCAAGATCTCCTACGCCGACCAGAGCCGGGGCGGCATCGACCCGGGCAAGAACGTCTGGGAGGTCGTCTCCGACGGCCTCGACCACATCAAGGTCGGCAACGTCGAGATGCCGTCCCGCGCCTACATCGCGGCGTTCGGCTTCAAAGGCCCGGACCAGCAGAAGAAGGCCGGGGTGCTCTCCGGCGGCGAGCGCAACCGCCTCAACCTCGCGCTCACCCTCAAGCAGGGCGGCAACGTCCTCCTGCTCGACGAGCCCACCAACGACCTCGACACCGAGACGCTCTCCAGCCTGGAGAACGCGCTGCTCGACTTTCCCGGCTGCGCGGTCATCACCTCGCACGACCGGTGGTTCCTCGACCGCATCGCGACCCACATCCTGGCCTGGGAAGAGGGCTCGAACTGGTTCTGGTTCGAGGGCAATTTCGCCGACTACGAGAAGAACAAGATCGAGCGGCTGGGCGCCGAGGCCGCCCGCCCGCACCGGGTGACCTACCGCAAGCTCACCCGCGACTGAACCGCTCCGCACACGCTCCCCGGACCCCGCCGCAGGGCGGCGGCCCGGGGAGCGCTACGGTTCTCGGTGTGCTCGGACAGACCACCAGCGAGACCGACCGCGGCCGGCGGTACGTCTTCCCCCGGCCCGTCAGGTTCGCCGACATCGACGTGCTGGGCCACGTCAACAACGTGCGTTTCTTCGACTACCTCGAGGACGCCCGGATCGGGCTGTTCCACCTCACCCCCCACCGGGAGGGCATCGCCGCCCCGTTCCAGGGGCTCGTCGTCGCACGCCACGAGATCGACTACCGCAGGCCCCTGATGTTCCGGCCGGACCCGGTCCAGGTGGAGATCTGGGTCAGCGAGATCCGCCCGGTGCGCTTCACGCTCGGCTACGAGGTCCGCGACGACGAGCAGGTCTTCGTCCAGGCCCGCTCGGTCATGGTCGCCTACGACGTGGCGAAGGCGGCCGCCCGCAGGCTGAGCGAGGACGAGGTCGCCTATCTGCGCCGGTTCCTCGTCGAGGGCCGGTAGGACCCGGACACCGGGTCGCGACGGGATCGCCCGGGCGACCATGATGGGGGCATGACGGACAACACCCCCGCCTCTGACACCCCCGCCTCCGAGTGGGGGGCCGGGCTCCTCGACCTGGACGCCTACCTCCGGCGGATCGGCCGCCCGGTCCCCGCCGCCCCCACCGTGGAGAGCCTGCGCGAGCTGCACCGCGCCCATGTGACGGCGATCCCCTTCGAGAACCTCGACGTGCTCCTGGACCGGGGTGTACGGCTCGACATCGGCAGCATCCAGGCGAAGCTGGTGGAGAGCCGGCGCGGAGGCTACTGCTACGAGCACAACCTGCTCTTCGCGGCGGTGCTGGAGCGGCTCGGATACCGGGTGACCCGGCTGCTGGCCAGGGTCGGGCCGCTCGGCGAGCGCAGGCGGCCGCGCACCCACGCCATGCTGCTGGCCGAGGCCGGCGGCACGCGTCATCTGGTCGACGTCGGGTTCGGCGGGGAGGGGCTGCTGGAGCCGCTGCCGTTCGCCGACGGCGCGGTCTCCCAGGTGGGGCCGTGGAGCTGGCGGCTCGGCAGGGCCGGCGACGAGTGGGTGCTGAGCACCCTCAGGCCGGACGGCTGGGCCGAGCTGTACGCCTTCCGGCTGGAGGTGCACCACCCCGTGGACTTCGAGGTGTCCAACCACTACACCTCCACCGCCCCCGCCTCCCCGTTCGTCCGGCACGTGATCGTCCAGCGGACGACCCCCGGCGAGCGCCACCGGCTGCAGGGCCTCGAACTCGACGGGAACGAGCTGAAGCCCGGGGAGCTGCACGCCGTACTGGAGGAGGTCTTCGGCATCGGGCTGGGCCCGGAGGAGGCCGAGACCCTGGTCAGGCACGTCACGTCCGCGAACTGACCGGGGCCTGCGACCCTCCCGGCGGCTTCAGGGAGTGTGCAGCCAGACGGCCGTGTCCGGCGGGAGCAGGTGCCCGTCCACCGGGGCGCTGCCGAGCAGGACCCGCTCGTGCGGCGGGAGGGGAACGGCCTCCGTGCCGCAGTTGACCGCGCACGTCAGCGAGCCGCGCCGCAGGACGAGAGCGTCGGCGGGGGACTCCACCCAGTCGACGCGGTCGGGGAGCGAGCCGCGCAGCGCCCGCCGGGTCCGCAGGGCCTGCCGGTAGAAGGCGAGCGTCGATCCGGGGTCGCTCGCCTGGCGCTCGGCGGTCAGCGCGACCCAGTCGGCCGGCTGGGGGAGCCACGGGGTGACGCCCTCGGGCGAGAAGCCGTACGGCGCGACGGTGCCCGACCAGGGCAGGGGGACCCGGCAGCCGTCCCGGCCGGGGAGGCTGCCCTGCGAGCGGATGAAGATCGGGTCCTGCCGGGCCTCGGCGGGGATGTCCGTCACCTCCGGCAGCCCGAGCTCCTCCCCCTGGTAGAGGTAGGCCGAGCCGGGGAGGGCGAGCATGGTCAGCAGCGCGGCGCGGGCCCGGGCGAGGCCGGTGGTGGAGTGCGGCAGCCCCTCGCCGTAGCGGGTGACGTGCCGGACCACGTCGTGGTTGGAGAGCACCCAGGTGTGGGCCTCGCCGGTGGCCAGGGTCTCGTCGATGACCTTGCGGAACGCCGTGGCCGACCAGGGTGCCTCCAGCCAGGCGAAGTTGAAGCTCTGGTGGAGCTCGTCCGGGCGGGTGTAGAGGGCGAGGTCCTCGGCGGAGTCGGTCCACACCTCCCCGACGGCGATCCGCTCGCCCGGATAGGAGTCGAGCAGCTTGCGCCACTGCCGGTAGACCTCGTGGACCTCCGGGCGCCCCCAGATGGGCGAGGCGGCCTTGAACGACTGGTCGTCGGGCGGCAGGTCGGGCAGGCCCTCGGCCTTGTACAGGCCCATCGCCACGTCGATCCGGAAGCCGTCCACGCCCCGGTCCAGCCAGAAGCGCAGGACGTCGAGGAACTCGGCGTGCACCTCGGGGTTGCGCCAGTTGAAGTCGGGCTGGGAGGAGTCGAACAGGTGCAGGTACCACTGCCCGTCGGGCAGCCGCGTCCAGGCCGGGCCGCTGAAGGTCGACTGCCAGTTGTTGGGCGGGGCGTCGCCGCCGTCCCCGAAGATGTAGCGGTCGCGCCCCTCGCCCCGCAGCGCCGCCTGGAACCACGGATGGGCCGAGGAGCTGTGGTTGGGCACGACGTCCACGAGCACCCGCAGGCCGAGGGCGTGGGCGTCGGCGACCAGCGCGTCGAAGTCGGCCAGGGTGCCGAAGAGCGGGTCCACGTCCCGGTAGTCGGCCACGTCGTAGCCGCCGTCCGCCATGGGGGAGGGGTAGAAGGGGGTCAGCCAGATCGCGTCCACCCCGAGCTCGGCGAGGTACGGCAGGCGCCGCCGGGCGCCCTCCAGGTCGCCGACGCCGTCGCCCGAGGCGTCGGCGAAGCTGCGGACGTAGATCTCGTACACCACGGCATCACGCCACCAGGGGATCTCCATGGAGATGGGCTGCCCCGGTGCGGCGGTGTTCATGCGTCGGGCGCGTTGACCATGCTGTGCGCGGCGTAGACGAGGTAGTCCCAGAGGCGGTCCGCCGACTCCTGCGGGAGCTGGAGGGAGAGCAGGGCCTCGTGCATGTGCCGGAGCCAGGCGTCCCGCTCGGCGGCGCCGATGACGAACGGGCTGTGCCGCATGCGCAGCCGGGGGTGGCCGCGCCGCTGGCTGTAGGTGTTCGGCCCGCCCCAGTACTGCATCAGGAACAGGCTCAGCCGCTCCTCGGCTCCCGCCAGGTCCTCGGCGGGGTACATCGGCCAGAGCAGGGGGTCGTCGACGACACCTTCGTAGAAGCGGTGGACCAGGCGGCGGAAGGTCTCCTCTCCGCCGACCGCGTCGAAGAAGGACTGGGATTCCTCGGTGGTACCTGACACGGTCACAGACTAAAGGGTCCGCGGCGGGGCGTGCGTCCGCCCGGGGCCGCCCGCACCCGGCCCGCACCCGCCCGGGGCGGTGGAGGGCCGCTCCGGGCGCGCACGGCGGGAACCGGCTCCGGGCCGGGAGAACCGCCTGCCGGTCTGAATGGGACCGTGCGGGCCGGTGGCGGTCGCGGGCCGGCAGGCGGGCGCGGGGAGGCCGGGTCAGCCGGCGATCGTGATCTCGGCCCGGTCCAGGGCGCTCTTCACCCGGAGGCGGATCTCCCTGGCCACCTCCGCCTGGCGGGACGGGATCGTCTTGGCGCTGATCCGGAAGACGACGGCCGTGTCGGAGATCTGCTCGATCCCCCAGACCTGCGGCTCCTCGACGATGACGGTGTCGCGGAAGGCCGGGTCGTTCCAGATCTCCTCGGCCACCTGGCCGAGCAGTTCGCGCACGGCCGGCACCTCGGAGGTGTAGGCGACCGGGACGTCCACCGTGGCGCGGGACCAGCCCTGCGACTCGTTCCCGACGCGGGTGATGGTGCCGTTGCGGATGTACCAGACCCGTCCGTCGGCGTCGCGCAGGCGGGTGATGCGCAGGGTGACGGCCTCGACGGTGCCGGTGGCGGGTCCCGCGTCGATCACGTCGCCCACGCCGTACTGGTCCTCCAGGAGCATGAACATGCCGGCGATGAAGTCCTTGACGAGCTCCTGGGCGCCGAAGCCGAGGGCCACGCCGATGATGCTGACGCTGGCCAGCAGGGGGGCGATCGGCACGGAGAGGCGTTCCAGGACGGTCAGGGCCGCGGTGCCGAGGATGACGATGGTGGCGACGGGCCGCAGCACCGAGCCGATCGTCTCGGCCCGCTGCCTGCGCCGCTCGGCGGCGACGGCGTCGAGCCCCTCCGGCTGCACCGTCTGCCTGCCGCCCCGCAGCCGCCCGGCGATCGATGCGCCGCCCGCGGACGCGCGCCGTACCACCCGGGTGATGAGCCGGTGGGCGATGTTGCGCAGGACCATCGCGACGACGATTATCACCGCGATGGTGATCAGTCCGGCGATCACGGGCGCCCATTTCTCGGCGGGCAGCACGGAGGCCAGCAACTCGCAGACCACGTCGCCCTCGCCGTTCTTGCCGGTGCAGACTCCGCTGAACCCGTTGAGGACGGTCGCCGGGTCCATCAGGGCGGTCGGGTCCAGGGAGGGACTCGGCGTCGGCGTGGGCGTCACCGTCGGGGTGGGCGTGGGCGTCACCGCCGGGGTGGGTGTCACCGCCGGCGTCGGTGTCGCCGTCGGCAGTGGGGTGGGCGCAGGGGTCTGCGGGAACACGGAGAGGATCCCTCCCGGATCGGTCGGATCGGTAACGGGGAAGTCAACGACATCCCAATATCGCCGATCCGACCGGCCGCCGTCACATCGCCGGGGAAGACGGGGGCGCCCGGTCCGGGGCCGCGGGGGGCGGATCCGGACGCTCCGGTGACGTACGGCACGGAACGGGGCACGCACCCGGAAGCGTGTCCCGTTCCGCTACGCGGGAGGGATCTCCCCGATCACCGCCCGGGGACCCGGGCGGTGGCTCGGAAGTCCGAGGCCGGCGGAGTGACCAGCGTCCGAGGACGCTCCGCACCGGTCACCCCGCCGGCCCGGCCGGGCCGCGGCGGGCGCGGTGGGCGGGCACGGCTGCGCTCCGCGCCCGCCCACCGCGGTGGTCACTCTCCCACCGCGGCGAGCACGCGTGCGACCTTGGTCGCGGCACCGGCGGGGTCGTCCGCCGTGTGCATCCTCTCGCCCCAGGACCAGCAGTAGTACCAGTCCGGACGGCTGGCCGTGGTCTGGGCGCGGCAGGTGACGTTCTCCGCCAGGCTGGTCGCGTTCGGGTTGATCACGCGGACGAACACGCGGCCCGTCCGGCTCCGCACCACCCGGGCGTGCAGCCCGCGGGCGTCCAGTTCTGACACCAATCGCTCCAGGTGCCCGAAGTCGTCTCCCTGCACCTCAGTCCCCTCCTCCATGACCCGGCTGCACCGAACGACGTTCGCGTGCCAGGCGAATCAGTGCTGGTTGGCCAAAGATGTCTCACAGTGGCGCGAGGGTCAACGCCACGAAACCCAAGATCAGGGTGGGGGTTCTCCCAAGTAGGTTGAAAGAAGCATTCCGGGGGGAGACGATCCTTAGCCAACGGCTCTATACGTCGGTTCCGGATGAGCCAAAGGTGGTCCATCATTCTCTGTAGGCACAGCGCGACAACGCCGTCACGCTGAGTCAATGGGAGAGGACCGGTCAGGACATGTTGAGTGCGCCAGCCCGCCCAGCTGGTCACGAGAGAGGGGCCGGTATGTCCGGCAGGCAGCACAGAGAGACAGAGCTGGCACGGCGGATCCGGGCTCGAGGCCTGGCCACGGGACGGGGCTCGGCGCAGATCGCCGAGGAGATCCACGAGAAGTGCGGTCCGCAGTTCGGGACCACGCGGATCAAGGGACACCGTCTCGCGCACGGCATCGCGCTCGCCGACGTGATCGAACAGGTTCGGGCGCTGTTCGAGCGCGACGGGAAGCCGGCGCCAGGCATCGGGGAGACGCTTCTGTCCGCCTACGAGAGCGGGCTGAAACGGCCCGGTCCCGAATATCTCCACTACCTCTGTTCCGTCTACCGGGTGGAACCGGTCGCTCTCGGATATGAGGGCCCGTGCATCTGCGGCCACGGCCACAAGATGTCCGGCGTCGTCCGAGGCGATCTCCAAGATGAGAAACCCGATACTTCCCCAGGTCCGCGTGAGCTGTCGGCCCCGCAGGTCGACGGCGATCTCTCGGTGGACGGGGGCGAGGAGGACGAGAACGTGCTGCGGAGAACGCTTCTGGGCCTGCTGGCCGGCGGCAGTGTCGCCTTGGACGGGCAGGTGCTGGGATCGGTGGAGAACATACGCCGGAGGATGGACAACACTCTGGTGTCGGCGACCGTCTCACCCGCGATGCTCGACCAGTGGGAGGAGGCCGCCGTCGGCTTCGGCCGGCAGTACATGAACACGCCGCCCCTGCGCCTGCTCTGCGACGTGCTGCTGGAGTTCAGCGCCGTGCGCAAGGCGATGGAGCGGCGGCAGCCGGTCGACCTGCAGGAGCGGCTCTGCCGGATGGCGGCCCAGCTGGCCGGCCTCAGCGGCATGATCATGATCAATCTGGGCGACCACCGGATGGCCCGCTCCTTCTTCAGGACGGGCAGGATGGCGGCGGACGAGACCGGTGACCGCGCGCTGCGGGCATGGGTCACGGCCCGCGAGTCTCTGGTCCCGCTCTACTACGGGGACCCGCGCGAGGCGCTCAACCTCGCCAAGAAGAGCGGTGACCTGGCGGGCCAGACCCCGTGCGCGGCCCAGGCCATGGCGCCGGTCGTCGAGGCCCGGGCGCTGGCGATGCTCTCCGGAGCGGGGAAGAAGGACGTGGTCGACCAGGCCAAGAAGGCGCTCTCCCGGGCCCGGGCGGCGTTCTCCCAGATGACCGCGGAGCAGAAGGAGGACGCGGCCTTCGGCTACACCGAGCGCCAGCTCTACTTCCACCAGGGCGACGCCCTGGTCCGGCTGGGGCAGGCGATGGAGGCCGACCTCATCCTGGAGCAGGCCCTCACCAAGTACGGCCCGTCCGACTGGCTCGACCCCACGCTGATCAGGCTCGACCGGGCCAGGTGCAAGCTGATGGAGGGCGACGTCGAGGAGGCGGTGTCGATCGCCACGGCCACCATCCAGGGGCTCGGCGAGGGCTGCCGGACGGACATCGTCCTGCAGCGCGCCAACGAGGTCGCCAAGGCCATCGCGGCCAAGGCGCCGGACCACGCCGGGCTCCAGACCTACCAGGAGGTGCTGCGCACCGCGTCGCTGGCCAAGGTGGAATCACCGGTGGGTCCATGAACCGTTTCAGGATCAGGCGCTACCGCTGGTCCGACCTCGAGGCGGTCTGCGCGCTGCACCAGATCTGCCTCGCCCAGGTCGGTCTCGCGCCGGGAGACGGCGTCTGGTACGACGACGACTTCCCGAAGATCAACGAGGTCTACCTCGCCGACCGGGGGGAGTTCCTGGTGGGCGAGGCCGGCGGCCGTGTCGTCTCGATGGGCGGGCTCCGCCGCGTCGACGACGAGACCGCCGAGATGTGCCGCCTGCGGGTCCACCCGGAGCACCAGCGGCGGGGGTACGGCGCCCGGATGGTCGCGGCCCTGGAGGGGCGGGCGGTCGAGCTGGGCTACACGCGGCTGCGCGGGGACACCACCCTGAACCAGCCCGCCGCGATCGAGCTCTACCGCAAGTACGGCTGGCGTGAGATCCGCAGGGAGGAGCGCGGCGGCTGCGTCGTGCTGTACGGCGAGAAGGATCTGACGGGTGTGATGTCCGCACTGCCGCAGTGATGCCGATGCGGCACGGATCCGCCGTTCCCCGTTGCGGTCCGCGGAAATCCTGAAATGCTTGTTCTCCGCAGCGATTCCAAGGGGGTGCGATGAGGAAGGTCATCGTGCACAAGCCTGGCGTCATCAGGCTGAGTGGTGCCGCCAGCGCCACCCACCAGGGGTGAAGAAGCGCAGCAGATCGGCTGGAACACTCCGGGCGCCCGTCCGGGGCCTCTCGTGCCCCGCACCGGACGGGCGCCTTCGCCATGTCGGCGGACGGTCACCTGCCGGGGCGCGATGACCCCACCTGCGGAGCGGGGGAGAAAACCTCTCCCGGAGTGCGCTCCTTTCCCCCTGGGGGGAACTTCCCCTACGATCCCGGTCTGAGGGGGCCGTACCCGCTCTCCCTCCGGTAGAGATCTTTCTCCCTCTGGATGACTTCTTCTCCTTCCAGGTGATGTTTTCTCCTCTGGTCGGCCACCCGTGACTCCGTAGCCCTTCGGCTGAGAGCTTGCTCTGAACTGAACAAGTGTTTAGCATACTGAACATGCGTTCAATGGATGAGGACCGGACCGCCAGGGCGGTCATCCGGGACCGGGCGCTGGAGCTGTTCGCCGCCCACGGCCCGGACTCGGTGACCGTCCGGCGGATCGCCGCGGCCGCCGGAGTCTCACCCGGCCTCGTGATCCACCACTTCGGTTCCAAGGAGGCGCTCCGCGCCGCGGTGGACGAGCACGTGGCCGCGGTCTTCGACGGGCTGTTCGCCAGGGCGGCGGCGGGCGGGCTCGACACGGCCGACGGGGCCTCCTTCGCGGAGGCGCTGCTGCGGGAGCTCCCACCCGGCTCGCCCGTGCCGGCCTACCTGCGCCGTCTGCTGCTGTCCGGCGACCCCGCCGGTGACCGGGTGTTCCGCCGGTGGCTGGAGGCGGGCCGGGCGACGCTGGAGGCGCTCGCCGCACGCGGGGTCCTGGCGCCGGGGCGCGACCCGGAGGTCCGGGCGGCCTTCGTCGTGGCGGGCGACCTGATGCTGCTGCTCCTGCGGGAGCAGCTCACCGGCGTCCTCGGCGCCGACCCCCTCTCGGCCGAGGGGGCGGCGCGGTGGGCCGAAGAGGTGATGAGCGTCTACCGGGACGGTCTGTTCATCCGGGAAGGAGGACCGCGATGAGGGTCACGGTCTGCGGGGCCGGGATCGCCGGTCTCACCCTGGCGTGGTGGCTCCGGCGCGCCGGAGCCGAGGTGGTCCTCCTGGAGAAGGCGCCCGGGCCGCGCAGCGGTGGATACATGATCGATTTCTTCGGCGCGGGCTACGACGTGGCCGAGCGGATGGGCGTCCTCCCCGAGCTGCACGCCGTCGCGGCCGGCATCGACGAGCTCGTCTACGCCGACGGGCACGGCAGGCGGCGCGCCGGGCTGCGCTACGCGACCGCCCGGGCGCTGCTCGGCGGCCGGGTGCTGAGTGTCATGCGCGGGGACCTGGAGACGATCCTGCGCTCGGCGCTGGACCCCGGCACCGAGATCCGGTACGGCACCGGCATCGCCGCGGTCCGGGACGCCCCCGCAGGGGTGGACGTCGAGCTGACCGACGGGACCGCCCACCGGGCCGACCTGCTGGTCGGCGCCGACGGCCTGCACTCCGAGGTCCGGCGGCTGGTCTTCGGCCCGGAGCGCCGCTATCTGCACTCGCTGGGCTACCACACCGCCTCCTACCTGCTCGAGGACGCCGTCCTGGCGGCGGAGACGGGCCGCAGGGCCGTACTGGTTGGGGTACCGGGCCGGCAGGCGGGACTGTACCCGGTACGGGACGGGCGGCTGGCGGCGTTCCTCGTCCACGCCGCTCCTCAGGCGGCCCCGCCCGCCGACGCCCGGGCGGAGATCCTGCGCCGGTACCGGGGGATGGGCGCGCTGGTGGACCGGATACTGGCCCACTGCCCCCGGGACCCCTACTACGACGACGTCGCCCAGATCCGGATGCCGGGCTGGACCCGGGGACGGGTCACCCTGCTCGGCGACGCCGCCCACGCGGTCTCGCTCATGGCCGGCCAGGGCTCGTCGATGGCGATGGGCGGGGCCCACACGCTGGCGGTCGAGCTGCTCGGCGCCGGCGTCGGGGCGGCGCTGGACCGCTACGAGCGGCGGATGCGCCCGTTCGTGCTGGCCAAACAGAGGAGCGGGCGCGCCGCCGCACACTGGATGGTCCCGCGCCGGGCCTGGCGGATCGCCCTGCGCAACCGGCTGTTCGGCCTCGCCGGACTGCCCGGCGGCGCCGCCGTACTGGGCCGGGCGACCAGAGGCCTGAGTTCGGGACTGTGACGCCGCGCGGGTCCGCACCGTCCACGGCCCGCACGACGCCGTACGGTCCGCACCGTCCACACGGCCCGCACGATCCTGCGCGCCCGGGTACGTGGGGCGGGGCGGTCAGCCCAGCAGCACGAGCCGGGAGACGACCTCCGCCAGCTCCGGTGGCTGCACGGGGTCGGTCAGCCCGGCCAGCTCCGCGGGCGGGAACCAGCCGGAGCCCAGGTAGGCGCCGTGCTCCTCGGCGGTGAGCGCGCCGGGCCGCACCCGGGGCGTGCCGGCGAACCTGGCCAGGTAGAACCGCTCAGTCTTGACGTAGCGCACACCGAGCCAGGTGAAGTCCCGGCGCACCGGAAGCCAGCGCTCCAGCACCGCGCGCGCGGGCAGGCCGGTCTCCTCGGCCAGCTCCCTGCGGGCGGCCTCGAAGGGCGTCTCACCCGGGTCGATCCCGCCGCCCGGCGGCTCCCAGAAGACCTGCCCGCTCACCGAGTCCCGCCAGCGCAGCAGCAGGATCCCGCCCCGCCCGTCCACGCAGACCACCCGCGCCGCGGGCCGGTCGTCCACCGGGGAGTCGCTCACGGGGAAGACCGCCCTTCAGCGTTTCATCGCGCCGTCGGCGATGGCGTCGGCGGCCTCGCCGATGGCGGCGGCGACGACCTCCAGCCGGCGGACCAGCTCGCGCTCCTTCATGGTCTCGGAAGTGATCTCCCCGGAGAAGATCCGCGCGATCTCGTACTGGTACATGCGCTGGAGGATGCCGCTGACCTTCTTGACCTCCAGGGCGTCCCTGGGGACCGCGGAGGGACGGGAGGCGAGGTCGTAGACCGCGGTCTCCAGGGCCTCGATGCCGGAGATCACCTGGTCCAGCATGGGGGCGAACCGCCGCTGCTCCCGGACCCGGTAGAGGTGGGACTCGCGGACGAAGTCGCGCAGGGAGTCGAGGATGTCGTCGATCGAGCGGGACAGGCGGAACATGTCCTCGCGGTCGATCGGGGTGATCAGCGCGCCGGACAGCTCCTCCACCAGGCGGGCGCGCTGGGTGTCGCCCCGGTGCTCGATCTCGCGCATCCTCTCGTGCGCGTCGACCCTGCGGGTCTCGCCGCCGATCATCGCGATGGCCAGCCAGGCGCCCTCCTTGGTCGCCTCCAGCTGCCCGATCAGCGCCTCGGTGAGCACGCTGTCCATGTGACCGGTCATCATGTTCCGGACCCGGCGCAGGCGTTTCAAGCGATCACTCCTCTGGCGACGAGTGCCCCCGCCGCGGCGAGCAGGCCGCTCACCGGCAGCGTCAGCATCCAGGCTAGAACGATCTTCACGGCGGCGTGCCAGCGCACCCGGCCGGCGCTCTCGGCCATGCCCGCGCCGATCAGGGCGCCGGCGATGGTCTGGGTCATGCTCACCGGGGCGCCGAGCGCCGCGCAGCCGATCACGGCGGTGCCGCTGGCCAGTTCGGCGGTCACTCCGTGCAGCGGCCGCGAGGCGATGATCTCCCGGCTGAGCGTACGGCCGGCGCGCGGCAGGCCGTACACGGCGCCGGCCCCGAACATCGCCGCCATCGCGACGCAGGTGGGCAGGGGCGCGCCGGAGAAGCCCTGGGCGAGCATGAAGACGGCCAGCATCTTCTGGCCGTCGTTGGCCGCGTAGGCCAGGCACTGCAGGGTGAACCCGGCCCGGTGCCACCGTCTCAGCAGGCGGGCGTTGCCCAGGAGTGCCAGCAGGTGGCGGACCGGGACCGCGAGCAGCGCCCCGACGAACGGCGCCGCCAGCGCCGTGGCCAGGACGAACAGCACGGCCTCGGTGGAGACCGGCACGCCCAGGCCCAGTCCGGCCCCGGTCAGGGCGCCGACGATGGCGAGGGTCAGGCTGGTGGGCCGGCCCCTGTTGCTCAGGACCACGACGACGAGCAGCGCGGACAGGACCGCGACGGACATGATGACCTGCCCCTCGGCGCCCTCCGCGGTGGTCAGCCGGGTGGCGAAGGTCGTGGCGACCTGGTGGGTCACCAGGGGGACCAGCGCGACCGCGGTCATCATCATGAGCACGCCGGTCACCGGCCGGATGCTGGGGATCTTGAGGCCGGTCGCCAGCAGCGCGCCGCCGTCGTTGACCCCCGTGATGATCGCGAAGAGTGCGGCCAGCGCCGTCAGCGCGGCCAGGCTCACGGTTCCCACCCCGCGTCAGCCGTGGCCGTCTCCGGCTTCTCCGGCGCGGGCTCCGCGCGGGGGCTCGGTGTTCTCGTCCGTACCGTCTCCGTCCGTATCCCGGGGGTAATGCGTCATCAAAAGGAGATACCCGGAGCCGGTGAAATATAGCGCCCCATGGCGATATGCGGGGCAACGTCTCCCAGCGGAGGGAGGGGGAGGATCACTCCCCGGGCGAACAGGGGTAACCTCGTTCCCGCGACCGCCGGGACGAGCCTGCGCCGGCCGGGCAGAGGAGCGCTGCGATCTCGCCGACCCCGCCGGACCCGCTCGCGGCGTCCGTACGATCCGACCTCCTCGAAGGTGTGAAGCCATGAGTGCTGCCGAGTACGTCCTGACGCTGTCCTGCCCGGACCGCCCCGGTGTCGTCGCCGCCGTCTCCGGGCTGCTCGCCGGGCACGGGTGCAACATCACCGAGAGCCAGCAGTTCGGGGACCCGGACAGCAAGCGGTTCTTCATGCGCGTGCAGTTCTCCGCCCCGGTGCCCGGGGACGAACTGCGAGCCTCCCTCGCCGCGCTGGCCCCCGAGTTCGGGATGGAGACGCAGCTGCGCGACACGGCGGTCAGGCCGCGGGTGCTCATCATGGTCAGCAAGTTCGACCACTGCCTGAACGACCTGCTCCACCGGGCCCGCTCCGGCCTGCTCGACATCGACATCGTCGCGGTCGTCTCCAACCACCCCGACCTGCGCCCGCTCACCCAGTCCCACGGCGTCGACTACCACCACCTGCCGGTCACGCCGGAGACCAAGGCGAAGCAGGAGGCGGAGATCCTGACGCTGGTCGAGCACTACCAGGCGGACCTGGTGGTGCTGGCCCGCTACATGCAGATCCTCTCGGAGGACCTCTGCGCGAAGCTGGCCGGGCGGGCGATCAACATCCACCACTCGTTCCTGCCGTCGTTCAAGGGCGCCCGGCCGTACCACCAGGCGCACGCCCGCGGGGTGAAGCTGATCGGGGCCACCGCCCACTACGTGACGTCGCACCTGGACGAGGGGCCGATCATCGAGCAGGAGGTCGCCCGGGTCAACCACAGCCACTCCCCGGAGGACCTGGTCGCCATCGGCCGGGACGTGGAGTGCCTCGTGCTGGCCCGGGCCGTCAAGTGGCACGCCGAGCAGCGCGTGCTGCTCGACGGCCACAAGACGATCGTCTTCCCTCGGTAGGCCCGCTCCCCGCCGCCGTGTCCGGGCCCCGGTCCGCGGGCGGAGCCGGTGCGGGTCAGGGCCGGTAGGTCCCGAAGTACCAGGTGCAGCCCTCGGGATCCGTGCAGGCGTACTCCCGGGAGCCGTACGGCCGGTCCGTCAGCGGCGTGGTGACGACGGCCCCGGCGGCCACCGCCCGGTCGTGGTGGGCGTCCGGCTCGTCGACCGCCACGTAGACCCCGTGTCCGCCCGGCTCGCCGGCGCCCAGCATGATCATTCCGGTGCCGGCGGTCAGCTCGGCGTGCACGATCACGCCCTCGCCGTCCGTGGAGACCTCTCCGGCCTCGAAGCCGAACGCCTCGGCGAGCCACTCGATCGCCGCGGCGGGGTCGCGGTAGCGGACCAGCGGATAGACCGTTCGCATGGTCGTCCCTCCTCACTCTTCATGGTCACCGGCAGTGTGTCCCGGCGGGGACGCGGAGGTCTTGGACGAATCTGACCTGCGCCCGCGGGAGGATCACCCCGCCGGCCCTTCAGACGGGGAACGGCCCCTCAGACGGGGAACGGCTCCTCCGCGAGGGAGCGCAGGAGCTCGCCCGGGCAGGCTCCGGCCATCGCCCGGAAGTCGCGGTTCATGTGCGCCTGGTCGTAGTAGCCGCAGGCCGCGGCGGTCTCCGCGGGGCGGGCCCCGGCGCGCAGGCGCTCCAGGGCGCGCTCGAAGCGGAGCACGCGGGCGGCGGTCTTGGGCGCCAGCCCGATCTGGTCGTGGAAGCGGGCGACCAGGTGCCGGTGGCTCCAGCCCAGCTCGCGGGCGAGCGCCGTGACGCCCGCCGTACCGCCGGTGGCGACGAGCCGGTCCCAGGCCCAGCCGACCCGGGGGTCCGGGGCGGGGGCCGCGTGGATCCGCCGGGTGAGCAGTCCGTCCAGGAGCGCCAGGCGGCCGCGCGGGTCGCCGGCCCGGGCCAGCCGCTCCAGTGCGGCGTCCGCCCACGGGCCGAGCACCTCCTCCAGGGAGACCACCCGGTTGGCCAGCTCGCTCATCGGGACCCCGAGCAGCCGCCGCGCCCCCGCCGGGGTCAGGTCGATCTGCACGCTCTCGGCCGTCCCGGTCGTGAGGGTGTCGACGTAGGTGTCGTGGAGCCCGGCGACGAAGGAGGCCAGCCGCCGCGCCCCGCCCGGACCTCTCAGGTCGAGCGGGGCGCCGAGGCCGAAGATCACCACGATGCCGGCGAACGGCGGCTCCCGGCGCGCCAGCGGTGCGTCGTGGCGCTCGGTGTAGGCCGTCATCCGCCTGACGTACGGCCGCAGGGCGGCTCCCGGCGTGCCCGCGACGAACGTCAGGCCGCCGGTCGCCGGGGTGTCGTCCATGCCCCGACGGTAACCGCTCCCGCCGACGGTTTCCCGCCGTCCCGGGCGGTCCGGCGCCCCACGTCCCCGCGCACGCCTACACGGTCAGACCGGTGTGGTGGGCGAGGAAGGTGAGCTGGTCGGCGGCGAGGTCGACGGTCTTGCTGACCGCGCGGGCCCCGTGACCGGTCTCGGCCTCGTTGCGCAGCAGGACCGGCCGGTCGGCCGCCTGGGCGTGCTGCAGGGCGGCGCACATCTTCCAGGCGTGCAGCGGGTGCACCCGGGTGTCCGACTGGAAGACGGTGAACAGCGTCGCCGGATAGGAGACGCCCTCCCGGACGTGGTGG
Organism: Planomonospora corallina; assembly: GCF_042650625.1. Classification (NCBI taxonomy): domain Bacteria; kingdom Bacillati; phylum Actinomycetota; class Actinomycetes; order Streptosporangiales; family Streptosporangiaceae; genus Planomonospora; species Planomonospora corallina. Next base: position 97,915 of record NZ_JBHSBM010000047.1, read on the forward strand.
TACGGGGAGTAGGACCAGAGCCAGGCGAACTCGTCGGGCTTGTCCGCCGTGCCGTACTCGACGTTCCAGGTCGCGCCGAGGCCGAACAGCTCGTAGCGGACCATGTCGAGCAGCGGGGCCGAGCAGACCACCGCGGCGTACAGGTCGGGGCGCTGGGTGAGGGCGGCGCCGACCAGCAGGCCGCCGTTGGAACCGCCGGAGATGGCCAGCCGGTCGGGGGTGGTGACGCCGGCGGCGATCAGGTGCTCGGCCGCCGCGTGCAGGTCGTCGAAGACGTTCTGCTTGTGGGCGAGCATCCCGGCCCGGTGCCACTCCTCACCCTGCTCGCCCCCGCCGCGCAGCTGGGCGATGGCGTAGGTGCCGCCCGCCTCCACCCAGGCCAGGATCGAGGCGGAGTAGCCGGGGGTCATCGAGATGCCGAAGCCGCCGTAGCCGTACAGGACCGTGGGCCGGGGACCCTCGGCGCCGGGCGGGGAGATCACCAGCATGTGGACCTCGGTGCCGTCGGCCGAGCGGTAGACGACCTGCTCGGTGGTGACGGCGGGCACCTCGACGGCGCCCGGGGAGGCGGCCCACAGGGTGGTCTCGCCGGTGCGGGCGTCGTAGCGCTGCACGGTCGGCGGGGTGGTGTTGTCGGTGTAGCCGAACCATGCCTCGTGGCCGCCCTCGGGCCGTTCGCTGATGCCGCCGATCGTGCCCAGGCCCGGAGTCGGCACCTCGCCGATCCGCTCGCCGGTGACGAGGTCGTGCACGGAGATCTCGCTGATCGCGTGCCGGGTCCAGCCGGCCAGCATGACCGGGCGGTCCACGTCGTCGAGGATCGCGTAGTCGGAGAGCACGGCCTCGGGGTCCTGCGGGATCAGGTCGCGCCAGTGCTCGGCCTGCGGGGTGGCGGGGTCGGCCACGCAGACCCGGCCCCGGGGGGCGTCTCGGTCGGTGAAGACGTACAGCCGCCCGTCCCGGCCGAAGTGCAGGGAGGTCTGGGCGTCGACGCCCTCCTGGACGACGACGAGCTCCGGCGCTCCGGCGGAGGAGGCCTCCAGGTCGGCGACCCACAGGTCGTTGCGGGGCGCCGTGCCGCGGGAGGCGGAGACGGACAGCCACCGGCCGTCGCGTGAGACCCCGACCCCGTAGTAGTTGGTCTTCTCCATGCCGTCACCGAAGATCAGCACGTCCTCGGAGGTGGAGGCGCCGACGCGGTGCAGGTAGATCCGGCGGTGGTACTGCTCCTCACCCTCGGGCACCTCGGCGGGCGGCAGCCTGCGCACGTAGTAGAACGCCTCGCCGCCGGGCAGCCAGGCGACGGGCGAGTAGCGGCACCGGTCGATCGGCCCCTCGATCCGGTCCCCGGTGGCGACGTCGATCACGTAGAGCTTGGACTCCTCGTCGCCGCCCACCGAGATCTGGTAGGCGAGCAGGCGGCCCTCCTTGTCGGGCTGCCAGGCGTCGAGCGTGGTCAGCCCGGACGGGTCGAGCGCCATCGGGTCGAGCAGCGCCCGCTCGGCGCCGCCGGGATCCACCGTGTAGAGCACCGCGTGCTCCTGGTCGGGGGTGCGCCGCATGAAGAAGGAGCGCTCGCCCCGCCAGACCGGGGCGCCGACGCTGCCGGACCTCAGCAGCTCGGCGACCCGGGTCTTGAAGCGCTCGCGTCCCGGCAGCGCGCCCAGCTCCGCGGCCAGCAGCTTCTCCTGCGCGGCCAGCCACTCGCCGGTCTCCGGGGCGTCGGGATCCTCCAGCCAGCGGTAGGGGTCGGGGACGGGGGTGCCGTGCAGCTCATCGACGACGTCGTCACGGCGGGCGGGCGGGTACGGCTGTCGCGTCATGGCAGGAACCCTACGACCTCCGGCGGGACGGTGGGGTACGGCTTGCGCCCCGGGCGCTACCGAACGGGCTTCGGAGGAGTGAAGAACAGGTAATGCGGGCATAAAACGCACCAGGAGCCCCTCCCGTCATTTATCAGTGGCGGGCAGGCCGAAACAGAAGTCAGACTTGGTCCAGGACGGCGCCGTGGTGACCATCCGCTGGGCCGTCCGGCGGAGGTCCACGTGACGGAAGCGCCCGGGCCCCAAGAGGGGCCGCCAGCCGGGGCACGCGACGTGCCCCACGAGATGACGCGACGCACCGCGGGGAAGGCCCGCTGATGCGTCAGGTCCTGTTGCTCAACGCCACCTTCGAGCCGCTGACCACCCTCTCCCTGCACCGCGCCGTCGTGCTGGTGCTCCGGGAGAAGGCCGACGTCGTGCACCGCGACGGGCGGGGCTCCGTGCTCCGTTCGGCGAGCCGCACGGTCGACGTGCCGTCGGTGATCAGGCTTCGCCGTTATGTCCGCATCCCCTACCGGTCGCGGATCCCGCTGACCAGGACCGCCCTGATGCGCCGGGACGACTACCGGTGCGTCTACTGCGGTCAGAAGGCCGAGACCATCGACCACGTGATCCCCCGCTCGCGGGGCGGCCCCCACACGTGGGAGAACTGCGTGGCCTCGTGCACGACGTGCAACCACCGCAAGGCCGACCGGCTCCTGGAGGAGCTGGGGTGGACGCTCGAGGTCGCCCCGGCGGTGCCGCGCGGCGCCCACTGGCGGCTGATCGGCGCGCACGTCGTGGGCGACCCCCAGTGGGCGCCCTACCTGGAGGAGACCGCGGCCTGATATCCACTCGCCCCGGCGGGGCCCGGGTCGGCACAATCGGTGCATGGCCTGGACCTTCATCTCCGATGTCGAGGTGTTCGCCGGGGCGGCGGAGCCGTGGCTGCTCCGCGACCCGATCCGCAACACCGCCCCGCTCACGGTCCTGCGCGGCATCCGCGCAGGCCTCCACACCGGTGACCTGCTGCTGGGCCTGCTGGAGGAGGACGGTGAGACGGTCGCCGCGGTGATCCAGACACCGCAGCGCGGGCTGATCGTGCCGGACGCCCCCGTCCACGCCGTGCGCTCCCTCGCCACCGCGCTGATCGAGGCCGAGCGGACGGTCCCCGAGGTCAGCGGGCCGCTGGCGCAGGCGGAGGCGTTCGCCGCCTCCTGGTGGCGGCCGGTGGCACGGCGCGTCCCCGAGCGCCTCCACCGGCTGGAGTCCGTGACCCCGCCCCGGCGCCCGGTCCCCGGGGCCGCCCGTACGGCGGGCGCCGCCTACCGGGAGCTGCTCGCGGCCTGGTTCGCCGACTTCCACCTGGAGGCGATGGGCGCGCGGCCGGCGGACCAGACCCCGGTGGTCTCCAGCCGGATCGGCCGCGAGGAACTGGTCCTGTGGGAGGACCGCGGCCGTCCCGTCGCGTGCGCGGCCTTCTCGGCGCCGATCGCCGCCATGTCGCGGATCGGCCCGGTCTACACGCCGCCGGAGTTCCGCGGCCGGGGGTACGGCGAGGCCGTCACCCGCGCGGCGACGGGCGCGGCGCAGGACGCCGGCGCCGCCGAGGTGCTGCTCTTCACCGATCTGGCCAACCAGGTGTCCAACTCCGTCTACCAGGCGATCGGCTACCGGCCGGTCGCCGATTACGCCTCGATCGCGTTCGGGTGAGCGGGGTGACCGCGCCGCACGCCGTGACGCCCCCGTGACGACCGGGCCGCGCCCCTTCCGGGACGTGGGAGGAACCCGGCCGCCTGAGTAATCTGATGGCATGCCTCGTTACGATTTCCGCTGCCGTTCCTGCGGGTCCACCTTCGAGTTGTCGCGCCCGATGGCCGAGTCCGGCGCGCCCGCGCCCTGCCCCGAGGGGCATGAGGACACCGTCCGGCTGCTGTCCACGGTCGCCGTGACCGGCGGCGCCGCCGCGCCCCGCCCCGCCGGCGGTGGTGGGGGCGGCTGCTGCGGTGGCGGCTGCTGCGGCGGCTGACCCCGGCCGGAGTCTCCGGAAACAGGGCGGCGGCCCCGCGCCGCGGACCCGCACGACCGTGGACCCGCACGGCCGTGGACCCGCACGGCCGTGGACCCGCACGGATGAACGCCGCCTCGCGCTCGCGGGGCGGCGTTCCGGCGTCTCAGGGGGGTGCACCGCGGTCCGTCAGCGGACGCGGCCCGCAAGGGGCCGCGCCGCTTGCCGGGGTCACGCCGCGCGCTTGCCCTGGAAGGGGAGGAAGCGCTCGGCCGGGTGCGGCCGGGCGGGGACGAAGGTCGGCTCGGTGGCGATGATGCGGTCGAACCGGAAGGCCCGGATCGCGCCGCGCATGCGGCACATGCCCACGAGATACCAGTGCTCGCGGTGGACCATGCAGGTCACGGGGTCGACGTCGCGGACGGTGATCCGCCCGGAGACGTCGCGGTAGTGCAGGCGGATCACGAGCCGGGAGGTGATGGCGCTCGCGATGGTCCGCGCCCGGTCGGCGACGGCGGCCGGGAGCGGCTCGGTCAGCGTGGCGAGGGTGGTGGCGGTGACGTCGTCGTCGAGCTGGAGGTGCTCGAAGGCGTGGCGGAGGCCGTGCCGGGCGGCGGCGGCCTGCGGGCCCGAGCCCAGGTGTGCCAGGGACAGGGCGAGGGCGGCGATCTCGGCGGTCGTCAGCGGGCTGGCAGGGGGCTTCATGACGGTAGCCATACCCAAAGAATACGGACGAGCACCGACATTTTTCGAACAGAACTACCGACTTCCGGGACTGTAACCTCCCGGAAAGGGGCGCATCCCCGCACCTGTTCGATCGCCGAGGACTCCTGGGCGGAGGATCCGCCGGAGGGGCACGCGGTCCGGGAGCGGGGCCCCTACCGATCACCCGGGAAGACGC
>NZ_JBHSBM010000047.1:102642-146387 GCF_042650625.1 Planomonospora corallina
ACACCGCGGGCGGCCCGGTCCGGAAGACCGGTTACCGGGAGAGCTGCGACAGGTCGCGCGAGGCCCCGGTGGAGGCCGAGGTGGTCAGCGCGGCGTAGGCCTGGAGCGCGGCGGTCACCGGGCGGTGCCGGTCGCGCGGCCGGTAGCCGCCCAGTTCGGCCAGGAGCCGCTCACGCCGGGCGGCCAGCTCGGCCTCCGGCACCCGCAGCTCGATCGAGCGGCCCGGGATGTCGATCGCGATGACGTCGCCGTCCTCGACCAGGGCGATGGTCCCGCCCTCGGCCGCCTCGGGGGAGGCGTGGCCGATGGACAGGCCGCTGGTCCCGCCGGAGAACCGGCCGTCGGTGATCAGCGCGCACGCCTTGCCCAGGCCCTTGCCCTTCAGGAACGAGGTCGGGTAGAGCATCTCCTGCATGCCGGGCCCTCCCTTGGGGCCCTCGTAGCGGATGACGACGACGTCGCCCTCCTTCACCCGGTTGTTCAGGATGCCCTCGACCGCGTCCTCCTGGGACTCGAAGACCACCGCGGGCCCGGAGAACCGCCAGATCGACTCGTCCACGCCGGCGGTCTTGACGATGCAGCCGTCGACGGCGATGTTGCCGTAGAGCACGGCCAGGCCGCCGTCGCGGGTGTAGGCGTGCTCGATGTCGCGCACGCAGCCGCCCTCGCGGTCGAGGTCGAGGGAGTCCCACCGGTTGTCCTGCGAGTACGGCTTGACGGTCCGCACGTTGCCGGGGGCCGCGTGCCAGAGCTCCAGCGCCTCGGGCAGCGCCTTGTCCGAGCGCACGTCCCAGGAGTCGAGGTAGTCGCCCAGCGTGCCGCCGCCGACGGTGTGCACGTCGCGGTGGAGCAGCCCGCCCCGGTCCAGCTCGCCGAGGATGGCCGGGATGCCGCCGGCCCGGTGCACGTCCTCGATGTGGTACTTGTCCGTGGCCGGGGCGACCTTGCACAGGCAGGGCACCCGGAGCGAGATCTCGTTGATCTCCTTGAGGCCGAAGTCGACCTGCGCCTCCCGGGCCGCGGCGAGGATGTGCAGGATCGTGTTGGTCGAGCCGCCCATCGCCACGTCCAGCGTCATGGCGTTCTCGAACGCCTCCCTGGTGGCGATGTTGCGCGGCAGCACGCTCTCGTCGTCCTGCTCGTAGTAGCGCTTGGTGATCTCGACCAGCTGCCGCCCGGCGTCCTCGAAGAGCTTCCTGCGGGCCTTGTGCGTGGCCAGGATCGTGCCGTTGCCGGGCAGCGCCAGGCCGATGGCCTCGGCCAGGCAGTTCATCGAGTTGGCGGTGAACATGCCACTGCACGAGCCGCAGGTCGGGCAGGCGCTCTCCTCCATGGCCAGCAGCTCGGCGTCGGAGACGCTCTCGTCCGCGGAGGCGATCATGGGGTCGATCAGGTCGAGCTTCTTGCCGGGCATCTTGCCGGCCTCCATCGGCCCGCCGGAGACGAAGATCGTGGGGATGTTGAGCCGGAAGGCGGCCAGCAGCATGCCCGGTGTGATCTTGTCGCAGTTGGAGACGCAGATCAGCGCGTCCGCGCAGTGCGCGTTGACCATGTACTCGACCGCGTCGGCGATGAGCTCGCGGCTGGGCAGCGAGTAGAGCATGCCGCCGTGGCCCATGGCGATGCCGTCGTCGACCGCGATCGTGTTGAACTCGCGCGGGATCGCCCCCGCCTCGCGGATCGCCCCGGCGACGACGTCGCCGACCTCGCGCAGGTGGACGTGGCCGGGGACGAACTGGGTGAAGCTGTTGGCCACCGCGATGATGGGCTTGCCGAAGTCGCCGCCGGCTACGCCCGTCGCCCGGAGCAGGGCCCGGGCTCCGGCCATGTTCCTGCCGTGAGTGACCGTACGAGACCTGAGGGCGGGCATGACGCTTCTCCCATCATCGACATCGAGTCTTCAAATGATACGGCCCTCGCCCGCTTGGTGAGACACGCGGTCCAGTTGCCGGACGGTTGCGGAACCGGAAGCGGGGTGACGTGCGAGGCATTCCGGGCGGCCGGAGAGAGAGGCCGGAGAGAGACGGAGAGAGACGGAGAGAGACGGGGCCGGCCGGTCGCGGGGAAGGGCGGAGGGGACGGCGCGAGGAAGGGGCGCGGGCCGGCGTGCGGGTGACGCGAAGGGCGTGCGGGTGACGCGGGAGGTGTGCGGTGACGCGGTGGGCGTGCGGAGAACGCCCGGCGGACGGGCCGCCGGGCGCCGGGATCGGGGCGGATCAGCTCTCGGGATAGCGCGGGGGCAGGGCCCGCTCGGCGATCTCGTGGATCTTCGTGATCTCGGTGTCGGTGAGCGACCGCTCCCGCTTGGTGATCCACTTGCGGACCCGCGAGCCGTCGAAGACGTCGACCTGACGGACGTTGAGGACCTTCCACGGGACGGGCGGGCCGTAGATCGCCAGAGCCGGGACGACGACGATCTCGCGGCCGAGCGCCGCGCCGATCAGCTTGGAGGCCTCCTCGGCCTCCCAGCGGGCCTCGTCGAGGCGGGCCTTCTGGTCGAACGGGCCGTGGAACAGCTTGCGGTGCGACTGCACGCGGACCGGGAGCCGCTTGTCCCACTTCTCGGAGTCGACGGCGTAGACACCGGTGGGGCCGATGACCAGGTGGTCGATCTGGGCCTCGCTGTCGGGGATGGCGCGGGCGTGCAGAGTGCGGTAGCCACTGCGCTCCAGCCGCTTCAGCTGGGCCTCCGTGCGGCGCTCGGCGACCGAGGCCCGGCGCCAGGCGGGCACGCTCGAGTGCGAGCGGGCGCGCAGCACCGTGTCGGCGATCATCGCCAGCACGGCCGTGGTCACCCCCCAGCGCCAGCCGGCGAGCAGGATGCCGCCCAGCACTCCGGCGACCAGGCCGACCAGGAGACGGCGGCGGAGCGGGCGGTACCGGGGGTGGTCGAGCAGGGCGCGCAGCGGAAGGCGCTCGTCACGCGGCGCGTACGTCGACGCGGGCGCGGAGGGGCGGGCCGCCGGCCTCTCCTCGGCCGGGCGATCACCGACCCAGAGCGGTGACGTGCTGTTACCGTCTTCGGGCACATGACCGGTGTCCACGTGACTCACGGTAGCCGAAGTTTAAAGAGGGTGCCTAGTAGTCCCCAACTCACACTTTTGTGACCACGGTCACCCGCATGGAACTGCAGGGTAACGGGTATCCATTCCAATCTCTCCAGAGAACTTCCGGTCCTCCCGCCCGGTTCAGCCCTCCGCCGCCCGCAGCAGTTTCACCAGGTGGACGGTGACGTCCTCCAGCAGCGTCGAGGGGGCCACCGGGACGGCGGCCACGGCGGAGAAGAGACTCGGCAGGCCCGGCAGCGGGAACCCGTCGTCCCGGGCCGCCGCGCTGCCCACCTCGTTCTTGGCCAGCACGGTCCGGCTGCGCTCCCAGGCCTCCAGCACCTCCTCGGGGGAGGGGACCCCGAAGCCGTGGCCCACCGGGGCCGCGTGGCGCAGCCGCACCAGCGGGGTGTCGGCGAAGGCGAGCGCCACCTGTGACCGGAGCGCCAGGTCCTCGCGTGAGCCCTCCTGGACCCACTCCATCGCCGTGCAGGGGTTGCGGCAGTCGGCCACGCAGGTGGCCAGCGCGCCCGCCACCTGGCTGTGCTGCCGGTCGAAGTAGGTCCGCCAGCCCTCGGCGGGCTCGACGGCCACGCGCAGGGTCCGGTTGGCGGCCGACTGCTCGGCCTTGGTGTGGTCGCACTCGCGGTCGCCGATCACGCCGAACCGGCTGCCCGGCGCGCTCAGCCCGGCGGGCCAGCGGGCGGGGTCGCCCGCGTGGCCGAGCGCGGGCTCGAAGGCGAGCAGCGGCAGGTACTCGCTGGCGATGTGCAGGGCGGCGACCATGGGGCTGAGCTCGCGCCGGTGCCAGCGGATCGCGATCACCTCCAGCAGCAGCCCGTAGGCCGGGCGCAGCGAGTCCAGCGCGCCGCGCGGCTGGTGCCGGGGGGTCTGCGGCATGGTGCACGCCCGCGCCCGCCGCCGCAGCGCCGGGGGCACCTGCGGCGCCTCGACCGCGAAGTCCTCGGCGTCGAGGGAGAGCAGCCGCTGGCCGAACTCGCACACCGCGGCGACCTCGGGGTCGTCGGTGAGGGCTTCGAGATCGGCGAAGGCGTGCCGCCTGGCGAGCGCGACGAGCAGGTCCTGTACCGAGTCCATCAGGGGGAGGTCTCACGTTTCCCGGCGCCGCCGGCCCGCGGGGAGCCGGCGGCGCCGTGCCTAAGGGGGAGCGGCGCACCCGGCGCCCCCGCGGCCCGCGGGGGCGCCGGGCACGGCCGGTCAGGCCGCGGCGTCCCGGGCCTGGGCCCGCAGGGCGCGGCGGATGCCGTCGGCGCCCTCCATGAGCAGGCGCCTGAGCGCGTGCGGCGGGTCGCTCTCCTCGATCAGCCGCTCCGTCTCGGCGACGGTCTCGGGGGAGATGGCCAGGGCCGGGTAGCAGCCGTTGGCGAAGCTCTGCGCGCTGTCGGAGGTCCAGGACTCCCAGATCCGGCCGATCTCGGCGAAGTACCGGTCGGCGTACGGCTCCAGCAGCTCGGGGTGGCGCGGGTCCATGAAGCCGCCGATCGTCGAGCGGAGCAGGGCGCCGCTCAGCTTGCCACCGGTGATCGCCGACCAGGCGTCGGCCTTGGCCTCGGCCGTGGGCAGCGCGGCCCGGGCCAGGGCGGCGGCGCGCTCGCCGGTCGCGGTCGGGTCGCGCAGCAGCTCCTCGGCGATGTCGGCGTCGCCGAGCACGCCGCCGGAGACCAGGGCCTGGATGAGGGTCCAGCGCAGGTCGGTGTCGACGGTCAGGCCCTCCAGCACGGTCGTGCCGTCGAGCAGGCCCGAAAGGAACGCCAGGTCGTCGGCGGAGACGGCGGTGGCGGCCAGCGCGTTGACGTAGGCGAGCTGGTGGTCCGAGCCGGGCTCGGCCTCCGCGACGAGGGAGCGCAGCGCGGCGGCCAGCTGCGCCAGCCCTTCGGCGCGCCAGGCCGGGTCGGCGTACTGCTGCACGGCCAGGCGGGCCTGGCGGAGCACGGTCTGGGCGACGGTGATGTCCTTGACCGACGCGATGCCCGAGGCGACCAGCGCCACGTAGTCACGGGTGGCCATCTCGGCGTCACGGGTCATGTCCCAGGCGGCCGACCAGCACAGCGCGCGCGGCAGGGAGCCCGAGGCGCCGTCGAACCTGGCGATGCCGCCGGAGACCAGGGTGCGCAGCGAGCGCTCGTCGAGCCGGACCTTGGCGTAGGTCAGGTCGTCGTCGTTGATCAGCACCAGGTCCGGCTGGGCCTCGCCGACCAGCTCGGGCACGGCCGTACGGGCGCCGACCACGTCGAGCTCGACCCGCTTGACACGGACGAGGGCGTCACCGGAGTAGGAGTACAGGCCGATGGCGACGCGGTGCGAGCGGAGCGTCGGGTACTCGGCCGGCGCCTCCTGCAGCACCTCGAAGCCCGTGAAGCGGCCGTCGGCGTCGACCTCGAAGGACGGGCGGAGGGTGTTGACCCAGGAGGTCTCCAGCCACTGCTTGGACCACTCCGACAGGTCGCGGCCGCTGGTGCGCTCCAGCGCGCGCAGCAGGTCGGACAGCTCGGTGTTGCCCCAGGCGTGCTCGTTGAAGTAGTCGCGCACGCCCTGGAGGAAGTTGTCCAGGCCGACGTAGGCGACGAGCTGCTTGAGCACCGAGGCGCCCTTGGCGTAGGTGATGCCGTCGAAGTTCACCTCGACCGCGTGCATGTCGACGATGTCGGCGGCGATCGGGTGGGTGGAGGGCAGCTGGTCCTGGCGGTAGGCCCAGGCCTTCTCCACGTTGGCGAAGGTCGTCCAGGCGCCCTGCCCCCAGCGGGTGGCCTCGGCCTGGCAGAGCACCGAGGCGTAGGTCGCGAACGACTCGTTCAGCCACAGGTCGTCCCACCAGCGCATGGTGACCAGGTCGCCGAACCACATGTGCGCCATCTCGTGCAGGATCGTCTCGGCGCGGCGCTCGATGACGGCGTCGGTGACGCGGGAGCGGAAGACGTAGTCCTCCAGGAAGGTCACGCAGCCGGCGTTCTCCATCGCGCCGGCGTTGAACTCCGGCACGAACAGCTGGTCGTACTTGCCGAAGGGGTAGCGGATGCCGAAGACCTTGTGGAAGAAGTCGAAGCCCTGCCGGGTGACCTCGAAGATGTTCTCCGCGTCGAGGTGCTCGGCGAGCGAGGCCCGGCAGTAGACGCCCAGCGGGATGCCGTCGTGCTCGGAGGTCACCTTGTGGTACGGCCCGGCGCACAGCGCGGTGATGTAGGTGCTCATCACCGGGGTGGGCGGGAAGTGCCAGCGCTTGGCGGCCTGCAGCGCCCCGTGCCTGCCCCGGTGCTCGGCCAGTTCCTCGACCTCGTCGGGCGCCGCGTTGGAGATCACCTCCCAGTAGGAGGGCGCGAGCACGGTCAGCTCGAAGGTCGCCTTCAGGTCGGGCTGGTCGAAGCAGGCGTACATCCGGTGGGCGTCGGCCGTCTCGAACTGGCTGTGCAGGTAGACGTTCTTGTCGACCGGGTCGACGAAGCGGTGCAGGCCCTCACCGGTGCGCATGTAGGAGCAGTCGGCGTCGATCCGCAGCTCGTTGCTCTCGGCGAGGCCCGGCAGCGGGAGCCGCCCGGTCTGCGGGTCGTAGGTGCTCACGTCCAGCTCGGCGCCGTTCAGCACGGCCCTGCGCACCTTGGCGCCGGCCAGGTCGATGAACGTCTCCGCCCCGGCCCGCGCGCTGGTGAAGCGGACCGTGGTGATGCTCTCGAAGCGCTCCTCGCCCTCGGTCAGGTCGAGTTCCACCGCATACGACTGCACGCTGAGCAACCGTGCGCGCTCGCGGGCCTCGTCACGGGTCAGATTGCCTGCCACTACCGCTCCCTCGTCACAACTTCCTCCGCTCCCTTGCTGGAGGACTGCCTGAATCCTGCCATGCGGGGCAGGGGGTCGTCGCCTGGAGGATCACCGAGGCCGTCCGGCGGCCCGGACCCCGGCGGGGGCGGCGCCCGCCAGAGCGATGCGTTCCCGGAATGAAGGCGGCGCATCCCGGGTTGTGGCCCCAAGGAACATCCGCCGATCATCGAAAAGAGCTGACCCATGACCGAGCGCACTCCGGTCGATCTCTGGTTCGACCCCTTCTGCCCGTTCGCGTGGATCACCTCCCGCTGGTTGCTGGAGGTGGAGAAGGTGCGGCCGATCGAGCCGCGCTGGCACATCATGAGCCTGTACGTCCTCAACGAGGACAAGGACATCCCCCAGGAGTACCGCGAGATGATCGCCAATGCTCTCGGGCCGGTCCGCGTGGTCACCGCGGTGCAGGAGAAGCACGACTCCGAGACCGTCGGCCGCCTCTACACCGAGCTGGGGACCCGCTTCCACAACGAGGGCAGGGTCAAGCAGCCCGACACGCTCCGCCGGACCGTGGAGGAGGCGCTGGAGGCGGCGGGGCTGGACCGCGCCTTCGCCGACGCGATGGACTCCGAGGAGTACGACGCGGCGCTGCGCGCCTCGCACGCCGACGGCATCGACCGGGTCGGCCAGGAGGTCGGCACCCCGGTGATCGCGATCGGCGACGTCGCGTTCTTCGGCCCGGTCATCTCTCCCGCGCCCAAGGGCGAGGAGGCGGGCAGGCTCTGGGACGGCGTCCTGGCGCTCGCCGGCTTCGACGGCTTCTTCGAGCTCAAGCGCTCCCGGACCCGGCCGCCGCTCTTCGACTGAGCCCGGCCGCGGTACGGCGGGCGGGCACGCCCGCCGTACCGTTATGACCGTCATATATGACAAGTTCGCAATATCTTCGCTATTCACTGCTGAGCGGGAGGCTCGCCCGTATTCTTGGCGGACGAGGCGGAGGGACGCACGCGGCCACGGCATCGACTGTGAGTGACATCACTGTCACGCTGTGTGACGACAGAGACTCTCCCCTTCCACCGGTCCGCGCGCGAGGATGAGGGAATGCGTCACCTTTATCTGAACGGAGCCTGGCAGCCGTCGGCATCGGGCGAGAGCATCGACGTGGTCAACCCCGCCACCGAGGAGCTGATCGACCGTGTCCCGGCGGGCTCGCCCGACGACGTCGAGGCGGCCGTGGCCGCCGCCCGCGCGGCACTGCCGGTCTGGTCCGGAACGGCCCCCGCCGAGCGGGGGAAGGTGCTCGCCGCCGCGGCCTCGCTGATCCGGGAGCGCTCCGACCAGATAGCCAGGATCATCGCCACCGACATGGGCGCCCCGTACGGCCTGGCGATGAAGGTGCACACCCTGATGCCCGCCGGGGTGCTGGACTCCTACGCGCGCCTGGCCGAGACCTACGACTTCGACACCCGGCGGATCGGCGCCTCCCGGATCCTGCGGGAGCCGGTCGGCGTGGTCGGCGCCATCACGCCGTGGAACTACCCGCTCCACCAGATCGTGTGCAAGGCGGGCCCGGCGCTCGCCGCCGGCTGCACGGTCGTGCTCAAGCCCAGCGAGGTGGCGCCGCTGGCGGCCTTCGCGCTGGCCGGGATCTTCGACGAGGTCGGACTGCCCGCCGGGGTGTTCAACATGGTCAGCGGTCGGGGCCCGGTGATCGGCGAGGCCATCGCCGCCCATCCCGGCGTGGACATGGTCTCCTTCACCGGCTCCACCCGGGCGGGCCGCCGGGTCGCCGCGCTGGCCGCCGAGACGGTCAAGCGGGTGGCGCTGGAGCTCGGCGGCAAGTCGGCGAGCGTGGTCCTGCCCGACGCCGACCTGCCCGCGGCGGTCAGGACGACGGTGGCCAGCGCCTTCCTCAACTCCGGCCAGACCTGCTCCGCCTGGACCCGCATGATCGTCCACCGCGACCAGTACGACGAGGCCGTCGGGCTCGCGGTGGCCGCCGCCGCCGAGCACACCGTCGGCGACCCCTTCGCCGAGGGCACCCGGCTCGGCCCGCTCGTCTCCGCGGCGCAGCGCGACCGCGTGGTCCGCTACATCAACCGGGGCCAGGAGGAGGGCGCCAGGCTGGTCGCCGGAGGCACCGACCGCCCCCTGGACCGGGGTTTCTACGTGGAGCCCACCGTCTTCGCGGGGGTGGCGCCGGGCATGGTCATCGAGCAGGAGGAGATCTTCGGGCCCGTCCTGTCGATCATCCCCTACAGCCGGGGCGAGGACGAGGCCGTCGCCATCGCCGACGGCACGCCGTACGGGCTGGCGGGCGCGGTCTGGGCGGGCGACGAGAGCCGGGCGGTCGCCCTGGCGCGGCGCCTGCGCACCGGCCAGGTGGCGATCAACGGCGGGAGATTCAACCCGCTCGCCCCCTTCGGGGGGTACAAGCAGTCGGGGATCGGGCGCGAGCTGGGCGAGTTCGGGCTGGAGGAGTATCTGGAGACCAAGTCGCTCCAGCTGTGACCCGCCCGCCGCGGAGGGGGCGCCGTCAGGGGGTCTGGAGCAGGACCTTCCGGGCGGCGTCCTTGGCCAGCCGGTCGACGTAGAGCATGCCGTTCAGGTGGTCGGTCTCGTGCTGGAAGCAGCGGGCGAGCATGCCCCGCGCCCTGACCCGCACCGGCCGCCCGAGGCGGTCGACCCCGGTGACGGTGACCCCCGCGGCCCGCGGGGTCCTCGCGTACAGCGGCCTGCCCGTCTCGCGGCTGGGCACCGACAGGCAGCCCTCCTCGTCGAGCACCTCGCCGTCGTCGTCGACCGTCAGCTCGGGGTTGATCACGTGGCCCTTGCGGTTGCTGCAGTCGTAGACGAAGATCCGCTTCGACACGCCGATCTGCGGTCCGGCCAGTCCGACGCCCTGCGCGGCGTACATCGCGGCGAACATCTCGTCGACCAGCCTGCGCAGGTCGCGGTCGAAGTCCACGATCGGCTCGGTGGGCGTGCGCAGGACAGGATCCCCGATCACTCGGATGTCACGCATGTGAGGACTCCCAGATGTAAGGGCTCTATGAGCGGACCGGCTATTACTCTAGCCGGGGGCGGGCGTCCGGGCGGCCACCGGCACCTGCCAGACTGGGCTGGTGCGTGTCTACATCGGTGCCGACCATGCCGGCTATGAACTCAAGAACCACCTCGTCTCCTGGCTGAAGGAGCACGGCCACGAGGTCACGGACTGCGGTCCGTTCGTCTACGACGCCGAGGACGACTACCCGCCGTTCGTCCTGCGCGCGGCGGAGGGCGTCGCCGGAGACCCCGGCAGCCTGGGGGTCGTCATCGGCGGCTCCGGCAACGGCGAGCAGATCGCGGCCAACAAGGTGCGCGGCGTGCGCGCGGCCCTGGCCTGGAGCGAGGACACCGCCAAGCTGGCCCGCGAGCACAACGACGCGAACGTGATCAGCATCGGCGGGCGGATGCACAGCACGGAGGAGTCGACCAGGTTCGTCGAGCTCTTCCTGTCCACCCCCTACTCGGGCGCGGAGCGGCACAGCCGCCGCATCGCGCAGCTCGGCGCCTACGAGACGACCGGCGAGCTCCCGCCGCTGCCGTAGGCGGGCCTGTCCCGGCCGCCCCTGCGCGACGGCTCCCTGCGGGGCGTCTCGTCGCGCAGGGGCCTGCGGTCGGCGGCCTCCTGCTGCTCCTTCGAGGGCCGGGACACGTCCCGGGCCCGCATCGCGGTGATCGCGGTGATCTGCAAGCTCTGCAGTGCCATGCCGCCACCCTAGACGGCGCGGGCCGGGCGCGGCAGGGCCGTCAGAAGACCAGGCCCGCGCATGGCGCGGGCTCCCACGACAGCGCGGTGGACAGCTCCCGTACGGCTCCCGCCCGCAGCTCGCGCACCACCCCGGCCGCCTGCAGCGGGGTCAGCGGCCGGCCGCCCAGATAGGCCGCGCCCAGCGCGCTCACCGGCAGCGCCAGGTCGGCGGCCTCCTCCACGGGCTCGCACCGGGCCCCGGAGGCGTCGGCCGTCAGCCGCCAGCGCCGGGCGTTCCACGGGCAGACGGCGTCCGCGACCTCGACCACCACGTCCACCGGGGCCGCGTAGCGGCGCGCCGCGAGGGCCCGCCCGACGTCCACCAGCCGGACCCACAGGTCGTCGAACCAGCTCGCGCGCAGCCGGCGCGGCTCGGACAGCAGGTGGATCAGCGGGTCGTCGACCGGACGGTACAGGGCCGTGACCCGGGAGACCAGGTCGCGCTCGAGCAGGTGCCGCCAGAGCAGCGCGTAGGCGGCCGGGTCCAGCCCGAAGACCTCCTTCAGCCGCAGCTCGCCGTCCGGCTCGTCGTGCCCGGTGAAGCCAGGCTTGATCCGGAAGAGCGCGTACCCGCGCGGGCCGCCGTCGTCCTCGGCGACGACCGCCTTCAGCGGGCCCGCGCCGCCCTGGTCGGCCTCGCGGTCGGACAGGACCATGTCCCAGAACGCCGGGGTGCGGGCGTAGCGGCCGGGGCGCTCGCCGAGCGCCGCCTCGAAGACCTTCTCGAAGACCCCCCGGGCCTCGGCGGGCCGGACGACCCGCAGCCGCAGGGCCGGGTCGGCCGGGGCGTGCGCGGCCAGGGTGGTGCCGCGGGTCGGGATGTCGAAGGACAGGGTGTCGGCGGCCCTGCCGTACCCGAAGCGGCCGTAGATCGCGGCCTCGGAGGCGTAGAGCGCGGCGACCGCCTCGCCCCGCTCGCGCAGGTCGGCGAGCTGGCGGGTCATCAGTGCGGTCAACACACCCCGGCGGCGGTGCGAGGGGAGCACGCCGACCGCGGTGACGCCGCCGACCGGGATCGGGCCGCCGGGCACCGTCATGGTGAAGCTGCACACCGAAGTGACGCCCACGAGCAGGTCGCCCTCGAAGGCGCCCAGCGAGCGGTCGAACTCGGTGGTGTTCCGGAACAGCTCCACCCGGTGCGGCGGGATGGCGTTGCCGAACGCCTCCTCGTCGACGGTGATCCAGTCCGTCCAGTCGGCCTCGGTCAGCGGGCGCAGGGTGAGGTTCATTCCTCCCACGGTAGGCAGGACGGGCGAGAGGCCGCCACCCGATATCCCCGCGCGTCCCCGCCGGACGATCAAGGCGCCGGTCAAGTGGGCAAGTGGGCTGCCCAAAAGAGGGGTGGGCCGCTACAGTCGAGCGCATCATGACTTCCCGCCCGGCGCCGCTGATCCCCGCGGGACTCCGCGCGTTCCTGGTGCGGATCCCCCTGCTGGTGCGCGTGGTGCGGTTCCTCCGCCGGGGTCCGCTGGCCCGCGACCGCAACCTGCTCGTCACGCTGATCGTGCTGGCGCTGGTGCTGGGCGGCCTGGGCGCCCGGGTCTCCGTCGAGTGGTTCTCGCCCGCGCTGCTGATCCCCGTCATCCTCGTCGGCGGCCTCCAGCTCCGGCTGCGCAGCCTCGCCAAGCTGCTGTGCGCGGTCGCGGTCTCTCTGGCCTACGTCGGGTTCGCCGCCGGCGTGGAGCACATCGGCCCGGGGACGCTGGCCGCGGTCGGCTTCACCGCCGCGCTGGCCGCGCTCATGGCCCGCACCCGGGGCAAGCTCGGCGTGCAGGGGCTGCGCGGCGACGCGATGCTGCTGGAGCTGCGCGACCGGCTCAAGAAGCAGAGCGAGCTGCCGCAGCTGCCCAAGGACTGGGGCTCGAAGGTGGTGCTCAAGCAGGCCGGGGGCTCGTCCTTCGGCGGCGACTTCCTGATCTCCTCCCGCGACGGCGACACGCTGCAGCTCGCCCTGGTCGACGTCTCCGGCAAGGGCGTCGACGCGGGCACCCGCGCGCTGATGCTCTCGGGCGCCTTCGGCGGCCTGCTCGGCTCGGTGAGCGACTTCCTGCCCGCCTGCAACGCCTACCTGCACCGCCAGCGGGAGGACGAGGGCTTCGTCACCGCCGTCCACGTCCGGATCGACCTGGCCACGGGCGAGTACGAGATCACCTCGGCCGGCCACCCGCCGGTGGTCACCTTCGAGGCGGGCACGGGCACCTGGCGCGTCTCCTCGGCCAAGGGCGTGGTCCTGGGGATCGTGCCGGACCTGCACTGCGAGCCCGACCGGGGGGTGCTCCGCAAGGGCGACGCGCTCATGCTCTACACCGACGGACTGATCGAGCAGCCCGGCAGGGACATCGACGCCGGCCTCGACCGGCTGCTGGGCGAGGCGGAACGGCTGCTGCCCTCGGGCTTCGCGGCGGGGGCGCGCACCCTGGTCACCTCCATGTCGGCCGGGCACAACGACGACTGCGCGCTGGTCCTCGTCTGGCGGCCCTGACCGGCCGCGCCGCCGCGCCCGGGCCGGGCGCCGGGAGCCCCCGCGGGTCCCGCGCCGGGAGCGGCCCCGCACAGGGGCGGTTCGGCTAGTCTCTTATGGGGCATTGCCGATGAATCCGCGACCAGGGGGAAACCTGTGGACTGGCTTTTCGTGATCGGGATCATCCTCTTCCTCCTGGGACTGATGGCCTCGATCGCGCTGCACGAGATCGGCCACCTCGTGCCGGCGAAGCTGTTCGGCGTCAAGGTCACGCAGTACATGGTCGGGTTCGGTCCCACGCTCTGGTCGCGCCGGCGCGGCGAGACCGAGTACGGCGTCAAGTGGATCCCGTTCGGCGGCTACATCCGGATGATCGGCATGCTGCCGCCCCGCCCGGGCGACGAGCCCGGCAAGGTCCGCTCGATCTCCAGCGGCCCCTGGCAGGGGCTGATCGAGAGCGCCCGCGAGGTCGCGCTGGAGGAGGTCCGGCCAGGCGATGAGGACCGCGTCTTCTACCGCAAGCCCTGGTGGCAGAAGGTCATCGTGATGGCCGGCGGGCCGGCGATGAACTTCGTGCTGGCCTTCGTCCTGTTCGCCGTCGTGCTCATGGGCTTCGGCGTCACGGTCTCCACGACGCAGGTCGACTCCGTCCCGGACTGCGTGAAGACCGCCGCCGAGTACGCCACGAACCCCGAGTGCACCGCCGCCGACGAGGCCAGCCCCGCCGCGGCGGCCGGGCTGCGCCCCGGTGACGTCATCGTCTCGGTGGGCGGCAGGGCCACCGGGACCTGGGAGGAGGCGACCCGCGCCATCCGGGGCAGCGGCGCCGGGCCCGTGGAGATCGGCATCACCAGGGACGGCCGGCCGATGACGCTCACGGCCACGCTCATCGCCCAGGACCGGGAGTCGCTCGACGAGCCCGGGAAGATCGAGCGGGTCGGCTACCTGGGCGTCACCTCCAAGCAGGTCGTCGAGCAGCAGAGCATCGGCGCCGTGGTGACGCACATGGGCGACTTCACCGCCCGGACCGCCGCCGCGCTGCTCCGCTTCCCGGAGAAGATGGTCGGCGTCTGGAACGCCGCCTTCTCCGGTGAGGAGCGCGACAAGGACGGCCCCATCGGCGTCGTCGGCGTCAGCCGCATCGGCGGTGAGATCGCGGCCTCCGACGCCCCCCTCGAGAACAAGATCGCCATCTTCGTCAGCCTGCTGGCGAGCTTCAACCTGGCGATCGGCATGTTCAACCTGATCCCGCTCCTCCCGCTGGACGGCGGCCACATCGCCGGCGGCCTCTGGGAGGGGATCAAGCGCGGCTTCGCCCGCCTCGCCCGCAGGCCGGAGCCCGCCCACGTGGACATCGCCAAGGTGCTCCCGCTGACCTACGCGCTGGCCTTCACGATGATCATCATGGCCGCGCTGCTGATGTACGCCGACCTGGTCAACCCCATCCGGCTGGCCGGCTGACCCTTCGCCGGCCCGGCGCGCGCGCCGGGATCGCCGATAAAGTGGGCCGGATGGAGAACGGGACGATCGGCTCGACGATCGACGTGGCGCTGTTCCGGCTGCGCCGGATCTGGGCGCGGCCGCTGCGCGCGCGCAGGGCCGCCGACCCGCATCGACCGGTCCAGATGTCCAACGTGATGGTCGTGCACGCCGTGCACAAGCTGGACCTGGAGCTCCCCGAGGTGACCGTGGGGGCCGTCGCCGAACAGCTCGACGTGGATCCCTCGACGGCGAGCCGGCTGGTCAACGACGCGATCGGCGCGGGGCTCGTGGTCCGGGAGGAGTCCGAGATCGACGCACGGCGGGCCCGGCTGACGCTGAGCGCGGCCGGACGCCGGGTCCTGGAGGTGGTGGTCCGCTACCGGCGGTCCTACCTCGACGCGCTGATGGCCGACTGGGACCGGGCGGACCGGGAGGCCTTCGCCCGGCTGCTCACCCGCTTCGCGGAGGCCGCCGCGGCCCGGCCGGCGGACTACGCGGCCCTCGACCGGTCGATCGCCGAGGCGCTGGCGGAGGTCTCCGGCGGCGCCGGCGCTCCGGAGGAGACCCGGGACGGGGGAGGCGGCGGTATGGCGGGCGGCGGGCCGGGGGAGGCCGCGCGGAGCCTGCCCTCCCGTTAGCCGGCCCGCGTGGCCCGCCCGTTTCCGGCGCCGCGGAGACCACCAGGGGAGACCGTCCGGGGAGCCGGCCTACTCGCCCGTGACGCCGTCGATCCGTTCGCGGATGAGGTCGGCGTGGCCGTTGTGCCGGGCGTATTCCTCGATCATGTGGATGAGGATCCAGCGGAGCGAGACCTGCTGCCCCCTGCGCAGGGACTTGCCCAGGGCGTCCGGTGACAGGCCGGCGGAGACCCGGCGGGCGTGCTCGACCTCCTCCTGCCAGCGGGCGAAGGCCTCCTGCGCCGGGGCGGTGGCGACGTCGTCGAAGTCGCCGTCGGGGTTCTCCTCGCTGTAGAAGAGCGGGGGCGCGCCCTCGCCGCACAGGATGTTGCGGAACCAGTGGCGCTCCACCTCGGCCAGGTGCCGGACCAGGCCCAGCAGGGAGAGCGCGGACGGCTCGGCGGAGCGCAGGCGCAGCTGCTCCTCGGACAGGCCCGCGCACTTGACGGCGAGCGTCTCGCGGTGCCAGTCCAGCCAGGCGTGCAGCATGGACGTCTCGTCGGCGATGAAGGGCGGATCGATCCGTTTGTCGGTCATGGCGCCCGATCCTCCCGGAACGCCGGATCGGGTGTCACGTGGTTTTCCGCCGGCCGGAGGTCTTATCCGTCCGTGCTGTTTCGAGGGGAACATTGCCGTTCGCGCGGACAGGCGAGATCGGAGCGGATAACGTGACGCCGTCAATGATCACGTCACCGGCCTCCGGTGGCCCGCCCGATGGAGTGGAGATGACGGCGACCGACGACATGCCGCGGACGGCTCCGCACTTCGACGCGCTCTGCCCGCTGGTGGGGGTGGAGGAGGAGTACCTCGTCGTCGATCCGGTCACGCGGGCGGTGGCGCCTCGGGCGGCCGGGGTGGTGGAACGCGCCGCCGCCGAGCTCGGCGGGCAGGTGAGCACCGAGATCACCCGGTTCCAGGTGGAGGCGAAGACCCCGCCGTGCTCCCGCGTCCGGGACCTGGAGGCGGAACTGAGGCGGATGCGGGCGGCGGTGGCGGCCGCTGCCCGGAGCGCGGGGCTGGCGCTGGTCGCCTCGGGCACGCCCGTGCTCGGAGAGGTGGTCCCGCCCCCGATCACCGACGACCCGCGCTACGGGGTGGGGATCGAAACCTACCGGGCGCTCCACGACGAGCAGAGCATCTGCGCGGGCCATGTCCACGTGCACCTGCCCGACCGGGAGAAGGCGGTGCTGGTGGGCAACCACCTGCGGCCGTGGCTGCCGGTGCTGGTGGCGATGACGGCCAACTCGCCGCTGTGGGAGGGGCGTGACACCGGGTACGCCAGCTGGCGCACGCTCTGCTGGGGCAGGTGGCCGGTGGCGGGACCGCCGCCGTACTTCGCCTCCCTGGCCGAGTACGAGCGGCTGACGGGAACGCTGACCGCCGCCGGGGTCCTCGTGGATCCGGGAACGATCTTCTGGGACGTCCGGCCGTCGGCACGGCTGCCGACGCTGGAGGTCCGCGTGACCGACGTGCCCGCCACCGCCGGGGAGTCCGCGCTGCTGGCGGCCGTGGTGCGTGCCCTGGTGGTGGTCTCGCTGGAGCGCGTGGAACGCGGCGACCCGGGCCCTCGGCCGGTGGACGGGCTGCTGCGGGCGGCGTACTGGCAGGCGGCCCGCGACGGCCTGGAAGGGTACGGCATCGACGCGCTCACCGGGGAGCGGCGCCCCGCGGCCGAACTCGTCACCGCGCTGCTGCGGCACGTCCGCCCGGCCCTGGAGGGCACCGGCGACCTGGACATGGCGACCCGGCGGGTACGGCGACTGCTGGCCGGAGGGAGCGGGGCCGCCCGCCAGCGGGCCGTGTACGGCGCCGCCGGGAGGCCCGCCGACGTGGTCGACCACCTGATCGGTGATCTGACGGCCGGGGAGGGTTCAGAGACCGGCTGAGCGGCCC
Organism: Planomonospora corallina; assembly: GCF_042650625.1. Classification (NCBI taxonomy): domain Bacteria; kingdom Bacillati; phylum Actinomycetota; class Actinomycetes; order Streptosporangiales; family Streptosporangiaceae; genus Planomonospora; species Planomonospora corallina. Next base: position 119,770 of record NZ_JBHSBM010000047.1, read on the forward strand.
GGCTCCGCACCGGGGAGGAGGGCGGCGAGGAAGGCGCGCAGCGGCCGCACGTGCCGGACGGGGTCGCGCCACTGGGCGAGGAGATCCTCCAGCAGGTGCTGCTCCGCGACCTGCTCGCTGTGCCGCCAGGCGCGGACGACAGGGTGGAGGAAAGCGCTCTCGTGGGCACGCTCGGGCGTCGGGTGCCGCTGGATGGCGAACACGTCGTCGTACTTCTCACGCCCCCACCGCAGGGTGACGGTGAAGTACAGCGCCTCGCCGGAGAACCGCTCGACGGCGTAGTCCTCGGGCAGATCCGTGTAGTGCCGCACGTGTCCCGCCGCGGCGTCCACTACGTAGACGTCGCACAGGTACTCGAACTGGGTCCACAGCGCGGAACTGTGGTTGACCCGCTCCAGCATGGCCCCGGTCAGCCGGTCGGAGTCGGCCGGCAGGGTCCGGACCTCGAGCGGGACCCCGTCGTAGCGCTCGGCGAGCAGGGTCGCCAGGGTGCGCAGGTTGTAGCGGAAACCGTCGATGAAGGCGGAGGACGCGCGTTTGAAGTCGCGCGCCTGCATCAGGGTGCCGGCGAAGTACAGGCCGTCGACGTTCGCCGACTGGAAGTCGGGGCGGATCGCGGGCATCCGCCCGTTCGGGGCGAGCCGGGGACGGCAGGACTCGTCGAAGACGGAGGTGTCCATGGTGAACCCGGTGCAGCGCAGTACCGTGTCGTACTCCAGTACCGCCTGCTCCCCGTCGGCGAGTGTGTAGGTGATGGCCGCTCTGAACTCGTCGCCCTCCCGCCAGATCCGGTCGACCTGGCACTCCAGCACGCCGTGCAGGGTCTTGAACCAGTAGCTGTCCAGCAGCGCACCGTACTGGCCGCGCACGTGGCCGGGGTGCTTGCTCGTCCAGGCGAGCCGGACCGGGCTGGGACTGGCCAGATGGATGACGGCGGCGTGGCCGAGCATGGCCTGGGCCGTCTCGAACGCCGAGTTGCCCTTACCGATGATCAGCACGCGCTGGTCGGCGAACTCCGCGCCGTCGACCGGCATGTCCTCGTAGCCCACGGCGTGCTCGATGCCCGGGATCTCGGGGACGTGCGGGCCGCCCCAGCCGGTCGCCATGATCAGGCATTCGGCCCGGAACACCTGGTCGCCGGAGTGCACGACGAAGTGGCCGTCCGTTCTCTCGACCCGGTCGACGGGCGTGGAGAACCGCACGCGCAGGTCGTGCTCCCGCCGGAAGTCGGCCAGGTAGCGCACCAGGTCGTCGGCGTGCGGGAAGTACTCCTGGGAGTAACGGGGGAACAGCAGGCCCTCGTCGTTGAGCAGGGAGTTCCAGTCCCAGCGCAGGGCGATCTCCGGATCCTTCGCGCCGGTGTGGACCTTGTTCAGCGAGATCAGCCTGCGGTGCCGGGGATAGCGGCCGAAGAAGGCGCCGGGGGACGCCTCGCGCTCCAGGGTCAGGTAGTCGGCGCCGGCCCGCTGGAGGAAGTAGCTGAGCTGCAGTCCGCCGGGCCCGGCCCCGACGATCAGATAGCGGTGGACGCGCTCGCCGGATCCTGTCGCGGTCATCGGTCCCGCGCCTCCGCACCGGCCGACGCGCTCGGGTACCCGGACGCGACGATCCGCTCGGCCATCGCCGTGTAGGCGGCGGGGTCGTCCGGGGCGACCGTGCCGAGGCCGTCGACGTAGCGGTTGAACATGCAGAACGCGGCGGCGATCAGCACGGTGTCGTGGATCTCCAGGTCCGTGGCGCCCGCCGCGCGGGCCGCCTCGACGTGCTCCGGGAGGACGTCGCGTCCGCTGCGCTGGACGGCGGCCGCGATGCGCAGCAGGGCCCGGAGCTTGCCGGAGACCGGGGCGCCGTCGAGGTCGGTGCGGACCTGCTCCACCAGCTCCATCCCCTCCGGAAGTTGCGCGGCGGCGAAGGCGGCGTGCGAGGAGAAGCAGAAGCGGCACTGGTTGAGCGCCGACACATGTGCCGCGATGAGCTCGCGCTCTCCGCGGGACAGCGTGCTCTCCCCGCGCAGCAGCACCTCGGCCAAAGCGTTCATCGGGGCGGCCGTCTCCGGGCGGAAACGGAACAGGCCGAGGATTCCCGGCTCGTCGGAGTCGAGGGAGATGTGGGGCATGAAAAGTCCCTTGGGGAGGAAAGAATTTCTCTCGGCACGCTCTCCGGAAGCGGACGCGTCCGACGAGTGCTCATGATCGCCGGGCTCTCCGCCGCTGTCAATCGTGGATTCGGTCCTCCGGGTACGGGTGGACCCCTGATTCGGTACATACGTGATGTGATTATGGCCGCAAGGCCAGTGTCCTATTTCCCTCTTGTTCATTCCGTGCGGGGCGGGTTAGCGTCACTCCCGTCACACGAATCAGTGATGTCATCGGTGGGAGGCCGTTCATGTCCGTGCATTCAGATGTCGTTCCCGTGCGTGATTTCTACGAGGCGCTCGCCAAGAACGACCTGGGCCGCATCCGCGACCACCTGCTCGCCGACGACGCGGTCTTCCACGTCCCCGGCGGAGGCTCCCTCTCCGGGGACTACCGCGGCAAGGAGCAGGTGATCGGCTACCTCGAGCGGTTCGCCGGGCCGGCCGAGAGCCTGACGCGGTTCGAGCCCGAGGAGTTCCTCACCGGCGAGCGGCATGTCGCGGTCCTGCTGCGCGTGCAGGGAGAGCGCGGCGGGCGGCGCCTGGACGAGCGGGGGCTCCACGTCTTCCGCGTCGAGGACGGAAAGATCACCGAGCGCCTGAGCTATCCGCAGGACCCCCGGGGCGTCGACGAGTTCTTCGCCTGACGCCCCGGCAGGGCGGCGGGAGCGCGCGGCCGTCGGAGCGGGCGTGCGGGACTGCCCGGCCCGTACGCCCGAGGTCACTTCCGGCGCGGGCGTCCTCGCGCCGGCCGCCGGGAGCGGCCGCGCAGGCGGGCCCGGGCATGCCGCCGGGACCGCCTGCGGGGCGGTCCGCCGGACTCGGCCGCCAGCACGGCTAGATAGCCCCCGGTCATCCGGGCCCGCGCGGCGTAGTGCTCGGGATCGTCGGAGGCGATCGTGCCGAGGCCGTCGACGTAGCGGTTGAACATGCAGAACGCGGCGGCGATCAGCACGGTGTCGTGGATCTCCAGGTCCGTGGCGCCCACCGCGCGGGCCGCCTCGACGTGCTCCGGGAGGACGTCGCGTCCGCTGCGCTGGACGGCGGCCGCGATGCGCAGCAGGGCCCGGAGCTTGCCGGAGACCGGGGCGCCGTCGAGGTCGGTGCGGACCTGCTCCACCAGCTCCATCCCCTCCGGGAGGCGGACCGCGGCGAGGGCCGCGTGGGTGGAGAAGCAGAAGCGGCACTGGTTGAGCGCCGACACGTACGTCGCGATGAGCTCGCGCTCTCCCGCGGTCAGCGTGCTCTCCCCGCGCAGCAGCACCTCCACCAGGGCGTTCAGCGGAAGGGCGGTCTCAGGGCGGAAGCGGAACAGCCCGCGCACCCCCGGGGCATCGGAATCGAGTTTGATGTACGGCGTGGATCCGCCGGCGTGGTTCAAGCCCGCCGGACGGGATCCTCCCCCCGGCCGGATGCCGCAGGAAACCGTTTCGTGAGTATGCGCGGTCAGTGCCTCGACTGCCGTGCCCGGCCTGATCGGGGAGGTGCTCACATCCGTCATTTCCCGGTCCTTCCTCGGTCGCGTCCCTGTTCTCGCACGGACAACTCTGCCCGTGGCGCGTGCCGGAGGAAAGAAATGGCGGATTCAGCAAGCTGACTTCCGGGAACAACTTGTTGCCGATTCCGGTCTTGACGGGAAGGGGGATTTTCTGGACGGTTTTCCCCCGTCCCGCGACTCAGTACATCGAGATGTGCACGTGGTCGTAGTGGTTGGCGGTGTTGCCGCCGCGGTCGGACATGAAGCGCCACCCCGAGCCGTGGTTGATGCGCTGGCGCCAGATCACGTACTTGACGCCGAGCTTGTTGCGGTGCTTGATCGTCCAGGCGGCGATCTCGTCGCCGAGCTTGAGGTTGGCGGCGGTGGGCATGGCGCCGCCGGTGCTCATCATGAAGTCGCAGGCCCGGCCGAGGGGGTGTTCGCCGCCGTCGTTCAGGCTCCGGTAGCAGCCGACCGTGTGGGTCAGGTCGAAGCGCCGCCTGATGGTGTCGCGCATGTTCCTGGTGCGGTCGGTGATGTTGTCGGCCCCGGTGGGCAGCTGGGGCGCCCAGCCGCCGGCGCGGCGCCCTGAGCCCAGGGGCACGAGCTGGTCGAGTTTCCGCTTGATGTCGCGGATGACCTTCTCGGCCTCCTTGCGCTGCCGCTCGACCTCCTCGGCCTCCTTGCGCCGCTGCTCGGTCAGCTCCTCGGCCCGGTCCGCGGCCTGCTTGCGCCGGTCCCTGCTGGTGGCGAAGCCCTCCAGGTAGGCGCTCTGCTGGGCGATGAGGTGCTCCATCACGGCGGCGGCGTTCATGCCGCCGCTGTCGGCGAACAGCAGGGACGGCAGGGTGCTCGAGCTGCTCTGGTAGCGGATCTGGGCGATCGAGTCGACCTGGCGCCAGGCCTCGTCGTAGGTCCGCTGGGCCTTGCGGAGGTTCTCCTCGGCGACCTTCTCGGCCTTCTCCGCCTTCCGCACGGACTCCCGTTTGGCGGCGTAGGTCTCGATGAGCCTGTCGACCTTCTTGTTGAGCTCGTCCAGCTCCTTGAGGAGCTGCTTCTCGGTGGGTTTGGGTTCCGCGAGGCCCGTGCCCGGAGCGGTGAGGGTGAGTCCGAGCGCGGAGAGCAGGCAGACGGACGCAGCCACACGACGGCGGAACGTGGGGGCCGTGGGGGACGGGGCCGCCACGCGTTCTCCTCTCCTCCAGCCGGCCGGGTTAGCTGACGGGTTCGGGCTGGAGCGGCCCGCCACCACGGTGGTTCACCCCAGGTGCGGTGGTTCCCCGGCTCCCGGGCGAGGCGCCCGGGATTAGGCATCTCCGCTGTTGAAGCGGCTAACTGGAGGATAGTAGTGGTAATGGGATGGTCATGCTAATTCAAGCCGAGACCAAGCGGTGATCAGTCCGTGACGACGGCGCGCAGGCGGCGGGCCGCCTCCTCGGGCAGGACGTCGTTGACGAACGCCCCCATGGCCGACTCCGATCCGGCGAGATACTTGAGCTTGTTCGGCGCCCGGCGGATGGAGAACAGCTCCAGGTGGGCGTAGGCGAGGTCCCGCCCGGTGCGGACCGGCGCCTGGTGCCAGGCCGCGACGTACGGCATCGCCACGCCGAACAGCCCGTCCAGCCGGCGCAGCACCTCGGTGTAGAGTGGCCCGAACGCCGCGCGCTCGGCCGCCTCGAGCCCGGCCAGGTCGGGGACCCGCCGGTGGGGGTAGAGGTGCACCTCGTACGGCCAGCGGGCGGCGGCCGGGACGAACGCCGTCCAGTGCTCGTTGGCCGCGACCACCCGCACCCCGGCCTCCCGCTCGGCGGCCAGGACGTCGGCGAACAGGTTCCGCCCGGTCCGCTCCCGGTGGCGCCCGGCGGCGGCGAGGGTCAGCTTCGTGCGGGGGGTCACGTAGGGGTAGGCGTAGATCTGGCCGTGCGGGTGGGCCAGCGTGATGCCGATCTCCGCCCCGCGGTTCTCGAAGCAGAACACCTGCTCCACGCCCGGGACGGCCGACAGCTCCGTCGTCCGGTCGATCCAGGCCTCCATGACCAGCTCGACCTGCCCGGGGGAGAGCCGGGAGAAGGAGGAGTCGTGCTCGGGGGTGAAGCAGACCACCTCGCAGCGGCCGGCGCCCGGGCGCACCTCGCTCAGCCCGCCCGCCGGGGCGTGCTCGCCGATCCGGGTGGAGAACGACGGGAACCGGTTCTCGAAGACGACCACCTCGTAGGAGGAGGCGGGGATCTCGCTGCGGCGTCCGGGGGCCGACGGGCAGAGCGGGCACTCGTCGGCGGGCGGCAGGAAGGTGCGGCTCTGCCGGTGTCCGGCGATCGCCACCCACTCCTCGGTCAGCGGGTCGTAGCGCAGCTCGGAGGCCGTCGGGCGGGGCGGCAGCTCCCGCTCGTCGACGGCGCCGCGGTCCGCGCCGTCCTGGCTGTCGTAGTAGAACAGCTCCCGGCCGTCCGCCAGATGGGTGAGTGTGCGCTTCATCGGTCCGCCGCCTGCCTCTCCTGCTCCGGCTCGGCGATGATCAGCTCGCCCGCCTCCGCTGTGATCTCTTCCCTGGCCTCCCGCGGCAGGCCGGGATCGCTGATGACGACGTGGGCGTCCGCCAGGCGGGCGATGGTGCTGATGCCCACCGTGCCCCACTTGGTGTGGTCGGCGGGCACGACCAGGCGGTGCGCGGAGGCGACCAGCTCGCGGTCGGTCTCGGCCTCGAGGAGGTTGGGCGTGGTGAACCCGGCGCGGGCGCTCATCCCGTGCACGCCGAGGAAGAGGGTGTCCACGTGGAGCCCGCGGATCGCGGCCACGGCGACCGGGCCGACCAGCGCGTCGGAGGGGGTGCGCACGCCGCCGGTCAGCACGACCGTGCGGTCCGCCCGGTCCGCGCGGTGGAAGACGTCGGCGATGCGGACGGAGTTGGTGATGACGGTCAGCTCGGGCACGTCGACGAGGAAGCGGGCCAGCGTCCAGGTGGTGGTCCCCGCCGAGAGCGCGACGGCCGTGCCGGGCCGCACGAGCTCGGCCGCGCGGCGGGCGATGGCCTCCTTCTCCGCTTGCTGGCGCGCCGACTTGGCGGCGAACCCGGGCTCCTCGGCCCGGCCGGGGCCGGTGGCGGTGGCGCCGCCGTGGACCTTCTCCAGCAGGCCGCGCTCGGCCAGGGCCTCCAGGTCCCGGCGGATCGTCATGTCGGAGACGCCGAACTCGCGGACGAGGTCGGCCACCCGGACGCCGCCGCTGCTGCGCACCCGTTCCAGGATCGTCTGCTGCCGTTGCTGGGCGAGCATTGCCCCACTCCTTAATCAAACATGTTCCACCAAATTATCACATAATGCCCCGACCTGGATGTTCGTTCATGCGGGATGTCGCTCACAGTCGGTCGAGTTCCGCGCCGAGGTTCGCCCGGGCGGCCTCCTCCCAGCCGGCGCCGGCGACCCTGAAGATCACCGGGAGGTCCAGCAGCGAACGCAGCACCCGTGCCCGCCCGGCCCGGAACGCCTCGTCGGGGACGAAGCCGTACTCCTCGCGCACGGCCGCCGCGTAGGCGGCGTAGACCTCCGGCGGCGCGGCCAGGATCGCCAGGTCGGCGTCGCACAGCACGGCCCCGTCGGCGTCGCCGGGGGCGGGGTCGTGGGTGACGGTGAGCCGGACCAGCCTCGCCACCGTCGCCACCGCCGCGGGCGGCAGGCCCAGCTCGGGCAGGGCCCGTTCGGCCATCCGGGCGCTGCGCTCCTCGTTGTCGCCGCGGTGGGGGTCGTAGACGGCGTCGTGGAACCAGGCGGCGAGCCGTACCAGATCGGGGTCGCCGGCGTGCCCGGCCAGCGCGTCGACGTGGCCCAGCACCGCCTCCAGATGGGCGGTCGTGTGGTATCTGCGGTGCGGCTCGCCGTACCGGGAGACCAGGTCCAGGCCGAGCCGGTCGGCCTCGGGGCCCACCAGGGCCCGCCAGCGGTCCATCAGCTGAGAGCTCATGCCGGGGACTCTAGGCGCCCGCGTGCGGAGGGCCGCGACTTGGGCCTTGTACGGCGCGCGCTCCCGGGGGACGGTGGAGGCCGGACCCGGTTCCACGGACGGAGGAGGGCTAGGCATGGCCAGACGGGCGCGCAAGGCGCGGGCGAGGAAGAAGCGGAAGGCCAACCACGGCAAGCGGCCCGCCGCGCGGTAGCGCGGGCCAGAGCTGCGGGCCGGAGCTGCGGGCCGTCAGCCGTCGCGCCCCCAGGCGGCCAGCAGCCGGGCCTGGAGGTCCGTGCCGTCCGGCGCCGGGTGCGGATCCCCGATCACCCCCGCCTGCCGGTAGCCGTCCTCGGCGCCGGCGAACCAGGCCGCGCAGGCCTCGACCAGCTCGGGGTCGAGCCGCTCGTCCGCGCCGATGGCGCGCGCCAGGTCCCAGGTGTGGATGAGGGCGTCGGCGAACAGCTCGGTGATGTACTCGGCGCCGGGCACGTCGCCGAACGGCAGGCGGACGACGCGGGTCAGGGCCCCGTCGTCGCCGGCCGCGGCGGTCGCGGCCGAGACCGAGGCGTCGAACGCCTTCAGCGGATCGTCGCCGAGCAGGTCGCCCTCGAAGGCGGGGCCGACCTCGGCGGCGCTGCGCCCGGCGAGCAGCCCGGGAACGCACAGGCTCTCGTTGACCACGTGGTTGACCAGGGTGCGCACGTCCCAGTCCGCGCAGGGTGTCGGGTTCTCCCACTGGCCGGGTGCGATCCGGTGGACGAGAGCGCCGAAGTCCTCCAGCGCCCGGCGGTAGGCCTCCCGGATGTCGATGGTCATGTGCTGCCCTCCCGAATCATCGATTCGACCGTAACCCGCCGACGGCCAGTAGTCAGTGCGCCTGTTGGACATGACCGGACGGCCCGCGGCGGCGCGGCCCGGCCTCCGGGCGGGAGACGGGGACCGGACGGCGGGCCCGCCGGAGCAGGACCCCCGGGAGGACCCCGAGGACGGAGCGCCCGGGCTCCCCGGGGGAGACACCCGGGGGGACGCGGCGGAGGGCCGGGGGCGCCGGCGGCCTGCCGAGGACTCAGTCCTCCGAGCTCCCCGGCAGCTTCTGCTCCACCCAGACGATCTTGCCCTGCGGCGTCAGGCGGGTGCCCCACCGGTGGGACATCCAGCGGATGAGCGCGAGGCCCCGGCCGCTGTCGTCGGTGCCCGAGGCCTCGCGCACGACCGGCAGCGCGAAGGAGCGGTCGGCCACCTCGCAGACCAGCGTCGGCCCGCGCAGCAGGCGCAGCCCGACCGAGCCCTCGCCGTGCCGGACCGCGTTGGTGACCAGCTCGCTGACCATGAGCTCCGTGGCGTCGACCGCGCCGTCCAGCCCCCAGCCGGAGAGCGTGTCCCGGACGAAGGCGCGGGCCCTGGCCGCCGAGCGGGTGTCCGCGGGCAGCGCCAGCACGGCGACCTCGTTCTCGGACAGCTCGTGCACCCGGGCCAGCAGGAGCGCGGTGTCGTCACGCTCGTGCCCGGGGCGCTGCATGCCGATCGTCAGGTCGCAGAGGTCGTCGAGGCTCTCGTCCGGCCGCGCCCCCCGCTCGGCGAGCAGCCCGCTCAGCGCGCCGATGCCCTCGTCGATGTCGCGCTCGCGGCTCTCCACCAGCCCGTCGGTGTAGAGGGCGAGCAGCCCGCCGGGCGGGAGGGTGAGCGAGACCGTCTCGACCGGGTCGTTGCCGATGCCGAGCGGGAGCCCGGCGGGCACCTCGACGACCTCGGCGCCGCCGTCCGGGTGGATCACGATCGGCGGGACGTGCCCGGCACGGGCGATCGTGCAGAGCCGGGTCACCGGGTCGTAGACGGCGTAGACGCACGTGGCGATCTGGCTGGGGTCCAGGTCCTGGCTCATCCGGTTGAGCCGGAACAGCACCTCGCCGGGACTCAGGTCGAGACTGGCCAGCGTGCGGGCGGCCACCCGGAGCTGGCCCATCGTGGCGGCGGCCCGCGTGCCGTGCCCCATCACGTCGCCGACCACGAGGGCGACCCGGCAGCCCGGCAGCGGGATCACGTCGTACCAGTCACCGCCGACGCCGACCAGGTCGCTCGCCGGCAGGTACCGGGAGGCGATCGACAGCCCCAGCGGCTGGTAGAGCTCCGCCGGGAGCAGGCTGCTCTGCAGGGTCAGAGCGGTACGGCGCTCGTGGCCGTAGAGCCGCGCGTTGTCCAGGCAGATCGCGGTCCTGGCGGCGAGTTCCTCGCCGAGGGCGATGTCCTGCTCCTCGAAGGGGGCGCTCTCCGGCCGCCGGGTGAAGACGACGAAGCCCAGCACCCGGCCGCGCGCCTTCAGCGGCACGACCAGGAACGAGCTGTTCTCCAGGACCCTGGTCACCGAGTCGCGTTGCCAGGAGCGGCCGATCTCCCGCGCGGTGCGGCTGCCCAGCCGGGGGTAGAGGATCGGCTTGCCGGTCTCCATCACCCGGGCGTACGGCGTCCAGTCCTCGTAGACGGTCACCTCGTCCACCGGGAACGCCCGGGCGTACTCGCCCGGCGTGTCGGCGGCCACGCCGACCGCGATGCGGCGCACCAGCGCCGAGCCGTCGGTGCTCCGGTGCGGGAACTCGCCCTCGGTGACGAGCCGGTCCTGGACCAGGATGCCGGCCGCGTCGGCGAAGCGCGGCACCACGACCTCCATCAGCTCCCGGCCCGTCTCGAACATGTCCAGGGTGGTGCCGATCCGCTTGCTCGCGGCGTTGAGCAGCGAGAACCGCTCGTGCATGGAGGCCGGGCTGCCCACCCGGGCCCCGCCCGTCCCGGGGGACCTGGTCACGAGCCGGGAGCGCGCCGCCTCCACCGGGGTGCCGTCGCTCATCCGTCCCACCGGGGCTCGGGGACGGGCGTCCACCACGGGGTGATGCCGAGGTCGGCGGCGATGGCGTTCGCGCCGTTGTAGCCGGGGGCCGCGGAGACCGAGCCGCCGGGATGGCTGCTGGCGCCGCAGAGGTAGAGGCCGGTGACCGGGGTGCGGTACTGGCCCAGCTCGGGCACCGGCCGGTTGCCGCCCAGCTGGGACGGCTCGTACGCGCCGACGTGATGGCTGCCGCGGACCATGTTGACGCAGTGCCGCTCGATGTCGAGCGGGGAGAACACCCGCCGGCCCAGTACGGCGCGCCCGCGCAGGTTGGGCGCGTACTCCGCCCACTCGGCCAGCAGCCGCTCGCCGACCTCCTCCTGCAGCCGGTCCCAGTTGGCCGCGTCGCCGCCGAGGTCGTAGGGGGCCCACGGCCACCAGAACGCCACGTGCTTGCCGTCCGGCGCGTAGGACGGGTCGAACAGCGTGGGGCAGGCGCCGTTGCCCGCCATCCGGTCGGGGAGCCGGCCCTCGTGGATCCGGTCGAAGACACGGCCGAGCTGCTCGCTGTCGTCGGCGCCGATCACGAACAGGAAGGCCCGGTCGACGTCCGGCTCGAACTCCGCCGCCCGATAGCGCGGGGCCTCCTCCAGCGCCAGGTGGAGGGAGACCAGGCTGTGCCCGGCCCACTTGTACCGCTCGACCTTGGCCGCGATCTCCGCGCCGAAGTTCTCCGGGCCCGCCAGCCGTACCGTCTGCGGGGCGTCCACCGCGCTGGCCACGAACCGCCGCGCGGTCAGGATCTCGCCGCCGGCCAGCCGGACGCCGGTGACCCGGCCGTCGTCCACCAGGATCCGCTCGACGTGCCCGCCGGTGACCACCGTGCCGCCGTGCTCCTCGACCACCTTCCGCAGCGCGTGCGCCACGTTGGCCGCGCCGCCCACGGGCAGGCCGAGCCGGGCGATGCGCGAGAGCAGTCGGGGGAAGAACCCGCCGGTGCCCGGGACGTTCTCGATGGAGATCGCGTGCAGGAAGGACTTGAACAGCACCCGCACCTGCTCGCTCTCGAAGTTGCGGTCCACGGCCTCGTAGAGGGAGAGCGGCACGTAGCCGAGCAGGTCACGGCCGAGGTCGCCCCTGAGCCGCTCGGCGAGGGCCTGGGGCGGGAGCGGGCGGGAGTAGAGGAAGCCGTTCATCAGCTCCCGGGCCGCCTCGGCGTAGCGGGCGTGCAGCTCCCGCCAGCGGTCGGCGTCGGTCTTGGAGAAGCGGGCGAAGGACTCGGCGGTCCGCTCGGCGTCGGTGTAGACCGTGATCGCGCGCCCGTCCCGGAAGACGGTGGCGTGCTGGACCTCGGGATAGACGTAGCGCAGGCCGTACCGGTGGAGTTCCAGGTCGGCGGGGACGGGCCCCTCCGCCAGGAAGTGGTAGTTGCTGTGGGTGTTGTGCCGGAAGCCCGGGAGCGTGAGCTCCTGGGTGGAGCACCCGCCGCCGGCCACCTCGTTGCGTTCGACGACCGCGACGGACAGGCCGGCCTTGGCGAGATAGGCGGCGCAGGTGAGCCCGTTGTGCCCGCCGCCGACGACGACGCCGTCGAACTCCGTCACGTGATCCTCCAGTCCGGTCGATCGCTGCACGCCAAGCGTAAAGAACGATCTACGTTGGAGTCCCATCTTTACCGGATAATTCGGCGGATGTCCTGATCTTTGTGGGCTCCCTGCGCCGTGTCCTTTTCTGTCGGTGTCGTGCCCGGTGTCAGGGGAGGGGCAGGCCCTCCAGGGCCGTGTCGATGCGCTCCTGGGGCAGCGCGAAGTCCTCCATCTGCCCGGCCAGGTAGCGGTCGTAGGCGTTCAGGTCGAAGTGCCCGTGCCCGCAGAGCGCGGTCAGGATGACCTTCGGCTCGCCGGTCTCACGGCAGCGCAGCGCCTCGGCGATGGTCTCGGCCAGCGCGTGGGTCGGCTCGGGGGCCGGGACGATGCCCTCGGTCCGGGCGAAGCGCAGCCCCGCCTCGAAGCACTCGGTCTGGCCCTTGGCCACCGCCTCGAACATGCCCAGCTCGTACATGTGCGAGATCAGCGGGGACATGCCGTGGTAACGCAGGCCGCCGGCGTGGATGGGGCCGGGCACGAAGCCGTGGCCGAGCGTGTGCATCTTCATCAGGGGGGTGAGCCCCGCGGAGTCGCCGAAGTCGTAGGCGTAGACGCCCCGGGTGAGCGACGGGCAGGCCTCGGGCTCCACCGCCCGGATCACCGGGTTCATCCGCCCGGCGAGCTTCTCCCTGACGAAGGGGAAGACGAGCCCGCCGAAGTTGGACCCGCCGCCGGTGCAGCCGACGACCAGGTCGGGCACCTCGCCGAAGGCCGCCAGCTGCTCGATCGCCTCCTCCCCGATGACCGTCTGGTGGAGCAGCACGTGGTTGAGCACGCTACCGAGCGCGTAGCGGGTGCCGGGATCGGCCGCGGCGGTCTCGACGGCCTCGCTGATGGCGATGCCCAGGCTGCCCGGCGAGTCCGGGTCCTCGGCCAGGACCTTGCTGCCCGAGACGGTCACCGGGGACGGGCTGGCGTGCACGGTGGCGCCGTACACCCGCATGAGCGAGCGGCGGTGGGGTTTCTGGTCGTAGGAGGCCCGGACCATCCACACCTCGCACTCCAGTCCGTACTGCGCGCAGGCGAAGGCCAGCGACGACCCCCACTGCCCGGCGCCGGTCTCGGTGGTGAGCTTGCGCACGCCCTGACGGGCGTTGTAATAGGCCTGGGGGACGGCGGTGTTCGGCTTGTGGGAGCCGGCGGGCGAGCCGCCCTCGTACTTGTAGTAGATGCGGGCCGGGGTGCCGAGCGCGCGCTCGAGCCGCCGGGCGCGGATGAGCGGAGTCGGCCGCCAGAGCCGGTAGACGTCCCGGACGCTGTCCGGGATCGGGACGAACCGCTCGGTGCTCACCTCCTGGCCGATCAGCTCGTCGGGGAAGAGCGGCGCCAGGTCGTCGGGGCCGACCGGCTGCCGGGTGCCGGGGTGGAGGGGCGGCGGGGGCGGAGCCGGCAGGTCGGCCAGGACGTTGTACCAGGCGCGCGGGATGCGGGACTCGTCGAGCAGCACACGGGTGGCCTCGGTCATCGATCGCCTCCAGGGTTGACTGCCCACAGTGTCGTCCAGCTCACCGCCCGTGGTCCATGGGCTTTCCCCTTCATCCCTTCTGTCGTCCTTCCTGCCCTTCCTTCCGCCGCCCGGGGCGTGTGCCTGGCGGCTCCCGCCTCCCGGGCGTACGGTGAGGACGTGACTCCTCCGCTCCCTAAAGGAAGCGGCTTCTCGCTAGGCCGCTTGCGCAGCCTCGCGAAGGGCAAGCCCTGCCCTCAAGGTGTTGATCGCCGCGTTGACGTCGGCGTGGGCGGCATGCCCGCACGCCGTGCACCGGAACACGGCCCGGGTGAGGCGGTTCTCCTTTGCGACGTGCCCGCATTCAGCGCACGTGCGGGAGGTGTCGGCGGGGTTCACCGCGATCAGTTCGCGACCGGCGCTTTCAGCCTTGTGCGCGAGGACCGTCAGGAACACCCCCCAGCCCGCATCGAGGATCGAACGGTTGAGCCCGGACTTGGCGGCGACGTTGCGCCCGGGTGCTTCGAGGGTGCCGGACGCCGACCGCGTCATGTTCGCGATCCGCAGGTCCTCGTGCACGATCACGTCGTGGCCGCGGACCAGGGCGAGCGCGGCCTTGTGGGCGTAGTCCAGGCGTTGCCTGCGCACCTTGGCGTGCAAGGCCGCGACCCTGGCCACGGCCTTGCGGCGGCGCTCGGACCCTCGCTTCTTGCGGGCGAGGTCGCGCTGCGCGTTTGCGAGGCGGTCGGCGGAGGCGGCCAGGTGACGCGGGTTGCCGATGTGCTCGCCGTCGGAGGTGGTGATCAGGGAGGCGACGCCCATGTCGATCCCGGCGACCGCTCCGGTGGCGGGCAGGGGTTCGGCGGGCACGTCGTCGCACGACAGGATCACGTACCAGCGGGAGCCCTCGCGCTTGACGGCGATCGTCTTGACCCGGCCGCGCACGGGCCGGTGCCGGTGCACGCGCACGTGCCCGACGCCCTGCAGCCGGACGTAGGCGGCGGTGGGGTGGCCGGGCTGGGAGTCCCACCGGCAGCCGTCGCCGTCCTTGGGCCAGGTGACGGTGTCGAACCGGCCGCGCCCCTTGAACCGGGGGAAGCCCGGCGTGCGCCCGGCCTTGACGCGCGCGAAGAACGCGCGAAACGCCGCATCCAGCCGGCGCAGGGTGGCCTGCTGGGAGGAGAACGACCACCGCCCCTGACCGTCCAGATCATCGGCACGGATGTGCTTCAACTCGGCCGACTGGTCGCCGTACCGGACGCTCACACCCGCCTTCGCGTAGGCGGTGCGGCGGTGCTCCAGGGCGGCGTTGTACAGCGCGCGGTGGTCCTCCAGGCACGCCGCGAGCGACGCCGCCTGCTTGCTCGTGGGGCGGAGCAGGAACGTGAACGACCTACGCACGGCCACCGCCTTCGGGCCGCTCGTACCGCGTCTCGATGGAGCGCTGCACCGTCTCGTCCGACACCGCGCCGACCGTGGCCACGAAGGAGGACCGCGACCACAGCGTGGGCAACTGGGAGCGCAGGTGGCCGAACTCTGCGCACAGGTGGTGGGAGGTGAAGCCCTTGAACTGGTCGGCCACATACGACGGCGGGTTCTTCGGGTGGGGATTGACGAGCAGGTGCACGTGGTCCGGCATCACCTCAAGCGCCGCGATCTCCCAGCCGTGCTCGTCGGCCTTGGTACGGATCGACTCCTCCGGGCGGTCCTTCACCCGGCCGCCGAGGACCGGGCGGCGATACTCCGGGCACCACGCCCCGTAGTACCCGAGGTCGTACGCCGCACCGGGAGAAGCGCGTACCTGACGAGTCACGCGATCATTATCGCTGTGTCGCCCATCTGATATTCGACGAACGGAGATCTCTGATGCGCAGACCAAGCGGGTCACTGCACGCTCGGGCCTTGGCGGCCCTCCCGCTCCCGATTCCCCCGTCGCCTGAAGGTGACGGTCCCCTGGGGAGACGGTGATGGAGCATGCAGACCCCGAGGGCCGCGGGGCCAGGGACTGGCGGCGCCTGCCGGAGCGGGTGGCGCCCGAGGAGATGGTCGAGATGTGCGCTGCGGAGGAGGTGCCGGACAGCGCGTTCGTCGAGGACCTCCGCTTCAAGGAGTGGCTGAGGGGCCCTGCGAGCGGCTAATCCAGCCGAGCGGCGGCGGAGCCGCACGGGAGGGCGGCCCCGCGCCGGGACGGGGCACGAGGGCGGGCGCCGCGGGGGAAGATCGGGTTTTGTCGGCCGGAGCGGTTACCGTCTGCAGTCCCGTGGTGGATCCCGGAAGGAGGAGGACGCGTGGCCGAGGTGCTCCGGAGGTTCCAGGAGACGTTCCGGGTGGAGCACGGGTGCTTCGAGCTGGGAGATCCGTGGCTGTCCCTGGACGGTGCGTGGACGCATGACGGCCGCCTGGAGACCCAGTCGAGCTGGGTCCGCGTCGGATGCGACGTCTCCTACGGCGGCGCCGACGTCCGGATGGAGAGCTGGGACGCCGAACCACCGCCCGCCGGCGCCCCGTGGGTCGAGGCCGGAGAGGTCGCCTACCTCAGCGGGACGGGGATCGTGGAGCTGTCCCAAGAGGGGAACCGCTCCTTCGACCGGCTCGTGCTGGGGCCGTCGCACTTCCTGTACGGCCTGCGCGCCCACCGGGTCCCGTCCGCGCGCGACAGAGACCACGAGTTCTGGGAGGACCCGCGCACCGAGCACGTGCTGCTGCGTTTCTGGCCGATCCGGGACGTCTTCGACCCGGTCCTCCACGCCCGGCCGGATTCGTGGGAGGGAAGGCGGCCCCCGCCCGAGCCGTCACCGTACCGCCCCTCCGCGGACTGGCCGACGCTGCGCCCCCGGCCCGCCGCGTCGCCCGGTGGGAGCGGACCGGCCGCGGGTGCGGCCGATGATCCGTACCGACGCCGGAAGGACGCTGAGCGCAGGGTGCGGCTGCGGATCGCCGGGGAGCTCAATCCCGGCGGAGCGCCCACCTTCTCGATCCCCAGGCGGGATCTGGCCGCTCCATGGACGGCGGCTCCCGGGCTGACCGGTCGCGTGCGGCAGTGGCAGGCGGACCCGTGCGGCGGGAGCGATGATCCCATCGCCGATCGGCGGGACGTCTCCCGGGGGCGGGCACCGGTCTCCGCGGTCGTGACCGTCCTCGACGAGGAGGACGACTTCCTGACGGTCCGCGACGCGACCGCCGCCGAAGCGGCCCGGGTGATCGCCGCGGAGCAGACCTGGGGACGGCCGGGGCGGTGAGCCGCGGGTCCGGATCCCGCCGCCCCGGCACGATCGGGGCCCGGCTCCTGAAAGCCGGAGGGCCAGGTCACCGGATGACCGGTGACCTGGCCCTTCGTCATGCGAGCGGACGACGGGAATCGAACCCGCGTAGCCAGTTTGGAAGACTGGGGCTCTACCATTGAGCTACGTCCGCGCGATCCGGTGTTTGTCTGGTCTAGACTTCATCCGGTCGTCAGGGCGTAATCGTACCGGAGATCCGGAGCGTGCGCGTACCCGACGTCACGGGGTGTGGCGCAGCTTGGTAGCGCACCTGCTTTGGGAGCAGGGGGCCGCAGGTTCAAATCCTGTCACCCCGACACGATCGGAGCCCGGCTCCGGCGTGGCGGAACCGGAAGCCGTCGGGCCGGCTCCCGCCCGCACGTGCTCCCGGCTTCTCCGGATCCCCACCGGCTCCGCCGCGCCCGCGTATGAACGCGTATGAAGCCGTACCGGAGCGTGCCGGCGTGTGAACGCCCGCGATGGACCGCGACGGACCGCGATGGACCGCGATGGACAGGGCCGAGCCGCGCTCCGCGCCGGGAGGTCAGTCGGAGTCGCCGAAGAGGGCCCAGACGGCCTTGCCGCCCCGGTTCAGGTGGTCCCAGCCCCAGGAGCGGCTGTAGGTCTCCACGATGTAGAGCCCCCGGCCGTTCTCCGAGGTGAAGTCGGGCTCCTTGGGAGTGGGCGGGGTGTCGCTCGGGTCGGCCACGGCGAGGAGCACGTGCGGGGCGATCCGCAACAGCATCAGGGTGATCGGCGCGGTCTCGTCCTGGCTGGGCGGGCACAGGGAGTAGCGCACCGCGTTGGTCACCAGTTCCGAAACCACTAACGCGGCGTCATCGCTGAACTCGGACAGGCCCCAGTCGTCCAGCGTGGAGCGGGTCACGTCCCGGGCCGTCTTGACCGAGTCCGCCTGGCGGGGGAGCGGGCAGGCCGTGGCGTCCGACCGGCCGGCCTCCAGAAGCTCGTCGAAACCGATCCCGCGGGTCGCCTGCAGGAAACCGGCGGCCGACTTCGGCTCCTCCACCATCCTGCCCGTGCTTCCCGCTGTCATCGTGAGCTCTCCGTGCGGTTGCGAACTTTCAAAGCTTGTGCACTATAAGCCCAATATGCACCAAGCCATCATGGGTCACGGAGACGCCCCCTGCAAGAGCTGAATGCACGTGCAGTTGCAGCGTGCAGCGGCATGGGCGTTTACGGTCGGGGACGGCCCGATAGGACACGGAGACGAGCCCTTGTCACGGCGGCCGGAAGTCGTGACACTGTGTGCGCCGGTCGAAGTGAATAGGGAGGCGAAGTGACGCAGATCCAGCAGGGGTCGGGTCCCACAGCGCTGCGCATCCTCCTGGGCTCACAACTGCGCCGGCTCCGCGAGGCCAGAGGCCTCACGCGGGAGGAGGCCGGTCACCTGATCCGCGGCTCCGAATCCAAGATCAGCCGGATGGAGCTCGGCCGGGTCGGCCTCAGGGAGCGCGACGTCGCCGACCTGCTCACCTTCTACGGCGTGGAGGACGAGGAGGCGAGGGCGGCCGTGATGGACCTGCTTGCCAGAGCGAACGAGCCCGGATGGTGGCACCGCTTCAACGACCTGCTGCCCGGCTGGTTCCAGACCTACGTGGGCCTGGAGGAGGCGGCCTCCCGGATCCGGACCTACGAGGTGCAGTTCGTGCCGGGGCTGCTCCAGACCAGGGAGTACGCCCGGGCCGTGATCACCGCCGGGAGCGCGGGGATCGCTCCCGAGGAGATCGCGCGCCGCGTGGACCTGCGCATGGAGCGCCAGCACGTGCTGGAGCGGTCCGACGGGCCGTTCCTCTGGGCGGTCATCGACGAGGCGGCGCTGCGGCGCCCCATCGGCGGGGCCGAGGTGATGCGGGCGCAGCTGGAGCACCTGATGGATCTGATGCACCGGCCCGACATCACGATCCAGGTGATGCCCTTCAGCTACGGCGGGCACAGCGCGGAGGGCGGCGCCTTCAGCATCCTGCGCTTCCACGACGAGGAGCTCCCCGACGTCGTCTACGTCGAGCAGCTCGCCAGCGCGCTCTACCTCGACAAGCGCGAGGACGTCGACCGCTACGGCGCGGTCATGGAGCGCCTTTGCGCGGTGAGCACCACGCCGGACGAGACGGTCGACCTCCTCAAGCGTGTCATCAAGGAGATCTGATCCGCGCCGTTCGCTGCGCGGTGCGGGTCTGCCCTAGACTGACCTGTGGCGCTGGACACCCGCCGCGCTCGCGCATGCCCCGACAGTGCATGCCCTGACGGCAGGGTCCGGTGCCGCTCATGTGGGCGCGGCGCGCGAGCTTGCCGCGGTAGCCGTACGAATTGGCGCGCCCGCGATCACTCGAAGCTTGATCAAGGAGACCACCCCGTGAAGACCGCTGTCGAGGAGCTCAGCCCGACCCGGGTCAAGCTCACTGTCGAGGTGCCGTTCGAGGAGCTCGGCGAGAGCATGCAGGCGGCGTACAAGAAGGTCGCGCAGCAGGTGCGCGTCCCCGGCTTCCGCCCCGGCAAGGTTCCGGCCCGTATCATCGAGCAGCGCTTCGGCCGCGCGGTGGTGCTGGAGGAGACCCTCAACGACGCGGTGCCGAAGCTGTACGGCCAGGCCGTCGACGAGAGCGACATCTTCCCGGTCAGCCAGCCGGAGATCGAAGTCACCAAGATCGAGGACGGCGAGCAGGTCGAGTTCACCGCCGAGGTGGACATCCGCCCGAACTTCGAGGTGCCCGACTACCAGGGCCTCGAGGTCACCGTCCCGGTCGCCGAGGTGACCGACGAGGACATCGACACCCAGCTGAACGCCCTGCGCCAGCGTTTCGCGACGCTGACCGGTGTCGAGCGGCCCGCGGCGAGCGGCGACTTCGTCGTCATGGACCTCGCCGCCGCGATCGACGGCGTGAACATCGAGGAGCAGCAGGCCAACGACGTCTCCTACGAGGTCGGCGCCGGCTCGGTGCTGCAGGGCCTGGACGACGCCCTGGCCGGCATGTCCGCCGGTGACGTCAAGGAGTTCACCACCAACCTGGTCGGCGGCGAGAACGCCGGCGAGGAGGCCGTGGTGACCATCACCATCAAGAGCGTCAAGGAGAAGGTCCTCCCCGAGCTCGACGACGAGTTCGCGCAGCTGGCGAGCGAGTTCGACACGCTCGACGAGCTCAAGGAGAGCCTGCGCGGCCAGATCCGCCGCAACAAGGTCATCGACCAGGTCGTGCAGGCCCGCGAGAACGCCCTCGACGCCCTGCTGGACAAGATCGACATCCCGCTCCCGGAGAGCGCGCTCAAGGTCGAGATCGACAGCCGCAAGCACAACCTCGAGCACCAGATCGCCGAGAGCGGCCTGAGCAAGGAGGCGTTCTTCCGCCTCTACCAGACCACCGAGGAGGAGCGCGAGGCCGAGATCGAGAAGAGCTCGGCCAAGGCGCTCAAGACCGGCTTCGTCCTCGACAAGATCGTCAAGGCCGAGGAGCTCGGTGTCAGCGAGCAGGAGCTGACCAACTTCGTGGTGCGGCGCGCCATGCAGATGAACGTCGCCCCGAACGTGCTGGCCCAGCACCTGGCCGACAACGACCAGCTCACCCTGGCCATGGTCGAGATCGTCCGCGACAAGGCCAAGACCGTCATCGGCGACGCCGCGAAGGTCGTCGACGAGGCGGGCAACGAGGTGGACCTCAAGGCCCTCTACACCGAGATCAACGGTGAGGAGGCCGCCGAGGAGCCCGCGGCCGAGGAGAAGGCCGCGGAGTAGCCCTCGCGGCCCCGCAGGAAGACGTCACCCGTACCGCCCCCCGCCGTGCGCCGCACAGCGGGGGGCGGTGCGTTTTCCCGTGGAAGGCCCCGCCCGACGGCCGGGGCCTTCCACGGCCTCATGGGCCTTCTGAGCCCTCTGTGGCCTTGCGCGCCCTTCCACGGCGCCGCCGTACCGCCCCCCCGGCGGGCCCGCGGAGCGGCCCGCCCGACATGCGCTGTCGGCGAACAGCACGTGGAGGGGGCATGTCCGGTGGGCACCGCGCGTTAAGGTCACAAGCAAAGCCAATCGATTACGACGCATCGGAAGGTGACGCTGTGACCAGCCCGCCGACCTTCTACCAGCCGACCGGCTCCGGGCCCGAGTCCATGAGCCAGCCGAACGCCTCGTTCAGGCTCGAAGACCAGCTCTACCAGCGGCTGCTGCGCGAGCGCATCATCGTGCTGGGCACCCAGGTCAACGACGAGATCGCCAACCGAATCTGTGCCGAGCTGCTCCTGCTGGCGGCGGACGACGCCGACCGGGACATCTGGCTCTACATCAACTCGCCTGGCGGGTCGGTGACCGCCGGCATGGCGATTTACGACATGATGGAATACGTGCCGAACGACGTGTGCACGGTCGCGATGGGTCTGGCCGCCTCCATGGGCCAGTTCCTCCTCTGCGCCGGAGCGCGGGGCAAGCGCTACGCCCTGCCGCACGCCCGCATCATGATGCACCAGCCGTCCGGCGGCATCGGCGGCACCGCCGCCGACATCGCCATCCAGGCCGAGCAGATGCTCTACGTCAAGAAGACCCTTGCCGAGCGCATCGCCTACCACACCGGCCAGGAGCTGGCGCAGATCGAGGCGGACTCCGACCGCGACCGCTGGTTCACGGCCGAGGAGGCCAAGGACTACGGCTTCATCGACCACGTCGTCCGGAGCGCCCGCCAGGTGCCCTCCGAGGGCGCCGTCTCCTAAGGAGGACACAACGTGAGTGAGTTGATCCGGCCGGGAGACATCAACGGCCGCTACGTTCTCCCCTCCTTCGTCGAGCGCACGTCGTACGGCGTCAAGGAGATGAACCCGTACAACAAGCTGTTCGAGGACCGCATCATCTTCCTCGGCGTGCAGATCGACGACGCCTCCGCCAACGACGTCATGGCGCAGCTGCTGACGCTGGAGTCGCTCGATCCCGACCGTGACATCAGCATCTACATCAACTCGCCGGGCGGCTCGTTCACCGCCATGACGGCGATCTACGACACGATGCAGTTCGTCCGGCCGGACATCCAGACGGTCTGCCTGGGCCAGGCGGCCTCGGCCGCGGCGGTCCTGCTGGCCGGCGGCACGCCGGGCAAGCGGTTCGCCCTGCCGAACGCCCGCATGCTCATCCACCAGCCCTCCACCGAGGGCGGCGGCCAGGGCAGCGACATCGAGATCCAGGCGCGCGAGATCCTGCGGATGCGCGCTCTCCTGGAGTCGATCGTGGGCAAGCAC
This sequence comes from Planomonospora corallina, assembly GCF_042650625.1. Classification (NCBI taxonomy): domain Bacteria; kingdom Bacillati; phylum Actinomycetota; class Actinomycetes; order Streptosporangiales; family Streptosporangiaceae; genus Planomonospora; species Planomonospora corallina. The sequence goes on from NZ_JBHSBM010000047.1 coordinate 141,717, forward strand.
TCGGGGCGCTCCCCCGAGCAGGTCCGCAAGGACATCGAGCGCGACAAGATCCTGGACGCCGAGGAAGCCAAGGCGTACGGGCTGATCGACGACATCATCCCGTCGCGTAAGAAGCTCGCCAAGGCCGTCGCCTCCTGAGGGAGGTAGATTGCATCGGAACGGTGCCCAATTGGGCACCTTCCGGTGCGACTCGCCGCCAGGGGGCTCACTGAGGGCTCGGGAGACGGTAACGTCGAAACCTGAGCGGGATGACTCTTCGTACCGGGCTGGACCGGTCTCGAAAGAAGACGGACCGCGGCAGCCAGAGCGGTCCCACGCAAAGGAGTATCAGGGGTGGCACGCATCGGCGACGGGGGAGACCTGCTGAAGTGCTCTTTCTGCGGGAAGAGCCAGAAGCAAGTCAAGAAGCTCATCGCCGGACCCGGCGTATACATCTGCGATGAGTGCATCGATCTCTGCAACGAGATCATCGAGGAGGAGCTCAGCGAGTCCTCCGAGCTCAAGTGGGACAGCCTGCCCAAGCCGAGGGAGATCTACGAGTTCCTCGACGCCTACGTCATCGGGCAGGACAAGGCGAAGAAGGCCCTGTCCGTGGCGGTCTACAACCACTACAAGCGGGTGCAGTCCGGAGAGCGCGGGCGTGACGACGGCCTCGAGCTGGCCAAGTCGAACATCCTGCTCCTGGGCCCGACCGGTTCCGGCAAGACACTGCTCGCCCAGACGCTGGCGAAGATGCTGAACGTGCCGTTCGCCATCGCCGACGCCACCGCGCTGACGGAGGCGGGCTACGTGGGCGAGGACGTCGAGAACATCCTGCTCAAGCTGATCCAGGCCGCCGACTACGACGTCAAGAAGGCCGAGACCGGCATCATCTACATCGACGAGGTCGACAAGATCGCCCGAAAGAGCGAGAACCCGTCGATCACCAGGGACGTCTCCGGCGAGGGCGTGCAGCAGGCCCTGCTGAAGATACTGGAGGGCACCACGGCGAGCGTGCCGCCGCAGGGCGGGCGCAAGCACCCGCACCAGGAGTTCATCCAGATCGACACCACCAACGTGCTGTTCATCTGCGGTGGCGCCTTCGCGGGCCTGGAGAAGATCATCGAGTCCCGGATCGGCAAGAAGGGCATCGGCTTCAACGCCATCATCCGGTCCAAGGAGGACATCGACACCTCCGACATCTTCGGCGACGTGATGCCCGAGGACCTGCTGAAGTTCGGCATGATCCCCGAGTTCGTCGGCCGTCTGCCGGTCATCACGAGCGTGCACAACCTCGACCGCGCGGCGCTCATCCAGATTCTCACCGAGCCGCGCAACGCCCTCGTCAAGCAGTACCGCCGCCTCTTCGAGCTCGACAACGTCGAGCTGGAGTTCACGGCCGACGCGCTGGAGGCCATCGCCGACCAGGCGATCCTGCGCGGCACCGGCGCCCGCGGTCTGCGGGCCATCCTCGAGGAGGTCCTGCTCTCGGTGATGTACGAGGTGCCCTCCCGCGAGGACGTGGCCCGCGTCGTCATCACCCGCGAGTCGGTGCTCGAGCACGTCAATCCGACGCTCGTCCCGCGCGACCAGCTCAACAAGCAGCGGACCCCGCGCGAGAAGTCGGCCTAGACCCGGCCCGACCCCGTACGGCCGGCGCCCCCCCGGACACTCCGCGGGGGCGCCGCCGTGTCCGGTGCGCCCGCGAGAGGCGGCCCCTTCCGGCAGCGGGGGACCCGCCCGGAACCGGCGCGGGCCACCCCGGCGGATCGACCGGCGACGCGCAACGGACCGGGCGATGGGACGGCGCCCGTCCGGACGTCCCTAGAATTGGGCACCGTGACGACGCCAGAGCTGCCTACCCAGTACACGCCCGCCGATGTGGAGACCCGGAGCTACGAGCGCTGGGTATCGGGGGGATACTTCGCCGCGGACCCGAGCAGCGAGCGCGAGCCGTACACCATCGTCCTGCCGCCGCCGAACGTGACCGGTGTCCTGCACATGGGGCACGCGCTCGACCACTCGATCCAGGACGCGCTGACCCGCCGCGCCCGCATGCGCGGCCACGAGACGCTCTGGCTGCCAGGCATGGACCACGCCGGCATCGCCACCCAGAACGTCGTCGAGCGCGAGATCGCCAAGGACGGGCTCTCCCGCCACGACCTGGGACGCGAGGCGTTCGTCGAGCGGGTCTGGCAGTGGAAGGAGGAGTCCGGCGGCCGGATCCTCGGCCAGATGAGGAAGCTCGGCGACGGCGTCGACTGGTCGCGCGAGCGCTTCACCATGGACCCCGGACTCTCCCGCGCCGTTCAGACGATCTTCAAGCGGCTCTTCGACGACGGGCTCATCTACCGGGCCGAACGCATCATCAACTGGTGCCCGCGCTGCCTGACCGCTCTGTCGGACATCGAGGTCGAGCACAGCGAGGACGAGGGCGAGCTCGTCTCGATCCGGTACGGCGACGGCGAGGACTCCATCGTGGTCGCCACCACGCGGGCGGAGACGCTGCTCGGCGACACCGCCGTGGCGGTGCACCCGTCCGACGAGCGCTACGCCCACCTGGTCGGGCGCGAGGTGGAGCTCCCGCTGACCGGCCGGCGCATCCCGGTCGTGGCGGACGAGCACGTCGACCCCGCTTTCGGCACCGGCGCGGTCAAGGTCACCCCCGCCCACGACCCGAACGACTTCGAGATCGGCCGGCGGCACTCGCTGCCCTCCATGACGATCATGGACGAGCGCGGAGTGATCACCGCGCACGGCCCGTTCGAGGGGCTCGACCGGTTCGAGGCCCGCCCCGCGGTGGTCGCCGCCCTGCGGGAGCAGGGCCGGATCGTCGCGGAGAAGCGCCCCTACCTCCACTCGGTCGGCCACTGCTCGCGCTGCAAGACCGTGGTCGAGCCCCGCCTCTCGCTCCAGTGGTTCGTGAACGTCTCGCCGCTGGCCAAGGCCGCCGGTGACGCGGTCCGGGACGGCCGGACGAAGATCCACCCGCCGGAGCTGGCCAAGCGCTACTTCGACTGGGTCGACGACATGCACGACTGGTGCATCTCGCGGCAGCTGTGGTGGGGACACCGCATCCCCGTCTGGTACGGCCCGGACGGCGAGGTCGTCTGCGTGGGCCCGGACGAGGAGGCGCCCGAGGGCTACGTCCAGGACCCCGACGTCCTCGACACGTGGTTCTCCTCGGGGCTGTGGCCCTTCTCGACCCTGGGCTGGCCGGAGCGCACGCCCGAGCTGGAGAAGTTCTACCCGACCTCGGTCCTGGTGACGGGCTACGACATCCTGTTCTTCTGGGTCGCCCGGATGATGATGTTCGGCCTGTACGCCATGGACGGCCGGCCGCCGTTCCGGACCGTCGCGCTGCACGGCATGGTCCGCGACCAGTTCGGCAAGAAGATGTCCAAGTCCTTCGGGAACGTCGTGGACCCGATGGACTGGGTGGAGCGCTTCGGCGCCGACGCCACCCGCTTCACGCTGCTGCGCGGCTCCAACCCGGGGTCCGACGTGGCGATCAGCGACGAGTGGGCGGGCGGCTCCCGGAACTTCTGCAACAAGATCTGGAACGCGACCCGCTTCGCCCTCATGAACGGAGCCGCGGTCGGCGAGCTCCCCGTGGAGGAGCTCACCGCGGCGGACCGGTGGATCCTCTCCCGTCTACAGACGATCACGGCGGCGGTGGACGAGGCGTTCGAGGAGTTCGAGTTCGCCAAGGTCTCGGACCTGCTCTACCACTTCGCGTGGGACGAGGTCTGCGACTGGTACGTGGAGCTCGCCAAGATCCAGCTCGCGGCCGGTCAGGAGCACACCCGGCTGGTCCTCGGGCACGTCTTCGACTCGTTGCTGCGCCTGCTCCACCCGCTGGTCCCGTTCGTCACCGAGGAGTTGTGGCGGGCGGTCACGGGTGGGGAGAGCATCGTGGTCGCACCGTGGCCCACGGTCCAGGACCCTCTGCGCGACCCCTCGGCCGAGGAGGAGATCCTCGCGCTCCAGGGACTGGTCACCGAGGTCCGCAGATTCCGCTCGGACCAGGGTCTCAAGCCCGGCCAGCGGGTCGCCGCGCGTCTCTCGCTGGAGGGCACGGCCCTGGCTCCGCACGAGAGCGCGATCCGGGCGCTGCTCCGGCTGGATGCGCCGTCGGAGTCGTTCTCGGCGACCGCCCGCCTGGATGTGGGCGGGATCGTCGTGGAGATCGACACGGCGGGGACCATCGACGTGGCCGCAGAGCGCAAGCGCCTGGAGAAGGACCTCGCGGTGGCGCGCAAGGAGGCGGCGCAGGTCGCGGCCAAGCTCGGGAACGAGCAGTTCATGGCGAAGGCCCCCCAGGACGTGGTGCGCAAGGTCAGGGCACGTGCCGACCAGGCCGAGCAGGACATCGCCCGGCTGACCGCCCAGCTGGACGCGCTGCCGGCGGGCTGACGCTGACCGTGGCACGGTGAGGACGCGGGGAGTGGTTGACCCCGCGTCCTCGTGTTTGGGGGTTCCTGGTTCCGGGAAGACCCAGTTGTTACTCGGAACGTGGTCAGGGCGGTCTCCGGGACTGCTAATGTTGTCTCTCGCAGGGCGAGCCCCTGCGAACCCCTCTCGCGAACTCCCGGCAAATCGGGCGGGTCCACACGATTGGACACGAACGGGATGTTGGAGTAAGTTTGAAGGGTTGCTCCGGAGACGGAGCGGTTCCGGTCGGACCGGGAT
>NZ_JBHSBM010000048.1:0-5916 GCF_042650625.1 Planomonospora corallina
GTCAGCAGGAGGCCGGCGCCCGCGGTCAGCGGGCCGAGCAGCGCCAGCGCCAGGAACACCGTGATCCGGGCCCGGCTGGAGACGACGGGGGCTCCCATCCGCTCCGCGCCCGCCGCGCTGGGGTGCAGCGCGGCACCGCCGACCAGGACCGCCCAGCCCAGCCAGCCGACCATGCAGACGGCCCCGGACGGGCGGCCCTCGGCCAGGTCCAGCAGGTAGGCGGCGTCCGCCACGAACAGCAGGACATAGGCGCCGCTCAGCTGGAGCAGCCACGGCGCCCGGCCGTTGTCGGAGGTCATCCGCAGGACCAGGCCCAGCATGAACAGGTCCATGACGGGGGTGGCCAGCGCGAAGGCGAGCTCCCCGCCGGAGAGGGCGCTCCGGTGGAGCAGCGGGTCGACGAAGAAGGCCCAGAAGGGCATGGCCACGCCGACGGCGATGATCGAGGCGTCCAGCAGCCCGGCCCGGCGCGAGCCGTCGGTCCACAGGCCCAGCAGCAGGAGCGCCACCAGGCCCAGGCCGTACGTGAGCAGGGTGCCGAGCTGGTAGAGGAGCAGGGCCGTGGGGCTCTCCAGCCAGACCCAGCCGATGCCCCAGAAGAGCGCGGAGTTCACCCAGGCGATCGTGATGGCCACGCCGATCAGCCGCCAGGGCCACCGGTGGCCCAGGCCGTACCGGCGGATCCCGGTGATGACGGCCGCCGTCGACGCCCCCTGCACCACCACCCAGGACAGGGCGTCCAGGACGGGGGAGACGGCCGCCAGCAGCGGCGCGACGAGAACCAGCACGCCGCCGGACAGGAGATACGCCAGCCGGCCGCGCGGCGCGCGGACCTGCGCGCCGCCGGTCGGTGAGACTCCAGGGAACGTCCGGCTCATGGTTTTCTCTTGTCCGCTCAGGGGCGAGGGGCGGCGGGGCGTGCCGAGGCCGGTCTCCGCCCGGCGGCGGCTCCGGAGAGGGGCTGCGGAGAGAGGTGGCCGGAGGGCCTACGCGTCCGGCTTGCCCGGGGCGTCCGGTCTGCCGGGCCGCAGCATGCTGCGGAGCGCGGCCAGCGCCTCCTCGTTGGGCGAGGCGGCCTCGCGGTTGGCCGCCTGCAGCTCGCGGAAGACCTCTTCGCGGTGGACCGGCACGGACCGGGGCGCGCGGATGCCGATCCGGACCACGTCTCCCCGGACGTCGAGCACGGTCACGACGACGTCGTCGCCGATCATCAGACTCTCCCCCGAGCGGCGGGTCAGCACCAGCACGTGCGGCCTCCTTATCTCACCGGGGGACTACGGCAGCCTAACCGATCTCAGGCGGATACCAGCGGAGCCCGGACCGGCAGGTCCGATCCGCTGAGCACCGTCTGCACGGCCCGGCGGGTGCGGGTGTCCACGACGATCGGGGCCAGCAGGTTGGCCGTGGCGTCGGTGATGGAGCCCGGCGCCGTCACGATCAGCAGGACGAGCAGCTCCGAGGAGGCGTCCGCGCCGAGCATGTCCAGGGTCTCGTCGCCGATCTCCGGCTCGTAGGCCGGGAAGAAGGGGTTCGGCGAGATCACCAGGAACCGCAGGTCCGGGTCCTCCAGCGAACGCAGCGAGTACAGCAGCCCGTCCTCGTCGACCCGGACGAGGACGAAACGGCGGTTGTTCGCGAAGCCCGGCATCGGGCAGACGAACTCGATCGCCGGCAGCTCGCCGCCGGTCGTGCCCACCGGGGCCGCGGTGTCAGCGTTCATCGGGCGGTCCTTAACAGAGATCACTTCAGGAAGTCCACGAGAGAGGGCTGCACGACCCGGGCCGTCGCCGCCAGCGCCGCCTGGTAGGCGGTCTGCTGCAGGGTCAGCTCGGTGATCGTCTTGGGCAGGTCGATGTCTTCGATGTCGGACAGCTGGGTCTTGAGGCTCAGGATCCGGGCGTCGGCGGTGTCGCGCATCTGCGTCACGCGATTGTAACGAGCACCGACGTCCGCGACCTCGGTCTGCATGGTCTTGATGCTCGTGTCGAGGCGGGCGAGGTCGTCGCCGAGGGCCGACGGGTCGTTCTTCAGGTGCTCGGAGATGTCGGCCAGCACCTTGAACAGCTGGTTCTCACCGGTGCCGAAGACCCTCTCCCCGTCGGAGTTGACCGCGACCTTGGTGTTGTCGCCGATCGTGCGGAGCACCTCGCCGCCCTGGCCCTGGTGGGTCCCGTCCTGCTCGTAGGCGGTGGTGCCGCTCGCGGCGCCGGCGAAGACGGGCCGGCCCAGGTAGGTGGTGTTCGCGACGTTGATCAGGGACGACCGGATGTTGTCGATCTCGGTGGCCAGGGCGGTGCGTGCGCTGACCGAGCCGCCGGCGCCGGTCGACATGCCCTGGAGCACCAGCTCCCTGGCCCGGTTGACCTGGCTGTTCGCGCTGGTCAGCGCGGTGTCGATGGTGCCCAGCCAGCCGAGGCCGTCGTCGGCGTTGCGCAGGTACTGCTCCTGCGTGCGGATGTCGCTGCGCAGGGAGAGCGCCGACGTGGTGCCCGCGGGCGAGTCGGACGGGCGGGCCAGCTGCTTGCCGCCGGACAGCCGTACCTGGATGTCCTCCAGGCGGGAGATGTTGCCCTGCAGGTTGTTGAGCACTCTGGTGGAGATGGAGCGCTCGGTGACACGCATGTAAGTCATAAGGTCATCAGCCCCGGATCATGCTGAAGAGGGAGTCGAAGGTGCTGTTGATCGTGTTGATCACCTGCGAGGCGGCCTGGTAGGCGCGCTGGTAGAGGAGGATGTTCGCCATCTCCTCGTCCAGGCTGACGCCCGACTGGGCGGCGCGCTGCGCGTCGTTGTTCTGCGTCACGGTCGCCTGGATCATGGTCCGCCGCTGCGCGGCCTGGGAGGCGACGCCCAGCGCGGTCACGGTCTCCCGGTAGTACCGGTCAGGGCCGCCGGCGGCGCTCGCGAAGGCCGCCAGGGCGTCGGCGTTGCCGGCGTCCAGGTTCCCGGTGACGGGCAGCGGGTTGCCGTCGCCGTCGGTCCTGGGGACGGGCGCCATGGACGAGGCCGCGACCTTCGCCGGGTCGGCGATGCCGACGGTGATCGTCGCGGCGGTGATCGTCGTGCCGGTGGTGGCGGTGAAGAAGTCGCCGCCCGCGGCGCCGTTCAGGTCGTAGCCCTTGACGTGCTGGGTGTTGACGGTCGCGGCGAGCTTGCTCGCCACCTCGTCCAGCCGGGCCGCGTACTCCGGCAGGACCTCGTTGAGCGCGTGCAGGGAGGAGGCGAGCTGGCCGGAGGCGACGCCGGCGTCGGCGCTGCTGTCCTTCCACTGCAGGGCGACCGGGTTGCCCGGGTCGGCCATCACGTCCCGGAGCGAGCCGGCGCCGGCCACCTTCAGCTCGCGGAAGCTCCCGCCGTCGACCAGCTTGCCGCCGCCCAGGTGGACGTCGACCGCGCCGTTGGCCAGCGACTGGGAGGTGGCGCCGGTGAGCTCGGCCAGGCGCAGCACGAGGCCGTCGCGCTCGTCGGCGAGCTCGTTGGCGGGCAGGCCCGCCGCGGTGGCGCGCACGATCGCCTTGTTGAGCTGGGAGATGGTGTCGGCCGCGGTGTTGACCTCGGTGACCAGGGAGTCGACCTGGCCGAGGGTGCTGGTCCAGAGCGAGTCGAGCGCGTCGTCGCCGCTGCGCAGGCTGTCGGCGACGGTGCCGCCGCGCTGCAGCAGCTGCGCGCGGGCCGCCAGGTCGCCGGGCTGGTTGACGACGTCGTGCCAGGCGTTCCAGTAGTCCGACAGCTGGGACTGGATGCCGGTGTCGCTGGGCTCGTTGAAGACCTCCTCGATGCGGGCGTGGATGTCCTGCTGCCCGGCGAGGTAGGCGAACTTGGCGTGCTCGATCTGGCCGCGCGACTCCAGGAACGCGTCGCGCATCCGGGTGACGCCCGCGACGTCGACGCCGCCGCCGATGCCGTCGGTGATGGCGTACCGGGCCGGGGTGACCGCGCCGCCGATCGAGTTCATGTCGACCCGCTGGCGGGTGTAGCCCTCGGTGTTGGCGTTGGCGACGTTCTGCCCGGCCACGTCGAGCGCCTGGCGCTGCGCGTACAGGGCGCTCAGCGCGGTGGAGATTCCGGAGAAGGTGCTCATCTGCTACATCGCCTCGTTGACGAGTCGGGACGAGCGGCCGCCACCGACCGTCTCGCCGGAACGGCCGTAGGTCGCCACGGAGCCCGTGACGTTCATCAGCGCCTCGTGGACGGCGCGCGAGCCGACGGTCAGCAGCTCACGGTTGGTCTCGGCCAGCGCCGTGATCTCCGCGGTCACGGTCAGGAAGGCCGCCCGGTGCTGGCGGAACAGCTCCGACCAGGGCTCGCCGGCGGCGTCCGCCAGCGCTGAGAGGCTGGGCGCGGGCGGCAGGCCGAGCAGCACGGCCACCTCGTCCACCTGGGCCGCGCGCAGGACCTCGGTCTTGCGGATCTGCTCCAGGACCATCTCCACCTCGCGGGTGGCGTGCGGCAGCCAGCGGGTCTTGCCCGCGGCCAGTACGAGCTGCTCCTCCTCGAGCTTGAACAGCAGCAGGTCCAGCATCTCGCGGATCCGCCACAGCGTGCTCGACAGATCGGCCAAACTCATCCGTCCCGCCTTCACGGTCGTAGGGCCGCGCCGCGGACGGCGCGCTTCTCACCGGATCCCGTCGGCAGCGGGGCGACGGGCCTGAGGACTTCCCCGGCGAACACGCCGACTATGACCGCCTGTGCTCACTCCATGACGAGAAGTGAGATTCCGCAACCGTTCAGCAACCGAACGCAACCGATTCCTACCTCTTTGCGCAGGTTTCCTCTTCATGTCGGCACCGAACGGGCCGGTCTTACCACTTCTCACCATCGTCACGAAGGGGCAACACGTGAGGACTCAGGGCACCGCCACCATGGGCACCACCACCGTGAGCCGCGAGATCGACGACCTCGTCCGCGAGCACCTGCCCCTGGTCGGCCACATCGTCCGCGAGACCCTCATGCGCGTCCCCTCCCACGTGAACCGGGACGACCTGACCTCCGCCGGTCTGGCCGCCCTCGCCGCCGCCGCCCACTCCTTCGACCCCGAGCGCGGCACTCCCTTCGGCCGCTTCGCCGCCGTCCGCATCCGCGGCGCCCTGGTCGACGAGCTGCGCGGCCTCGACTGGGCCAGCCGTTCGGTGCGCAGCCGCGCCCGCCAGCTCGACAGCGTCCGCCAGGAGCTCAGCAGCTCCCTCGGCCACACCCCGACCAACCGCGAGCTCGCCACCGCCCTCGGCGTCGCCGAGGAAGAGGTCGAGGCCATCGAGGAGGACGTGCAGCGCGCCGTCGTGCTGAGCCTGCAGGGCTTCGCCCCCGGCACCGCCGAGGACATGGTCCCCGAGCAGACCGCCGGCCCCGAGGACCTGCTGCTCCACCGTGAGCGCCTCGGCTACCTCACCCACGCCATCGACTCCCTCCCGCAGCGCCTGCGCCTGGTCGTCACCCGCTACTTCCTCGAGGAGCGGCCCATGGCGGAGATCGCGACCGAGCTCGGCGTGACCGAGTCCCGCGTCTCCCAGCTGCGCGCCGAGGCCCTGGTCCTGCTCCGCGACGGCATGAACGCCCAGCTGGAGCCCACCATGGTCAAGGCCCCCGAGCGCCCCGACGGCTGCGTGGCCAAGCGCCGCACCGCCTACTACGCCGAGATCGCCGCCAAGGGCGACCTGCGCGCCCGCCTGGCCCTCACCGACCTCTACGGCGCCCCCGTCGCCCGCACCGCCTGACCTGATCGGACCTCCGTACGGCCTGCGCCCCGCGCCCCCGGGGCCGCGGGCCGTACGGGTTCTGTGACCGCCGGCTCTCGAAGAAGCCGGCGAAAAACCGCTGGGAACCCCTCAGCATCCCCCGGTGGCCGCCGATGGAAGCGGCAGACCGGGCCACGGACGGACCGGCACGACCCCGCTAAGGAGAGATCATCATGGGTCT
>NZ_JBHSBM010000049.1:0-15788 GCF_042650625.1 Planomonospora corallina
CTCGGTCCGGTCGGCCGCCAGACCGGCCTGCACACCCGCACCGCGCAGTTGCTGGTTCCGCTCATGCGCGAGCGCAACCTGCGCCGGTTCGTCGGCATCAGCGGCGCCCGCTGACCGATCCTGGTCCGTCATGGCAGCGGCCCTGGTCATGACGGTCCGGATCGGACCGGGAACCGGCCCGGACTCACCGGGCGGGCGCACCGGCGGAGCACCGACCCTCTGCCGCCCGGCGGAAAGGCAAGAGCCCGAGGAGCGGCAGCCAGCCTGTCGACCGGCTCAGCGGCGGGTCTTGTACGGCTTTCTGGCATACATCGACAGATCGGCGCGGCCGGGCCCCTCATGCGGGACATCGCCGGGAGCGGCCAGAGCCGGCCCGACCGTGCCGCTTTGCTTGGGTTGCGCCCTCATGAGACTGAACATCGCAGGCTGGCGTACAGCTCGCGCCGAGGCGGTGCTACGGGCAGGAGGCCGTGCCGGGCAGGATCAGCCGGACCCGGGTGCCGCGGCCGGGACGGCTGTCGATCCGCACGTCACCGCCGTGCATCCGGGCGATCTTGCTGGCGAGGGACAGGCCGAGCCCGGTGCCGCTGATCGCGTGCTCCTCGGCGCCCGCGCCCCGGAAGAAGTCGTCGCCGACGCGCTCGATCTCCCCCTCCTTGATGCCGATACCGGTGTCGCGCACCTCGACCGCCGGGACCGGGTCGGCGTGCACGACGACCTCGATGCGGCCGCCCGGCGGGGTGAACTTGACGGCGTTGTCGAGCAGCTGCTCGATCGCGTACCGCGCCCGGCCAGCGTCGGCGCAGGTCATCACCGGAGCGGGCGCGTGCACGGTCATGGCCAGCTGCCCGGCGCGGACCCGTTCGACCAGCTGGGCGTGGCGGGCGTGGTGGTGCAGCTCGGCCAGGTGCGCCACACCGGCGGCCAGCGTGGGCAGGATCCGGCGCTGCTCGGGGAGGAGCCGGCGGGGGCGGTGGTCGGCCACGAACACGGCGCCCAGCGCGTGGCCGCCGCTGGTGACCACGGGGACGCCGGCGTAGAAGCGCAGGTACGGCTCGCCCTGGACGGCCGGGCCGCGGCGGAAGCGCGCATCGGCCAGGGCGTCGTGGACCTCCAGCACGCCGCAGCCGCGGATGGCGTAGGAGCAGAAGGACATCTGGCGGCGGCCGATGCCGGTCAGGTCGAGGCCGCAGCGTCCCTTGAAGTGCTGGTAGTCGGCGTCCATGAGGTTGACCACGCTGATCGGTGTGCGGCAGACGTAAGCGGCCACGCCCGCGATGGCACGGTAGTCCGCCTCCAGCACAGCGTCCAGGGCGTGCAGCCCGTGCAGCTCCTGGAGGCGGCCGGCCTCGTCGCTCGGCCACGGTGGAGAGGTCATCGCCCCTTGCCTTGCTTCCTCAAGGGCGTCCGGCCGGTGCCGCTGGTGGCGGGGCCGGGGACTCACCGTCCACGAGACGCAGGAGCGCGGTGTCGCGGTGCGGGCCTGGCCGAATCTCATCGCAGCCTGGCAGGACCACGGCCGGTCGGCCGGCCCGGGGCGCCAGTGCACGGCCAGCACGCGGGCAAGCCACACCGAGGCCACGATGATCACCTCGCCCCCGCTCGCCCACAGCCTGGCGTGCGTCCGGTGCAGCATGTGCACTCCGCCGGTGTCGCAAAACCCCACGGCGCAGGCGTCGATCAACAGGTGCCGCACGCCGGCGCCGGTGAGAGGGTGTAGCCCGGCGTCCAGCAGCGCGCTGGTGCGGGCATCGATGCCCCCGCTGATGCGGATCACGGTAGTGGCCGCGGCCGCATTCCGGTCGATCACCTCGACGGTCAAGGACATGCCCGGATTCCTACCCGTGGTTCGGGAGGCCACGCTGGAGTGCGAGCGGAGCGTACAGATGCGGCGGCCTCGATCCGGCCCGGCGGCTGCTGCGGCCGGGCGCCGGAACGGGCGCGCCTACGGGTCAGGGCGCAGTGGCCTTGCGCGGGCACATGCGGTGGCGACGCGCGTGATGGTGCTGGTCAGCGCGTTACCCTCGCAGAGGATGGCGGGCACTCCCGAGCCGATGCGGGTCTGGCGGTGGGCGCCATCGGCTCGGCCATGAGCTTGGCCAGGGTGCCGCGAATGACGGAGCGCGGCAGGGCCGGTCGGGCACCGCACGCCTGTTGTACGAGCCGGGCGTGGTGCACTGTCTTGGCCAGGTGATCCGTTCCTGCCCTGCGCTCGACGTCTGACCCGTCGGTGAAGTGGGCCCCCTTTGCCGCCGTCTTCGGACGGCACCCGACAGACGCCTGCGGGTCTTCGTCGCTCCGGCAGGGGGGAGGCGTCCGTGACCGATGCGGCGACGAGATGGTCAAGAACGAGCAGGACGAGCGCCACAAGAGTGCCTCGGTACCGCAGGCGACGGTGATCTGGGCAGGCGCGGGGAACGACCCGTACAAGCGGACCGGAGAGGCTTGAGGCTCCCAAGGCCGCGCGGTCCGGCGTCGTGCCGCCGGTGAGCGATCATGCCGAGCCGAAAGCAGGCATTACCGTGCCGGAGCCCGTTCCTGGGGCTGGGACGACTGCGGCATACGAGCTCGGGAGGAAAAAGATGCAGGTCACCGCGTGGGGATGGGCCCTGACGCTCATCGTGATCGTGGGCCTGCTCGCCCTCGACCTGATCATGGGCGTCGTCCGGCCGCACGCCGTCGGCTTCCGGGAGGCCACCGCGTGGTCGGTGTTCTACATCGCGGTGGCCGTCGTGTTCGGCTTCGTGCTGGCCGGGCAGTTCGGCTGGGGGTACGGGGCCGAGTACTTCGCTGGCTACATCGTCGAGAAGAGCCTGTCGGTCGACAACCTGTTCGTCTTCGTGATCATCATGTCGACGTTCGCGGTCCCCCGCGAGTACCAGCACAAGGTGCTGACCTTCGGCATCATCATGGCCCTGGTCCTGAGAGCCGTCTTCATCGCCGTGGGCGCGGCCCTGCTGTCGCTGTTCTCGTTCATGTTCCTGGTCTTCGGGCTGCTGCTGGTCTGGACGGCGGTGCAGCTGTACCGGCACCGCGATGAGGACCCCGACATCGAGGACAACGCGCTGGTGCGCGCGACGCGGCGGGTCCTTCCGGTCAGCGACGTCTACGTCGACGGTCGCCTGACAGCGCGCATCGAGGGGCGGAGGGTCGTCACCCCGCTGTTCGTGGTGCTCATCGCCGTCGGCGGCACCGACATCCTGTTCGCACTGGACTCGATCCCTGCCGTATTCGGTGTGACGGAGCAGGCCTACATCGTCTTCGTCGCCAACGCCTTCGCCCTGCTGGGGCTACGGGCTCTGTTCTTCCTGGTCACTGGGTTGCTGGACCGGCTGGTGTACCTGTCGACCGGGCTGGCGCTGATCCTGGCGTTCATCGGGGTGAAGCTGATCCTGCACTGGGGGCACGGCCTGGACACCCGGGTGCCGGAGATCCCCATCACGGTGTCGCTGACCGTCATCGTCGTGGTCCTCACCGTCACCACCGTGGCCAGCCTCGTCAAGTCGCGCCGCGACCCTGCCGCCCGGGCTCACCCCGGAGTCGTCATAGGTCACCCGGACCACGGCGAGCCCGGACCACAGCCTTCCATCACCGACCGCGAGGAGTGACGGCCACAAGACGGGCAAGGAGGCAGAGCCGAAAGGCGGCGCCACGGGCCGGGCCCTGACCGTGAACGCCTCACCGTGTCCGGGAACGGCGATGGGTTCGCACCCAGCGCAGACCGACCTCCGGAGAGCCGTCACCCTTCCCGCTTCGCGACCTGCTCGGCGGCCTTGCATCCGCGAGCAGATACGGCCGCGAGGGCATGGAGGATCCGCTGGCGCCGACGGCTCAGGCCTGACCGCCGATGACTCGGCGGATGCCGTTGTACTTCCCGTCGAGGATGCGCAGCATCATCTGGTAGCGCAGCGTGGTGTCCATATGGGTGAGGACCTGCTGGTCGAGGTTGACGTTGTTGCCGTTGATACGGGTGGGTTCCAGGGACCGCTCGACGGTGGGGCGCACCTGCGCGGGTGACTCCCTTTTCTCGATCGCGGCACGCAGTTCCTGCTCGAACTGCACCCGGCCGGCCAGGAAACCGGGTGTCTCAACGTTCGCGATGTTGTCCGCGACCACCCGCTGCCGCATGGCCAGCCCGTCCAGGGCGACATGGAGCATCTGTATCGTCGTGCCGTCGAACATCCGGCCTCCCTGGATCGTCACGGCCCACCTCCCGGGCACGGGAACCTGACCTCATCTGCCGCATCGGCGGCCAAGGGCGGAGGCTGAGCGGAACCGGGCAGGGCATCCGGGCGCGAGTGCCGCAGACGACAACTGGCTCACCCCGCCGTCCTTTTCCTGTTGGGAAGGGAGGCTATGCCTGCCCTGCCTTCCGCAGGCGATCCGTGATGGCCATGCTCTTCGGGTGTTTACGGGGTATTGGCCCGGGTGCTGATGCTCACGGGCCTGCGCCGGGCCTTCGAGGTGCGCGGCAGCGCCGAGGAGGCCGTGCGGGCGGCATCTGGCGGATAGCGTCGGCCGCCGTTCTGCGGTGTTCAGCCGTGTTGCTCCTTCTCGCCCGGCGCGGCGGGCAGGGTGAAGGTGAAACGGGAGCCGCCCCCGGGGTTGTCGCAGGCGGTGATGGTGCCGCCGTGGCGCTCCACGACCCGCTGGCAGATGGCCAGGCCCAGCCCGGTTCCGGTGTAGGTGCTGGCGGCGCGGTGGAACCCGGTGAAGATCGCCTCATGTTCGCCCGGCGGGATGCCGATGCCGCGGTCGGCGACCGTGATCCGCACCCAGCCACTGCCGGCCGGCTCGCCGGTGATGTCGACGCGGGCGGCCTGACCGGCCGGAGTGTATTTGATCGCGTTGCCGATCAGGTTGTCGAACAGCTGACGCAGCAGAGGAGGATTGCCGCGCACGGGCGGCAGCGCTCCGAGGTACACCTGCGGCACCGGCTCGGTCTCCTCGACCGCGGCCAGATGATCGTCGATGATCTGGCGCACCAGGCGGGTCACGTCGACGTCGAGGAGGGTCAGAGCGGCGTCGCGGGCGGTGGCGTAGGTGAGCAGGTCGTCGATCAGGCGGCTCATCTGGCCGCTGGCGGCCAGCACCCGCTTCAGATGGCTGAGGTCCTCCTCCTCGACCCGCTGGTCGGCGAGGTGCTCCAGAGCGAGTTCGGTGAAGCCGCGCATCACGCTGATCGGCCGCTTGAGGTCGTGGGCGACGATGCCGGCGAACACGTGCAGCTCGGCCTCGCGCCTGCGGGTCTCCTCATACAGCCGGGCGTTGTCGATCGCGACGCCCGCCGCGGTAGCCAGCGCGGTGACCACGGCCTCGTCTTCTTCCCCGAACTCACCACCGCCGCGTTTCTCGGTCAGGTAGAGGTTGCCGAACACCTCCTCGCGCACCCGGATCGGCACGCCCAGAAAACCGCGCATCGGCGGGTGCCCCTGGGGGAAGCCATAGGAGGCGGGATGCTCGGCCAGATCCGCCAGGCGCAGGGTCTGCGGCCGGCGCACCAGCAGGCCGAGCAGGCCCTCTCCGCGCGGCCAGTGGTCGACCGCCGCGATCTGCTCCTCGGTCATGCCCACGGGGATGAACCGCTTGAGCGTGCCGCCCTCGCCGATCACGCCGAGGGCTCCGTAGCGGGCGTCGGCCAGCCGGGTGGCCGTCTCGATGATGCGCTGCAGCATGGTTTCCAGGTCCAGATCGCTGCCGATCGAGATCACGGCCTCCAGCAGGGTGTGGATGCGCTCTTGGGCGGCCGCCAGCACCTGCAGGCGCTCCTGCAGCTCCGCGAGCAGGTCGTCGGTCCGCATCCGCGGCAGCAAAGGTTCGTCGTTCACATCCGGCCCTCCCCCATCCGCCTATACCCGCCCATTTACTGTCAACCGTTTCATCTGATTCAGGGTGATCGATAAGGGGGTGCCTGGTGTGGTCCTGCGGTCATGGACCGAGCCCGCGGTCGTCCTCCCCGGGCCGCGCCGCGGTCACCGGGATGCGCAGGGTGAAGGTCGAGCCCTCCCCGGGCGTGCTAGTGGCGGTGACGGTGCCGCCGTGGGCCTCGGCGATCGTCTTGACCAGCCACAGTCCCAGGCCGACGCCCTGGATGGCGTTGTCGTGGGCGTAGCGGGCGCGGTAGAAACGCTCGAAGACGCGCGGCAGCTCATCGGCGTCGATGCCGACACCGCGGTCGGTGACCGCGATCGCCACCCGGTCGCCGCCGGCCGCTGAGGCGTGCACGGTGATCGGCGTGTCGGCGGGCGAGAACTTGACCGCGTTCGACAGCAGCGCGCTGATCGCCCGCACCAGCAGGTCGCGGTCGGCGGTGACGGTCTCCACCCCGGACCCCACCCGGATCCCGACGCTGTGGCCGCTGCTTCGCGCCTGGGCGCTGGCGGTGCGCACCGCCTCCTCGATGACCGGGCGCACCGGCACCGGAGCCGCGTCCGCGGCCAGCTCGCCGGCCGCCAGGGTGCTGACCGCCAGCAGGTCCTCGACCAGGTTCTGCAGCCGGGCCGCGCTGCGCGTCATCGCCTCCAGCATGCGCCGGTGGGCAGGGCCGACGTCGGCGTCGTCGAGCAGCTCCAGGTAGCCGGTCAGGGTGGTCAGCGGGGTGCGCAGCTCGTGGGAGACGGTGGCGATGAAGGCGTCCTTGGCCGCGTCCAGCTCCTTCAGCCGCGCCACGGTGGCCTGCTCGGCCTCGTACGCCTGCCGCAGCGCCTGCTCGGCGCGGCGCCGGTCGGTGATGTCGTGCACGAACGCGTGAAAGGCCCACTGGTCGTTCTCACGGGTGGCCCACACCACGATCTCGATGGGGAACTCGCTGCCGTCGGCGCGGGCGCCGGCCAGCTCCAACCGGCGGCCCAGCACGTTCGACTGCCCCGTGGCCAGGAACCGGGCCCGGCCGCCCTCGTCGGCCCGGCGGTAGCGCTCGGGCACGATCGCCTCGTGCACCAGCCGGCCCAGCACCTGCTCGCGGGAGCGGCCGAACATGCGCTCCGCGGCGGCGTTCCACTCGGTGATGTGCCCGGCGGTGTCGGTGGAGATGAACCCCTCCACAGAGGTGTCGATGACCTGCCGCAGCCGCTCCCGGCCCGCCTGGGCGGTGTCGCGGATCTTGCGGCGGTCGGCCACCCGGCCCAGCTGGTAGCCGATGGCGGCCATCACCCGCAGCAGCGGCTCGTCCCGGCCGATCGCCTGCGCAGAGAAGAACTGCAGTACCGCCGTCACCCCGTCGACCGCGATGACGGGGAAGGCGAAGGCCGCCCGCACGCCCGGATCACGGCCCCGCAGCACGCTTGAGGCGAGCGGGTCGGCGGTCAGGTCGTGCGACCAGACCGGCTGGCCGGTGGCCACGACCTGGCCGATGACACCGGTTCCCGGAGTGAAGCGGGTGGTGGCGGCGATCTCGGCCAGCACCGGGAAGTCCTCGATCGGCCCGACCCAGACGCCGGCCGAGACGAAGGCCTCACCGTCGGCGGCCGGCACGGCCAGATGCCCCAGCGGCCAGCCGGTCACCTCGCACACCGCGCTCATGGCCACGCGTGATGCTTCCTCCAGGTTGTCGCTGGTGCCGGCGATGGCCGTGACGGTGTCCAGCAACGTGATCAGCTCCAGCTCCCGCTGCGTGCCCGTCACCGCGGCACCTCCTCGCCACCCGAGACCGGTACCCGTCTGGCCTGCCCGTTTCCCTCCGAGTCCACCCCAGGGTAATCGAGCGGTGACGGCCGGGTCCTGCGTGGTGGCTCAGATGCGGTGACGCGGGCGGGAGGAAACCGCGTGCGCCCCTGGTTCCGCTCACCCTCCCCTGTCTTCGCCATCTCAGACGATCAATGCCCGAATCATCCCTGAAAATGCGGGCATGGGGGGTTTGCTGGTGGCGAGTGATGTGGGGGTGTCATGGTCCGGCGGTGGTTCCTGCTCGGCGAGAGCCCGCTGCACGCCGCCCGGCAACTGGCGCTGCTGCTGGCCGTCGGCGCCCTGCTGACGGTGGTGAAGCTGCTGTCGGTCCCCGCCGCCCAGCAGGGCATCTACCTCGCTCTGGCCGCGCTGCAGGCGGCCGCGGCCGCAGCCGCCTGGTGTCCGATCTGGCGGCGACTGCCTCCGCAGGCGCCGCTGGTGCTGACGCTGCCCGCTTTCACGGTCCTGGCCACCTCCATCTGGGCGGCGGGCGGGGTCGCCGCCGCCGCCGCGCCGTTCTTCGTGCTGGTGTTCGTCTGGATCGGCCTGCACTTCCCGGCCCGGACCGTCCTGGCGGTGACACCG
This sequence comes from Planomonospora corallina, assembly GCF_042650625.1. Classification (NCBI taxonomy): domain Bacteria; kingdom Bacillati; phylum Actinomycetota; class Actinomycetes; order Streptosporangiales; family Streptosporangiaceae; genus Planomonospora; species Planomonospora corallina. The sequence goes on from NZ_JBHSBM010000049.1 coordinate 8,251, forward strand.
GTGGCGCTGGCCGCCTACCTGGGACCGATGCTCCTGGCCGGACGCGATCCCGCCGTGATCACCAGTGCGATCCTGTTCATCCCCACCCTGACCGCGGTGGCCGTGATGATCGCCCGCCAGGTCGACCACCACCGCCGCGACCGCGACGCCCTGCGCCGGGCCGAACGCTGGCGGGCGGCGCTGACCTCCACCCTCGCCCACGACGTACGCTCACCGCTGACCTCGGTGCGCTTCGTCCTGGAGACCCTGCACGACGAGGCAGAGGCCCTGCCGCCCGACCAGCGCCGCACGCTCATCGAGACCGCGCTGCGCCAGGCCGCCCGCATCCACCGCCTGGCCGCCGGACTGCTGGACGCCGACCGCATCGACGCCGAAGGCCGCCTGCGCCTGGAGACGACCTCGGTGCCTTTGCGCAGTGCGATCGACGACGCCCTGGCCTACCTGACCACCCCCATCACGGTGCACCTGGCCGGGGATGTGAAGGTCCGCGCCGATCCCGCCCGCCTGGAGCAGATCCTGATCAACCTGCTCACCAACGCCGTCCGCCACGGTGAACCCCCGATCACCGTCACCGTCCGCCCCGCACCCGGCGCGATGGTCGCCATCGACGTGCGCGACCACGGCCCCGGCGTGCCACCCGGCAGACGCCAGGCGCTGTTCTCCCGCTTCAGCGGCACCGACGCCGCCCCCGGATCCGTCGGCCTGGGACTGTGGATCGCCCGGGAGCTGGCCCGCGCCCACGGCGGCGACGTCACCTACCATCCCGCCGACCCCGGCACCCGCTTCACCGTGACCCTGCCCGCCGTCGACCCGGCGCCGCCGCCCGTGGACGAAGGCGCGCGTTCCTGATCAGGACAGGCCCGCTCCACCGCCGTACGCGGCCCGGTACGCGCCGGTGGTCCGGGGGGCGGATCCGGCTGCGGCGATGACGGATACCTGCGCCTGCGGCGGGTAGGGCTGTCATTCGACTGCCACACGCAGTCTCCCCGACCGGCCTCCCCGACCGGCGCGCCGCCGGCACCCTACCGCCCGCCGTCCTGCTCGGCGGACGGTGCTGCAGGCCCGCGCAAGGAGTGTCATGACCGCATCGTTCACCGTCCGCAAGCACCTGTCCGACGACGGGGTGGTCCGCCTGGCCGTCGGCGGCGAGGTGGACCTGTCCACCGGCCAGGCGCTCAGGCACCTCATCGTCAACGCCGCGCTGCAGCGTCCCACCAGGCTGATCGTCGATCTGGGGCAGGTCACGTTCATGGACTCCACCGGAGTGGACGCCCTCGTTACCGGCCGCGCGGTCGCGCTGGAGCACGGCGCCGCCTACCGGGTGACCAATCCCTGCTCCGTCGTCCGGCGCGCGCTGGAGGTCACCGACACGCTCGCGATGCTCACCGGTGACGGTCCTGCAGCCCTCCAGCTCCAGCGGGGGACGCGGTGAGCCGACGCCTTCGGCAGGGACCCTCTCGCTGTCCCATCCGTCCGACTTTCGGGAGGCGTTCGCCGATCACGACCTGAACCGGGGAAACGCCCTACCTCACCCCTGGCCGGAGCTGGCGGAGGCGCAACCGCCTGCCGAGGAAGGACTGGTCGGGCAGTCGGCCGGTGGGCACTCGCCGCGGCGGGGCCGCTGATGAACTCTCCCCGCAGAGCGGTTCCCGGCCGGGACGCGGTCTCGCAAGGTGGTGGAGCTCATGGAGGCGGGTGGCTGCGGGTACGGGCATCCCTCAGAGGTGGTCAGGGCGGCGACTCCCGTCATCGAGGAGACGCCGACATCCGGGACCTGATCGTCTTCCGGCTGTAGAAGGCCGGGTACACCGTGTACACGGCCGGCGTCCGCACCTGAACCGCCGCGCCGCTGCGGCCGGAAGAGCCGGACCGCGGTGACGCGGCACACCGGTGATCTCCTCAGGAGGCCGGGATCGCAGGGCGGTGCCGTTCGGTGGCGGCCGCTGAAGGCTGCCGCGCCGGGTCCGCCTCATGAAGCGCACTCGCGCAGGGACCTGCCAGACGCAGGACCTGTCGCAGCCACGCCTCGATCACCATCGGACCGGACGGCGGCGCGGATGTCGCATCATGCTGGGGCACAGCCCAACGATCGGGCACAGCGGTCCACGAGGAGGTGCGGGATGCGCATGTGAGCCGGTGTCCAGAGCAAATCTTTGCGGTGTTCCACCGCTGATGGCCGTCTCCCGGACCGCCTCCTGCGCGTCCGTCCCGCCCGGTGCCGATGGCCAGACGGACCGCCCCGTGAGGCAGGTGCTCGCGGACGGTGAACGGGGCGGTTACGGCGCTGCCCTGCCCGGGTCTGCGGCGCCGACCCGCCGGGTGGGCCGGTGCAGCTCACCTCGGACGTCCGGCGGCAATGGCGTCAGGGCGACTTGTCAGATCCCCCCGGGGGAGCGCCTACGGTAGGAGCTGAAGCGGCCGCCGTCCGCAGGAGATCCTGTCTGCGGGTGCAGTCTTCCGGCCGCTGGGATGGGGACGATCCCGCATGACCGTGCTCTCGGTCACCGTCACCGACCACCCGACCATCACCGTGATCACCCTGGACGGTGAACTCGACCTGCTGACCGTCGATCGGCTGCGCCGGGCGATCGACCAGGCGCTGGAGCGCGGCCGCGCCGACCTGGTCGTCGACGCCGCCCGCCTAGACTTCTGCGACTCACACGGCCTGCAGGCCCTCGTTGAGGGCCTGCACCGGGCCCGCGCCGCCGGCGGATCGCTGCGCCTGGCCTACCCACACGACCATCTCACGCAACTGCTGGAGCTGACCCGGCTGATCAGGCTGTTCCCCGGCGACACCGACCTGGAGATCATCATCGCCCGGCGCCGCCCGCGGCGGTTGTGCTTCCCGTGCCGCGACGGTCACGGGGCGGGCTGAACCGGTCGTCATCGGGACGCGCCCACCGACCGACCTCACCGCCCGCAGGGCCGCGGCCAGATCGGCGTGCACCTCGAAGCTGCGGCGCAGTCTGGCCGGCTCCAGCCGGTGCGCCAGCTATCCGTCGATGCCGGCCAGGAGCGACCGCACCCTTCGGCACGGCTGCGGCGTGCACCAGTTAGCCCAGCCCGGCCGGGTTCATCTCTCGTCACGATCGTCGGCTGTGTGCATGTGGTCGTCGGGGTGGTTGAGCAGCAGCCAGTACGCGCCGATGTTCTGGATGGCGCTGAAGAACTGCTCCATGTCGACGGGCTTGACGATGTAGCTGTTGGCGCCGAGCGCGTAGCAGGCCGCCAGGTCACGGTCCTCGGCCGAGGAGGTGAGCATGACGACCGGGATGTGCCGCAGCCGCTGATCGTTCTTGATCTGGCGCAGCACCTCGATGCCGTCGATGAGGGGCAGCTTGATGTCGAGCAGGATCACCCGCGGCAGGTCCTCGCTGTCGCGGTGGGCGAACACGCCCCGGGCGGACAGGTAGTCCAGTGCCTCGGCGCCGTCGCGGGCGACGTCGACCTGGTTGGCGAAGCGGCCACGCTCGAACGCCAGCTGGGCCAGCTCCAGGTCGTTGGGGTTGTCCTCGACCAGCAGCACCCGCGATGGGGACAGTCTCACGATCAGGTCTCCTGTGTGACGGCCGCCGGCGCTCCGGCGGCGGGAAGGGTGAAGAAGAAGGTGGCGCCCGCGCCCGGCGCGGCCTCGGCCCAGATGCGTCCGCCGTGGCGGTGGACCACCCGGGCGGCCAGGGCCAGTCCGATGCCGGTGCCCTCGTAGTCCTCGGCGCGGTGCAGGCGCTGGAAGACCTTGAACAGCTTGTCGGCGTAGCGCATGTCGAAGCCGGCGCCGTTGTCGCGGACGAAGTAGACGACCTGCCCGGACTCGTCGGGCCGGCTGCCGATCGCGATCTCGGCGCGGTCGCGGCCGCGGGTGTACTTGACGGCGTTGCCGAGCAGGTTGCCCAGTACGTGCCGGAGCAGCCGCCGGTCGCCTTCCGCGGCCGGCAGCGCTTCGACGCGCAGGTCGATGTCCCGGTCCGCGCGGGCGGGTTCGAGTTCCTCCCACACTTCGCCCGCCAGGGTGTCGAGGTCCACCGGTGCGCTGGTCATGGCCTGGCGCTGCAGCCGGGAGAACGCCAGCAGCCCGTCGATGAGCTGGCCCATGTGCTGCGCGCCCGAGCGGACCTTGCCCAGGTAGCGCCGTCCCGGCTCGTCCAGGGCGTCGGCGTAGTCCAGGTCCAGCACCTTGGCGAACCCGTCGATCGCGCGCAGCGGGGCGCGCAGGTCGTGCGAGACGCTGTAGGAGAACGCCTCCAGTTCGGCGTTGGCCTGCTGCAGCGCCTCGGTCTGGTCCTGCAGCTGCGCGGTGCGCTCGGCGACGTGCTGTTCCAGGTCGCTGTTGAGGCGGCTCAGCTCCTCGTTGAGGCGCTGCAGTTCTCTTTGGGCCTCGACGCGGTCGGTGATGTCGCGGATCGACGACGACACGATCAGCCCGTCCGCGGTCTCCAGGGTGCTCAGGCTGATCTCCACGGGGAACAGGGTGCCGTCCTTGCGCTGCCCGGACAGCGCCAGGCCGCTGCCCATGGGGCGGGCTACGGGAGCGGTCAGGTACCGGTCGCGGTGTGTGGTGTGCGCCGTGCGCGCGGCGGTGGGCATGAGGATCTCCACGGGCCGGCCGAGCAGTTCCCGGCGGGAGTAGCCGAACAGCTCCTCGACCTTGTTGTTGACCAGCACGATCCGTCCGTCCTGGGCGCAGCCCACGATCGCGTCCGGTGCCGCTTCCAGCAGGTCGCGGAACATGGTCTCGGCCGCGTGGCGGGCGGTGATGTCCTGGGTGACCTTGACGAAGCCGTGCGGTGTCCCGGTGTCGTCGGTCAGGGCGGTCATCACCCCGTGCGCCCAGAACCGGGTGCCGTCCCCGCGCAGGCGCTCTCCCTCGACCTCCACCCGGCCGTGCCGTACGGCCTCGGCCAGGATCCGCTCCGGTTCGCCGTCCGCCACGGCCTCGGGCGGGAAGAACGCCGCGTACGGCCGCCCGATGATCTCTGCCTCGGTGTAGCCCTTGATCCGCTCGGCGTTGGCGCTCCAGCTCGCGACGCGGCCGTCCGGGTCGAGCATCACGATGGCGTAGTCGTGGGCGCCCTCCAGCAGCAGACGCAGCTGCTCCTGCGAGGCGCGCAGCCGTTCCTCGGCGATCCTGCGGTCGGTGATGTCGTGGAAGACCGCCACCGCGCCCGCCAGTCCGGCCCGCGCATCCAGCGGGCGCGCCGACACGTTCAGCCGCACCCCTCCGGGGCGGGCGGCGTTGCGGACGACCAGTTCGACGTTGTCGCAGGCCCGTCCGGCGATCGCCTGCGCCATCGGCAGCTCCTCGGCGGGTAGAGGGCTCGCGCCGTCGGGACGGAACAGTCCGTAGTGGGACGGCCAGTTGGTGGTGCCGTCGACGTCGTCGACGCCGAGCATGTTCCTGGCTGCGGGGTTGTGCAGCAGGAACTCGCCCTTGTCGTTGACCACGGCCACGCCGTCGCTGATGCTGTCCATCACCGCGCCCAGCAGGCCGGCCTGGCGGCGGGATTCGGCCTCGGCCCGGCGCAGCTCGCCGGTGGCGGCCCGGACCCGGTTCTCGGCGCGCTGCCGGCCCGTGGCCAGCACCAGCACCAGCGTGGTGATCAATGCGGTGAGCAGGACGCCGGCGGCGGCGATGCCGTCGTCGAGGTGGGTCTCCCCGCCCGGCAGTACCTGGGAGGCGGCGCTGGTGCGCAGCGTCCAGTGCTGGCCCGCCACGGTGACGTCCGCCTGGCGCTGCAGGTCCACGCCGGCTGTCTGCGGCGTGTCGGCGGCCAGCTGCTGCCATCGGCCGTCGACGCGGGCCAGCAGCGTGCTGTTGACTATGCCCTGGCCCGCGGCGTGCATGGTGGTGCCGATGAAGTCCTGGCTGCGCATGCCGAGCAGCAGCCACCCGCGGAACTCTCCCCGCTGCGCGCCGGTCGCCGGTGCGTGGACCGGCGCGGCCAGCGCGAACGACAGTTGCCGCTGGTCGGCGGGCAGGTGGCGGTCGCTGAGCAGCTGGTAGGGGCTGGAGGAGGCGACCACGCCCTCGGCGCGTGCCCGCCGCATCGCCTCGGCGGCGGGCGCCGAGGCCGACACGTCGATGCCCGGCTGCGGCAGCGCCGTGGCGCTCAGCGGACGTTGCAGCACCGAGAACAGGTGCTCTCCCGTGCCGACCGGACGTAGCCGCACCTGCGAGGCGCCGCGGGCCCGCCAGTCGGCCTGCACCCGCGCGACCTGCGCGTCGGTCGCGGGGACCACGAACGCGATCCCGCTGGCGCCCGGCAGTCCCATCCGCGTCAGCGGAGCCGTCACCGTCGCGAAGGACTGCGGTGTCACTTCCTGCTGAGCCTGCAGACCGGCGGCCATGGCCTGCAGGGATTCGGTGTAGCGGCGGGTCTCGGCGATCACGGCCTGGCGCATCGACTCGGCGCGCCGGTCCATCACCTGGTCGGCGATCCGCTCCTCCGAGCGGTGCAGCACCGCGCCCGCGCCCAGTGAGACCACCGAGCCCAGCACGGCGACGAGACCGGCGACGACGCCGATGCGCCAGCGGTGCCGGCGCCCGCGCTCACGTGTCGTCTCCATGCCGCCATGCTGCCCGGCGGGCCGGATCGGATCGTGTGCAGCACGGGTGCCGTCCAGGTGCGCCTGCCCGGCATGATCCCGCCGCCGGCGCATCAGCGCCGAGCTCGCGCGAGCAACGACTCGACGCGCAGCGCGAGTTCACGCGGGCTGAACGGCTTGACGATGTAGTCGTCGGCTCCGGCGTTGAAGCCTTCCTCCACGTCGCTCTCCTGGCCGCGGGCGGTCAGCATGATGATGCCGATGGCGGCGGTGGACGCATCGGCGCGCAGTTTGCGGCAGATCTCCAGACCGGAGTGGCCGGGCAGCATGATGTCCAGTACGGCCACCGCCGGAGACGTGGACCGGGCGGCGGTCAGGCCTTGCGTGCCGTCCTCCGCCGCGATGACCTCGTGCCCAGACAACTCCAGGCGGAAGGCGACCAGATCCCTGATGTTGGTGTCGTCCTCGACGAGCAGGATCGTTGCCATCGGTGTTCTCCCTGTGGACAGTGATATGTCGCTGTCATCGGCGGCGGGCGGGCGGACTTCACGGAATCGGTGAGATCGGTGAGATCGGGGACTTTGGTCCCCGGCCGGTACGCCATTCGTCATCACGGAAAGTTTTGACTCAGATACCTGTTGTGACCATCCGATGCTGGGAGCGTGATGGTGATTCCCAGCCGAACGAGGGTCGGCATCCCGCGCACGGTCCCCGTCCCGGCCGCGGTGGTGCCGCCGGTACCGGATGCGGTCATACGGACCGCATCCGGCGAATCGGCGCCCGGGCCGGGCCGGATCCGATCCGCTGTCGATCCGGTGGTGCGGCCGCGGCGGCCCATGGCGCCGGCCTCTCCCGCCGGGACACCCGGGACCGGACACCGAGGGCAGGCATTCACCGATCACCTCGGCACCTTCACCGACGACGAACCCGGGGGCCGGTCATGTCCACTGCACTGAACGTCCTGTTCCTGGAGGACGACCCCGACGACGCCGAAC
>NZ_JBHSBM010000050.1:0-5872 GCF_042650625.1 Planomonospora corallina
CGGCCAGCGGCTCGGCCTCGGCGGCGACGGCGGCGTCGCGGCGGGCCCGGGCGGCGGCGTCCTTGTGCGCGGGGCCGCAGTACTTGGCCGGGCGGCCGCCGGTGCGCCGGCCGTGCTCGTCACGGCGCGGCGGCGGCAGCGGGTTGTCGCAACCGTCCAGGTGACAGGTGCCGGTCGGCTCGTCCGCCTCGGGGGAGGGGATCGCTGCGGCGGCGGCACCGTCGTGATCGTCAGGCATGCCGGTCAGGCTAACACGCAGGTTACGGTGTCTCACGAAAAGATATGGCGCTGTTCGAAACGCTTAACTCGGCCCTGAGTTCCGTACACCATAACCCGCTTATGGTGTACGGTCGCCGCGTGGACGATCACGCCGCCCTCACCGGTCCCGCCACCGGCGCCCCCGCGGCCGCCGACGGGGGAGAGGCGCCGCCGAAGGAGGGCGAGCCCGCCGCTTCGGCGCCCGTGCCGGCGCCGGTGACGCGGCGGCGCCTGGCGCTGGCCGAGGCGGTGACCGCCCTGCCCGCCCTCGGCCCGGTCGACCTGGCCGACCCCTACGGCGTCCACCGGCTGACCGCGATCTGGCTGGAGACCCGCGCCTCGCCGGCCACCGCCGCCGCCTACCGCGCCGACCTGCACGCCTGGCTGACCTGGTGCGCGGTCCGGCGCCTGAACCCGCTGGCCGCGCGCCGCGCCGACGTCGACCTGTACGCGAGCGACCTGGCCGCACGCTTCGCCGCCTCCACCGTGGCGCGCAAGCTGTCGGCCGTCTCCTCCTGGTACTCCTACCTGATCAGCAACGACGCCTGCCAGGCCAACCCCGCGGCCGCCGCCGACCGGCCCCGGCGCGAGCGCGACACCTCCTCCACCGTCGGCCTGTCACGGGACGAGGCCGCGCGCTTCCTGGCCGCGGCCGCCGCCGACCCCCGGCCGGCGCGGCTGCGCACCGCGGCCCTGCTCGGCGTCATGCTCACCGAGGGCGTGCGCGTGGCGGAGGTCTGCGGCGCCGACGTCGCCGACCTCGGCCACAACCGCGGCTGGCGCACCCTGACCGTCACCCGCAAGGGCGGCAGGCGCCAGACGCTCCCGCTGGCCCCGCCGATCGCCCACGCGGTCGAGATCTACCTGGCCGACCGCGCCGGCCGCGCCGGCGTGCGGCCGGAGGAACTGGCGGGGCCGCTCTTCGTCACCGAGCCCTCCGGCCCGCACCCGGGCGGCGGGCGCCTGGACCGGTGGGCCGTCACCAAGCTGATCCGCCGCATCGCCCGCTCCGCGCAGATCCCCTCCGCGGACCGGCTGTCCCCGCACAGCCTGCGCCACACCTTCGCCACCCTCGCCCTCGACGCCGGTGTCGCGCTGCGCGACGTCCAGGACGCCATGGGCCACGCCGACCCCCGCACCACCCGCGCCTACGACCGCGCCCGCCACGCCCTGGACCGCCACCCCGCCACCCGCCTGATCGCCTTCATGGACACCGTCCCCGCCGAAGCGCCCCGCTGACGTCCCCTCCGCCGCCGGGATCGGCGGGGCGGGCCCGCCGGAGGCACCCCGCCATGGCGCCGGCCCCCTGATCGGGGAGGTCACGCATCGTCCGGCAGTGGCTCGCCGGTCTCCAGCGGCTGGGCCGGGTCGACGCCGGTGAGCAGGCGGGAGCGGTCCCAGAGGCGGGCCGCGAGGGCGGTGTCGGCGGCGGCGCCGGTGAACGTCTCGAAGGTCGGACGGGGGCGGCGGGGACGGCCTGGGCCGATGTGCCTGCCGGTGAGGGCCGCGGGCTCGGTGGCCGCGTAGAGGATCGGCGCGACGGCCGCGCCGATCGGCAGGCGGAAGAAGAACCCCAGCGCGGACTGGACCGCACGGGGGAGGAGCGCCGCCTCCCGGCTCAGGCCGGTCCTGGCCATGCCGGGGTGGGCGACCAGGCTGCGGACCGGTGATCCGGCGGCGCGGAGGCGGCGGTCGAGCTCCAGGCCGAACAGCACGTTGGCGAGCTTGGACGCGGCATAGGCGCCACCGGGCGAGTAACGGCGTTCGGCGGCCAGGTCGTCGAGGTCGAGGCGGCCCATCCGGTAGAGGCCGGACGCGACGGTCACCACGGCGCCGCCCTCGGCCATCCGGTCGAGGAGCAGGCCGGTCAGCGCGTAGTGGCCGAGGTGGTTGGTCGCCAGCTGGCTCTCCACCCCCTCGGGGCTCAGCCGGTGCGGCACCGTGCCGATGCCGCCGTTGTTCACCAGCGAATCGACGACCACGCCGTCGGCGCGCAGGTCGTCGGCGAACCGCCGGACGGTGCGCAGGTCGAGCAGGTCGAGGTGCCGGACGTCGAGATCGGCCCCGGGGTCCGCGGCGCGCAGCCGGTCCCGGACCCGCTCGCCCTTGGCGGTGTCCCGTACGGCCATGATCACCCGTCCTCCGCGTGCGGCGAGGTGGCGGGTGATCTCCGCGCCGAGGCCGCTGCTGGAGCCGGTGACGACGAAGGTGCGGCCGGTCTGGTCTCCGAGATCGGCGACGCTCCAGTCCACGGCGCTGTCCATGTTCCCTCCGAGGCTAAACGGATAACTCATCCGATTCAAGACGGCCAGAAACGGATTGTCAATCCGATTAGGTAGACTCGGGCCATGACCTCGCTACGCGCCGACGCCGCCCGCAACCGCGAGCTCCTCTTGGCGACGGCGCGTCAGGCGGTCGCCGCGGGCGACCTGTCACTGCAGCTCAACGAGCTGGCCCGGCGCGCGGGCATGGGCGTGGGCACCGTCTACCGGCACTTCCCCACCCGCCGGGCGCTGCTGGAGACCCTGGCCGAGCCCGCCTTCGCCGCCGTCCTGGACGGGGCCCGCACCGCGTCCCTGCACGACGATCCGTGGACGGGAACCGAGATCCTGCTGCGGACCCTGCTCGTCCGGCAACTGGCCGATCCCGCCTTCGCCGAGGTGATCGCCTCGCCCGCCGCCGACGACGCGATCCCGGAGACCACCGCCCGGCGCGACGAGTTCGACGGTCTCGCCGGGACGGTCCTCGCCCGCGCCCGCGAGTCCGGTGCCCTGCGCCCGGGACTCACCGACGAGGACCTCCGCCATCTGGTCTGCGGTACGGCCTTCGCGCTCGGCCTCGGCCCCGCCCCTGCCGCCCGCGTCGACGCCTATCTGCGCGTCCTGCTCGACGGCGTCGCCGGTGGAGCGGGGTGACCACGCGCCCGGCCGGCGATCAGCTGGGGCGGGCAGAGCTCCTCACCCGGCCAGTCGTCGCAGGCGACCGCGTCGCCCGGGTAGTCGCCCTCGCCGGTCGCGGTGGACAGGACCGTGTCGAGCAGCGGCTCCTCGTCCGCGCCCAGGCTCGCCGGATCGGCCACGTAGTACGTGCGCAGGATCATCCGGGGGCTGGCGGGCGAGTCGCCGCCGCGGTCACCGGCCTCCAGGCGGGCCACGAAGTCGGGGTTGGCCGCGCCGCACACGGGTCCGGGGCGGCCGCGGGGCGAGCCGCCTCCGTGCCGGGGGGCGGCTCGCCGCACGGTCACGGTTTGACTGCGTAGCCGAACAGGGCGCGCAAGGGCTTGGTGCCGGTGCGGGGCGCGCCGGCGTCGGTGCGGCCCCATTCGCCGACTTCGACGAGGCGGCCGCCGACGATGGGCAGGCCGCCGAAGAGCGCCGCGACCTGCTTTTCGGTCCGCATCACCAGCGGAGTGGGGACCCGGTCGTAGAAGCCGCCGTCGCGGAAGCCCCGGTCGACGTCGGGGTCGATGCCGTCGCTGGTGACGTGCGACAGGGCCAGCACGCTGCCGGAGGGCACGGCGGCCATGAGGCGGGCGATGGCGCCGCGCGGGTCGGCGCTGTCGGGCAGGAAGTGCGCGACCGCGAACCACAGGACGGCGACCGGTTCGCCGGCGCTGAGCAACTCCTGGGTGTCGGGGTGGTTCAGGATGGCGGCGGGGTCGGCGGCGTCGGCCTGGATGAAGGAGGTGCGGGGGTCGCCGTCCAGCAGGGCCAGGGCGTGCACGCGTGCGGTGGGGTCGCTGTCGACGTAGACGGTGCGCGCATCAGGATGGACGCGCTGGATGACCTGGTGGACGTTCTCCTGCGTGGGCAGGCCGGAGCCGATGTCGAGGAAGCGTTTGATGCCGCGGTCCCGGGCCAGGTACTCGACGCATCGGATGAGGCAGTTGCGGTTGCCCCGGGCGAGATCGCTCAGCTGGGGGAATTTCGCCCTCATCTGGTCGCCGATCTGGCGGTCGATCTCGAAGTTGTCCTTGCCTCCGAGGCCGTAGTCGTACATGCGCGCGGCCGACGGCACGGTGGGGTCGACTCCCGGCGGAACGTTTCCTGATTCTCCCAAGGCCATCCATCCTCCGGCATCCGCTTTGTTTATCGATGCCCGATGAGCTCCGATCATGATCGTCGATCATGGTAGGGGGCGGACACGGGGGTGTCATCCACTACGGCTCCCTGCTGCAGTAGCGGGACGTCTCCACCGGGGAGACTGTCGGTGAATCCCATGACTTCAACGCCAGCCGCATGCCGGCGCTGGCGTTCCATCCGGATGGCCACCCGCTGGCCGCCATCGACGGCCCCGACGGACATCGGCACGGCGGTGATGGACCGGTCGCGTCCCGCGCTACCTCCCCTTTCCCGAGGCTGACCGTGGCCTACTGCAGGCACCACGGAGCCGGAGTGATCATCCGCGGCGTGCGGAATGTCATCGACGGACTGCGCGAGTACCAGCTGGCCACCGTGAACGAGACGCTGGGCATCACGACCGTAATCATGTCGGCTCGGCCCGAGCCCGGCGGTGCCGACGCGTCGCCCAGCGCCGACCGAATCCCGCGGCGACCGCATGACGGCGAAGCGCAGGCGACTCACGGGACGGACGGGATACAGGACACCGGACGGGACAGCCCGGTTGGCGGGTGGTCCGCATCTGGTCATGACGACGAGCGGCGCGGGACCGGTGAGGCCCGCGGAGAGGGAAGGCCGCCTCACCGGATCGCACGGACGCCCCGCCCTCACGTAACTTGCGGGAATCTTCATTCCCGGTAGTTGATGGACGCCGCCGACCACGCAACAGACAGGATTTATTTATTTCTATTTTCTGGAAAACAGTAATGCTAGGCTCGGACCGTGACGGAGGAGACGACAGCGGGCGCGGTCAGGCCGTGCAAGCACTGCGGACGGCCGGTCGGGCAGCGGCCGGGGCGGGGACGGCCGCGCGCCTACTGCCCGGAGGGCGACTGCCAGGCCGCGGCCAAGCGGGAGCGGGAGCTGCGCCGGGCGACACCGGGGCTGGAGGGCGCGCTGGCCCGCGCCGAGGAGTTCTACGAGCGCATGGAGAAAGGCATGGCGGCGGCCATCGCCCCCCTGGCGCAGGTGCTGGCCGAGGAGCTGAGCCCCGCCGGGGTGGAGGCCCGCATCAGCGCCGTGCAGGCCGAGGCCCACACCCGGGTGGCGATCGCGCGCACCGAACGGGAGCAGGCCTTCGAGCAGGTACGGCTGGCCCGCGAGGCGGCCGAGCACGCCCGCCGGGAGCGCGAGGCGATGGCGGCGCAGGCGGCCGAGGCGCTGGCCGAGCGCGACACCGCGCTGCGCGACGCCGAGACCGCCCGCGAGCAGGCGCTGGCCGCGCTGCGCGAGGCGGCCGACACCGAACGCCTGGCCAGGAAGGCCGAGGCCCAGGCGCGGCGCCGCGCCGAGCAGGCCGAGGCGGCGCGGGACGCCGCGCTGCGGGAGATGGCCGAGCGGGTGGAGGCCGCCGAGGCCGAGCGTGACGGCGCGCTGGCGCAGGCCGTACAGGACCGGGAGCGCGCGTCCGAGGCGCTGGCCGGGCGCGATGAGGCGCTGGCCGCGTCCGAGCGGGCGCGCGCGGCCGAGGTCAGGGCCGAGCAGGCGGCGGCCGA
>NZ_JBHSBM010000050.1:5900-13053 GCF_042650625.1 Planomonospora corallina
GGGCGCTGGCCCGCGCCGACGAGCAGGCCCGGGCGCGGGCCGGGGCGGAGATGCACGCGGCCGAGGCACGGGCCGCCCGGGAGCGGGCCGAGGCGCGGGCCGCGCAGGCCGAGGCGGACGCGGCCGCGCGGGTCTCGGCCGCCGAGCAGGAGGCCGGGCTCCGGATCGGCGCGGCGGAGGAGCAGACGGCGCTGCTGCGGCAGGAGGCCGAGCGGATGCGGGCCGAGCGCGACGAGGCGCGCCTGGAGCTGCTGCTGGAGCGCTCCCGGGTGAGCGATCTGCGCCAGCAGCTGGAAGCGGCGCGGGCCGAGGCCGCCGCGCTTCGCGAGCGGGCGGTCGCCGCCGAGCTGCGCGCCGTCCCGCCGCCCGGCACCCCGGAGTGACCGGTGTTCCGGGTGGGCGGCCCCGCGCTCGGCCGGCCTCCTGCTGATCCGGTGCGCGGATCCGGTGCGGATGACCGGAACCCGGGGCCCGGCCCCCGACGGGGAGGGCCGCCGCACCCGTATAGCCTGGAGCGCCATGAGGCGTGCTCTGATCGTTCCGGTGCTGTTCGCGCTGATCGGCCTGCTGGCGGCGGCCCGGCAGCTCGCCGGAGGGTCACCGGCCGCCGCCGCCGCGCTGCTGCTGGTGTTCGGGCTGCTTGCGGGGCTTTCCTCACCGCTGGCGTTCCCCGCGTCGATCACGGCCGCGGAGGCGTCGCGCCGCAGCGCGGCGGACGGCCGGCCGATCGTCTACTGGCGGCCGGGCTGCCCCTACTGCCTGAAGCTGCGGATGCGGCTGGGCCGCCACGCCCGCCAGCTGCACTGGGTCGACATCTGGCGCGACCCGGAGGGGGCGGAGCGGGTGCGGGCCGCCACCGGCGGTGACGAGACGGTGCCGACCGTGGTCATGGCGGGCCTGCCGTACGTCAACCCCGACCCCGGATGGGTGCGCGAGCGGCTCTAGGCGGCCGGCCGCCCGACGACGACGGCTTCGATCACTTCTCCACCTTCAGTACGACCTTCCCTCGGGCGGTACCGCCCCCGGCGGGGCGGGCGCCCCGCCGGGTTCCCGTCCGTCAGGGGACGGTCCAGTGCCCGTCGCGCATGAGGTCGCGCCCGCTCAGCTCGTTGGCCTCGCGCCACGCCTGGATCCGCAGGGGGCGGATCCGGAAGTACAGGTAGGCCTCGGGCTCCTTGCGGGGGTCGAAGCCGGTCTTGGCGGCGAAGGCGTCCCCGGCCTCGCCCGGGATCTCACCCGCCGGGATCGCCTCGGCGCTCCCCTCGACGAGGACCACGTCGCGGGTCGGGCCGATGCCGAGACGGGCCCGGCCGGTCGCCCGGAGGTTGCGGGCGGTGGGGGCGGAGGCCACGGTGGAGACCAGCAGGGCGGCGCCGTCCCACAGGAAGGAGAGCGGCACCATGTAGGGCAGGCCGCTCTCCCCGCCGGCCGTGGCCACCCAGGCGTCGACGTCGTGGGCGAGCCGGTCGAGCGTGTCCTGCTTGCGCTGCGCGGGGGTACGGGGCGGCGGGGTCATGGGTGTCCGTCTCCTTCTCGTTCTAGATCGGAGACGACCGTACCGGGCGGGCGGGGCGGGACCGTCCGGTGCCGCCATCCTCCGAACGGAGGATGGCGGCCGTCGTCCATCCGCCGGTGATCCGCGTACCGTCGCATGATCCGGCGGCCCGGGCCTTTCTCCGACACTCGGTGGGAACTCATCGAGCCGAGGAGAGAAGATGGTTTCCACCCTGGGGCTGAGGCCGGTCGGGGAAGGCGAGCGCCGGCTCGCCCCCGACCTCGCCAGAGGGGCCATGCTGGCGCTGATCGCCGTGGCCAACTCCGCCGTCTACCTGTACGGCCGGCCGTACGGCATCCGGCAGCACGTCATCGAGCACGACCTGCCGGACCGGGTGACGGCGGCGCTGAGCATGACGTTCGTGGACGGGCGGGCCTACCCGATGTTCGCCGCGCTGTTCGGCTACGGCATGGTGCAGATCTGGAACCGGCGGCGGGACGACGCCGAGGGGCGCCGTGTCCTGAAGCGGCGCAGCCTGTGGCTGCTCGCGTTCGGGGCGGTCCACGCCGTGCTGCTGTTCTCCGGGGACGTGCTGGGGGTCTACGGGCTGCTCGGGCTCGTGCTGGTCCGGCTGCTGCGGGTGCGCGACCGGACCCTGCTGGTCCTCGCCGGGGCCTGGCTCGTCCCCGTCGCCCTGCTGTCCGCCCTGGCCTACGACACGCCCCAGGTCGCGCGGGAGCGGACCATCTTCTGGTCGCTCGCGGTCGAGGACCCGCTGACGGCGCTGGCGCTGCGGCCGGTCGAGTGGGTGCTGACCCCCGTCGGGATGACGGGCGTGCTCACCGCCGCGCTGGTGGGTGTCTGGGCCGGCCGGCGGGAGCTGCTGACCGTACCCGACGGCCTGGTGCGGCGGGCCGCGGTGCTGGGGCCGCTCGCCGGGGCGCTCGGCGGGCTGCCTCTGGGGCTGGCGGCGGCAGGCTTCCTCGACGTGGGCGGATCCGCCGCGGTGATGGCGCTCAACGCCGTCCACACGGTGTCGGGCATCGCCGCCGGCCTGGGGTACGCGGCCCTGATCGCCCTGCTCGCGCGGCGGATCGGGACGCGGCGCGGCCGGTTGGTGACCGCGCTGTCGGCCTGCGGCCAGCGGTCGCTGACGTGTTACCTTCTCCAGTCGGTGGTGTTCGTGGCGCTTCTGCCCCCTTACGGGGCCGGGCTCGGCGGGCGGCTCGGCTCCGCCGCCACGGTCGCGCTGGCGGTCGGCACGTGGGCCGCGACGGTGGCCGCTGCCGAGCTGATGCGCAGGGCCGCAGTGCGCGGGCCCGCCGAGACGCTGCTGCGGCGTCTGGCCTATCCGCGCGGATGAGAGTGGGGCGGCATGCTGCGGGTCCACGACTGGGACAGGGCCTGGCGCACCCTGCCGCTGGTGATCCTCGGAGTGGCCTCCCTGATCGCGGTGGCCGATCCGGCGGCGCCCCCGCACGACCGGGCCGTCACGGCGGCGCTGGCCGCCGCCGTGGCGGTGTGGCACTGGTGGATGGTCCTGGCGCACCCCGGCTGGCCGGAGCGGGCGCCGGCGCCGATGGCGGTCTACTTCGCCGGGCTCCTCGCGCTGGCGTGGGTGCTGTCCTCGCGCCACCCGGTGTACGGGCTCCTGGTGATCGCCTGCTTCCCCACGGCCTTCGCCACGCTTCCCGGCCGGTACGCCTACCTCGGGGTGGCCGCCACGACGCTCGTCGTCATGGGAGGCCCGGCCGCCCTGCTGGACTCCGAAGGCCCCTGGCCGGTCGTGTCGGCGCTCACCGGAGCGGTGCTGGCGGCGTTCATCGGCTGGAGCATCAGGGCCCTGGAGGCCGAGGTCGAACGCCGGCGGGCCGCCAACCGGGCGCTGGAGGACGCGAATCTCCGCCTCGCCCGGCTCGGTGAGGAGAACGCCGAGCTGCAGGGCAGGCTGCTGGCCGCGGCCCGCCGGACGGGTGTCGCCGGGGAGCGCGGCCGGCTGGCGAGGGAGATCCACGACACCCTCGCGCAGGGTCTGGCGGGCATCGTCATGCAGCTCGAGGCCGCGGAGGAGGCCGCGGGCGACGCCGACGCGGTGCGGCGGCGCCTGGCCGTCGCCCGGGACCTCGCCAGGGAGAGCCTGACCGAGGTCCGCCGCTCCCTGGACGGCCTGCGCCCCGGACCGCTGGCGGAGACCAAGCTGCCCGAGGCGCTGTCGGCGCTGGTCTCCGGCTGGAGTGCCGCGCACGAGCTGCCCGCCACGCTCACCGTCACCGGCACCGCCCGGCTGCTGCATCCCGAGGTCGAGGTGACCGTGTACCGGGCCGTGCAGGAGGCGCTGGCCAACGTGGCCCGGCATGCCGGAGCCGGCAAGACCGGCGTCACCCTGTCGTACATGGAGGATGTGGTGGTGGCCGATGTCCGGGACGACGGGGAGGGGTTCGACCCCTGCGGGGCGGGCGGCGCGGGCTTCGGGCTCACCGCCATGCGGCAGCGGGTCGTCAGGCTCGCGGGGAACGTGGCGGTGGAGTCCGCACCCGGTCAGGGCACCGCGGTCAGCGTGACGGTCCCGGCAATCCCCGCCGAGGCCGGGCGGGAGGCGACATGGGTGAGCGGGACGGCGGACGCGGCCGCGTGCGACTGGTGATCGTGGACGACCATCCCGTCGTGCGGGACGGCCTGCGGGGGATGTTCGCCGAGCAGCCAGACCTGGAGGTGGTGGGCGAGGCGGAGGACGGGGAGCGAGGGCTGGCCGTGGCGGTGCGGGAGCGTCCCGACGTCGTGCTGACCGACCTGCGCATGCCCGGCCTGGGAGGAGCGGAGTTCATCGGGCTGCTGGCGCGGCGGGTGCCCTCGGCCCGTGCGCTGGTTCTGACCACCTACGACGGTGACGACGACGTGCTGCCCGCGCTGACCGCGGGCGCGATCGGCTATCTGCTCAAGGACTCCCCGCGCGAGGAGGTCTTCCGCGCCGTGCGGGCGGCGGCGGTGGGGGAGACGGTGCTGTCCCCGGCCGTGGCCGCCCGCGTGCTGAACCGGGTCCGGACCCCCGCCCCCGCCGGGCTGAGCGAACGCGAACGGACCGTGCTCGCCCTGGTGGCGCGCGGCTCCACCAACAAGGAGGCGGCCGCGGCGCTGTTCATCAGCGAGACGACGGTGAAGACCCACCTGGCGCACATCTACACGAAGCTGGGTGTCTCCGACCGGGCCTCGGCCGTGGCCGCCGCCTACGACCGCGGCCTGCTGCCGTGACGGGGCCGTGCTCCCTCACCCCGGCGGTCCCGTGGAGGTCTCCCCGGAGGCGGCGTGGCGGCCGCCGCCCGCGCCCCGGCCCCGCCGGCGGCGCCGGTCCGCCCTGAGGTCTGCACCCTGCGACCTGCGACTTCAGGCCTGAGGACTGCCCCCACGGGACCGGAAATCGTTGGACAAGGCGTACGTCCGCTGGCAGCGTCGCAGGAATGCGACAAGATGAGATCTGGGACGCCGAGACCGCCCGGCGTTACGACACACCAGGCGTCGGCATGTTCGCGCCCGAGGTGCTGGAGCCGGCCGTGGACCGCCTCGCCGAACTCGCGGGCGGCGGGCGGGCTCTCGAGTTCGCCGTCGGAACGGGCCGCGTCGCCGTGCCGCTCGCCGGGAGGGGGGTGCCGGTCACCGGCATCGAGCTGTCGCGCCCGATGGCCGACCGGCTGCGGACGAAGGCGGACGAGGCGACGATCCCCGTGGTCATCGGTGACATGGCCACGGCCACCGCCCCGGGGGAGTACACGCTCGTCTACCTCGTCTACAACACGATCTCCAACCTGCTCACCCAGGCCGAGCAGGTCGAGTGCTTCCGCAACGCCGCCCGCCACCTCACGCCCGGCGGCCGGTTCGTGATCGAGCTCTGGGTGCCCGAGCTGCGCAAGCTCCCCCCCGGCCAGCAGGCCACGGTCTGGTGCTGCGAGCCCGGCTACATCGGCCTGGACACCTACGACGTCCTGCGCCAGCACGTCGTGTCGCACCACTTCAGCTTCGACGGGAGCAGGCGGGCCCGGTTGTCCCGCAGCCCGCACCGCTACATCTGGCCGGCCGAGCTCGACCTCATGGCCCGGCTGGCCGGGTTCGAACTGGAGAGCAGGCACGCCGACTGGGCCGGAGCCGCCTTCACCGCCGAGTCGCGCTCCCACGTGTCCGTCTACCGCATCCCGCCGAGCGGCTGAAGACCGTCCCGCGTCAGGGGAGCCGGTCCACGGCCGCGGGGCCGGCCGGGCGGTTCCGGGGTCCGAGGTCCCGAGGGGACGGGACCTTGGTCGGTACCGCCGGATGGGCGCGGACGGCTGTCATGGGAGGGACGCGCATGCGGTGACCGACATGACGAGGAGCGATGTGATGACCACCGTCCAGGCCGGCGGGCAGAGCCCGGCGGCCTCCGGAGGGCGAGCGGCGGCGATGCTCGCCCTGGCGACCCTGGGTTTCGCCGTGAACTTCTGGGCCTGGGCGCTGCTCAGCCCGCTCGGCCCCCGTTTCAAGGAACTGCTGGGCCTGTCGGCCGCCCAGCAGGCGCTGCTGGTCGCGGTTCCGGTGGTGGTCGGCTCGCTGGGCCGCATCCCCGTCGGCGCGCTCACCGACCGGTACGGCGGCAGAGTGATGTTCCCGCTGGTGTCGGCCGCGACCATCGTGCCGGTGCTGTTCATCGGCGTGGCCGGGCAGAGCTCGCTGGCGGCGTTGCTGGCCGGCGGCTTCTTCCTGGGCATCGGCGGGACGGTGTTCGCCGTCGGCGTGCCCTTCGTCAACGCCTGGTTCCCGCCGCACCGCCGCGGCCTGGCCCTGGGCGTCTTCGGGGTGGGCATGGGCGGCACCGCGATCAGCGCCCTGACCACGGTCCCGCTGGTGAAGACCGGCGGTTCGGCCACCCCGTTCCTGATCACCGCGGTCGTGCTGGCGGTCTACGCCGTCGTCGCCTGGCTGGCCATGCGGGACGCGCCGGGGCGTACGGCGCCGGCCCGGCCGATGGCGGCGCGGATGGCGGCCGCCGCGCGCCTGCCCATCACCTGGCAGGCCTGCGCCCTGTACGCGGTGGCCTTCGGCGGCTACGTCGCCTTCTCGGTGTACCTGCCGGCGTACCTGCAGACCGCCTACGGGCTGGAGCAGGCCGACGCGGCCAACCGGATGGCCGGGTTCGTGCTGCTGGCGGTCCTGATGCGCCCGGTCGGCGGCTGGTTGTCGGACCGGATCGGACCGCTGCCGGTTCTGGCCGGGGTCTTCGCGGTGACCTGCACGGCGGCGGCCGTGGTGTCCTTCACCCCCGGGCTGGCGCCGGTGGGGACGGTCGCGTTCCTGACCATGGCGGCGGCGCTGGGCGCCGGCAGCGGGGCGACGTTCGCCCTGGTCGCCCAGGTCGCCCCGGCCGAGGCGGTGGGCTCGGTCACCGGCCTGGTCGGCGCCGCCGGCGGCCTGGGCGGATTCGTCCCGCCGCTGGTGATGGGCTTCCTCTACGGCCGGTTCGAGTCGTACGCGCTGGGGCTGGTCCTGCTGGCCGTGGTCGCGGCGGCGACGCTGGTGCTGACGGTCACCGTGGTCCGCGCCGCCGCGCTGCGGCGCTCGGCGGCGGTCCTGCCCGGCGGGCGGGGCTGAGAGGCGGGCGGGTCCGACGGGGCGCCCCCGGCCGGTCGGCCGGGG
>NZ_JBHSBM010000050.1:13071-34512 GCF_042650625.1 Planomonospora corallina
CCGGAGCCCGCCGTTCCGCCCGGCGGGCGCCGGGCCGCGGCCCGGGGTCGTCTACTTGCGGGAGACGATGACGACGTCGTCGAGGGTGACGTCTCCGACGGTGATGCCGCCGGGCATATGCGGCTCCTCGCCGCCGGTCGGCGCCTCGGGCTCGCCCTGGCCGGTGGGCGGCGCCTCCGGCTCGTCCTCGCCGCCGGTCGGCGGGACCATGCCCGGGAAGGTCGGGAGCGAGGGCGGGGTGAGGGCCGTGGCGGGGCCGGTCTCGCACTGGCAGGTGATCCAGCCGCCGGCGCCGGGCAGGCCCGGCAGGTTGGGGTCGGGCTGGGCCGAGGCGGGAGTGCTGGTCAGCAGCAGCCCGAGACCGGTGAGTGCGGCGGCCGTGATCGGCCGGAGGTGACGGGACATGACGGTTCCCTTCTCTGATGGACGGTTTGCACCGTTTATCCCATTTGTCTTTCCTGTCCCTGCTTTCCCACTGACGGCACCGGCCAAAACCGGCCCGGGGGTGCCGTAGAGGGCGG
Source organism: Planomonospora corallina (assembly GCF_042650625.1). Classification (NCBI taxonomy): domain Bacteria; kingdom Bacillati; phylum Actinomycetota; class Actinomycetes; order Streptosporangiales; family Streptosporangiaceae; genus Planomonospora; species Planomonospora corallina. The sequence continues at coordinate 13,593 of NZ_JBHSBM010000050.1, forward strand.
GAGCAGCCGCCGGGGGTCGTCTTCCCAGCGTCCAGGCGGTTTCCGGCGGTCTGCGAGCCGAGGAGAAACCTTGCCCCCGGCCGGTGGGACCGGTCCCGCCCTGGGTGAGCGCGGCAGCGGCCGAGGTGCGAGACTCCCGGTATGACCGACAGGGAACGGCACGCCCTCAGCCCGCACATGCGCCTGGACGACCTGCTCGCGGAACTGCAGACCCGGCTGGAGGCGGTGCTCGCCACCCGCGACCGGGTGCACGCGCTGCTGGAGGCCGTGGTCTCGGTGGGCAGCGACCTCGACCTGGAGACCGTGCTGCGCCGGATCGTCGAGACCGCCACCACCCTCGTCGACGCCGCGTACGGGGCGCTGGGAGTGGTCGGGGAGGAGCGCACGCTGGTGCAGTTCATCCCGGTCGGACTGAGCGAGGAGGAGATCGCCAGGATCGAGCACTGGCCGCACGGCAAGGGCCTGCTCGGCCTGCTCATCGAGGACCCGCGGCCGCTGCGCCTGGCCGACATCACCGACCACCCCGCCTCCCGCGGCTTCCCCGAGGGCCACCCGCCGATGGGCTCCTTCCTGGGCGTGCCGGTCCGGGTGCGCGAGGAGGTGTTCGGCAACCTCTACCTGACCGAGAAACGCGGCGGCGGGCAGTTCGACGAGGACGACGAGGCGATCGTCGTCGCGCTGGCCACCGCCGCGGGCGTGGCGATCGAGAACGCCCGCCTGTACGGGGACACCCGGCGGCGCGAGACCTGGCTGCAGGCCTCCTCGGAGATCACCACCAGCCTGCTGTCGGGGACCGACCCGCGGGAGGTGCTCACCCGCGTGGCGCGCCGGGCGCGGGAGATGGTCGACGCCGACATCGTCGCGGTCATGCTCGCCGACGAGACCCGCGAGACCCTGCGGGTGGTGGTCGCCGACGGCGAGGCCGCCGGCCTGGTGACCGGCCACCGGGTGGCCGTGGCCGGCTCCCTGGCCGGGGAGGCCTTCCTGCGCGGCGAGTCCCTCAGGCTCAACGACCTGTCCGACACCGACATGCTGACCGTGACCGCCGAGCACCTGGCCGTCGGCCCGGTGGCCGCCGTGCCGCTGGGCGCCGCGGGGGTCGTGCGCGGCGTGCTGAAGCTGGGCAAACGCATCGGCCGGCTGCCGTTCAGCCACGCCGACCTGCGCACCCTGCACGCCTTCGCCGGGCAGGCCGCCCTGGCGCTGGAGCTGGCCGAGGCCCGCCGGGACGCCGAGCTGCTCGGGCTGCTGGAGGACCGCGACCGCATCGCCAAGGACCTGCACGACGTCGTCATCCAGCGGCTGTTCGCCGTCGCCATGACCTTGATGGCCACGGCGCGCAAGGTCGAGCGGCCCGAGGCCGCGGGGCGCATGCAACACGCCGTCGACGAGCTGGACCAGATCATCCGGCAGATCCGCTCGACGATCTTCGCGCTGCAGACGCCCCGCGACACGGCCGAGCCCAGCCTGCGGGCGCGGATCGTGGAGCTGGTGGAGAGCTCACGCGGGCACCTGGGATTCATGCCGGGCCTGCGGATGGAGGGACCGCTCGACGTCGAGGTCCCCGAGCCGCTCGCCGAGCACCTGCTGGAGGTCCTGCGCGAGGCGCTGTCCAACATCCTGCGCCACGCCAAGGCCGGCCGTGCCGAGGTCACGGCCGAGGTGGCCGGCCGCCAGCTCGTCCTGACGATCAGCGACAACGGCGTCGGCCTGCCCGAGGACGTCAGGGGAGGAAGCCTGAGCGCGCTGGCCGAGCGCGCCGCCGGGCTGGGCGGTTCCTTCGCGACGGCGTCCCCGCCGGAGGGCGGGACCCGCCTGGAGTGGAGCGTGCCGCTCGACGCGGCCGCGGCCGGGCCTGAGGCCGCCGGGCCCTGAGCGCCGGTCAGGACACCCGGGACGCCCCGGCCGTCCAGGTGTCGCAGGCGGCGGGGGAGAGCGCGCCGTAGCCCCGCTTGAACCAGCGCAGCCGGTTGGCGCCGCTGCCGTGGGTGCCGTCGCCGTCTCCGCTGCGGCGCACCGCCTCGAACAGCTCCTCCCAGTCCTGGCCGGTGCGCTTCAGGGACCGCCGCACGCTCCCCAGGAACACCCCCGACAGGCAGTCCGCCTGCAGTTCGTAGCGGCGCCTGAGCTCGGCCCGGCGGGCGCCCCGGGCCCGGAACCGGGCCGCGTAGGAGGCGTGGATCCCGGTGAGGCTCTGCAGGTGGTGACCGTACTCGTGGGCCGCCACCTTGAGCGGGTGCAGGTCGGTCCGGCCCTCGATCCACTCGCCGGTGAGCATGAACACCACCGTGCCCTGGTCCGCGCAGTGGAAGGCGTCCGCGTCCGGCCACGGCCGGTCGCCGCACGCGCGCTCCCCGGGGGCGTCGTGGAAGCGGACCCTCGGCGCGCGGAAGGGCAGCCCGGCCCTGGACAGGTGGGCCGACCACGCCCTGTTCAGGCATCGCACGGCCGCCGTCAGGTACTCGCGCGTGCGGGGGACGCCTCCGTCGATGAGCGGCGGCTCGGGACACGAGGAGGCCGCCAGCCGGCCGGTCTCCCCCAGCGGCTTCGGCGGCGCGGCCTGCGCCGCCCCGGACGGCACGGCGGCCAGGAGCACCGCCGCCGCGAGGGACACGGGCGCCCGGCGGGCGGACGCGGCCCGGCGCCCGCCGGGCGCGGGCGGTCTGCGGAGGGGTGCGCGGCGGTTCACGGGGTGCACCTTAGCGGCGGCCCGCACGCTCCGCCACGCCGGTTCCACCGCCCCGGCGCCCGCCGGTCGCCGCGGGCGCCCGCCCCGGTAATCTTCGACTCGCCCGGGAAGGCGGCACCCGGACGGGAAGGGGCGGGCGATGGGCCGTGCGGACGGAGCGCTGCGCCCCGTCGACCTGGCGCGGCTGGCGGGCATCTCGGCCCAGCAGGTCCGCAACTACGCCGACGCCGGCATCCTGCCCCCGGCGCCGCGCACCCCGGCCGGGTACCGCCGGTTCGACGCCCGGCACCGCCGGGCCCTGCTCGCCTACCGGGCTCTGGCCCGCGGTTACGGGCAGGACACCGCACGGGCGGTCATGCGCGCCGTGCACGCCGGGGACCTGCCCGGCGCGCTGGCGCTGGTGGACGCCGGCCACGCCGCCCTGCACGAGCAGCGGCTGGCCCTGCGGGCGGCGGGCGAGGCGCTGGAGGCGGTCGCCGGGCAGGTCCCGGACCCGCCGTCGCCGCGCGCGGGCATGCGCGTCGGGGAGCTCGCCGTCCACCTGGGGGTGCGCGCCTCGGCGCTGCGCGTGTGGGAGTCGGCGGGGCTGCTGAACCCGGGGCGGGAGCCGGGCACCGGGTACCGCCGCTTCGGTCCGGCCGACGTCCGGGACGCGCGGATGGTCGCCATGCTCCGGCAGGCCCGCCATCCGCTGGACCGCATCCGGCCCGTCCTGGAGGGCCTGCGCCGTACGGGCAGCAGCGACGCGCTGCGCGCGGCCATCGCCGAGCGCGGCGCGGAGCTGACCCGGCGGGCGGCGGCCATGCTCGAGGGCTCCGCCCTGCTGCACCGCTACGTCGCGGGCGAGGACCCGGCCCTGCCGTGAGCGGCCGGAGCGGTGGGAGCGGCGGGCGGTGAGGCCCGCCGCCCCGGCCGGGGCGGCGCACGCGGTGCACGCCGTCCGGGCCGGCGGCGCACGCCCGCGCGCCGGGACGGTTCTCCTCAGATCAGCGCCGCGGGCGCCGATGTCACCCGCACGAGGGACCGGAGCCGGATGACCCGGTCCCTCGCCTCCGCGCAGGATCGGACGAGAACAGGACGCCCATGAAGATCCCGAAGATGTCGAGTCTGCCGATCGGCCGCCGGCTGGGCGCCGGCTTCCTGGTGGTCGTGCTCAACATGGTGCTCCTGACGGCCTTCGGCGTGATGCAGGTGGAGCGGATCAACACCGGGCTGACCACCATCAACGACCTCAACAGCGTCAAGAGGAGGCGCTGCGGGTGCTGGCGGAGGCCAAGCCGCTGTTCGTCGACTGGCTCGCCGCGATCAACAAGCTGATCGACGTCGAGGAGGCGATGAACCGGGCCGAGACCGCGCAGGCGCGCGGCACGGCCGACGGTTTCCGCGCCGTCATGGTGCTGATGTGCGCGCTGGCGGTCGTCGTGGCGGTCGTCGTGGCCTGGCTGATCACCCGGAGCATCACCCGGCCGCTGGCCGCGGCCGGCACGGCCCTGGCCGCGGTCGCCGACGGCGACCTGACCCGCCGCGTGGACGTCACCTCCGGCGACGAGGTGGGCCGGATGGGAGAGTCGGTGAACGCCGCGCTGGAGAAGATCGGCGAGACCGTGACGGCATTCGCCCGCAGCGCCGACGACCTGGCGGCCGCCAGCGAGCGGATCGGCACGCTGGCGGCCCGGATCGCCGACGGGGCCGAGGAGTCCTCGGCCCGGACCGGCGCCGCCGCGGGCGCCGCGGAGCAGGTCTCCCGCCACGTGCACACCGTCGCGGCCGGCTCGCAGGAGATGGGCGACTCCATCCGGCAGATCGCGCACAACGCCGCCGAGGCCGCCGCCGTCGCCGGCCGCGCGGTGACCGCCGCGGAGACGACCACCTCGGCGGTGTCGCGCCTGGGCGAGTCCAGCCGCATGATCGGCGACGTGGTGAAGGTCATCACCTCCATCGCCGAGCAGACGAACCTGCTGGCGCTCAACGCGACCATCGAGGCGGCGCGCGCCGGAGAGGCCGGCATAAGAAATAACCCCTGAGTTCCGACTGTGTCTGCCGCTCTCGGATACCGCCGCTGCGGCCTGGGACCAGGGACTTTCCGCCTTCTCCAGCGTGATCACACCGAGTTGAAGTAGCTTCACGATTTGTGAAGAGGTGTCGGTGTGGCCGAGTTTCTTGCCGACCGGGTGAAGACGAGGAGGCCGGAGTTGGCGCTGGCGGTGGTGAAGGATCTTCGAGTGGCGCGTGCCCCGGCCACCGCGCAGGACCTGGAGGCGCTGGAGACCGACGTGCTGGCCGGGTTCGTGCTGGCACGAGCGGCGGCGGGGCTGTCGGACGAGACGATCAGCTCGGATGTGATGCACCTGGAGCAGGTCCGCTCCTGGTTCGGCCGGCCCCTATGGGAGATGGAACCCGCCGACGCCGATGTGTACTTCGGGAAAGCGCTGCGCAGCACCGCCAAGGGCACCCGCCTGTCGCGGGCCCAGGCGCTCAAGACGTTCTTCCTGTTTTTGGAGCTGCGGCACAAGGTCGAGATCCACCAGATGACCGGCCGCGTCGTCGAGTGCCCGATCGATGAGATGAACCGGCCGCGCGGCCGCCAGCAGGCCAAGCTCCGCATCCCGCCGACCGCCGAGCAGGTCGGCAGGCTGTTCACCGGGTGGCGCCAGGAGCTGGCGACGTGCCGGAAGTTCGCGCCGGCCGCGCGGAACTACACGGCCTGCCGGCTGATGGCCGAGGTCGGGCTGCGGGTGAATGAGGCCTGCAAGCTCGACCTGCCCGACATCAAGTGGGATCTCGGCCGGTTCGGCAAGCTCCACGTCCGCCTGGGCAAGGGCGCCCGCGGTTCGGGCCCGCGCGAGCGGATGGTCCCGCTGATCAACAACGCGGGTGCGACGCTGCGCTGGTTCGTCGAGGACGTGTGGGGCCAGTTCGGCGACGACCACACCCGGCCCGCTGTCGCGCTGCTGCCCTCGGAGCGCAAGAACGCCGACGGGACCTGCGCTCGGGTCGGGGACGAGACGATCCGCGCCGCGCTGGCCAGGGCCGCCGCGGCGCACCTGCCGGACTGGCCGGACGTCGTCACCCCGCACGTCCTGCGGCACTTTTGCGCGAGCCGGCTCTATGCCTCCGGGATGGATCTGATCGCGATCCAGCAGCTTCTGGGCCACGCCTGGATCGCCACGACCATGAACTACGTGCACGTCACCGGCACCCACGTCGAAGACGCCTGGCTGGCCGGCCAACAACGCGCCGCCACCCGGCTGGAAGGACTACGGCGATGAAGTGGAACCTGCGGCTGGCCGCTGCCAACCGCGGCATCTGGAAGGCCAGCGAACTGCAGCGCATGCTCGCCGAGCACGGCCTGACGATCAGCGCCGGGAAGATGTCCGGCCTGTGGTCCGGCGAGCCGGCCAGCATCAAACTCGACGACCTCAACATCATCTGCGCTGTCCTCGGCTGCGGCGTCGACGAGCTTCTCATCCCCGAACCCGACAAGGTCAAGCGCGCCGACGAATCGACCGAGCAGCCCACGGCGGCCTCATCCGCAGGGCCGTCGGTGATGCCCAAACGCAAGGACGGACGATCTCTCCCGCCGATGTGATGCCAGGGAGAACGACATCAATGCTGCCCAGAAACTGCACGGACTGCCTGGCCTGGGGTGTTTTATCCACCCGGCGATGCGGGGCCTGCAGATCGTTCGCCTCAGGCTTTCCGCTCGGCCGCTGCGCCGGGTGTCTTCGGCGGCTGCCCTTGCGTGAGGGATATTGCCGTTTGTGCTGGTGTCAGGCCCGCCATGATGCGCAGAGCCAAGCGGTCACCGGAATTGAGCCGCTGCTGTCGCAGATCCGCCATCACCAGCTCTTCCTGGCCCACCTGACACCACTTCGGGGACGGGAACGGAAAAAGAACGGCCGGGTGCGCAACCCCGGTGGGCGAATCGGGCGCCCACCCAAGCCGGATCCCGCCCCGGCGGGACGCCCACCGAGTCCGGGGACCCCGTTGCGGCTGTTCGATCTTCCCCGTGACTACGCGCGGTTCGACCCACGCGACCGTCTCAATCCGAACGACCCCTGGATGGCCTGGGCCCGATGGACCATCCACCTGCTGGGCCAGGCCCGCGGCTGGAAACGCGGCATCTGTGAGGACATCGAGCAGGGCCTGGCCATCTTGCTGGCCGGCCGCGTCGATGGGGAGCCCGTCTTGCACTCGGAGATGCTCCCCTTCCTGCGCAAACGGGTCATCGGCGTCGGCCGAACCACCGACGTGCTCAAACGCATGGGCCTGTTCCACGACGACCGGCGCCCGCCGTTCGAAGACTGGCTCATCGGCAAGCTCGACGGCTTGGCCCCCGGGATCGGCCGGGACGTCGAGTCCTGGCTGAGGATCCTGCACGATGGTGGCCCGCGCAACAAGGCACGGGCCCCGGCGACCGTCTATGGCTACATGAGCCGGATCCAGCCGATCCTGCTGGCCTGGTCACAACGCTACGACCATCTACGTGAGGTGACCCGCGACGACGTCGTGGCCATGCTCGACCAGCTCCATGGCAACCAGCGCCGTGACGCCCTGATCGCGTTGCGGTCGCTGTTGTCCCGCGCGAAGAAGAACGGCACGATCTTCCGCGACCCCACCCGGGGCCTCAAGGCCGGCCGGTATCACTACGGGATCCTGCAACCCCTGCTCCCCGAGGACATCGACCGGTCCGTCCAAGCCGCCACGACCCCAGCGGCACGGCTCATGGTCGCACTCGCCGGGGTTCACGCCGCTCGCGTGGCCGACATGCTCGCGCTGCGTCTGGACGACGTCGACCTCGGCAACCGCCGCATCGTCATCGCGGGGCGAGCCCGCCCGCTCGACGACCTCACCTACCAGCTGCTCTTCGACTGGCTGCGCCAGCGCGCTGCCCGCTGGCCCGACACCGCCAACCCACACCTGCTCATCAACCGCATAACAGCCACGACCACGGCGCCAGCCAGCGGCCAGGGCGCTTGCCTGATCCTCCACCGGCAGGCCGCCACCCTGGAACGCCTGCGCGTGGACCGAATCCTCGAAGAAGCCCTCGCCTGCGGCGCCGATCCCCTTCACCTCGCCTCGGTCTTCGGCCTCGACACCACGACCGCTATCCGCTACGCCGACTCAGCCCGCCAGCTCCTCACCACACCTGCCGAAGAACAAGACCCTGCCGGTTCCGGCGAACCCAAGGGTCGAAACGGTCCATGAGCGCTGAAGACCCTTCGGTTCAGGCTGAGGAACCTTCAGTTCGCATGAACTCTGGGACTTCAGGGGGGGCAGACAAGATAAGCGTCAAAGGGGCATGCCGCAGGTCAGAGGCCATTTCAGTACCTGAGGTGTGACTGTCTGAACTGGTTTGGTTGCGGTTCGGCGAACTGGCGGGTGTGCCCTGATCATCTACCGCTACGGTGTGCGCGTCCTGCATGCGTTCAGCTGGAAAGGGCTCGCGTGACCTCGATCGAGCGGACCGCCTACCCGCAGTTCAAGCGCCTGACCCCGGCGCGGGTGCTGCATGTGTTCTTCACTCCGACGGCCGAGGAGATCGCCTGGGCCCGCGAGCGGACCGGCGGTCCGGAGCCGTTGTTCGCCGTGGTGCTGGCGTTGAAGTGCTTCCAGAAGATGGCGCGTTTCCCCTCTCGACAGGAGATCCCGGAGGTGGTCGTCGACCATGTGCGCCGTTGCCTGGGCTTGAGTGAGGAGGTCGAGCCGGATCACGGGGCCGGGCGCACGGCCAAATGGCACCGTGCCCAGATCCGGACCCGCCAGGGCGTGACCTACGACAAGCAGCGGGCGATGAGGCTGGCCGCTGATGCGATCACCAAGGCGGCTCAGGCGAAGAACAACCCGCCAGACCTGATCAATGTGGCGTTGGAGCGCCTTATCGAGTCCTCGCTGGAGCTGCCGGGCTTTTCCCGGTTGGACCGGCTGGCGACCACGATCCGGGCCCGGGTGAACGCGGAGATGTTCGCGCGCGTCGCCCAGCGGATGGGCGCCGATGGGCAGGCCCGGATGGAGGGCATGCGGGTGGTGGGGCCGGACGGGGTCTCGATGCTCAACCGGCTCAAAAAACCCGCCCAGCGGGCGAGCTGGTCGCGCTTTCGCAAGCAGGCCGCCTATCTGGAGGAGATCGACGCGCTGGGGGACACCGGGGCGTGGCTGGAGGGCATCGCCCCTACCAAGATCGCTGATTTCGCGGGGGAGGCCGATGCCCAGGATGCGGCATCGCTGGGTGACTATGAGCCGGTCAAGCGGGCGGCGCTGCTGGCGTGCTTGCTGCACACCGCGCGGATGCGGGCCCGCGATGACCTGGCGGAGATGCTGTGCAAGCGGGTGGCGGGCCATCTGAGCAGGGCGCGGGCGGCGCTGGAGGACATCCGCGAGCGTCAGCGCACGGTCAGTGAGAAGCTGATCGGCACCTACCGCACCGTGCTGGAGCATTTGGACCCCGACGGCCCGGAGGCGGGCCAGGGGGCGGCGCGGGCGGTGGCCGCGGTGCAGACGGCCGGTGGGTTCACCTCCCAGCTGGCCGACATCGAATCCGTCTCCGCCTTCCATGGCGACAACTATGAGGTGCTGGTGCACCGGTTCTTCGCAAAAGACCGCCCCGCCATGTTCGACCTGGTCGCGCAACTGGAGCTCAAGGCCACCTCGCAGGACGACTCGGTGCTGGTGGCGCTGGAGCACGCGCGGGCTCATGAGGGGCTGCGGCGCGACTTCATCCCGCTGCCGCCGCCCATCGACGCCGCCGGCGATCCGGAGTCGGGGATCATGTTCGGCTCCGGGAACTGGCGGCGTGCGGTGACCGACCGGCACCACCCTGGGATGGTGGCGCGCCGGCATTTCGAGGCGATGGTCTTCACCTACCTGGCCGAGGAGCTGCGCACCGGCGACGTTGCGGTGGCCGGCGCGGGTGAGTACGCCGACTGGAGCGCCAACCTGCTGCCCTGGGAGCAGTGCGAGCCGCTGCTGGAGGGTTTCTGCGCGCAGGTCGGCCTGCCGGCCACGGCGGCGGGCTTCGTCGAGCACCTGCGCGTCTCGCATCTGGGCGCGGCCGCGCGCCTGGACGCCGAGTATGAGGACAACACCGACCTGGTGATCGCCGAGGACGGCACCCCGACCGTCAAACGCCGCCGCGGCAAACAGACGCTGGAGGCCGCCGAGAACCTTCAGGCGGCGATCGAGCGGCGCATGCCCGAGCGTTCCCTGCTGTCCATCGTGGCGCGCACGGCGCACTGGCTGGGCTGGCACCACCACTTCGGGCCGGCCTCCGGCTCGGATCCGAAGATCAAGGAGGCGTTGTTCCGCTACTCACTGGCGATCTTCACCGGTGGGATCAACCTGGGCCCGTACGAGGCGGCCAAGCACCTGACCGGCATCTCGGCCCGGGAGCTGTCGATGGTCCGCAACCGGCACATCACCATCGCCAAGCTGAACGCCGCCATCGCCTCCGTCGTCAACGCTTTTGCCGAGCTGGACGTGGTCAAGGCCTGGGGCGACGGGACCGCGGTGGCGGCCGACGGCACGCACGTGGAGACCTACATCGACAATCTGCTGGCGGAGACCTCGATCCGCTACGGCGGCGTGGGCGGCATCGCCTACCACTACGTCGCCGACACCTACGTGGCGTTGTTCTCCCGGTTCATCCCGTGCGGGGTGTGGGAGGCGGTGCACCTGATCGAAGGCCTTTTGGCCAACGAGTCCGACGTCCAGCCCTCGGTGGTGCATGCCGATACGCAAGGCCAGTCGTTCCCGGTCTTCGCCCTGGCCACGCTCTTCGGGTTCGACCTGATGCCGCGCATCCGCAACTTCAAGGACCTGACCTTCTTCCGGGCCAACCCGCAACTGGAATACCCGCACATCGACGCGCTGTTCGGCGACCGGGGCCGCAACGTGGTCGACTGGGAGCTGATCGAGCGCCACTGGCGAGACTTGATGCAGGTGGCCATCTCCATCAGCGAAAACCGGCTGAGCTCGGCGACCTTGATGCGGCGGTTGCGCTCCAACTCCCGCAAGAACCGTATCTACAAGGCGTTTCGGGAGGTCGGCCGCAGCGTGCGCACCGTCGCCCTGCTGCGCTATCTCGCCGACCCGGGCTTGCGGGCCCGGGTGACGGCGGCGACCAACAAGGTCGAGTCCTACAACGCGTTCTCCCAGTGGCTCGGGTTCGGCAACAACGGCGTGATCGCCCACAACGACCCTGAGGAGCAGGAGAAGCTGGTCAAGATGAACACCCTGCTGGCGAATCTGGTGATCTTCCACAACGCCCTGGACCTGATGGCCGTGGTGCGCGATCTGGTCGCCGAGGGCTGGCCCATCACCGCTGATCACCTGGGGGCGATCTCGCCGTACCTACGCGCCCACATCCGCCGCTTCGGCGCCTACGCCACCGACGAGATCACCCACGAGCCGGCGGCGTTCGACCCGGAGCTCAAGGAGATCGATTTTTCCGCCATGGGCCTGGCCGCGTGAGGAAGGGCCGCCAGAGCAGCAAGAAGGATGCTTCATGGTCAGCGGTTGAGGATGGCGCGAGCACTGTGGGCCACGCTCCCCGCGCCATGGCCGGCCTGCGCAACCTCGCGATCGGCGAGTTGCGCCTGGCCGGAACCGGCAACCTCGCCCAGGCGATCCGTCATCTGTCCCGGGACACCACCCGCGGCCTTACAGTCCTCGGCTTCACGTGATCAGAGAACCGGACGAATCTCCACTATGCCGAAGCCTTGGGGGAAGGCCGTCTTGCGATGCCATAAAGGTGGATAGATATTATGCCTCATAGGGATATGTGATGAGCACCTCGCCATGGCGCATCTGCTCTCGTTGCTCTGGAGAAGGATCCTCCATCAGTGTGCTGATGCGGTCGACCACGCTGTAGGCAATGCCGATCAATCCCCCTGGCTCACGCAGGGGAAGTTTCACTTTCACCTGCCAGGGGACAACGTCAAGACATACAAGCAAGTTGGTGCTGGTGGGCTCGTAAATGATGTCGGTGAGCTCACCCTGCCATGACCGGCCCTCATGATAACTACTCCATGCGCTGGTGTCGCAGATTTCGTAGAGAACATATCCGTGCCGGAGTTCACCGGGATCCTGAGGGCGAGGAGTTCTTATATTGCTGTCATAATCAGTCGGCTCGGGATGGGCCGGCAGGCCATGCATGGCCAGGAGCGCGCGCAGGGCCTGCCGGGAAATTCCATAGTCCACATCCAGGTGTAGCGGTAGATGGTCGGGGTGCCGCACGGTCAACGATGCGCGCTCGCCGGTGAGCCCGATGCGGGCGAAACATAGTCCCGTCTCAGCGTTGAACCGCTGAATCGCCTGCATAGTCATAATCAGGTCACAGGTTTGCCGTACCTGAGCAGTGTCCCCGATACGCATACTATGCTCCGCTTCCCTGGAAAGAGCCTCGGATCAGATGGTAATCCGATTAGGTGTCAAGCTGCCAGTATGGCTGTCGCCTGTCAGTTCAGTGTGCAGCCTAGGATAACTCATCCTGTTTGGAAGCCTCGATTTACCCAGGAGGGGCACCAAGTCACTCCCTTGCAATAGCCGGTGATGACGCCGATGGTTTGCCCTGCGGGAATCTCATCTTCTCGGCCGCTGAAGTCTACGACCGCCAAAAGCCCTCTGGACTCATGGGCTCTGCAGGTCTCCCAGAAGAGTATGCCTTCGCATTTCACTCTGTAGGCGATTGTTTCATATTCCCAGCGGGAAGACCCTGGTGCCTGCTGGCGTTTTCCTTGCGGCTTGGGCATGCTGCTCTTGGTGGTAGCACGCACTGCCCTCTCGCTGAGGTTGTGCTTCTCGCGGATCTTTGTATCGCCGAAGCCATTGTCGCTGGACCGGGTATAGAAACCTTTACGGTAGTAGACCTTCTTGCCGTCTCGTTCCTTCCATGTGGACAACACCTCGTATTTGGGAAGAACATCGGCGGTAGCTGCCATGCTTTTGTTTACGTCACTACCCTTGGCGGGGGCCGCAGTACCCTCATCTGTGGGCTCACCTGGCTGAGGGTCCTCGATCGGTGGCAGGTTGGGATCGTACTCGTGCGGCCACTCCTCTCCGGTGTCTTCGCCCGGGATATTCACGGTTTCGGGGAGCGTCCCGGTCGAGCGCAACTGGTCGAGATCGGATGCCGACGCTCCGGGAAGGCTGTACAGCTGCTCGTAGCTGAACTCCTGTCCGTCCAGGGGAATCGACCCATCCTCCTGGGTAACAGCCAGTTCGGTGCTGGCCGGATAGGGGCTAGTGAATTCGATGAACAGAGCCGGACCGGTGCTACCGCTTTCCGAGGATCGGTACATGCGCCAGTTCGTTGCTTCGGACTCGCTAGCCGAGCGCAGCTGGAATCCGTAGTCAGCCGCACCACTGACCCAATCTCTGACGATGTTCTCAACAGAGTAGGTGATCAGATTCTCAGCGCAATTAGGTGCGCCGTAGCCATGCTTGACAGTGACGGCGTCCTCACTTGTCGTCGACGGCTGACTACTCAACGCCAGAGATGATGACGTCCAGTCACTGGTGATGCGGCGTACCTGAACGCCCGAGCCAACGGCGGTACCACATGCGTTGGACTTATAACTCGTCAGGCGCAGGTCAGCGTTGAGAATATTCATACCGCGAAGAGCGTGGCCAACGTTGAAGCGAATATAGCTGCGGGCTGTCTTAGCGCCATTGCCGAACTTTCCGACGTGCAGCCAGGTCGCACCAGCTTGGGATGTCGGGTAGTCGCTGCTGACGAAGGTGTCGACTTTCAGTCCGGCGCCGACCCACTCACTGGCCGATAGTGTCACCGGATACTGCACGGCCGGATCGGCGAGGAAGCGCTCGTCAGCCTGGACCTGTAGCGTGGCGGTGGTGCCTGTCTGAGCCAGCGTGGTGGTGGCGGCAGCATGGTGGCCAGCGTCCGGTGAGGCTGCTGCGGCGGCATCCTGCAGGTGCATCGGTGCGGCCGTGGCGACTACCTCCCCGTCGGGATCGGTCACGCGCAGCGTGCCCTTGGCGTTCTGGGCGTAGCGCACTCCCTTGGGCAGGGTGAGCGGCATTCTCAGCCGCACCGGCCGGTCTGGGCGCCGGTGCAGGACGATCTGCTGGCTGAACCCTTCAGGAAGTGCTTCCAGAATCAGGTCGCCGCTGGGAACAGCACCCCGATAGATAGCCTTGTTGCCGTTGATCTCTGGCGCGGGCAGAGGCTTGTCCCAGCCGATGGTGCGAATATTCTGACCATCAGTGACGGTGACCAGAGGGTTTTTCCCTCCGGCGGAGAAGCTGACACCGCCCTTGGCCGCCTTGGGCCGCAGTGTTCCGTTGTCTTCAACCAGGGTGGTGTCGATAGGCACTAGCTGGTTGTTCTGCTTGACCCGGATCGGGCCAGCGAAGACTTCCGCACGAAATGTTCCGTTGGGTAGTGCATAGACGCTGGTGTTTTCGGTGCGCTCCGCTTCGATCTCCACCGGTGTGCCCTGCGCCCTGGCAGCATCAAGCGCTTGTGTCGACTGCGGGATTGATGCAGGGGGGGCGATGGCTCGGGCGGGGTGGCGTGGGCTGCGGTGGTAGTCAGCCCGCACAGTGCAGCGGTGGCCAGCAGACCGACCGCTGAACGCGAAAAAGCTTTCAGGTTAGACAAAAGCAGTCCTTGGAGGAGGGGATACTTGTGGGTGCCGGTTGATGATCATCAGTCGGACGCGCTGACAATAACAGAAAACCCCCATTGAGGCTATTACCCCCATAGGGTATATATGTTAAATGATGCGCCTACCTGGCGATATATGCGCTTTACAAGCGTTGTCCTTGATGAATCGCAAGACGGCCTTCCCCCAAGGCTTCGGCATAGTGGAGATTTGTCCGGTTCTCTGATCACGTGAAGCCGAGGACTGCAAGGCTGCGGGTGGTGTCCCGGGACAGATGACGGATCGCCTGGGCGAGGTTGCGCAGGCTGGCCATGGCGCGAGGAGCGTGGCCGGCGCGGACCCGGGAGTGGTCTTCGGTGAAGGTGACGTCGCGGACGTAGTGGAGCCTGTTTTCGATCGACCAGTGGCCACGGATCCAGGTGGCCAGGTCGGCGGGGCCGGCCTGCCAGGCGGGCAGGCCGGTGATCGCGTACACGGTGACTGTGGTCCACTTGCCTGTCGTGAGGTGCTGGACCCGACGCCTGATCTGCATCGCCTGGACAGCGTGCGGGAACAGCAGGCCGACGGTGACGGTGACGACCTTGAGGGTCCGCTGCTCCTGCCGGCCGTGGCCACGATCGCGTTCGCGGTGCTGGGTGGGCATCTGCTTCCGCAGCAGCCGTTTGACCTGGCTGTGCAGGGTGGGCTGGTTCTTCTTGGCGTGCCGGTAAGAAACGTGTCATGAGCCCCAAACGAGCGTGATCGGGGGAACAAGTCCCAGGATCGGCCAGACCGTTTCTCTTCAGGAAATAGCCCTTCCGCGAAGTAAAGTGGCGGCATGCCCTCACAGACGCCCCGCTCGGCAGCTTCGGCCGAGGGGCCGGATCGCCGCAAAATCACTTCACGAAAGGTGATCGGCCTCCCTGTCGGCACCGCAGAGGCCGACGAGCACCTCACCGTCTGGATCGAGCACTATCTCGATCTGGCGGTCCGTGGAGTCCGCTCACCGGAAGTCGCGGGCAAGATCAGCCGGCATCTGGAGCGGTTCTCGGCCTGGATCTCGGGTGGCCTCGGCCACGACCGCCTGCCGGCCATCACCACCCGGGAGGTCGCCGCCTGGCGCGACCACCTGGCCGCCGCCGGACGCCACGCCAAGGACGGCACCACCGCGCCCATGGCCCCGGCCACCGTCAACAACCACCTCGCCCACCTCTCGGCGCTGTTCTCCTGGATCAGCACCCACGCCCCGGCCGCCCTGCTGCCCGGCGGGGACCCGACCAAGCGCGTCGAGCCGCTGCGTCTGCCCACCCCCGAGGTCCGCGCCCTGTCCGGCGCCCAGGTGCGCACCGTCAAGAACGTGCTGGACCGCCTGGAGTCCTTCCATCAGCTGACCGGCCGCCGCCACCGCGGCGACCGCTCGAGGGCCACCCACCGCCACGCCCGGCCGCTACGGGACCGCGCCATCGTGCACACCATGCTCGGCACCGGGCTGCGCCGCGCCGAGATCGCCGGCCTGGACCTGGCCCAGCTGGAACCGCGCGATCCCGAGCACCTGCGACAGGCCAAGAAGGCCAAGCTGAACGGGGTACGCGGCAAGGGCCGCACCACCCGCAGCGTCTTCCTCGGCCGCGACGCCCGCGCCGCGCTGGCCGACTACCTGCAGGCCGAACACCCGATCGACGCCACCGACGACTCCACCGCGCTGTTCCTGGCGGCCTCCTCCATCGCCGCCCGCCGACCCGGCGGGCGGCTGTCGCCGCGCTCGATCAACACCATCGTCAGCGAGATCGGTGCCCTCCACGACCTGCAGGTCGCAGGCGCCGACCGGCAGCTCGGCACGCTGCGCCCGCACGACCTGCGCCATACCTTCGCCTACCAGCTGTCGGAGGCCTCCGGCCACAACCGCGCCGAGTTGGAACGCCGCCTCGGCCACGCCAATGACCGGTATCTGAAGCTGTATACCAACCCGCCCGACGACATCGCCGCCGCCTACGTCGAGGATCTCTGAGCAGCCACGGCCGGACCTTCCGTCATGCCTATCGGAGCCCCGTCGTGCCCTCTGACCTGCGACGTGCCCCTTTGACGCTTATCTTGTCTGCCCCCCGCAAGGGCTTCGCGGTCGTCGCGGGCGAGGTCAAGGACCTGGCGCAGGAGACCGCCAAGGCGACCGGGGACATCGCGCGCCGGGTCGAGGCCATCCAGGCCGACACCGGCGGGGCGGTGAGCGCGATCGCGGAGGTCAGCGGGATCATCGCGCGGATCAACGACTACCAGACCACCATCGCCGCCGCCGTCGAGGAGCAGACCGCCACCACGGGCGAGATGAACCGCAGCGTGGCCGAGGCCGCCGCGGGCTCCGGGCAGATCGCCGAGAACATCAACGGCGTGGCCGCCGTCGCCAAGGTGACCGCGGAGTCGGCCGGCCGGTCGCGGCAGGCGGCGGAGGAACTGGCGCAGGTCTCCCGGCGGCTTCGGTCGCTGGCCGAGGGGTTCCGCCTCTGAACGGCCGGGCGCGGGTCCGGGACGTCAGAGGAGTCAGAGGAGTCAGAGGAGGAAGTCCCGGACCCGCTCGGCCACGACCGGAGCAGACCTCCCCTCCGGCCCGAAGTGGCCGAGGCCGTCCAGGGTCTCGAGGGCGGCGCCGGGCAGGGTCCCGCGGAGGGCGCCGAATTCCGCCCTGGTCCCGCGCGGGGTGCGGCTCCCGCACAGCAGCAGCACCGGAGCGGTGACGGCCGCGAACTCGGCGAGCCGGCCCTGCTGGGCCGCTATCTGCTCGTGCTCGGCCAGGTTCGCCTCGAGCAGGGGCAGCATCCGCCGCCAGGCCGGTCCGCGGAAGCCGATCCGCATCGCCGACCGCAGGTACCAGTGCGGCAGCCTGGCCAGGAAGGCCGGCGCGCCGCCCGCTCCCCGGATGAAGTGGACGAACGCCCCGTAGGGGTCGCCCGCCGCCAGCCGTTCCCGGTAGGGGGCCATCCAGCCGGTGGGGACGGGGTCGACGGGCACTCCGGGCTCGTAGAGCGCGACGCGGTCGAACGCCCGGGGTGAGCGCGCGGCCTCCAGGACGACGAGCCCGCCGTAGCTGTGGCCGAACGCCAGCCGCGCCCCGGTCTCCGCCTGGACGGCGCGCAGGTCCTCCACCTCCCGCTCCAGGGAGTAGCGGGGCCCCAGGGGGCCGCTGACGCCCCGGCCCCGCCGTTCGACGAGGTGCACCGTGAAGGAGCGGGTCAGCGCGGTGGCCAGCGGCAGGTAGTCCTCCGAGGTGCGCAGGGCGCCGCCGAGCACGATGAGGCCCGGTCCGGTGCCCGTCGTCAGGTAGCCGATCGCCGTGCCGTCGGCCGAGGAGGCGGTGCTCCGCCGCGGCGGCGGGCCCTGGACGCTCCGGCTCATGCGCTCCCCTTCCGCTCCAGGCTCTCGAGCGCCGCCAGCAGCCTCTCGGTGTGCCGCGCGTACTCGTCGTACGGCACGCCGCTGTGTTCGACGAGTGCGGCCATCCGTCCTTCGAACTCCCGCTGGACCGAGGCCACCAGCCGCTTCCCCTCGTCGGTGAGGCTCAGCCGCCGGCGGTGCCCGCCGGCCGGGTCGGACTGGACGTCGAGGAGCCCGTCGGCGGCGAGGACGGCGGTCATGCGGCTCACCGACGGCTCGGTCACGCCGAGGTAGTCGGCGAGGGTCCGCTGCGTCGAGGCGCCCAGCTCTCCCACCAGGGTCAGCGCGAGGAAGCGGTTGTAGGAGATGCCGTGCCCGGCCCGCAGGAGCCGGTCGGCCGCCCGGTCCAGGCGGGCGGTGAGCACGTGCAGGTGGAAACTCAGGTTCTGCTTCACCCCTTTAACTTAACATTCTAAGTTAGAAACGCAAGATGCATTCCGGTGACGAGGAGCACGTCCTCCCGCGAGCCCGGCCCCGCACCCCCTGCCCCCATTCCCGGTGATATCCGCTACGTAGATCGAGACCGCCTCCCTGGCGCTGGAGGCCCAGACCCGGCCCTGGCCGGCCTTCGCCGCCCCCGCGCACGCCGGCGAGGGTGCCTCCGGCTAATCGTGCTCCGAGGCGCCGTCCGGGGCGCCCGCGCGCAGCGACAGGCCCAGCCGCCCCGCCAGGCGGTGCAGGCGGGGCGGCACGTTGACCAGGCGGGCCGTGCCCGTGCGGCAGAGTTCCGCCAGCGTGCGCAGGCCGCCGACGTCGACGAAACGCAGGTGCCGGACGTCGACCAGGAGGCGGTCGCCGCCGTGCCTGGCGCGCACCAGCGTCTCCTCCAGCGCGGCGCGGTTGGTGGCGTCGATCTCGCCGATCAGCCGGATGAGGGCCGCACCGGGCTGGGGACGGTAGGTGAGACGCAGCCGGCGGTCGGCATAGAGGACCGCGCTGACGACGCCGTGGAACGCGGCGCCGTCGGCTTCGAGGACGCCGGCGGCGTCGTCGCGCTGGACGGTCACGGCGCTACGGGGAGGGACGCCGCGCGCAGCGGGCGGGCCGGAGCCGGCCGCGCGCGCGGAGAGCGGGCGGGTGCGGACGCGGGGAGCGGGCATGTGGGCCCCTACTCGGGTAGGGAAACCGGTTCACTGGCATCATCTCACCCGCAGACTATTTCGAGAAGGCATTTACCGGAAACATCTTTCCGGCAATTATCTTATGGTAGAGATGTTCCGTCGTCGCTGCCCCCTGCCGGACCGTCCGGCCCCGAAATGAGGTGACATGGCTCCAAGCGGCTCAGGTGAACCCGCCTCCACCTGGACGTTCCTGACACACCACGCCCGCGTGCTGGTGGAGATCGCCCGCGACCCGCACGTCCGCCTGCGCGACATCGCCGCCCGGATCGGCATCACCGAACGCGCCGTGCAGGGCATCGTGTCCGACCTGCATCAGGAGGGCTACCTGACCCGCGGCAAGGTCGGCCGCCGCAACCACTACACCCTCAACCCCGAGCGCGGCTTCCGCTATCCGACCGAGGCCGACCTCCCCGTCCGGCTGCTCATCGACATCTTCACCCAGCACGACCTGTCCGGCGACGACGCTCCCGCCGCCCGCGACACCGGCGCCCCGGCGTCACCGGTCGCCGGCGACCGGTGACGCGACCAGCCGGACGGGCACCCGTTTCTTCCGTCGCAGGAGGGAAGACCTCCAGAGGGGGGGAGCGAACCGACGGACGATGGAGCGCGAGAGTGAACGACAGGCCGCTGATTCCGCACATGCGGCTGGACGACCTGCTCGCGGAGCTGCAGGAGCACCTGGAGACGGTGCTCGCCACCCGGGACCGGATCCACGCGCTGCTGGAGGCCGTGGTCTCCATCGGCAGCGACCTCGACCTGGAGACGATGCTGCGCCGCATCACCGAGGCGGCGGCCGCGCTGGTCGACGCCCGCTACGGGGCGCTCGGCGTGATCGGCGAGGGCGGCACGCTGGAGCGCTTCATCCCGGTCGGACTGAGCGAGGAGGAGATCGACAAGATCGAGCACTGGCCGCACGGGCTGGGCCTGCTCGGCCTGCTCATCAAGGAGCCGCGGCCGCTGCGCCTGGCCGACCTCGCCGAGCACCCCGACTCCTACGGCTTCCCCGAGGGCCATCCGCCGATGGGCTCGTTCCTGGGCGTGCCGGTCCGGGTGCGCGAGGAGGTGTTCGGCAACCTCTACCTGACCGGCAAGCGCGGCGGCGGGCAGTTCGACGAGGAGGACGAGACCATGGTCGGCGCGCTGGCCACCGCGGCCGGCGTGGCGATCGAGAACGCCCGCCTGTACGAGCAGACCCGGCGGCGCGAGGCCGAACTGGAGGCGTTCGCCGACATCGTCGCCCACGACCTGAAGAGCCCGCTCAGCGCGGTGCGCGGCTTCACCGAGCTGGTGCACGAGCAGCTCGCCGACCGGCCCGGCCAGGCCGCGCAGGTGGGCCACCTGGAGCGGGCGCTGGCCGCCACCGACCGGATGAAGCACCTGATCGACGACCTGCTCGCCTACTCCACCGCCCGCGACGCCGTGCTGCGGCCCGTCGAGGTCGACCTGGGCGCGCTGGTGCGCGAGATCGCCGGCGAGCACGTGACCGCCGCCTCCGCCGGGGCCGCGGGACATGCCGCTCCCGTCCCGCAGGTGAGCGTCGGGCCGCTGCCCGCCGTCCGCGCCGACCCGGTCCTGGTCCACCGGCTGTTCGCCAACCTGATCGGCAACGCGGTCACCTACACCCGGCCGGGCCAGGCCGCGCAGATCACCGTCACCGGCGGCGTGACCGGCGACCGGGCGCACATCGAGATCGCCGACCGCGGCATCGGCATCCCGCCCGGCCAGCACCAGGCGATCTTCACCCGGTTCCACCGGGCCACCACCGGCTACGGCGGCACCGGGCTGGGCCTGGCGATCTGCCAGCGGATCGTGGCGCGCCACGGCGGCACCATCGTCGCCGCCGACAACCCCGGCGGCGGCGCCCGCTTCACCGTCACCCTGCCCGCCGCCTGACCGGGCCCCCGGTCCGGCCGCGGTCACGGGTGCAGGACGAGCCGCCCGCCGAGGAGGCGGCCCTCCTCCAGCCTGCGGCGCGCCTCGGCGTACTCGGCGAAGGAGCCCTGACGGCCGCCGTGCCCGAAGCTGTTGCACCGCACCGGCAGCCCCGGCGCGAAGGCCGCCGCGTCCGCGGCCCGCAGCGG
>NZ_JBHSBM010000050.1:34536-51811 GCF_042650625.1 Planomonospora corallina
CGGCGCCCCTTTCGCACCGCACCGGCCGGAGTCCTCACGCGGCCGCGCCGGCCGCACCTCAGCGCGACGGCTCCCAGCCGCGCCGGGGGGCGCGGGAGCCGGTCGGCTGCTCGTCGCGGCTGCGGTAGACCACGTACGGCCGGGTCAGGTAGCCGACCGGCGCGGTGAGCATGTGCACCAGCCGGGTGAACGGCCAGATCGCGAACAGCAGCAGCGCGCTGAGCGCGTGCAGCTGGAACAGGACCGGCGCGCCCGCCATCAGCTCCGGGTCCGGCCGGAAGTAGAAGATCGACCGGAACCACGGCGAGATGGTGGTGCGGTAGTCGTAGCCGCCGCCGACGACGTTGGCCGCGACCGTGGCGGCCAGGCCGAGCACGATCGTGACGGCCAGCACCGCGTACATGAGCTTGTCGTTGCGGGTGGTGGCGGTGAAGACCGGGCCGACGGTGCGGCGCCGGTAGATCAGGATCGCGAGGCCGCCCAGCGTGGCGATGCCCGCGATGGTGCCGAGCACCACCGCCACCACGTGGTAGACCTCCTCGGTGACGCCCGCCGCCTCGGTCCAGCTCTTGGGGATGACCAGCCCGCCGATGTGGCCGAGCAGCACCACCAGGATGCCGAAGTGGAACAGCGGGCTGCCGATGCGCAGCAGCTTCGACTCGTACATCTGCGACGAGCGGGTCGTCCAGCCGAACTTGTCGTAGCGGTAGCGCCAGACGTGGCCGACGACGAACAGCGTCAGGGCCACGTACGGCGCCACCACCCACAGGATCACATCGAGCGCGTTCACCGGGATGCCTCCAGCACGGCGTAGGGTTCCAGTCCGACCTCCTCGGCGGGCGGCCCCTCGGCCGCCAGCCGCAGCGCGGCCTCCTCATCGCGCGGGCTCGCCGGGCCGAGCGTGGCCAGCACCGCGGCCACCACGCCGGCGTACGGCGAGCCCTCGGCCTCCAGCGCCCTGCGCAGCAGCTCCAGGCCCGGCCGGTTCTCCAGCAGCAGCCGCCGGGCCTCGCGCACGGCGCCGCGGGCCGACAGCTCGCACACCACCGCCACGTGGTCGGGCAGCTCCCCGTCGGCGAGCTCGAAGCCCGCGGCGCGGAAGGCGTGCTTGAAGCGGAGCAGCGCGGCACCGCGCTTGCGGGTGTCGCCGTAGGAGTAGTACGTCAGGTACGGGCAGCAGCGCCGCTTGAGGTCGAACGTCGCCACGTAGTGGGCGGCCAGCTCGGCCTGGCCTGCGGCGTCGAGGTGGGCGAGGAAGGCCGCCAGCCGGTCCCGGACCTCCCCGCCGGGCAGGGCCTCCACCGAGCCGGCCAGCACCGGCCGCGCCGCGTACAGCGTCTCGTCCGGATAACCGAGCAGCACCGAGGCCACCATGTGGGCGGCGCGCAGCTGCCCCTCGTCGAGGCTCGTCATGACTCCTTCTTCTCCCCGTTGCCGTTGCCGTTCGGGAACAGGCCGTCGGGGGTGCCCTTGCCGTCCCAGTTGAGGAGGTTGACCCGGCCGCGCAGCTCGTTCGCCTCCTCCAGGTCGTCGGCGCGCTGGCGCTCCTTGAGCGCGTGGAAGTTCTCCACCGCGATCGGGGCGGGCCGCCCCGAGGCCTCGCCGAACGGGCCGCCCATGCCGGGCCCGCCCTCGTAGTCGAGGCTGCAGCCGCTGCCCAGCGCCAGCTCCTCCAGCTGCGCGCCCTGCTCGGCGTGGGCCTTGGGGATGACGTAGCGCTCGCCGTAGGGGGCGATGGCCAGCAGCCGGTGCATGTCCTCGATGCCCTGGCCGGTCATGCCGACCGCGGTCGCGATCGACTCCTCGCGCTCCTGGCCGAGGTTGACGCGGCGCATGTAGGAGCGCATCGCGGCCAGGCGGCGCAGCACGGCGCGCACCGGCTCGGGGTCGCCGGCGGTGAACAGCTCGGCCAGATAGCCGATCGGGATGCGCAGCGCGTCGATCGCGCCGAACAGGTTGCCGGCGTCCTCGCCGTCGTGGCCGGTCTCGCTCAGCACGTCGACGACCGGCGACAGCGGCGGGATGTACCAGACCATCGGCATGGTGCGGTACTCCGGGTGGAGCGGGAGCGCCACCCCGAACTCGAAGATCAGCTTGTGGACGGGGGAGCGGCGCGCCGCCTCCAGCCAGTCCTCCGGGATGCCGGCGGCCCGGGCCTCGGCGATCACCGCCGGGTCGTGCGGGTCGAGCATCACGCTCTTCTGCGCCTCGTACAGGTCCTTCTCGTCGGCGACGGAGGCGGCCTCGGTCACCCGGTCGGCGTCGTAGAGGACGATCCCGATGTAGCGCAGCCGGCCCACGCACGTCTCCGAGCAGACGGTGGGCAGGCCCACCTCCACGCGGGGGAAGCAGAACGTGCACTTCTCGGCCTTGCCGGTGCGGTGGTTGAAGTACACCTTCTTGTACGGGCAGCCGGTCACGCACATCCGCCAGCCGCGGCAGCGGTCCTGGTCGACCAGGACGATGCCGTCCTCGGAGCGCTTGTAGATCGCCCCCGACGGGCAGGAGGAGGCGCACGAGGGGTTGAGGCAGTGCTCGCAGATGCGCGGCAGGTAGAACATGAACGCCTGCTCGAAGGAGAGCTTGACCTGGTCGGAGACCTTGCGCAGCACCGGGTCGGCGGTCGCCAGCTCCGGCGCCCCGGCCAGGTTGTCGTCCCAGTTGGCGCTCCAGCTGATCTTCGTGGGCTCGCCGGTGATGAGCGAGCGGGGCCGCGCGACCGGCGTGTCGGCCTGCATCGGCGCGGTGAACAGCCGGTCGTAGTCGTAGGTCCAGGGCTCGTAGTAGTCCTGGATCGACGGCATCAGCGGGTTCGCGAAGATCGAGAACAGCTTCTTCAGGCGCCCGCCGGCCTTCAGCTTCAACCGGCCGCGGGCGTTGAGCTCCCAGCCGCCCTTCCACTTGTCCTGGTCCTGGTAGGTGCGGGGGTAGCCCTGCCCGGGCCGGGTCTCGACGTTGTTGAACCACACGTACTCGGTGCCGGCCCGGTTGGTCCACGCCTGCTTGCAGGTGACCGAGCAGGTGTGGCAGCCGATGCACTTGTCCAGGTTCATCACCATGGCGAGTTGGGCCATGACGCGCATCAGTAGTCGACCTCCTGGTTGCGGCGGCGGATCACGGTGACCTCGTCGCGCTGGTTGCCCGTCGGCCCGAGGTAGTTGAACGCGAACGACAGCTGGGCGTAGCCGCCGATCAGATGGGTCGGCTTGATCAGCAGGCGGGTCAGGGAGTTGTGGATGCCGCCGCGCCGACCGGAGACCTCGCTCTTGGGCACGTCCACCACCCGCTCCTGCGCGTGGTACATGTACACCGTCCCGACCGGCATGCGGTGCGAGACGATCGCCCGGGCCACCACGACGCCGTTGCGGTTGACCGCCTCCACCCAGTCGTTGTCGCGCACCCCGGCCCGCGCCGCGTCGTCCGGGCTCATCCAGATGGTCGGCCCGCCCCGCGACAGCGACAGCATCAGCAGGTTGTCCTGGTACTCCGAGTGGATGGACCACTTGGAGTGCGGCGTCAGGTAGCGCACCGTGATGCCGGCCCCGTCGATGCCCTGGCCCTCGCCGGCCGAGCCGATGGCCGGCTCGCCGAACATCGCGGTCATGTTCAGCGGCGGCCGGTAGACCGGCAGCGCCTCGCCCGCCTCGTGGATCCAGTCGTGGTCGAGGAAGAAGTGCTGGCGGCCGGTGAGGGTGTGCCAGGGTTTGCGGTGCTCGACGTTGATGGTGAACGCCGAGTAGCGGCGCCCGCCCGTCTCGCTGCCCGACCACTCCGGCGAGGTCGTCACCGGCACCGGCCGCGCCTGCGTGTCGGCGAAGGTGATCTTCTTGTGCTCGTCGGCCAGCCCGTCGAAGCTCGTGCCGGTACGGCGGGCCAGCGTCGCGAAGCCCTGCGCGGCCAGGTGCCCGTTGGTGGTGCCCGACAGCCGCAGGATCGCCTCGCACATGTCGACGTCGCGCGCCAGCGAGGGGCGGCCGTCGGCCACGCCGCCGCGCACGGTGCCGTTCATCCGGCCCAGCTGCTCGACCTCGGCGCCGACCTGGAAGGTCAGGCCCTTGGTGGTGGTGCCGAGCCTGTCGAGCAGCGGCCCGAGCGAGGCCATCTTCTCGGCGACCGCGCCGTAGTCCCGCTCCACCACGACGATCTTCGGGAAGTTCCTGCCCGGCACGGGCACCGTGCCGCTCGCCCGCCAGTCGTCGACGACGCCGTGCGGATTGGCGAACTCGTCGGGGGTGTCGTGCAGCAGCGGCACCGCCACCAGGTCCTTGCGCACGCCCAGGTGCGTCTTCGCCAGCGCGCTGAAGGACCGGGCGATCGCGGCGAAGGCCGCGAAGTCGGTGCGGGTCTGCCAGGGCGGGTCGATCGCCGGGGTGAAGGCGTGCACGAACGGGTGCATGTCGGTCGAGGACAGGTCGTGCTTCTCGTACCAGGTGGCGGCCGGCAGCACGATGTCGGAGAACAGCGTCGTCGACGTCATCCGGAAGTCCAGCGACAGCAGCAGGTCGAGCTTGCCCTGCGGCGCCTCGGGGTGCCACGTCACGTCGCCGGGGCGCTGCTCCGCGCCGGCCTCCTGCGCCCGCACCGAGGAGTCGGCGCCCAGCAGGTGCCGCAGGAAGTACTCGTTGCCCTTGGCCGACGAGCCCAGCAGGTTGGCCCGCCACACCGTCAGCACGCGCGGCCAGTTGGCCGGGGCGTCGGGGTCCTCGCAGGCGAAGCCGAGCTCGCCGGAGGCGACCTGGGAGGCGATGTACGGTCCCGGCTCCTGCCCGGAGGCGGCGGCCTGCTCGGCCAGCTCCAGCGGGTTGCGGTCGAACGTCGGATACGACGGCATCCAGCCCATCCGGGCCGACTGCGACAGCAGGTCGGCGGTGGCCCTGCCGGTGAACGCGCCGGAGGAGGCCAGCGGCGAGGAGACCACGTCGGCGCTGTAGGTGTCGTAGCGCCACTGGTCGGTGTGCAGGTACCAGAAGGCGGTGCCGATCATCTGCCGGGGCGGGCGCGACCAGTCGGTGCCGAAGGCCATGTGCGCCCAGCCGGTGATCGGGCGGCACTTCTCCTGGCCGACGTAGTGCGCCCAGCCGCCGCCGTTGACGCCCTGGCAGCCGGTGAGCGTCGTCAGCGACAAAAACGCCCGGTAGATGGTGTCGGAGTGGAACCAGTGGTTCGCCCCCGCCCCCATGATGATCATGGATCGGCCGCGGGAGTCCTCGGCGTTGCGCGCGAACTCGCGGGCGATCTTCACCGCCTGCGCCGCCGGCACGCCGGTGATCGCCTCCTGCCAGGCAGGCGTGTACGGCTGGGACGCGTCGTCGTAGGAGACCGGCCAGTCCCTGCCGGCCGCGCCCCCGGGACCGCCGGGCCCCTCGGCGGCCGGCCCGCCCGCGCGGGAGGCGCCCATCGCCCGGCCCACGCCGTACTGGGCGAGCATCAGGTCGAAGACCGTCGTCACCAGCCTGCCGGCGACCTGCCGGACCGGTACGGCGCGGCGCAGCACCCCGGAGCCGTCGCCGCCGCCCTGGTCGAAGCGGGGCAGCAGCACCGTCACGGACCGCTCCCCGGACAGGCCCAGCATCGGGTCGACGCCGCCGAGGTCGAGGTTCCAGCGGCCCTCGCCCTCGGGAGAGTAGCGGAAGCCGAGCGAGCCGTTGGGCACCACCGGCTCGCCGGTGGCCGCGTCGACGAGCACCGTCTTGAACGCCGCCTCGGCGCCGTCCTCGCCGAGGTCGGCGGCCGTCAGGAACTTGCCCGGCACGTAGGCGCCGGCGGCGACGGCGGCGTCCCCGCCGCCGTCGCCCTCGCGCCGCTCCAGCGTCACCAGGAACGGCAGGTCGGTGTGGCGCTTGACGTAGTCGGTGAAGTACGGCACCTGCCGGTCGACGAAGAACTCCTTGAGGATCACGTGCCCCATCGCCATGGCCAGCGCCCCGTCGGTGCCCGGGTGCGGCGCCAGCCACTCGTCGGCGAACTTGGTCGCGTCGCTGAAGTCGGGGCTGACCACGACGACCTTCTGCCCCCGGTAGCGGGCCTCGGTCATGTAGTGCGCGTCCGGCGTGCGCGTCACCGGCACGTTGGAGCCCCACAGCATCAGATAGGCCGCGTCCCACCAGTCGGCCGACTCCGGCACGTCGGTCTGGTCGCCGAAGACCTGCGGCGAGGCCACCGGCAGGTCGGCGTACCAGTCGTAGAACGACAGCATGGTGCCGCCGATCAGCGAGACGAACCGGGCGCCGGAGGCGTGCGAGACCATCGACATGGCCGGGATCGGGGAGAAGCCCGCCACCCGGTCGGGACCGTAGGCCCTGATGGTGTGCACGTGCGCGGCAGCGATGATCTCGGTCGCCTCGTCCCAGGTGACGCGGACCAGCCCGCCCTTGCCGCGCGCCGACTGGTAGCGGCGGCGCTTGTCCGGATCGGTGGTGATCTCCGCCCAGGCCGCCACCGGGTCGCCCAGGCGCGCCCTCGCCTCCCGGTACATCTCCACCAGCACGCCGCGGGCGTAGGGGAAACGCACCCGGGTGGGGGAGTAGGTGTACCAGGAGAAGGCCGCGCCCCGGGGGCAGCCGCGCGGCTCGTACTCCGGCCGGTCGCTGCCGACGCTGGGGTAGTCGGTCTGCTGCGACTCCCAGGTGATGATCCCGTCCTTGACGTAGACCTTCCACGAGCACGAGCCGGTGCAGTTCACCCCGTGCGTGGAGCGCACCACCTTGTCGTGGCTCCACCGGTCCCGGTAGAAGGTGTCCGCCGCCCGGCCGCCGATCTGGTGCAGCGTCCGCAGGTCGTCGGAGACCGCTCCCGGGCGCAGGTGCCGGCCCAGGCGCAGTAACGCGTCGCTGACCGGACCGTCCATGCCCGCAGTCATGTGTACTCCTCTATCTTCCGTCACAAGCCAGACATCCCCGTCTCACGTGCTTGATCACCTCATCGGCCGGAGGAATCCGGGCGGCGGCCGTGCGGTCGCGACGCCCCACGACACCGGATGCCCGATGCGGCACGCCCATCCTTGTGGGAGCACATATCCCGACCTCAGGGTCTTTAGTCCCTCTGATGAGGCCCAAAGGGCCAAAGATCCAGGTTGGGATCGGTTCACCCCGGTTCCGGCTCCCGCCGGGCGGGGACTACGGCGCGGTGACCGTGAACAGGCCGTGCGCGCCGGCCTCGGCGTGGCGCATCGTGTGGTCGACCACCGGATAGGTTCCCGGCTCGGGGAAGACCAGCTCGGCGAAGCCGCCCTGCGCCGGAGCCAGGTCCAGCACCTGCGCCCCGCCCGCGTCGCCGGAGCGCAACCGGTAGGAACCCTCCTTGTAGACGGTGTCGAACGGCGCCCCGACGACGTGCAGCGCGGTGCCCGAGTCCGGCCCGGCGGCCACCGCCCAGATCCGCACCCGCTCGCCGGCCTTCGCCTCCAGCGGCGCGTGGTCGTAGCCGGCGGCGGTGCCGTTGAACATCCACCCGTCGGGCCGGCCCTCCCGCAGCCGGGCCACCTGGGCGCCGCCGCCCGGCTCGCCGAGGTACAGCTCCCCCTGCACCAGCAGGTACTCGCGGTCGGCCCGAGGCAGGCCCGGCGGGTCGATGACCACCGCCCCGTACATGCCCGCGGCGATGTGCTGGCTCATCGGCATGGTCGAGCAGTGGTACAGCCACGCCCCGGCGTGCCCGGCCCGGAACCGGTAGGTCAGCCGCTGCCCCGGCTCGATGGTGCGCATCACCTCGTCGGGGGCGTTGGCGCCGGCGTGGAAGTCGATGCCGTGCCCCATGGTGCCGCCGTTGACGAAGGTGACGGTGAACACGTCGCCGACCCTGCCGCGCAGCACCGGCCCGGGCACCGTCCCGTTGAACGTCCACATCCGCTGCCGCACCCCGGGTGCCACCTCGAGCACGGCCCGGTCGTCGACGCGGATCTCCACCTCGTGCTCGGCGCCGCCGGGCGCCGGCTTCAGCGCCGCGTCGTACGGCCGCCAGCCGGGCGACACCGGCGCGGCCAGGTCCAGGCCGGGCTCCGCGCCCCCCGCTGTGCCGTTCCCCGTGCCGTCCGCGGCGCCGGGAGAGGCGTGCGCGCCGTGCCCGCCGCCCGCGGCGCCGGCGCCGTCAGGGGCGGGCGCGCCGGACGGCTGGGCGGCCACACCGGTCGGCGCGATGCGCACCGTCATACCCGCGGCGCGGTGCCCGGCCACGGTGCACCAGCCGTCGACCGCCCCGCCGAGCGGGGCGAGCGTCAGCGTGGCGCTCTGCCCGGCCGCCAGCATGGGGGTGCGCTCACCGGTGGACAGCCGCAGGTCGTGCCGCTGACCGTCGGTGTTGGTGACGCGCAGCGTCAGCACGGTGCCCGGCGCCGCCTCGATCACCGACGGCCGGACCCGCATCCCCGACAGCGTCACCTCGACCGTCCTCGCGCCGGTCGCGGACACCGGCGCGGCCGGCGCGGAGTCCTGGGTGACCGCGACGACGACCGCGCCGGCCGTCAGCAGGCAGGCGGCCACCACCCCGGCCAGCGCGGGCGAGGCGAGAAAACGACGCTCGGGGCGCTCGGCCGCCGCCGAGCGCACCAGCGCGGTCACGGCCAGCACGACGAACGCCACGGCCGAGGCCAGCACCAGCGCCCAGCCCAGCAGGGTCAGCGCGTCCGGCACCGGCAGCGCCAGCAGCGGCACCCCGGCGTTGAGCGCGGCCAGCCGGACGGGCCAGCCGCGCTCCAGCAGCGCCGCGTTCCGCTTGAACGCGGCCGGGCCGCCGCCCAGCACCGCCGGGAGCAGGTGCAGCAGCGACCCCAGCAGCACCTGGGCGACGAACCCGGCCAGCACCAGCGGCAGCAGCGGCTCCAGCGCGGCCGCGACCTCACCCGCCGGACGGGTCGCCACGACCACCATGTCGGCGGCGAGCGCGACCTCGAACCAGACGATCGCGGCGCCCAGCATCCAGGCGGCCCCGGTGTGCGGGCGGCGGGCGCGCACCGCCTCGGCCAGCGGCACCAGCGCCGCGCCCGCCCCGGCCGCGTACGCCGCCAGCCCCGCCACCGAGACCCAGCGCGCGTCCGCCAGCAGGCCCCCGGCCAGCAGCGCCAGCCCGGGCACGGCCAGCCGCAGCCCGGTCAGAGAGGCCCTGCGGGTCCGCTCCGACATGCGGGTGCGCAGCACCGTCGGCCAGAGCGTGAACAGCGTGCCGAGCACGGTCAGGCCGACCCAGCCGAGCAGGTTCACCTGGGCGTGCGCGGCGTGCATGCGCTCGTGCAGGGCTCCGGAGGCGGCGGAGCCGGCGTGGACGGTCATCAGGGCGCCGAGGGTGCCGCCGGCCGCCAGCGCGGCGGCCGCGCTCACGTACCAGGCGACGACGTGGCCGAACCGGCCGGGCAGCGCCCGCCGCACCAGGCCGACCAGCGCGGCGGCGTGCCAGAGCACGACGGCCACGACCACCGCCGCCCCGGCCGCGGCCACCGGCCACGGCCCGGCCGCCACGCCGTACAGCACGGCCACCGTGCCGGCGTTGAGCAGGCCGAGACGGGCCAGGCTCCACCGCGGTTCGGGGCTGGGGGCGCGCAGCAGCGCGACGGTGAAGTGCTCGCTCCAGATCAGGATGGCGGTGCTGACCGCGCCCAGCAGGAAGACGTGGATCAGCAGCCAGCGCGGCGCCGGGAGCACGTCCCCGGCCAGGGCGGCGGCGACCGTCAACGCCAGCCACGCCACCACGAGCGCGTTGGCCCGCAGGTGCCAGGGGGCGCGGCGGCGCACCGGCCCGGTGGGCGGCCCGGACGGGCCCTTGCCGAGACTGATCTGGACCGGTGTCACTTCGGGTGCCTCTCAGGCCGGGAACGGAGCGCCAGGACGGCGGCGCAGCAGGCGAACGACAGCAGGGCGATCTCCGACAGCAGGCCGCCGGCCGTGCGCACCGCGCCGGCGCCGGCCAGGTCCCCGGCGACGCGGACGGCCACCGCCGCGTGCAGCAGGGCCAGCGGCGCGTACAGCACCGGCCGGTACGGCAGGCGGATCCGCAGCACGGCGGGCAGGATCACCGGGGCGTGACCGAAGACCATCGACATGACGAACCCCAGGAACAACGCGTGCAGCGCCGCGTCGTAGGAGTAGGAGCCGGCCGCCAGGCCCGTGGCCGCCCACAGGATCCCGGCCGCGGCCAGCCAGCCGTACCCGGCCAGCAGGCAGACGGCCGCGTACCGGGACAGCCCGCGCCCGCGCACGGTGCGCCGGGCCACGTCGCAGACGGCCAGCCAGGCGGCCACCGCGAGCAGGCCCGCCCCGGCCAGGCGCGCGCCGGCCTCCGGCTGCCAGGCCGACCAGAGCGCGCCGGCGCCCAGCAGCGCGGCCGCGCCGGTCAGGGCGGGCGCCGCGGCCGGCCGCAGGGCGGCGACGTGGGCCAGCTCCAGCCTCTCGGCGGCGATGGTCAGCACGTGGAAGGCGGCGATGAGGGCGACCAGCTCCGCGACCGGCCGGCCGGCCAGCCACAGCAGCCCGGCGGCGTACCAGGCCAGCGCCCCGGCCAGCTGCAGGAGCGTCTCGCGGCTGACGCGGCGGCCCAGCAGCGCCAGGTAGATCCCGCACAGCCAGGCCGCGCCGGCGGTCAGCGCCAGCCGGCCGGGCTGCTCGGCGCCGGCGACCAGCAAGAGCGCGCCCAGCCCGGAGAGCGCGGGGGCGGCGTACCCCCACGGGCGGTTCAGCGCCACCGCGCGCTCGAGGCCGATCAGCGTGCCCAGGAAGCCCAGGGCCATCAGCGGGCCGTGCTCGCGGGGCAGCGCCTCGGGCGCGGGGGCCGCGGGCAGCAGGAGCGCGAGGCCCCCGTAGAGGCCGGCGAGCAGGGCGACGGCCGCGCCGGCCAGCAGCGGCAGCCGGGTGACGGCGGGGCGGGGCCGCACCCGGGCGGGCGGGCCGGCCGGCGGCGGACCGGCCGCGGAGAGCGGGCGGCGGTCCGGGTCCGGCTCTCCGGGGCGCGGCGGCACCGTCGTCTGTTCTGTGGGCACGGCCGTTCTCTCCGCAGGTCGTCGGCTGGCCGCCGCGTGGGCGGCGGATCCGCTTCACGGTAACCGGGGGCGGGGCGGCCGGGAGGGGGCTCAAGGGCCGTGGCCGTAGGGACCAAGGTCCTCCGCCGGCCCCCGGGACTCCTCCGGGTGGCTCCTGCGGTCCTTCCGGTCCGGCCCCGCCCGTTGGGGCCCACCGCACAACCCATCACACAGAGAAAACCGCCCTTATGTCCATATATGGGACTTTCTCCCCTGGGGTCGGGGACCAGCGGCCCTTCACCCCCGCGGCGCCCCGGACACAGGCTTGGTCGGCCGGGAGGCCCGGACGGCGGGCCTCCCCACGTGACGGCACCCCCTATGACGGCACCCCTTTTTCCGCACGGAGGACCTGATGAACGACCTGCGCGGCCTGACGACGCTGCTGCTGGGCACCGTCGGCGTCGCCGGCCTGACCGCCGGAGCGGTCATGACGGCCCGCGGCCTGCAGGGCCGCGGCCAGATCCGCGACGAACTGCTCCGCCAGAAGATCACCTTCCCGGACAAGGGACTGCCCGACGGACTGGAAGCGCACGCCGGGCGGCAGGTCAGGACCGGCCCGCAGGCACGAGCCTTCTCCGAGGTCATCGGCCGCAACGTGCGCCGCGCCACCGCCGGACGCACCTACTCCGAGATCAGCGCCGACCTGCACGCCGCCGGCGGCGAGGACGCCGAACTCGCCGAACTGCGCCAGACCGCCTTCATGGGCGAGACCCTGCGCGCCTCGCTGATGAGCGCCTACCAGGCCTGGCAGGTCACCTCCCTGGCCATCGGCCTGGGAGCCGTGCTGATGGGCGCCGGAGCGGCCTTCGTCACGATCGGCGCGGTGCTGTCGGGCGAGGAGTGAGCAGCGGCGAGCCGGCGCCGGCCTCGGCTTCCCGGACGGGCCGCCGGACGACGACACGGCCGCCGACGTCGTCGGCCACATCCTCGGCACCCGCCGAGGCGGAAGGACCCCCCATGAGCGAACAGACCACCGCCGGACAGGCCACCACTGAACAGGCCACCGCGGCACGCAGGCCGCCCCGGCCGCTGCGCCACGTCCACCGCGACCCCGCCGCCGCCCCGTTCATCGTGATCTGGGAGGCGACCCGGGCCTGCCCGCTGGCCTGCCGGCACTGCCGGGCCGAGGCCCGCCCCGACCGCGACCCCGCCGAGCTGACCACGGCCGAGGCGGCCGGCCTGATGCGCCAGATCACCGCCTTCGGCCGCCCCGCCCCGCTGTTCGTCATCACCGGCGGCGACCCCTTCGAACGGCCCGACCTGTACGAGCTGATCGCCGAGGCCCGCGCCCTCGGCCTGTCCCCGGCCGTCTCCCCGTCGGCCACCCCCGCGCTCACCCCCCGGAGCCTGGCGCGCGTACGCGAGGCCGGCGCCTCGGTGATCTCCCTGAGCCTGGACGGCGCGAGCGCCGCCCCGCACGACGCCTTCCGCGGCTTCGGCGGCGTGTTCGACCGGACCCTCGACGCCTGGCGGGCGGCCCGCGACGCCGGCCTCAAGGTCCAGGTCAACACCACCGTCAACCGCACCAACCTGACGGACCTGCCCGGCATCGCCCGCCTGGTCCACGAGTACGGCGCGCTGCTGTGGAGCGTGTTCTTCCTCATCCCCACCGGCCGGGGCCGCGCCCTGACCTCGCTGACCGCCCGCGAGACCGAGGACGTGCTGAACTTCCTGTACGACGTGGGGCGGACCGTCCCGGTCAAGGCCACCGAGGCCCACCACTTCCGCCGCGTCGCCCTGCAGCGCCACGTGCTGGCCGAGCGCGGCGCCGACCACGAGCGGGCACTCGGACTGGGCCCCCTCTACCGCGACCTGCGCGAGCGCGCCCTGGACACCGGCCTCATCGGCGCCGAACGCACCCGCCGCCCGCCGATCGACGTCAACGCCGGCCGCGGCCTGGTGTTCGTCTCCCACACCGGCGAGGTCTCCCCGTCGGGGTTCCTGCCGCTGACGGCCGGCAACGTGCGCGAGCAGCCGCTGACGGACATCTACCGGACCTCCCCGCTCTTCACCGCGCTGCGCGACACCGGCCGGCTGACCGGCCGGTGCGGCGCCTGCGAGTTCCGCGCCGTGTGCGGCGGCTCACGCTCACGGGCCTTCGCCGTCACCGGCGACGTGCTGGCCGAAGAGCCGTGGTGCGCCTACGAACCCGGCAGCTTCCCCTACCCGCGGGAGCTGGCCGGCCTGCTGTGAACGGCCACCGGGGCCGTCCCGCACGACGGCGCCCGGCCCCCGGGGAAGGGGACCGGGCGCCGGTCGCGGAAGACGGCGCTCAGCCGGGCTGCGTGAGCCGGCGCCCGGAGACCTGCTCGGTGGCGATGACGATGAAGTGGTCACGGCTGCCCGGCGCCCACGGCGTCAGCGGCAGCGCCGCCAGCCGCTCGATCTCCGCCGGGTCCTCCGCGGCGCGGGCGTGCCCCACCACCGTCACCGACCAGCCGGTGCGCGCGACGGGGTCGAACTCGTCCACCTCGAACGCCACGACGGTACGGCGCGTCGCGGCGGCCAGCTTGGAGCCGACCGTCGTGCGGATGACGATGTCCTCCCCGTCCAGGCAGAAGTTGACCGGCTGCACGGCAGGCAGCGCACGGTCGGTGAAGACGATCCGCCCGATCGGGCAGCCGGCCAGCAGGCGGATGCACTCCTCGTAGGAGAGCACCTGCAGACCGGCCGAGTCGAGTTTCATACCGTCAAGCCTGCCAGAGCCCCTGCCTGCGGAGTTAGGGGCGAAAGTCCCTTACCCCCCGCCACTGGGCCCGCCTCCGCCGACCGCGCCGGGACGCGGCCCGAAGGCCGCCGTACGGGCCGAGGGCCGCGGCACGGGCCGCAATGCTTGATCATCCGGGGACCTTGGCCCCTATATGATCATGGGAAAAGCGGGAACTGTCATCCCCATGGAGAAACTGCAGCGAATCGACGCCTACTGGAGAGCCGCCAACTACCTGTCCGTCGGGCAGATCTACTTGCTGGACAACCCCCTGCTGACCGAACCGCTCGTCCCCGAGCACATCAAACCCCGCCTGCTCGGCCACTGGGGCACCACCCCGGGACTGAACTTCTGCTTCGCCCACCTCAACCGGGTCATCGCCGAACGCGACCAGGAGATGATCTACATCGCCGGCCCCGGGCACGGCGGCCCCGCCGCGGTCGCGCACGCCTGGCTGGAGGGCTCCTACACCGAGAAATACCCCCACATCACCCAGGACGCCGGCGGCATGCGCAAACTGTTCCGGCAGTTCTCCTTCCCCGGAGGCATCCCCAGCCACGTCGCCCCCGAGACCCCCGGCTCCATCCACGAGGGCGGCGAACTCGGCTACGCCCTCGCCCACGCCTACGGCGCCGCCTTCGACAACCCCGGCCTCGTGGTCGCCTGCATCGTCGGAGACGGAGAGGCCGAGACCGGACCCCTGGCCGCCAGCTGGCACTCCAACAAGTTCCTCGACCCCTACCGCGACGGCGCCGTCCTGCCGATCCTCCACCTCAACGGCTACAAGATCGCCAACCCGACGGTCCTGGCCCGCATCCCCGAAGAAGAGCTCGTCAAGCTCATGGAGGGGTACGGCTACCGCCCCCACATCGTCGCCGGCGACGACCCCGCCACCATGCACGAACTGATGGCCCGCACCCTCGACACCGTCTTCGACCAGATCGCCGAGTTCAAGAACGGCGAGGCGAAACGACTCCCGATGATCATCCTGCGGACGCCCAAGGGCTGGACCGGCCCCCGCGAGGTCGACGGCAAACCCGTCGAGGGCACCTGGCGCTCCCACCAGGTCCCCATGGGCAACGTCCGCGGCAACGACGACTACCGGCGGCTGCTGGAGCAGTGGATGCGCTCCTACCGGCCCGAGGAACTGTTCGACGCCGAAGGCCGCCCCGTACCGGAGATCCTGCAGACCGTACCCGCCGGGCAGCGCCGGATGAGCGCCAGCCCGCACGCCAACGGCGGCGAGGTCCTGTGCCCGCTCGCCCTGCCCGACTTCCGCGACTACGCCGTCGAGGTCAAGGCGCCCGCCGGCCAGCAGAGCGAGCCCACCCGCGTGCTCGGCGCGTTCCTGCGCGACGTCATCGCCGCCAACCCGCACAACTTCCGGCTGATGGGCCCCGACGAGACCGCCTCCAACCGGCTGTCGGCCGTCTTCGAGACCACCGACCGCGCCTGGAACGCCGAGACCCTGCCCACCGACGAGGACCTGGCCCCCGGCGGCCGCGTCATGGAGGTCCTCAGCGAGCACCTGTGCCAGGGCTGGCTCGAGGGCTACCTGCTGACCGGACGGCACGGCCTGTTCAACTGCTACGAAGCATTCATCCACATCATCGACGCCATGTTCAACCAGCACGCCAAGTGGCTGGACGCCTGCCACGACATCCCCTGGCGCCGCCCCGTCCCCTCGCTCAACTACCTGCTCTCCTCCCACGTCTGGCGCCAGGACCACAACGGCTTCAGCCACCAGGACCCCGGCTTCCTCGACGTCGTGGTCAACAAGAAGGCCAACGTCGTGCGCGTCTACCTGCCGCCGGACGCCAACACCCTGCTCTCGGTCGGCGACCACTGCCTGCGCTCCCGCGACTACGTCAACGTGATCGTCGCCGGCAAGCAGCCCGTGCTGGACCTGTTCACCATGGACGAGGCCATCTCGCACTGCACCCGCGGCCTCGGCATCATCGAGTGGGCCAGCAACGACGCCGGCTCCGAACCCGACGTCGTGCTCGCCTGCGCCGGCGACGTGCCGACCCTGGAGACCCTGGCCGCCGCCTCGCTGCTCCGCCAGCACCTGCCCGACCTGAAGGTCCGCGTCATCAACGTCGTCGACCTCATGCGCCTGCAGCCGGACACCGAGCACCCGCACGGCCTGTCCGACGCCCACTTCGACGCCCTGTTCACCACCGACAAACCCGTCATCTTCGACTTCCACGGCTACCCGTGGCTCATCCACCGCCTCACCTACCGCCGCCGCGGCCACAACAACATCCACGTGCGCGGCTACAAGGAGGAGGGCACCACCACCACGCCGTTCGACATGGCCATGCTCAACGACATCGACCGCTACCACCTCGTCATGGACGTCATCGACCGGGTTCCCGGCCTGGGCACCAGCGCCGCCCACCTGCGCCAGCAGATGTCCGACGCCCGGCTGCGCGCCCGCGCCCACACCCGCGAGTACGGCGAGGACCTGCCCGAGATCCGCGACTGGACCTGGACCCACTGACAGCCCCCATCCGGGTCCGGGACACGCGCCGGCCGCACCGGGACGACCCCTCCGCGGCCGGCGCGCCCGTGCCCGCACCGCCGCCTCCGGTACGGCCCGCCACTCCCCACCGCCCGCACAAGGCACGATCATGGGGGAGAGGAGCACCCGCCGCCTCCGGGCGGCCCCCACCAACCGCGAGGACGACCACGATGGACATCATGAAACTGGCCGAACAGGCCCGCGACACCACCGCCGTCGGCCGCGTGTTCGGCGAGCCCGTCACCCGTGACGGCGTCACCGTCATCCCCGTCGCCAAGATCGCCGGCGGTGGGGGAGGAGGAAGGGGGAAGGGCGGCAGGCAGCAGGCCGGTGCACACCTCGGCGGGTCCCGCGGCGAAGGCCCCGGTCAAGGCCCCGCCGAGGGCTCCGGCGAGGGCGAGGGCGGCGGGTTCGGGCTCAGCGCCGCGCCCGCGGGAGTGTTCGTCATCAAGGACGGCGAGGTCCGCTGGCAGCCCGCCCTCGACGTCAACCGCATCGTCCTGGGCGGTCAGATCGTCGGAGTGGTGCTGCTGCTGACCATCCGCACCGTCGCCCGCCTGCTGGCCCGCCGACGCGGCAGGCGCTGACGGCCCCGGGGAACCGGGCGGATCCACCGGAGCGGGGCCGCGCGGACGGCCGGTCCCGCACCGGAGCCGCCCGGCCCCGCAACCGACCGTGCCGCCGCCGCCCCGGTGCGTCCCAGGGCAGGGGAGGGCCGAAGGTCCCGGCGGGCGGGGACCTCAGGACGGCCGGGCGGTGCCGTCCGGCTCTGGGGAACACCGGGTGCGAGCCGATGTACTGGGTGTCGTAACGAGCACACCGCCCGCACTGAAAGAGAGCCGATCATGGCCATCATCGAAGGACGCGCCCCGATCGCCGGCGCCGCCCGCACCGCCCCGGCCACCGTGGCCGCCCCCGCCGCGCTGACCCCCCGCACCCCGGCCGCCTACGCCTTCGGCGTCGCCCGCATCGCGCTGGGCTGGGTCTTCCTGTGGGCCTTCCTCGACAAGATGTTCGGCCTCGGCTTCGCCACCCCGGCCGC
>NZ_JBHSBM010000051.1:0-1590 GCF_042650625.1 Planomonospora corallina
CCGCTGAGGCCGGCCGGTCGCGGGGCCGTACTCCGCGCGCGTGCGCAGACAGGCAGCGACAGGCAGCGACAGGCGGCGTCGAGGCCGTCATCGGACAGTGTTCCGGTGGCGGCCTCGACGCATGTCGACGTACGCAGGCCGTGTTTACGGCGTAAACACCTCGGCGTGCCCCGGTGGCGGTCTCGACGGCGGAGCTCCCAGACGTCTCCCGAGTCGATCAGTCGGACAGATCGGTGAGGTCGTCAGTCCAGAGGCTCCCCTCGGTCATCTCGCGACCGATCCGATCAGCCCACTGCTGCGCCCAGGATTTCATCTCGGTGATCTGCTCGGAGCGGAGGCCGTACACCTCGAACTCCTCATCGGGATAGACCGATGCGTGATCGAGTTGATCGCGTAGGTCCTCCGGATAGAAGTCATCGTCCAGAGCCCGTCGACCCAGCGCCATGAGTTCGGCATCGGTGAAGTACGTCGTCGCGCTGTAGACATCGATCAGATCCCGCGGAAGGCCTCGATCGTGCAGGGCGCCCATCTTCAGCGCGACGGCGTCCTCCAGCGCAAGGACAGGGCCGAAACTCATGACGGCCGCAGGGTGGTTGAGCGGCTCCTTCAAGATGTCGATCCGGTACGCCGCACCTGTGGGGAGGACGACCGCCAGGTGCCCCTTGCGGCCTTCGGCGGAGACCACTCGGGCCTCCACCCCCGCCTGTTCGTAGGCGGCTGCAAGTGCTGCGGCGATCTCCTCCATCGGGGCGGAACTCGCGGTGGCGAAGTCGAGGTCGTCCGAGGGCCGGGCCACCAGACCATGTGCCTTGATCGCGTAGCCGCCTGCCAACACCAGGCCGTACCGGTCGCAGATCGGCAGGGCTGCGTGCATCAGCAGCGCGTGATCGCCCTCAAGCGGATCGGACAACCTCGGCCGCCAGCTCGGGGAACCTGTCCTGCCAGAGGGCGCGGAGCGCGCGGGGAAGCCGGAGGCGTGCCCAATCAGAGCGGAGAAGGTCGGCGTTCAGCCAGTGCGTGTAGTGCTCGGTGGTGATCGCCGAGGTCAGCACCGTCATGTGGAAGAGGTAACGCTGATCACGGTCGGAGAGGTCGAAGCAGGTCCGTCCAGACCAGGCGAGATCGGAGGGCAGTTCGACGATGCCTCCATCCGGGCCGGTCAGGCACGACAGCGAGGGAGGCATCGCCTTGGCCACCCCAGCCCAGCGGGACGGCAACGGCACGGCGGTCTGGAGGCTCACTCCTCCATTCTCTCCCATGTCCTGAGGCTCAGGCAGATCGAAAGCGAGAGGAACATCGATGACAGAGGCGGTATCCGGTCAAGGGCTGCCATGACGTGTGTGCCGGCATGCGCTGCGTACGGCTGAAGCGCGGGGAGCGTTTACGGCGTGAACACCGACGCGTGATCACTGATCTCGGGAGCATGGCGGCCGGAAGCACGCCCGTCGTCGCACCTCCGGAGATCTGCACCGATATCCCGGCCTCGACCTCCTCCACGAACCTCTCACAGGATCCGCCCCAGCTCTCCGCAGGCGCTGGATGGCCGGTGGCATCGGGGGTTTAGGGTTTCCGGTCCCCTGCAACCGGGCT
>NZ_JBHSBM010000052.1:0-1309 GCF_042650625.1 Planomonospora corallina
CTCGGCTTCATCGCCACCTGGAACGGCACCGGCACCCCGCCCGCCCCCACCCTCTCCTGACCCTCCCCTCATCCGCGGGGGTACGGCCCGGCCGGGCCGTACCCCTTCCCCTAGCCCTTCTTCCGAAAATTTCGGGACGACCCCGGAAGTTTCCAATCCCCCATCCAGAAAGGAACACCGTGTCCAGACTCCGCACAGCGCTCCTGACCGGGGCGCTCGCCGTGCTCCCGGTCGCGGCGGCCGTCGTGCTGCCCGCCTCCCCCGCGAACGCCTCGGCGCCGCTGCGCACCCACGCCGAGGCCCGCGGCAAGTTCATCGGCGCGGCGCTCGCCACCTCGCCGCTGGCGAACGAGACGGCCTACCGGAACATCGCGGCCTCGGAGTTCAACCAGATCACCGCCGAGAACGCGATGAAGTGGGACGCCACCGAGCCCAGCCCGAACCAGTTCAACTTCGCCGGCGCCGACCAGATCATGGCCTTCGCCGAGCAGAACGACCAGCAGGTGCACGGCCACACCCTGGTCTGGCACAGCCAGACGCCGAACTGGGTGCAGAGCCTCGGCGCCGCCGAGATGCGCTCGGCGATGCAGAACCACATCAGCAGGGTCGCCGGCCGCTACGCGGACGACCCCGTCCTGAAGTCCTGGGACGTGGTGAACGAGGTCTTCGAGGAGAACGGCAACCTGCGCAACTCGTTCTGGTACCAGAAGCTCGGCGAGAGCTACATCGCCGACGCCTTCCGCTTCGCCCGCGCGGCCGACCCCGACGCCAGGCTCTGCATCAACGACTACAACGTCGAGGGGATCAACGCCAAGAGCACCGCGATGTACAACCTGGTGCGGTCGCTGCGCGCGCAGAACGTGCCGGTCGACTGCGTCGGCTTCCAGGGCCACCTGGCGATCCAGTACGGCCAGCCGAACATCCAGGAGAACATGGAGCGCTTCGCCGCCCTGGGCGTGGAGATCCGGGTCACCGAGCTGGACGTCCGGATGCAGATGCCCCGCAGCTCCGCCAAGGACACCACGCAGGCCACCTACTACTCCAACGTGGTCAAGGCCTGCCTGGCGGTGAGCCGCTGCTCCGGCGTGACGATCTGGGGCTTCACCGACAAGCACTCCTGGGTCCCGGACACCTTCTCCGGTGAGGGCGCGGCCCTGATCTACGACGAGAACTACGCCAAGAAGCCGTCGTACACGGCCGTGCACGACGCGCTGGCCGAGGGCGATCCCGGTGACACCGAGAAGCCGACCGCGCCCGGCAAACCCACCGCCTCCGCCGTCACCGCCACCGGCGCCACCCTCACCTGGAC
>NZ_JBHSBM010000053.1:0-5556 GCF_042650625.1 Planomonospora corallina
GGCCCGCATGTCCGCCGAGCTGCGGGCGGTCGTGAACCGGTTCTCCGTCTGACCCTCCCGCCGGGGAGCCCTCCTGCCCGGGCTCCCCGAAGGAGGGCCGTCTTCCCCGATCTCCGGCCCTCCGCTCCCGGCGGCCCGCCCTCTCCTTCCCCCTCGGCGGCCCGCCGTACGGCCCCGGCCCCTCCTGGTGAATCCGCCCCAGGGAGGCCGGGGCCGCCTGTTTCCCCGGACGCGGACGACCGGGCCTCCCGCCGTGCCCCGCCGGACGCCCCGCCACCCGGCATCCGGCCCCGGGGCGGACGGGCCCCGGTGTCCCGGCCGCCCGCCGTACCGGGCGCCGCAACCCTTTCGAAACTCAGAGCCCGGTCCCGCCTGCCGATCGGCTGGGCGGAGGACGGACCGCCCGCGACCGGTGACGGTGCCCGCCGCGGCGCCGCGCACGCACGGCCGTCCCGCCGCGGCGCCGGCCACCCCGTTCCGGGGGACCGCCCCGGCAGGACGGATGCGACGAGACCTCTACCCCCTTCGAGGACCGACAGAGGAAACGTCGCCGTGCGAACCCCCGACATGTTCCGTGCCCTGCGGCACCACAACTACCGGCTGTGGGCGGGGGCGGACTTCCTGTCGGTCGCCGGGACCTGGATGCAGGTCCTGGGCGTCAACTGGCTGCTGCTGTCCATCACCGGCTCGGCCACCAGCCTCGGCTTCGGCCTGTTCCTGCAGTCGCTGCCCACCCTGCTGCTGGCCTTCGCCGGCGGCTGCCTGGCCGACCGGCTCCCCGCCCGGCCGCTGCTGCTGACCACCCAGTTCCTGCACGGGCTGCTCGCGGCGGTCCTGGCGGTGATCGCCCTGACCGGCGCCGGGAGCGTCTGGCCCATCTACGCGGTCGCCCTGCTCGGCGGCGTGGTCTCCGCCCTGGACGGTCCCGCCCTGGGACGGTTCGGCGCGGAGGTCGTCGGCCCCGAGGACCTGCCGAACGCGCTGGCCCTCGGCTCGGTGATCAGCTCCGGCGGGCGCATCCTCGGCATGGGCGCGGCCGGCGTGCTCATCCCCGTCGCCGGGACCGGGACGCTCTTCGTGCTGAACGCGCTGAGCTTCGCGGTGATCATCGTGGCGATCTGCCGCATGCGCGCCGGCGAGATGCACCCGCTGCCGCGCGCCGCGGCGGAGAAGGTCGGGATCGCGGCCGGGCTGCGCTACATCGGCGGGACCCGGTGGCTGCTCATCCTGCTCGGTCTCGCCCTCGTGCTGGGCGCCCTCGGCCGCAACTACCAGGTCACCATGGCCGCGATGAGCGACGGGCCGCTGGGCGCCGGCGCGGCCGGGTACGGGCTGCTGTCGGTCGTCTTCGCCGCCGGCGCCGTCGTCGGCGGCCTGTACGCGGCCTCCCGGCGCGACCTGACGTTCCCCCTGCTGTTCGCCGCCGCGGCGCTCACCGGCGTCGGGCAGGTTCTCAGCGGGGTCATGCCGGGCCTGCTCTCCTTCGCCCTGATGCTGCTGCCGATCGCGGCCGGCGCGGTCGTCCTGGACACCGCGGTCAGCACGCGGGCCCAGCTCGGCACCGCGCCGGAGATGCGGGGACGGGTGCTGGCCGCGCAGTCCATGGTCGGCGCGGCCTCCGGGGCGGTCGGCGGGCCGCTGCTGGGCGTGCTCTGCGACACGCTGGGACCCCGCACGGCCCTCGTCGGGGCGGGCGTGGCCTGTTCGGTGGTCACGGTCGTGGCCGCGGCGGCGCTGGCGCGCACGCTCGGGCACCGGCTCCCGGCGGTCCTGTCCGGCGGCGAGAAGGCCGGTGAATCCTCAGCCCTCAGCCCTGCCTGTCGATAGGAAACCCGACGGGCGGGCTGTGAGACATGTCCCGCTTCATATTCAGGAGGCCCCGCGTGGTATCGGTTCTCGTGGTCGACGACTCGGTCGTCGTCCGACGCCTGATCGTCGACGCGCTGAGCGCGGATCCCGGCATCACGGTGGCGGGCACCGCTCCCAACGGCAAGGTCGCCCTCTCCAAGATCGAGATGCTGAAGCCCGACATCGTCACGCTCGACATCGAGATGCCGGTGATGGACGGCCTGACCACGATCCGCGAGATCCGGAAGGTCCACCCGCGCCTGCCGGTCATCATGTTCAGCACGCTGACCTCGGTCGGCGCCTCGGCCACGCTGGAGGCGCTGGCCGCGGGCGCCAGCGACTACGTGACCAAGCCGGCCAACGTCGGCAGCGTCGCGGAGTCCATCAAGAGCGTCCGTGAGCAGATCATCCCCCGCATCCACGCGCTCTGCCGGACCGGGACGCCGCGCGCGGCCCGGCCCGCCCCCCGCCTGGCCGCTCCGCCCGCCCGCCCGGCGGGCGGGACCGGCACCGCCGAGATCGTCGCGGTGGGCTGCTCCACCGGCGGTCCCGACGCGCTGGCCAAGGTGGTCAACGCGCTGCCCGCCGACTTCCCCCTGCCGATCGTCGTGGTCCAGCACATGCCGCAGGTGTTCACCAAGATGTT
Source organism: Planomonospora corallina (assembly GCF_042650625.1). Lineage (NCBI taxonomy): Bacteria > Bacillati > Actinomycetota > Actinomycetes > Streptosporangiales > Streptosporangiaceae > Planomonospora > Planomonospora corallina. The sequence continues at coordinate 2,495 of NZ_JBHSBM010000053.1, forward strand.
CGCCGAGCGGCTCGACCGGTCCTCGCGGCTGCACGTCGTCGAGGCCCGTCCGGAGATGCCGGTGAAGGCCGGGACGGTCTACATCGCGCCCGGCGACTACCACATGGAGGTCGTGCGGCGCGGCACCGGCGTCTTCACCCACCTGCAGCAGGGTCCTGCCGAGAACTTCTGCCGCCCCGCCGTGGACGTGCTGTTCCGCTCCGTCGCCCAGACGTACGGCGGAGCGACCCTCGGCGTGATCCTGACCGGCATGGGACAGGACGGCAAGCGCGGCAGCGAGCTCCTGGCCTCCAAGGGGGCGGAGATCGTCGCGCAGGACGAGGCGACGTCGGTCGTCTGGGGCATGCCCGGGGCGGTGGCCGGAGCGGGACTGGCCCACGCGATCCTCCCCCTGAAAGACATTTCCCAGCATCTCATCAGCCGCGTGGCCGGTGGCCGCCCGGCAAGGCCCCGAGGATGATCAGATGGCTCTGACCCAACAGGAGTTCGCCTTCGTGAGCGGGCTCGTCCGGCGCGAGGCGGCGATCGTCCTCGAAACCGGCAAGGAGTACCTGGTGGAGGCGCGCATCCTGCCCCTCGCCCGGCGGGCCGGCACCACGACGGTGTCGGAGTTCGTCGCGCGGGCGCAGCGCGAGCGCGCGTTCGCCGACCAGATCGTCGACGCGCTCACCACCAACGAGACGTCGTGGCTGCGCGATCGCGAGCCGTTCACCGCGTTCACCGAGAACGTGCTGCCGGACCTGGCCGAGCGGCGTCCGCCCGGCCACCGGCTCCGCGTCTGGTCGGCCGCCTGCTCCAGCGGGCAGGAGCCGTACAGCCTGGCCATGCTGCTGGAGGAGTCGGTGCGGACCAGCCAGTACGAGATCTTCGCGACCGACATCTCCTCGGAGATGATCGAGCGGGCCAAGGCCGGCCGCTACAGCCAGCTCGAGGTCAACCGGGGACTGCCCGTGCCCATGCTGGTGCGTTACTTCGACCGGGTGGGTACGGAATGGAAGGTGTCCGAGGCGCTGCGCCGCAACATCTCCTTCCAGAAGATGAACCTCGCCGCACCGCTGCCGCAGGTGGTGCCCTTCGACGTGGTGTTCCTGCGCAACGTCCTGATCTACTTCGATCTGGAGACCAAGCGCTCGGTGCTGCGGCGGGTACGCAGCCTGATGCGTCCTGACGGCTGGCTGTTCCTCGGAGCCGCCGAAACCACTATCGGCATCGACGACGGGTTCGAACGCGTCGTCGCCGGGCGCGCGTCGGCCTACCGCCCACGCGTCGATGTCACTGCGCCGGTCGGCGCGACAAGGAAGGGGTGACACCACGGTGCAGGCCATGGTGATCGACGACAGCCGCGCTATGAGACTGATTCTGCGCCGCATCGTCACGCAGCTGGGCTTCGAGGTAATCGAGGCCGGAAACGGAAAAGAAGCACTTGATCTGCTGCAGACGGCGGATCCGGTGCCGCAGGTGGCGCTCATCGACTGGAACATGCCGGAGATGAACGGACTGGAGTTCGTCACGGCCGTCCGCGCCGACGAGCGTTTCCGGCAGATGACGCTGATGATGGTGACCACCGAGAGCGAGCACGGGCAGATCGTCCGGGCGCTCGCCGCGGGGGCGCACGAGTACGTCATCAAGCCGTTCACGCCTGAGGCGATCGCAGAGAAGCTGGCCCTGCTGGGCCTCGTCCCGAGTGGAATCATGCAATGAGCGTTACCACCGACGACCTGAACGCCATCACCGAGCAGGTCTGGCTGTCCTACCTGGACCCCGAGGGCGTCCACCCGTTCCTGCCGTCGCCCGAGGCCCCGGCGCCGCCGCATGTGATCGCGTCGGTCTCGGTGACGGGCGCCTGGGAAGGGCACGTCGTCATGACGTTCTCCGAGGGGGCGGCCCGGATGTCCACCTCGGCCCTGCTGGGCATGGAGGCCGACGAGGTCTCCGACGACGACGTCGCCGACGCGGTCGGCGAGCTGGTCAACGTGATCGGGGGCAACGTCAAGAGCCTGCTGCCCGACGGCTCGCTGCTCTCCCTCCCGCACGTGGTCACGGGCGAGACCGGTGGCGCCAAGTGGCCGGCGGCGGTGGAGGTCTGCCGTCTCCAGGGCAGCTGGCAGGACGAGAAGATCGCGATCGGCGTGTGGACCAGCAAGTCCGGGGCAGGGGAGTAGCCGAAATGAAGATTCTCATCGCCGACGACAGCAGGGTCATGCGCCAGATCGTCACGCGCACCCTCCGCCAGGCCGGTTTCGGCGGTCACGACCTCGTCGAGGCCGCCGACGGCCGCCAGGCCTACGACCTGGCCGTCTCGGAGAAGCCGGATCTGATCCTGTCGGACTGGAACATGCCGGAGATGACCGGGATCGAGGTGCTGCGGGCGCTGCGCGCGGCCGGGGAGAGCATGCCGCTCGGCTTCGTCACCTCCGAGAGCACGGACGAGATGAAGCAGATGGCCGAGCAGGCCGGCGCGCTGTTCCTGATCACCAAGCCGTTCACCGCGGACACGTTCGCCGATGTACTCGGCCCGATCCTGGGGTAGAGGCCCTTCATGTCGACACTTCCGGCGCCGAAAGCCATAAGGGATCTGTTCGAGGACATGCTGGGGCGCAACGTCACCGTGGGCGTGACCGACCCGGCCCTGGCCGAGGACCTGCGCAAGGCGGCCGTCGCCCTGTACGTCGACGGTTCCCGGAAGCTGACGGCGGTGGCCGGGCTCGACCTCAATCTGTCCTCCTACGCCGGGGCGGCCATCGGCCTGATCCCGGTGGGCGGCGCGGAGGCCTCCATCGAGGACGGCGAGCTGACCCCGATGCTGGCCGACAACGTCCGGGAGATCTGCAACATCCTGACGGGCCTGCTCAACCAGCAGGATCTGCCGCACCTGAAGCTGTACGAGGCGTACATGCCCGGGGAGGCGGCCCCCGCGGACGCCATCAGCCGCCTGCTGGCCCTCGGCGCCCGCCTCGATCTGAAGGTCGACATCGCCGGATACGGTTCCGGCAAGTTCTGGCTCTCCCTGGCCGGCTGACGGGTCCGGGAGAACCGCCGAGAGGCGCCGTCCCCACGGGGAC
>NZ_JBHSBM010000053.1:5617-14235 GCF_042650625.1 Planomonospora corallina
CCCGGCGTGCCGGGCGGGGCCCCCATCCCATGTGCTACAGAGAGTGATCCACTATCGGTCAGCGGACCCTAGTTGGTGGCGCTGACGATGTTGTTGCTGGCGGCGCCGCCGGGGCCGGCCACCGACTGGTTCGCCTTGTAGAAGGCGCCGCCGCCGTAGCCGCCGCCACCGCACGGGTTGTAGCCGCAGCCACCGCCGTAGCCGCCGCCGTAGGGGCCGTAGCCGCCCCCGCCGGTGCCGCTCTTGACGGTGAAGTTCGCGGCGCCCTGCGGGCCGGCGATCGACTTGTTGGCCTTGTAGAAGGTGTCCCCGCCGTAGCCGCCGCCGTAGCCGCCACCGCCGCCGGCCAGGGCAGCGGACGAGCCGGAGAGAAGCAGCGCGGCCGCCGCGGCTCCCGTGAACACGATGCGAGACAGTGTCTTGCCCATGGAAGTGGATTTCCTTTCTCGGTCCGGTCCCCCTCTGGACCGGAACTCACATCGGGTCTCCTCCCCCGGCCGTCCGGCGGCCGGGTGCGGTGGACCCAAACGGCCCATACCCGCCGCTCTCTTCTCAAACACGGAGAGTAATGTAGTAGATACGAAAAGCGAATTAAGATCGCGACTGATCACTAATCCACTCATGTCTGATCATGGCGGCAATGGATGCAGTGATCAGCCGAAACGGGCGGGAAGGTGGAGGGCGCCGCCGCGCGGCAAGTCCTTGTCCGCCGGGTTTCCCGGCGGCGGGCCGTACGGCCGGCCCGGCCTCGCGGCGAGCGTGGAGTGACCTCGGAAGGGCGAGGGGCGGCCGCGCATTTAGGGGTATTGGCGGATTTTGTCCCCCGCGCTCCGGCGGGGCGGACATTTACAGCAAGTGATGAGATGGGCGGCGTTTGTCCATCTTGCCCATCTGGTCACTTGTCGTAGTGGAAGAGTCGCTGATAGACACGTCTGACGTGAGATGGTCGCTGCGGGACAGTACCGTGCTCACATCGGGAAGGGCGCCTTCGGCCGCCGGCACAGGGCGGCCGAAGGCCCCGCCCGTACGCACCGGGAACCAGGACCGCACGACGGGCCTCCGGCCGGTATGACGGCGACGCCGCCGGCGCGTCCGGTGAATCCGGGGAGAGGCGACCGGGGTCCGTGTACACTGAGTTCGATTCCTCCCCGCCTTCCTCCGGGAATGGCGGGGACTTTTTTTGTGCCCGGAACGGGTGCCTGGGCATTCGTCGGTTGGCGCTGGTCCCCGAGCGCCGCGCCTCTCAAGGCCGGTGGACTCCAGGCGTGCAGGTCGAGTACGCAAAGTGAGTTGACATGTGCGGAGGCGAGTCGATTTACTGAGGGACATCGCCCCACGGGACACGTGCCGGTGGGAGCAGGCCCCGTCCATCGGACGGGGCCTTGCATTTTCTCACCAAGCCGCAGGCCTACGGATCTCTCCCTGGGAATCCTCCAGCTTCTCCGGAAACTGACAGGTGCCGAGGACGGACGGGCGGATCTGCCGGAAGAAGGTGGGCGCGGCCGCTCTCAGATCGGCACTCCGGCGATGCACCCCGTGCGGATTCACCACACCGACTCTGAGGCCGATCTCATGGCAGACCATTCTGATCGGTTCGGCGAGGTCGGCGTCGTTACTGACCACCACTGCGACTTGGCAGTCTCCTCGGAAGGAATCTGCGAGAAGGTACGTCGCGAGATTGACATCCGACCCCTTCTCCTCGGTCTTGATGACCTCCACGGTCACCGGACCTCTCGATGGTGGGCAGGCCAGCCGCATCCTGACCCTCTTCTGCTGGAATCTGCCCAAGTGGATGCTGAGATGAGGGATCGTCGCCAGAGCCCTCAGGTAGAAGTGCTGTTTGTTCGGCCCATCAGGATCATCGGGACGTGCGGCCACCTTGGCGGTGAAGTAGCGGATGCGATGGATGTCGTGTCCGGGCAGAAGGCGCCGGGACAGGGCGTCGAGATCCAGCCACTTGTACGGACTTCCCTTCAGACAGCCGTAGAAGAGGTTGAACCCGTCCACATAGACGTTGGTTATCACACGGTAAAGATATAGTTACATACGGTTATAGTGCAGGGTGTTCTTGTGCTGCGTACGCCTGTCAGGAAGTCGGCAGGGCCGACTGGTGGGCGGTGGCAAGGCGGGTGGTGCGGGCCAGGAGGGCGTGGACCGGGTGGCCGGCGGGGATCTCCGCGGCGGCGCCCGAGGCGGCGAGGTCGGCCAGGAGCAGGCGGAGCCGGGCCGCCAGGTGGCGGGTCCGGGTGACGTGGCGGGTGGTGTGCCGCAGGTCTGCGGTACGCCGGGGATCCGCAGGGCCGGGGACGCGGGAGAGCGACTCGGCGAGCTCGTCGAAGGCCTCTCCGAGCTCGCCGCCGGCCGCGGCCAGCAGGTCGCGGTGGGCGAGGAGCCGCTCGGTGCAGGAGAGCAGGTCGGCGCCGTGCCGGTCCAGCCAGGCCCGCTCGCGCTCCTCGGCCCGCCGGGCGGCGCGCTCGGCGACCTCGCTGCGGGGGCCGCCGCGCTCGGCGGCGGCGTGGCGGAGCAGCCGGTGCTGCACGGCCTGGCGTGAGCGCAGCCCCAGGGCGGCGGCCAGCTCCCCCAGGCTCAGCCCGATCTCCGTCCCCAGGGTGAGGAGCCGGTGCTCGAGCCGGTCCAGGCGGCCGGGCAGGACCGGCACCGCGCGCCGGGCGTACTCCAGCAGGACCAGCGCGTCCGGCACGTCGCGCCGGAGCACCTCCTCGGGCACGCGCCGGTGGGCGAGGACGTAGGCGACCAGCTCCAGCGGCTCGTCGCAGAGCTTCTCCCGGTCGGGGTCGTCGCACCGGGCCCGCCGCTCGATGATCGCCTCGACGCGGCGGGCCGCCTCGGGCTCCGGCACCGTCCGGACCGTTCTCGTGGGCACCGTCAATACTGTATTGACACCCTTTCCGGACCGCCACCCGCCTGTTCGCCCGGCGGCGGGAAATATACCCGGGGGGGTATATGTTGGAGGTGGTGCGAGGGCGCGCGCCGGGCCGCCCCGACTGCTCGGGAGAGATCGCTTCGATGAAGACCGTCATCATCGGCGGGGTCGCCGGCGGCATGTCCGCGGCCACCCGCCTGCGCCGCCTGGACGAGTCGGCCGAGATCGTCGTGCTGGAGCGCAGCGGCCATGTCTCCTACGCCAACTGCGGCCTGCCGTACCACCTGGGCGGAGTGATCGCCGAGCGGGACGCGCTGCTGCTGCAGACGCCCGCCGGCCTGCGCGAGCGCTTCGCGCTGGACGTGCGGGTGCGCCACGAGGTGGTCGGCGTCGACGCCGCCGCGCGCACGGTGACGGTCCGGGACCTGACCTCCGGCGAGGTCTACGCCGAGACCTACGACCACCTGGTGCTCTCGCCGGGGGCGGCGCCGTTCGTGCCGGACGTGCCCGGCGTCAAGCGCGCCCGCACGCTGCGCACGGTCGAGGACCTCGACGCGCTCGTCGCCGCGCTCGCCGCGGAGCCGCGCACCGCGGTCGTGGTCGGCGGCGGCTTCGTCGGCCTGGAGACCGCCGAGAACCTGCGCCGGCGCGGCCTGGACGTGACCGTGGTCGAGCTGGCGGACCAGGTGCTGGCCCCGCTGGACGCCGAGCTGGCCGCCCTGGTCCACGCCGAGCTGCGCCGGCACGGCGTCGCGCTGGAGCTCGGCACCGCCCTGGCCGCCGTGCACGACGACACCGTGGAGCTGACCGACGGCCGCCGCCTGGCCGCCGACCTGGTCGTGCTGGCCATCGGGGTCCGCCCGGACGTCGCCCTGGCCCGCGAGGCCGGCCTGGCGATCGGGCCGCGCGGCGGCGTCGCCGTGGACGAGCACATGCGCACCAGCGACCCGCGCGTCTTCGCGGTCGGCGACGCGGCCGAGAAGACCGACGCGGTGGGCGACGGCCCGGTGCTGGTGCCGCTGGCGAACGCGGCCAACCGCGCCGGGCGGCAGGTCGCCGACGTCATCGCCGGCCGGTCCGTACGGCTGGCGCCCAGCCTGGGCACCGCGATCGTGAAGGTCTTCGGCCTGACGGTCGCGGTCACCGGCTGGAACGAGAAGCGCGCCCGCGCCGCCGGCCGGGACCACCGGGTGGTCCACACCCACCCGGCCTCGCACGCCGGCTACTACCCGGGCGCCGCGCCGATGGCGCTCAAGCTCGTCTTCGACCCCGGCACCGGGGAGATCCTGGGCGCGCAGGCGGTCGGCACCGAGGGCGTGGACAAGCGCGTCGACGTGATCGCCACCGCGATGCGCGCCGGGCTGACCGCGCCGGAGCTGGCCGACCTGGAGCTGGCCTACGCGCCGCCGTTCGGCTCGGCCAAGGACCCGGTGAACATGCTCGGCTACGTCGCGGCCAACCTGATGGACGGCACCACGGCGAGCGTGCAGTGGCACGAGCTGGAGGCGGCCGTCGCCGCCGGGGCGCACCTGGTCGACGTCCGTACGGCGGGCGAGTACGCGGCCGGGCACGTCCCCGGCGCGCTCAACGTGCCCCTCGACGGGCTGCGCGAGCGCGCGGGCGAGTTGCCGGAGGGCCCGCTGGTGGTCTACTGCGGGGTCGGGGTGCGCGCGCACACCGCGACCCGGCTGCTGACCGGCCTCGGCCGGCGGGTGGTCAACCTGGACGGCGGCTACACGACGTGGAAGACCGCCACCGCCACCGCCACCGCCACCGCTGCAGCCGCCGTCACCGCCGCCTGAGCGGCGGCGTGCGGCGACCGGGCCGGATCCGGGCCGGAGGTCCGCCGCGGGACGGTGCCGGGAACCCCGCTCCCGGCACCCGGTAATACCCCCGGGGGTATATTGGAAATGGAGGTGGAGAACGTGGAGATGGACGCGACCGTCCTGGCCGACGCCCTCACCCGGCTCAAGCGGGCCCACGGCCAGCTGGGCGGAGTGATCGCGATGATCGAGAACGCCGAGGACTGCGAGCGGGTGCTGACCCAGCTGGCGGCGGTGTCCAAGGCGCTGGACCGGGCCGGATTCAAGATCATCTCGACCGGCCTGCAGCAGTGCCAGCTGGCGCGCGAGACCGGTCAGGAGCCGCCGATCACCCCCGAGCGGCTGGAGAAGCTGTTCCTGGCCCTGTCCTGAGGGGGCCGGAAGAGGTGTCGTGCCCCGCTCCGTGGAAGGGAGGTGATCGAGTATGTGTGTGCCCGCGACCTGCCGCAAGTGCGGCAAGGTGACGTACTCCGGCTGTGGAGAGCACGTCGAGCAGGTCCTCGCCGGCGTGCCGAGGCAGCAGCGCTGCACCTGCCGGAAGTGACGTCGGGTGTGACGTCCGGACGCGGCGCCGGACCGCGGACGGCGCCGGGCGGTCCTGCCCGGTCCCGTCCGCCGCGGTGACCGGGGCCGCGCGATCCGGCGGATGGGGGCGGCAGGGGTGCGGGACGGAGGGGTGGCGGGACCTTCGGGATGCGCAAGATGATTGAAGTGCGCATTTTGTGGTGATTTGCGACATGGCGACGTGGCGCCATGCGGAGCATTCAAAGCGGTTAAAGCGCGCAAATAGCTAAATTGCATGACGATCAATGGCTTATATAATTGAATCGCCATTTTTTCGTTATGCCGGTCGGCTGGGCGGTGCGCCGAGGGAAGGACTCGGGTCGGGTTCCGCCCCTGTCCAGGGATCATCCGTGTCGCAGCCGACGAGCGGTCCTCATCCCTGGCGGAACACCGGGCCGCGCGTCCGGGGTCAGGGTCGTCCGCAGTCGTCCGTGGGAAGCGGCCTGCGACAGCCGTGCTCCGAACGCGCCGGCCTGCCGCGCCACCGGGGTTCTCCGGCGGCGCGCAGTCCACGCCACCGACCACGAAAGGCATCACCATGGCTGTTTCCCGTCGATCCCGCGGACTCCTGCTGGCGTCCGCGGCGGCCGCTCTCATCGCGCCGGGCCTGCTGGCCATGGCGCCCGCCCAGGCGGCCGCCCCCACCGTGGGCGCCACGAGCCACCCCGACCCGTACGACGACTACGGCGACAAGTACGGCAAGCACGACAAGGAGTACGGCGGCGTCTACGGGCAGGGGTCCGACGTCCGTGACGACATCCGGCACGAGGGCCGCGATGACTACGGCCGCGATGACATCGACGACCACCGCGGGGAGGTCCACGACGACCGCGGGGAGGTCGACGACACCCGGGGCGACATGCTCGACGACACCCGGGACACCGGCGCCCAGGACGCGGACGCCCAGGACGCGGACGACCGGGGCTCGGACGCCCAGCTGGCGATGCCCGCCTCCGACTCCAGGCCGCGTGGCGCCGACCGTCCCCGTGAGTTCTCCGGCACGGCGATCGACGCGGTGATGCTGCGCAACGGCCTGAGCGGCAAGTGCCTGACCGTCGCCGACGGCGCGCGGGCCACCGACAACCTCGACATCGTGCAGTACACCTGTGACGACGACGCGGCGCGCCGCTGGACCCTCCGGCAGGCCGGCGGCCCGTACGTCTACCGGATCGAGAACGTGCGGACCGGCAAGTGCCTGACCGTCGCCGACGGCGCGCGGGCCGCCGACAACCTGCGGGCCGTGCAGTACACCTGCGACGACATCCCGGCGCACCGCTGGCGGCTGACCGACGTGAGCGGCCAGGGCGACTACCAGATCAAGAACATGCGGACCGGCAAGTGCCTGACCATCGCCCAGGGCGCGCGGGCCACCGACAACCTGCGGGCCGTGCAGCACACCTGCGACAGCCACGCCTCCCGCCGCTGGCAGCTGCGGACCATGAGCTAGACCGCGGGCAGGGCGGCCGGCCCGGGGTCCGGCCCCGGACCGGCACCGGCGGGCCCGGCCGGCGCGCGCCCGGCCCGCCGGACTCCCGCTCCGCAGGAGGGGGTTCCGCCGCTCAGCCGATGCCCGCGGCCGAGCAGGCGTCGGCGTAGGCGCCGGCGCAGAGCGCGCCGGGGGTGACGTAGCCGTCGGCGACCACGGTCTCCTCGATCGTCTCCTTGGTGACGGCGACCGGGTCGAGCAGGACGGACGGCACCGCGCCCGCGCCGTTGTCCACGGTGGAGCCGGTCTCCGGCTCCCCGCCGCGCAGCAGCGTGAACGCCAGCTCGGCGGTCTTCTCCGCCTCCGCGCGCACGGCCTTGTAGACGGTCATGTGCTGCCGCCCGACGAGGATGCGCTGCAGCGCCGCGATCTCGGCGTCCTGGCCGGTCACCGGAACGGCCTGCAGCCCGGCGGCCTTCATCGCCGCGATGGCGCCGCCCGCCGTACCGCCGTTGGCCGCGTAGACGCCGACGATGTCACGCCCCTTCAGCCCGGACAGCGTGCGGGCGGTCCAGGCCTCGGCGTTGGCGGGGTTCCACTCGGGGGTGTCGAACTCCGCCGCGACGCGGACCTTGCCGTCGAGCGTCTCGTGCGCCCCCTGCTTGAACAGCGTGGCGTTGTTGTCGGTCGGGGAGCCGTTGATCCAGAGGATCTCGCCGTCGCGCGCCCCGTCGCCCAGCGCCGACAGCAGCGCCTCGGCCTGGAGCCTGCCGACCTTCGCGTTGTCGAAGGAGATGTAGTAGTCGACGGGCGCGCCGAGCACCAGCCGGTCGTAGGAGACGACCGGGACGTCGCGGTCGTGGGCCAGCTCCACGATCTCCGCGGCGGCGGCGCTGTCCACCGGGTTGAGCACCAGCACCTTCGCGCCCTCCTCCAGGGCCTCCTCGGCCTGGTCGAGCTGCTCGGCGGCGTCCTGCTCGGCGTTGCGGTAGTCGATCTCGCAGGCCGGGCAGAGCTGCTTGAGCCGCTGGGAGAAGTACGGCGCGTCCGCCGCGTCGTAGCGGCTGGCCGCGCGCTCCGGCAGCAGCAGCGCCACCCGTCCGGCGGGCTCCGCCGCGGCCTGGTCGTCACCGGATCCGGGCAGGATGCCGCAGCCGGTCAGGAGCACGCCCGTGACCACCGCGGCCACCGCCGCGGCCGTCGCACGCCGGTACTCGCGCATTGTCTTTCGTCTCCGTTCGAGGGCCGTCGGGATCAGCCGGATCGGCTGGCCGGGTCAGTAGGTGAAGCGCGACACGAGCGTGCGCATGCGGGCGGCCATGCCCGCCAGCTCGGCGACGGCCTCGGTGGTGCTGGCCACGCCCTGGCTGGCCATGTCGGTGGCGCCGGCGACGCCGTTGATGTGCTCGGCGATGTCGCTGGAGCCGGTGGCGGCGTCGGCGACGCTGCGGCTCATCGTCCGGGTCGTCGCGGCCTGCTCCTCGACGGCGGCGGCCACGGTCTCCTGGTACTCGCTGACCTGGGAGATCACTCCGGTGATCTCGCTGATGGCGGCGACCGCCGCGCCGGTGGTCGGGTCGCCCATCGGAGGAAGAAGACGGAAGCTGAGCTTTCTCAGGTACGGCTTGCACCCGTTCTGCACCGATTTCGCACCGGTCCGCCACCCGGGGACCGGCGGCCGTCCTGCGGTGCCCACCGGGCCCCCGCCCGGACCCTCTTCCGGGGGACCGGAGCCCGGGCCGCGGCGTCGTCCCCTGGGGCGGGCCCTGGGACGGTCAGGCGGCGACCACGGCGTCGGTTCCGCCGGTGCCCGCGGCGCCTGCGGGTGTGGTGGTGGCCGCGGTCCCCTGACCGGTGCCGGCGGGGGTGCCGGCGGGGGTGCCGGCGGGGGCGGGGGTGGGGGTGGGGGCGAGGTGGACGC
>NZ_JBHSBM010000054.1:0-2473 GCF_042650625.1 Planomonospora corallina
GTGTCTTTATTCTTGCAGTTCCGCTTTTCCGTGTCAATTTGACCCGGTCTGGCAGATCCTTGCGGAATTCAGACCGCCCCGTTTCCGGAGCAACCCTTCGAACTTACCAGCCTCCGAGCGACTCTGCGAATCGATCTTAAGGAAGCCGTTGCCCTCCGGGATCGCCGACAAGCAGGACAAACCACACCTGAATCACCGGAGTGAGTGGAGTGGGTTTGCGCCGGATCTTGGCGACGTCAAAAGATTAGCAGCCCTCGATGACCACTCGTGACCGAACGACGGAGCGGAACGGGACGACCGGGACAACGCACCGCAGGACTCGTGCATTCCCTGATCGGGATCACAGGCCCGGTGAACCATAGACTCGACGGGGTGAGCAGCGAGATGCCGCCTACGGCGAAGAAGGTCCCCAGCGAGCGCGTCCACCACGGGGACACCGTGGTCGATCCCTATGCATGGCTGACGGCCAAGGACGATCCCGACACGATCGCCTACCTCGAGGCCGAGAACGCCTACACCCAGCAGATGACCGCCCACCTCAAGCCCCTCCAGGAGACGATCTTCCAGGAGATCAAGGGCCGGACCCTGGAGACGGACCTGTCCGTCCCCACCCGCAAGGGCGACTGGTGGTACTACTCCCGCACCGAAGAGGGCAAGCAGTACGGCATCCAGTGCCGCCTGGTCGCCGAGGGCGAGACCCCTCCGGAGCTGAAGGCCGGCGAGCCGCTCCCCGGTGAGCAGATCATGCTCGACGGCAACGAGCTGGCCGGTGAGAGCGACTTCTTCTCCCTCGGCACCAGCTCGGTGAGCCCGGACGGCACCCTGCTGGCCTACTCGGTGAACTTCACCGGCGACGAGCGCTTCACCCTGAAGATCAAGAACCTCGCCACCGGCGAGACCCTCCCCGACGAGATTCCCGGCATCTTCTACGGCGGCGCCTGGTCGGCCGACGGGAGCACGTTCTTCTACACGACGGTCGACGAGGCGTGGCGTCCCTACCGGGTCTACCGGCACACCGTCGGCACCCCGGCCTCCGAGGACGTGCTCGTCCACGAGGAACAGGACGAGCGGTTCTGGATCGGCGTCGGCCTCACCCGCAGCGAGCGCTATCTGGTCCTCTCCGCCGGAAGCAAGATCACCAGCGAGATCCGGATCCTGGAGGCGGACGACCCCACCGGTGGGTTCCGCGTCGTACGGCCCCGCGAGACCGGCGTCGAGTACGGCATCGACCACGCCGGCGACCGCTTCCTGGTCCTGCACAACAAGAACGCCGAGAACTTCGAGCTGGCGACGGCCCCCATCGACGATCCCGGCACCTGGACGCCGCTGATCGGGCACCGCGAGGACACCCGGCTCCTGGACGTCGACGCCTTCGAGGGCCACACCGTCGTGCACTTCCGCCGGGACGGCCTGACGGGCGTCCGGATCCTGCCCGCGGACGGTGAGCCGTACGAGATCCCGATGCCGGAGCCGATCTACGACGTGGCGCCGTCGGGGAACCCGGAGTTCGTCACAGGGCGCCTGCGCCTCGGCTACACCAGCATGGTCACGCCCCCGTCGGTCTACGACTACGACCTGCGGACGCGGGAGCTGATCCTGCTCAAGCGCAAGCCCGTGCTCGGCGGCTACGACCCGGCCGACTACGAGCAGTTCCGCGAGTGGGCGACCGCCCCGGACGGCACCCGCGTGCCGATCTCGATCGCGGTGAGGAAGGGCACCGAGCGGCCGGCGCCCACCGTCCTGTACGGCTACGGCAGCTACGAGATCTCGGTCGACCCGTCGTTCTCGGTGGCCCGGCTCAGCCTGCTGGACCGGGGCTTCGTCTTCGCCATCGCGCACATCCGGGGCGGCGGCGAGATGGGCCGCCGGTGGTACGAGGACGGGAAGTTCCAGAAGAAGAAGAACACCTTCACCGACTTCGTCGCCTGCGCCGAGCACCTCAGGGCCGGCGGCTGGTCCTCCGGCGTCGTCGCGCGGGGCGGGTCGGCCGGCGGACTGCTGATGGGCGCGGTCGCCAACCTCGCTCCGGAGACCTTCGCGGGCGTGGTCGCCGAGGTGCCGTTCGTGGACGCGCTGAACACCATCCTCGATCCGTCGCTCCCGCTCACCGTCATCGAGTGGGACGAGTGGGGCGACCCCCTGCACGAGGCGGACGTGTACCACTACATGAAGTCGTACTCGCCGTACGAGAACGTGGACGACCGGGTCTACCCGCCGATCCTCGCGATCACCAGCCTCAACGACACCCGGGTGCTCTACCACGAGCCCGCCAAGTGGATCGCCCGGCTCCGCGACACCGCCAGGGGCGGGCCGTTCCTCCTCAAGACGGAGATGGGCGCCGGGCACGGCGGCCGGAGCGGCCGCTACGACTCCTGGCGCGAGGAGGCGTTCGTCCTGTCCTGGGTCCTCGACACCGCGAAGGCCACGGCATGACGTAGGCCGCGACGGGCGGCGGCGCTCGCCGGGCCGTACG
>NZ_JBHSBM010000054.1:2497-45312 GCF_042650625.1 Planomonospora corallina
TCAGAGGGCCTCGTTGCGCTGCAGGTAGGCGAAGGAGGCCCAGCCGGGCAGGACCGGGAACCAGAAGGTGAGCACCCGGTACAGCAGCACGGCGGAGGCGGCGGTCCCCGGGGTGAGGCCGGCGAGGGTGAGGCCGGTCGCGAGGGAGAGCTCCACCGCGCCGAGACCGCCGGGGGTGGGGGCGGCCGAGCCGATGGCGTTGCCGGCGAGGAAGACCACGGCGACGGCGGCGAAGCTGAGGGATTCACCGAAGGCGCGCACGCAGGCGTCCAGGCAGACGACGAAGAAGATCGTCAGCAGCAGGGTGCCGGTGAAGCCCTCGGCGATCTTCCGGGGGGACTGGAGCACGTCCAGCAGGCGCGGGACGACGCCGGAGAAGAGCGAGCGCACGCGTGAGGTCACCATGCGGCGCAGGCGCGGCACGCCCATCAGGAACAGCAGCAGCACGGCCACGGCGAGCAGCACGAAGACCAGGGTGCGCGACGGGGTGAAGGACGCGGCCGTGGCGGAGCCGGTGATGTAGGCGAACAGCAGCAGCAGCGCGATGTGGAAGGCGAGCCCGACGAACTGGGAGGCGCCCACGCTCGCCACCGCCTGGCCCGGTGGGATGCCGCGCTTCTGCAGGTAGCGGGTGTTGATGGCGACGCCGCTCACCGCGGCCGGGGCGACGAGTTTCACGAACGAGCCGGCGAACTGCACGAGCACGGTACGGCCGAGCGGGAGCTTCTCCGGCACGAAGCCCATGAGCATCAGCGCGGCGGCGACGTAGCTCAGCATCGCGGCGGCGAACGCCACCCCGGTCCAGCCCAGATCCGCCGAGGTGATCATGCTCAGGTTGCTCTGGCTCGTCGTCAGGTAGGTGATCAGGAGGTACGCGGCGAAGGCGCTGGCGATGATCGTGACGAGGGTCCGCGGGCGGAACCGCTCCAGGCGGACCGTCTCGGCCTCGGCCCGGGGCTCCAGCTCGGCGATGTGCTCGCGGAGCGCGGGCAGCAGCTCCTTGTTCCTGCTCAGCGCGGCCCGGGTCTCGCGGGTGAGCGCGATCCGCTGCAGCAGCGGGAGCGCCGTGGCCAGCATGTGCGGGCCCGCCACGCTCGCCGCGGCACGGACCGCGCGCTCGGCCCCGACCCGCAGGCCGAGGTAGGTCAGCAGCTGGGCGACGTCGAGGCTGAGCAGCAGGTCGCCGGCGGCGATCTCACCGCTGCGCACGTCGGTCAGGACGACCTGGCCGTCCTCGCCGACGTGGATGCTGTGGCCGTTCAGCCTCCGGTGGGCCAGCCGCTGGACCTGCAGGAGGAGGACCTGCTCCCAGATCCGGGCGAGCAGGTCGTCGTCGAGCTCCTCGTCGGGGATGTCCTCCAGCGCGCGGGTCGGGAGGTGCTCGTAGACGAGCAGCGCGGCGTCCGAGCCGATCTCGCTGGTGCCGACGAGGTGGGGGGTGCTGGCTCCGGACGCGTGCACGGCGTAGGCCATCAGGGCCTCGCGCTCCAGCTCGGCGCGGAGCGAGCGGATGGCCTTGCGGCGGGTCTCGGAGCTGAGGAGCATGCGCCGCCAGAGGCGGTAGAGCAGGCCGGCCACCTGGCGGTCGCGGTCGAGGACGGTGACGTCGAGGCGGGTGCCGTCCCGCAGCCCGATGGCGTAGCGGCGGCTGCTCTGCTGGTCGTCGTCTAGCCTGCGGGCCTTGACCGGCTGGTAGCCCATCTTGCGGACGGAGGCGACGATCGCGCTGCCGGGCGGGCGGGTGTTGGGGCTGCCCACGCCGTACAGGGTGGCGTAGCCGACGGCGAGGCCGACCAGGACGGAGACGACGATGCCGAGGACGGTGGCGGCCAGTCCGGCGAAGAGCGCGACCGCGTTCACCGCGACCGCCGTCCACAGGGCGGTGCGCCAGGTGGGGCGGTTGGAGATCCGCACCGCGGTGGCGTAGGCGATGATCGAGGTGAGCAGCGTGTTGAGCGGCTCGACCCCGCTCCGCCCGCCGGTGAGCAGCAGCCGCAGGTCCTCGGCGCCCGCGGCGATGATCCACTCGCCGAGGACGAAGGAGAGCACCATCGCGGAGATGGCCGCGAACAGGCCCTCGGCGACCCGCAGGCCGTCGCGGTGGATCACCCGTTCGATCGCGTAGGCGGCGGGGATGGCGAGCATGGCGCCGCCGCCGAGCACGCCGACCAGTCCGCTCAGCAGGAACGGCACCCGCCTGGTTCCCTCGGTGACGTCGGCCTCCAGGCCGTTGAGCGTCTTCTTGGCCACCAGCGCGAGGAGGATGACGGCCGCCAGGACGAACAGGGTCGCCAGGAAGCGCAGGGCGTCGGAGGGGCGCCGGATGCGCTGGGGCAGCAGCGGCTCGACGACGAGCACGGCGGGGTCGCCGCCGGACGGTGTGCCGGCGGCGGGAGCCGTGTCGCCGCGTTCCTTGATAATCCTCACCGCCTGCGATTCTGCCCGTTCCGTGTCACGTCCGCGTCACTGATCTTCTTTCCAGTCTCCCCGGCAGAAGCGGGACGTGTCACACCGCCCTGCCGCGAGATGTGCCGCCGCCCTTTTCCCCGCGGCTTTCCGGTGGCTTTCCCAGGCCCTCCCGGAGGCCCTTTCCCGGGATTCTCGCCGGGAAAGGGCACCGGGTACGGCCCGCAGCGGCGCACAGGCCCGATCCCGTCTTCCCGGCGGCCGTCTCCCGCACGGGCGCGTCCGGGTCCGGGCCCGGCTCCGAGACGGAGAATTGACCCGCCGGTTCGCGGGATCGGCGGACCGGGGCGGCGGCGGACTGGAAAGATCGTCACTATGTGTAGTCGCCCGTCCGTCCTCGGCGCGCCGCCTCCGTCGCAGGGGACCGCACCGGCCGCCTCCCGGGCGTCCCCCGGGCGCGCTCCCGTCGCCCAGCGGCCGTCATGAGGCCCGCCGCAGAGTCCCGGAGTCCCCGGTTCGGCACACGGTCCGGCGCGCGGCCCCGGAAACGCCCGGCACACCGATCTGACTCCACTCGATAACAAATGTCGATCGGGGCTTACTACGTCCGTTAATCCCCGCTATGTTCCGCTTGATCGCGATCACGGGGGATTGCCCGCTTCACTGCTGTTAGAGGAGTTCCGCATGCGCGCACGCGCGTACAAGGGCTTACTGGCCGCCGTCACCGCGGCCTCCACCGCGGCCCTGGCCTCCGCCACCCCCGCCGGCGCCGTCGCCGTCCCGGACCCCAAGGCGTTCAGCCAGACCATCAATGCCCCCACGGTCAAGCGGCACCTGGAGAGGTTCCAGGCGATCGCCGACGCCAACGGCGGCACCCGCGCCTCGGGCACCCCGGGCTACGACGCGTCGGTCGCCTACGTGGCGAACCGGCTGCGCAGAGCCGGCTACCGGGTGACCCTGCAGGAGTTCGAGTTCCCCTTCTTCCGCGAGATCACCAAGACCACGATGAGCCGGGTCGCGCCCGAGCCGAAGACCTACACCCGGATGACCGACTTCCGGATCATGACCTACTCCGGCTCGGGCACCGTCACCGCGCCGGTCCAGGCCGTGGACGTGACGATCCCCCCGAGCGAGACGCCCAACAGCTCCTCCTCCGGCTGCGAGGCGAGCGACTTCGCCGGCTTCACCCCCGGCAACATCGCGCTCATGCAGCGCGGCACCTGCAACTTCCAGGTCAAGGCGGAGAACGCCCAGGCCGCCGGGGCCAAGGGTGTGATCATCTTCAACGAGGGCCAGCCCGGTGAGGGCGCGAACGACCGCCGGGTCCTGCTCAACGGCAACCTCAACGCGCCGACCACGAACATCCCGGTCGTCGGCACCACCTACGCGGTCGGCGCGGAGCTGGCCGCCGCCGGCACGACGGTCACCCTGAGCGCCCAGACCGAGGGCGACCCGCAGCGCAAGACGCACAACGTGCTCGCCGAGAGCCGCCGGGGCGACGCGGACAAGGTCGTCATGCTCGGCGCCCACCTCGACAGCGTCACCGAGGGCCCCGGCATCAACGACAACGGGTCGGGAAGCGCGGGCGTCCTGGAGACCGCGATCCGGCTCGGGCACCTGCCCTCCAAGAACAAGCTGCGCTTCGCCTTCTGGGGCGCCGAGGAGCTGGGCCTGCTCGGCTCCGAGCACTACGTGGCCAACCTCTCCGCCGAGGAGAAGGCCAAGATCAAGCTCTACCTGAACTTCGACATGATCGGCTCGCCGAACTACACCTTCGGCATCTACGACGGCGACGACTCCGACGGCGTCGGCTCCCCGGCCGGCCCCGCGGGCTCCGACAAGATCGAGAAGACCTTCGAGAAGTACTTCCAGCTGGTGCGCCAGCCGTACACCGGCGCGGACTTCACCGGCCGCTCGGACTACGGCCCCTTCATCGAGGCCGGCATCCCCGCCGGCGGCCTGTTCACCGGCGCCGAGGGCATCAAGACCGAGGCCGAGGCCGCGAAGTTCGGCGGTGAGGCCGGGGTGGCGTACGACAAGTGCTACCACCAGGCGTGCGACACCATCGCCAACATCAACGACAAGGCCCTGGCCGTGAACAGCGGGGCGATCGCCTTCGCCGCGCTCACCTACGCCTACAGCCCGGCCCTGCCCGGCGGCGGCACCCCCGGCACCAACACGCCGGGGACCGGCGGCGGCGGTCTCGGCCACGGCCACGACCACGACCACACCGGCGCGCTGAGCTAGCCGGCGCCCGCACGAGGGGGTACGGCCGCGGCAGGCCGTACCCCCTCCTCCGTTCTCGCCGATAAAGTCGGGGGTATGCCGCGCGAACTGCAGATTCTGGGGGCGTGTCCGCTGGACTGCCCGGACACGTGCTCGTGGGTCGTGACCGTGAGGGACGGCGAGGCCGTCAAGATGCGCGGCAACCCCGACCAGCCCTACACCCGCGGCGCGCTGTGCGTGAAGGTCAACCGCTACCTGGAGCAGACGCGCTCGCCGGAGCGCGTCCTGCACCCGCTGCGGCGGGTCGGCCCCAAGGGCTCGGGCGAGTTCGAGCGCATCTCCTGGGACGAGGCTCTGCAGGAGATCTCCATACGGCTGCGCGCGATCGTCGACGAGCACGGCGGCGAGGCGATCTGGCCCTACGTCGGCACCGGGAGCCTGGGCTACCTGCAGGGCTGCGAGGGGATCGCGGGCCGGCGGTTCTGGAACGTGCTCGGCGCCTCCCGGCACCGCCTGAACATCTGCGCGGCGGCGGGCAACGAGGGCCTGCGCCAGGTCAACGGCACGCCCGGCGGCATGGACCCCGAGGACTTCGCGCACTCGAAGCTGATCCTGCTCTGGGGCACCAACACCCTCACCAGCGGGCACCACCTGTGGAAGTTCGTCCAGGAGGCCCGCGCGGCCGGGGCGCACGTGGTGGCGATCGACCCGGTCCGGACCCGCACCGCGGAGCAGGCCGACGAGCACCTGCCGATCCGGCCGGGCACCGACACGGCCCTGGCGCTCGGGCTGCTCCACGTGGTGCTGGCCGAGGGCGCGCAGGACGACGACTACCTGGCCCGGCACACCGAGGGCTGGGAGTCCTTCCGCGAGGAGATCCTGCGCCACCCCCCGGCGCGCGTCGCGGAGATCACCGGCCTGCCGGAGGAGGACGTGCGGGCGCTGGGCCTGCGCCTGGCGCGCACCCGCCCCACCGGCATCCGCGCCACGATGGGCATCCAGCGGCACGCGGGCGGCGGCGCGACGCTGCGCGCGCTGGCGGCCATCCCCGCGGTGACCGGCGACTGGCGCCACCCGGGCGGCGGGCTCGCCTACTCCACCAGCGGCCACATCCACCTGGACATCGACACCCGCGACGACCTGCTGGCCCGGCCGGTCCGCACGCTCACCATGACCAGGCTGGCCTCGGAGCTGGACGAGTCGGTGAAGTGCCTGTGGGTCTACGCCGCCAACCCGATGGCCTCCTCCCCCGACCAGAACCGCATCCGGGAGAAGCTGCTCCGCGAGGACCTGTTCACGGTCGTGATGGAGCAGTTCCCGACCGACACAGCCGACTACGCCGACATCGTGCTCCCGGCGACCATGCAGACCGAGCACATGGACCTGCACGCCGGCTACGGGCACATGTACCTGCTGTGGAACGAGCCGGCCACGGCGCCGGCGGGCGAGTGCCTGTCCACCACCGAGACGTTCCGCCGCCTGGCCCGGCACATGGGGCTGACGGAGCCGTCGCTGTACGACTCCGACTTGGAGCTGGCCGAGCAGCTGCTGTCCTCCGGCCACCCGTCCCTGGAGGGGATCACGCTGGACCGGCTCCGCAAGGAGGGCTGGGTCCGGCTGAACGTGCCGCGGCCGTTCCTGCCCTTCGCCGAGGGCTTCCCGACGCCCTCGGGCCGGCTGCGCTTCCCGCAGGGCCCGGCCTACGTGCCGCCGCACACGGCCACCGCCTCGCGGGAGCGGTACCCGCTGGCGCTGGTCACCCCGGCCCCGCACACGTTCCTCAACACGACCTTCGGCAACAACCCCGAGCTGCTGCGCCGCTCCGGCGGGCCCCGGGTCACGGTGAACCCGCAGGACGCGGCGGCGCGGGGCCTGGCCGCCGGGCAGCGGGTGCGCGTGTTCAACGAGCACGGCGCGTTCGAGGCCGAGGTGGAGATCAGCGAGCGGGTACGGCCCGGCGTGGCGGCCTCCACGAAGGGGCACTGGCGCAAGCTGAGCCCGGGCGGCGCGGCGGTCAACGCCGTGGTGGGCGAGCGCGACGCCGACCTGGGCCGGGGCGCCGTCTACCACGACAACCTCGTGGAGATCGCCCCGCTCTGACCCCGGATCCCCGTCCCCGGATCCCCGTCCCCGGAGTCCGGGTGCGGGCCCGGTTCGAGGGGGCCCGGTTCGAGGGGCGACCCCGGCGCAGGTGCGGGCCCGGGGGGAGGACCCGGCTCGGGCGTGGGCCCGGCCGCTCAGGCCAGGTCGAGCTTGTAACCCTCGTGGGAGGCGGTGAAGCCGAGGGACTCGTAGAAGCGGTGGGCGTCCCGGCGCGACTTGTCGGTGGTGAGCTGGGCCATGAGGCAGCCGCGCTCGCGCCCCCGGTCGAGCGCCCACTCGATCATCTTCCGGCCGAGCCCCTGCCCGCGCAGGGCGGAGGTGATCCGTACGGCCTCGATCTGCAGCCGCCAGGCACCGCGGCGGGCGATGCCGGGGATGTAGGTCAGCTGCATGGTGCCCACGAGCTCGCCGTCCAGCTCGGCGACGATCAGCTCGTTGTTCGGGTCGGCCTCGATGGCGGCGAAGGCGGCGCGGTGCTCCTCTCCGTAGGAGCCCGTGCGGGCGGCGGCGATGGCGTCGTCGGCGATCATGGCGACGACGTGCGGGAGGTCGCCGAGGCCGGCGGTGCGGAAGGTCACGGGCATGCGGCCAACCTACCGGCGGCGCCGGCGCGGCCCGCCCGGCGCACCCCGGTCACCACCCCGGTCACCGGTCCGGCCGCCGTCCCGCTCACCGGCCCGGCCGTCGATTCGCGCGCCGCCCCGGGCGGTGTTCCGGTCCGTGCCCCTGCCCGTGCCCCGGTCCGCCCGCACGAACGCCTGCAGGCAGCCCGTGAGCTTCTCCACCAGGGCGAGCACGTCCGCCCGGCGCTCGGCGCGGAGCCACGGCCAGGACATCCAGACCGGCAGGGAGAGGACGACGATCACGAGGATCGGCAGGATGAGCAGCGCGACCACCGCGACGCGCTGCCACCGAGCGAGGGCGAACATGGATCCCCCCTGGTAGGCCGACATGGGGGGCACCTGACTCCCGACGGGCCCAACGCTACCGCGCCGCCGCACGCCGCGCACGCTGCACTCGCACATTCTTTCGAAAACGTGCCAACGGCGCGGACGCCGTCACGCGGGCCGGATCGGTGGAAATCCCGAGGCCGGTGGGGCCGGCGGCTAGGGGGGGAATCAGGGTCGCACCCCGATGCGGCCGGCGGGGCCGGAGAGGCAGCCTGAGGGCATGGGAAACGACACGAAGAACGAACTGACCCGGCGCGACGAGATGTCCCTCGCCGGCGCGGCCCTGCGCGGCGCGCCCTGGAAGGCCGCCGCGGTGACCGGTGGCGCGGCCGCGGCCGCCAGCTTCGGCATGGGCGTCGTCCTTCCCGGGGACGCCGACCTCACCTGGGCGCTCTGCCTGGGCATCGCCCTCTTCTCGCTGGTCGCGACGGTCGGCTCCACCGCCCGGCCCGGCAGCGGGGACCGGGCGACCCGGCAGGCCCGGCTCTGGGCCCTGCGCCGCCCGTGGCGCTTCTCCCTCTATCCCGCGCTCGGCTCGGCCGCGCTGATGTACCCGGTGCAGCTGATCGTCGACCAGCAGGGCCCGTTCAGCGCGGCCCTCGACTCGCTCCAGGGCGGGGTCGCGGTCTACCTGGTCACCGCGGTGCTGACGCTGGTCCTGCGCGGGCGGGGGCAGACGTCCCTGCCGCACGGCCACTGAGCGGGCCCGGGCGGGCGGCGGCAGGCGACCGGTCCCGCCTCCGCCGGAGTCCCGCCGGAGCCGCCGGCGGAAGTCCCACCGGAGCCCTCGGCGGAACTCCCACCGGAGTCACCGGCGGCTCCATCGCCGGAGCTCCCGCCGGAGTCACCGGCTGCGCCGCCGCGCCGCTCCGGCCCCCGCCGGGGTCAGGCCTGGGCGGACCCGGCCTGCTCCCGCTCCGCCTCGCTCCGGCAGACGCAGAACTCGTTGCCCTCCGGGTCGAGCATGGTCACCCAGCCGGAGCCGTCGGGGTTGCGCCGGTCCGCCTGGATGGTGGCGCCGAGGCCGAGCAGGCGCTCGACCTCCTGGTCGCGGGTGCTGCCGGCGGAGCCGGTGACGTCCAGGTGGACGCGGTTCTTGGCGGTCTTGCCCTCGGGGACCTTGATGAAGAGCAGGTTCGGCGTGCCGAGGAGGAGGACCTCGTCGTCGTCCTTGTCCGTCGCGGGGTGGATCTCGGCGCCCGTGGCGTCCCGCCAGAAGGTCGCCAGCTCGTACGGCGCGGCGCAGTCGAAGGTCACGAAGTGAACGTCAATCATGCGTCCACCCAACCGCGACACCGTCTAAACCGTCAAGCTGGTGTTGTAACCCCTTAAAGAACTAAGCCGGTTACGTTGCCCGCGCCGTGCCGGTCACCCGGTCCCCGCCGGGGTCGTGTCCCACCAGAGCGTGACCAGCCGGCCCCGGAGCACCGGCCACATGTCCAGCTCGACGGCGGCCGCCACCACCTCCTCCGCCCGCCCGGGGTCCAGGCAGAGCCGGCGGCAGGCGCTCTCGGCCAGCTCCTCCAGGCTCGCGAACCGCGGCTGCGGATCCGGGTGCTCCTCGCGGCGCACGCCGTACCCCAGCTCCCGGACCAGCGCCTCCACGTCGCCGGCCGTGGGCCGCTCGGGGCGGACGAGACCGTGGAAACGCGCCCAGAGCGGGTTGAGCCAGCTCATCGGGTGGTGGTGGGTGAGCTCCAGGACGACCCTGCGCCGGGCGTGCCGGGTCAGCTCGGTCAGGAAGCCGGCCAGGTCCGGCACGTTGTAGACGACGTGGGCGGCCACCGCGACGTCGGCCACCGGCACCCGCTCCGCCACGTCGGGCCAGCGGCCCAGGACCGTCCGGGCCGGCACACCCAGCTCCTCGGCCCGGGAGTCCAGCTCGGCCAGCATCGCGGCGGAGGTGTCGACCGCGACCAGCCCTCCCGGACCGCCCGCGACCGCACCGCCCCGACCGCCCCGACCGGCCCGGCCGCCGCCGGCCTCACCCGCCGCGCCCGCACCCCGTGCCCCGCCCGGCGGCACACCCGGTGGCACGCCGGGACCGGCGGCGCGCGGCCCGAACAGCGGCAGAGACGCCGCCCCCGTGCCGGCGCCCACGTCCAGGACGGTCCCGCCGGGCGGGAGCGCCTCGGCGAGCCGGTCCCGCGTCGGGCCGCCCGGGTCCCGCAGCGCGTGGTCGGTGCGTCCGGCGAACCGGGCCGGCGAGTGACTCCACGGGTCGGCCGGGGCCCGCGCCGCGATCTCCTGCGGGATGCCCCACTCCGAAAGGTCCGCCCGCCAGCGTTCGGCCAGCTCGGCCAGGATCTGCCGTTCCCTCATGCGACGAGCCTAGAAGAGCCCGCCCCGCCGGTCGATCACCGTCCGCGCAGACTCGACCACTCTCCGGTCGGCTGTACGGTTCGGGCAGGTCACGGTCTATCCACAGACATGTGACGAACCTCCCGGACATGGCTGTTTCTGCGGGTTACCGGCGGGTAGCATTCTGGGTAAGGTTACCGACCAGTACGTGCCTATCCCCGGACCCCCGGTTTCAAGGAGCAGACCTCATGGGCCACTACAAGAGCAACATCCGTGACCTGGAGTTCAACCTCTTCGAGGTGTTCGGCCGCCGGGAGATCCTGGGCACCGGGCGCTTCGCGGAGCTGGACGAGGACGTCGTACGCACCATGCTGGACGAGCTCAACCGCCTCGCCACCACGGTGCTCGCCGACTCCTTCGAGGAGGGCGACCGCACTCCCCCGGTGTTCGACCCGGCGACCAGCACCGTGAAGATGCCCGAGGGCATCAAGAAGTCCTTCTACGCCCTGCGCGACGCGGGCTGGACCAACCTCGACCTCCCCACCGAGCTGGGCGGCCCCGGCCTGCCCCGCAGCATCGCCTGGGCCCTCGTCGAGCTCGTCCTCGGCTCGAACCCCGCCCTGTGGATGTACGCCAGCGGCCCCGGCTTCGCCCACATCCTGCACACCATCGGCAACGACGAGCAGAAGCGCTTCGCCGAGATGGCGATCGAGCGCCAGTGGGGCTCCACCATGGTGCTGACCGAGCCGGACGCGGGCTCCGACGTCGGCGCCGGCCGCACCAAGGCCGTGCAGCAGCCTGACGGCACCTGGCACATCGAGGGCGTCAAGCGCTTCATCACCAGCGCCGAGCACGACATGGCGGAGAACATCTTCCACCTGGTGCTGGCCCGTCCCGAGGGCCACGGCCCCGGCACCAAGGGCCTGTCGCTCTTCCTGGTTCCCAAGTACCACGTGGACCTGGAGACCGGCGAGCTCGGCGAGCGCAACGGCGTCTACGTCACCAACGTCGAGAAGAAGATGGGCCTGAAGGTCTCCACGACCTGCGAGCTCACCTTCGGCGAGAAGCACCCGGCCGTCGGCACGCTGGTCGGCGACGTGCACGCGGGCATCAAGCAGATGTTCATGGTCATCGAGCAGGCCCGCATGATGGTCGGCACCAAGGCCATCGCCACGCTCTCCACCGGCTACCTCAACGCGCTGGACTACGCCAAGTCCCGCGTCCAGGGCGCCGACCTGACCCAGATGGCCGACAAGACCGCCCCGCGCGTCACCATCACGCACCACCCGGACGTCCGCCGCGAGCTCATGCTCCAGAAGGCCTACGCCGAGGGCATGCGGGCGCTGGTCCTGCTCACCGCCACCTACCAGGACGCGGTGCAGATCGCCGAGTCCGAGGGCCGCCGGGACGAGCACGCCGAGGCGATGAACGACCTGCTCCTCCCGCTGGTCAAGGGCGTCGGCTCCGAGCGCTCCTACGAGATGCTCTCCCGCTCGCTGCAGACCCTCGGCGGCTCCGGCTACCTGCAGGAGTACCCGATCGAGCAGTACATCCGGGACGCCAAGATCGACTCGCTCTACGAGGGCACCACCGCGATCCAGGGCCAGGACCTGTTCTTCCGCAAGGTCCTGCGCAACCAGGGCGTCGCCCTCGGCTCGCTCTACAACGACATCAAGGCCTTCGCCGCCTCCGAGGCCGGCAACGGCCGCCTGAAGGAGGAGCGCGCGCTCCTCGCCGAGGCCGCCGACGAGGTCAAGGCCATGGCCGACACCCTGGCCGGCTGGGCCCTGGGCTCGATGGAGGCCCCGAAGGAGGTCTACAAGGTCGGCCTCAACACCACCCGGTTCCTGCTCGCCCTGGGCGACCTGGTGATCGGCTGGCTGCTGCTCCGCCAGGCCGAGATCGCGCTGAACGCGCTGGGCTCGGCGGATGAGGACAAGGCCTTCTACACCGGCAAGGTCGCCGCCGCCTCCTTCTTCACCAAGACCGTCCTGCCGCGCATCGCCGCCGAGCGCCGCGTCCTGGCCGAGACCGGCCTGGAGCTGATGGAGCTGCCGGAGGACGCGTTCTAAGACCTTCCGAGACCTCCAGAGGTCTCCCGAGGCCCCTCGTGGCCTCGAGGTCCCACGCTCGCCCGCTCCTGCCGCGGGCGGGCACCGAGGGGGCGGTCCCGTGTCACACGGGGCCGCCCCCTCCGCGTGTCCACCACCTGTGCCCACCACGCCCGTCGGCCCGGCGTATCCACGGGGGTTGACCCGGCTCCAAATTTTTCTCATACTGAGATTGTCTCAATCTGAGAAGGACTGGCGATGGATGAACGCGAAGACCTGGCCGACTACGACCCGCGGGCCTATCCGCCGGTCGCCGTGACGGTCGACGTGGTGGCTCTCACGATCATCGAGGGCCTGCTGCACGTGCTCCTGGTCGAGCGGGGCGAGCCTCCCTTCGCGGGGCGCTGGGCACTGCCGGGGGGCTTCATCCGGCCGGGCGAGGACCTGGACCAGGCCGCGATCAGGGAACTGGCCGAGGAGACGGGCATGACCGCCTCCGTCGCCGGGGAGCCGGCCGCGGCCGAGGGACCGGCCGAGGAGACCGCCGTGACCGCCTCCGCGTCCGGGGAGCCGACCGAGGGGACGGCCGTGGCGGGCCGGGTCCACATCGAGCAGCTCGCCAGTTACGGGGCGCCCGGGCGCGACCCCCGGATGCGGGTCGTCTCGGTCTCCTACCTGGCGTTCGCTCCCAGACTGCCCGACCCGCGGGCCGGATCGGACGCCTCCGACGCCGCCTGGATCAGCATCGACCACCTGCCGGAGCTGGCCTTCGACCACGAGCGCATCCTGGACCACGCCCTGGAGCGGGCCCGCGCCAAGCTGGAGTACACCCCGCTGGCCACCGCCTTCGCCGGCGAGACCTTCACCATCTCCGAGCTGCGCGGGGTCTACGAGGCGGTCTGGGGCGTCCCGCTGCACGCCGGCAACTTCCACCGCAAGGTCCTTTCGGTCCCGGGGTTCGTGGAGAGCACCGGGCAGACCACCGAGAGCGGCGGCCCCCGCGGCGGCCCCCGGGCCAAGCTCTACCGGGCCGGCGACGCCAGGCTCCTCCACCCGGCCCTGCTGCGGCCCGAGCGGGAGGAGGAGATCCGGTGACCGCCCCCCGGCCGCCCGATCCCGCCCCGGCCCGCCGGGGAGGAGACCCGGCGGCCACCGCCCGGCCGCCCGGCCCCGCCCCGGAACGCGCGCGAGGACACCCGGCGGCCACGACCGCCGAGGCGATCGCCCTGGTCTGCGCCGCCAGGACCCCCCGGGACCTGTTCGGCGGCGACGCGCCGCGCCGGACCTACCGGCGGCTGGCCCGGCTCCTCCACCCCGACCTGACCGCCGCTCCCGGCGCCCCGGAGGCCTTCGCCCGCCTGGCCGCGCTCTGGGACGCCGCCCTGCGCGACGGGACCGGCGGGACCGGTGCGCCCGGCGAGACCGGGGAAACCAGGGAAACCGGCAGGACCGGGGAGACCGGGGAGACCGGGGAGGACCGCACCGGTCCGGAGGAGACGGTCGTCACCACCCGCCGGGGGACCCACCGGATCGGCCGGACCCTCCACCGGGGCGCCACGGCCGTGCTCCGCGCCTGCGAGGGCGACCTGCTGGTCAAGGTGCCGCTCCGCCCGGCCGACAACGACCTGCTCCGGCGCGAGGCCGAGGCGCTGCGCACCCTGGAGCGCGAGGCCGACCCCCGGCTCCTGCCGTACGTGCCCCGCCTGGCCGACTCCTTCCGGCACCGCGCAGGCGGAGTGGAACGCCAGGTCAACGTGGTCAGCCGGGTCCCGGACGGCTTCCTCACCCTCGACGAGGTACGGCGCCGCCGGCCCGTGCTCGACCCCCGGGACACCGCGTGGATCTGGCGGCGGCTGCTGGTGGCGGTCGGCACGGCGCACCGGGCCGGGATCGTGCACGGAGCCGTCTTCGGCCACCACGTCCTCGTCCACCCGATCGAGCACGGCCTGGTGCTCGTCGACTGGAGCCAGTCGGTCCCGACCGGCGCCCCGCTGACCGCCCTGGTCGCCCGGTGCCGCGAGGACTACCCGCCGGACGTCCTGGCCCGCCGGCCCGCCACCGAAATCCTGGACATCCGGCTCGCCACCCGCTGCGTCGCCGCCCTGATGGGCGTACGCCCCGACCAGACCGGCCCGGACTGCCGGAACGTTCCAGCACGCATGCGCGCCTTCCTCCGCGGCAGCCTGCTGGCCCCGCCCCGCGACGCCTGGCGGCTCCTCGCCGAGCTCGACGAGCTCCTGGAAGACCTCTACGGGCCGCGGAGATACCGCCCGCTCCGGCTGTGAGAACCCCGGACAGCACGCCCCCGACGACCTCCTCTGCGAAAGAAGATCCCCATGGGAAGCGGCATCTGGTCCACCGACGTCTACTCCGCCACCTCCCGCCTCCGGGCGGCCACCGGCGCCAGCGCCTTCGCCCACACCGACGGCGGCGCCCGCACCGTGCACGACGAGCTGAACCCCTACGGCGTGGCGGTCCGGGAGAGCCGCGACTCCGCCGAGCACCCCTCCTCCCTGGCCGTGGCCGTGCTCTTCGACGTGACCGGCTCGATGGGACGCGTGCCCCGCGTCCTGCAGACCCGCCTGCCCGACCTGCTCGGCCTGCTGCTGCGCAAGGGCTACGCCACCGACCCGCAGATCCTGTTCGGCGCGATCGGCGACGCCACCTGCGACCGGGCCCCGCTCCAGGTCGCGCAGTACGAGTCCGACAACCGGATGGACGAGCACCTCGGCAGGATCCTGCTGGAGGGCGGGGGCGGCGGCCAGCTGACCGAGTCCTACGAGCTGGCGATGTACTTCATGGCCCGGCACACCTCGATCGACTGCCACGAGAAACGGGGCCGCCGGGGCTATCTGTTCATCATCGGCGACGAGCTGCCGTACCCGGAGGTGAAGCGGCGCGAGGTCGCCGCGGTGATCGGCGACCGGCTGGAGCGGGACATCCCGACCCGGGAGATCGTCGCCGAGCTGACCCGGATGTACGACGTCTATTTCATCCTGCCCGCCGGGACGAGCCACTCCCGCAACCGCACGGTGAGGGAGACCTGGCGCGGGCTCCTCGGGCAGAACGTGCTGGAGCTCGACGACCTGGACGCGCTCTGCGAGACCATCGCGCTCACCGTCGGCCTGGGCGAGGACGCCGTCGGCCTCGAGGAGGGCCTGGACCACCTGGCGGAGATCGGCTCCACCGCCGGCGCCTCGGTCTCCCGGGCGCTGGCCCCCCTGGGCCGCGCTCCGCTCGCGACCGGCGGCGGCCCCGGCGGCCTGCTCGGCCCCGGCGACGGTCCCGGAGAGGGCGGGAGCGGGGTGATCAGGCTGTGAAGGACCACGTGATCGTCGTCGACCTCGGGTACGGCGACGCCGGCAAGGGCACCGTCGTCGACTGGCTCTGCGCGCAGGGCGGGGTCTCGGCGGTGGTCAGGTTCAACGGAGGCGCCCAGGCCGGGCACAACGTCGTCCTGCCCGACGGCCGGCACCACACGTTCTCGCAGTTCGGGTCGGGGACCCTGCGCGGCGTGCCGACCCACCTGTCCCGGTTCACGGTGGTGGACCCGTTCGCGATGACCGCCGAGGTCGACCACCTGCGCCGGATCGGCGTCCCCCACCCGTACGGCATGCTCACCATCGACCGGGAGGCCCTGCTCGCCACGCCGTACCACGTGGCGGCCGGGCGGGCCCGGGAGCTGGCCCGCGGCGAGAACCGGCACGGGTCCTGCGGGATGGGCGTCGGCGAGGTGATGGCCTACGCGCTGGAGAACCCCTTCATGGCCCCGAAGGCCGGCGACTGCGAGCGGCCGTGGGCGCTGGCCCGCAAGCTGGCGGCGCTGCGTGAGCGGCTCGGGGAGGCCGGGCCGCCGGTGGCCGACTGCGTGGCGGCCTACCGGGCCTTCGCCGAGCGGGCGATCCTCGTCGACTCCTCCTACACCGCGGCCCTGCTGCGCAGGCGGCCCGTCGTCTTCGAGGGCGCGCAGGGGGTGCTGCTCGACGAGTGGCACGGCTTCCACCCCCACACGACGTGGAGCACCACGACCTTCGCCAACGCACTGGAAATGCTCGACGGGGCGGCGGCCGTACGGCTCGGCGTGCTGCGCACCTACACGACGCGGCACGGGCCGGGCCCGCTGGTCACCGAGGACCCCGGCCTGCGCCTGCCGGAGCCGCACAACCGGGACGGCCGCTGGCAGGGCCCGTTCCGGAGCGGGCACTTCGACGCCGTCGCGCACCGCTACGCGCTGGCGGTGGCGGGCGGCGCGGACGCCCTGGCCCTGACCCACCTGGACGCGCCGGTCCGGCGGATGTGCCACTCCTACGACGTCGGTGAGATCCCGGTGGGGCGCAGGGGCGACCTGGCCGGGCAGGCCCGGCTCACCGCGCTGCTGGGCCGGGCCCGCCCCCGCTACGGCGATGGGATCGGTGACTGGCCGGAGGCGGTCGCCGAGGCGCTGGGCGTGCGCGTCTGGCTCGGCTCGTCCGGCCCGACCGCCCTGGACAAGACGCTGATCACGCCGGGCGAGCCGCGCGGCGGCGACCTGCGCCTGCTGGCGAGCGCCCGCTCCCGCCGCACGGCCCGCTCCACGGCCGCGTCCCCGTCCCGGCCGCCCACCCTGCGCTGGGCGTGACCGGGCGGCTCCGGCAGGTCGCCCGGAAGGATCCAGCGGGCCGCCCCGGGCCGGGAGCCGCGCCGGGTCCCGCTCAGACCTCGAACTGCACGGCGGCGCGGGAGGCCAGGATCGGCTTGATGCGCTCGGCGATGACGGCCTGGTGCACCGGGTGGTCCCGGTAGACGGCGTAGTCCTCGGCGTCGTCGAAGTCGGCGACGATCGCCAGGTCGTGGTTGCCGGGGGAGACGCCCGCGTCGGCGCCGAAGGCGTAGGAGCGGATCTGCGGGATGGCCCCCGGCAGCGTGCCCAGCGCGGTCAGGACGGCGGCCTTCTGCTCGTCGGTGGCGTCGGGGGTCCAGGCGAGCAGCACGACGTGGCGGAACATGGTCTCCCTCTCGGTTCGCATGGCCGCCAGCGTACGGCGGGCCGCCCGGCCGCCGCCCTCCGCCCCGCTGGACCGCCCGGGAAGGGACGGCCCGGCGGGGCGGCCCTCCCCGGAGGAACCGTCCGGCGCGGGAGCGGTCCCCGGGTGTGCGGGGACCGAGCCGCGGATCCCCAGGTGCGGAGGGACCAGCCCGGCGGTCCCCGGGTGTGCGGGGACCGACCCGGCGGCCGGGGCTCAGCCCCAGGCGAGCATGCGCAGCGGGTCCTCGAGCATGGCCCCGATGTCGCGCAGGAACAGCGAGCCGAGCTCGCCGTCCACCACCCGGTGGTCGAAGGAGAGCGCGAGCGTGCACACCTTGCGCGGCACGATCTGCCCGTCCACCACCCAGGGCAGGTCCCTGACCTGGCCGAGGGCGAGGATCGCCGACTCGCCCGGGTTGAGGATCGGCGTGCCCGCGTCCACCCCGAACACGCCCACGTTGGTGATCGTGATCGTGCCGCCCGCCATGTCGGCCGGCTGGGTACGGCCGGCCCGGGCGGTCTCGGCGAGCGAGGTCAGCGCCGCGGCCAGCTCCGGCAGGGAGAGCGCGTGAGCGTCCTTGACGTTGGGCACGAGCAGGCCGCGCGGGGTGGCGGCGGCGATGCCGAGGTTCACGTAGTGCTTGACCACGATCCCCTGCGCCGCCTCGTCCCAGGCCGAATTGACCATCGGGTGACGCCGGACGGCCACCAGCAGGGCCTTCGCGACCAGGAGCAGCGGCGAGACCTTGACCCCGGCGAACTCCTCCATGGCGCGCAGCCGCACGACCGCCTCCATGGTGGCGGTCATGTCGATCTGGAGGAACTCGGTGACGTGCGGCGCGGTGAACGCCGAGGCCACCATGGCCTGGGCGGTCGCCTTCCGCACGCCCCTGATCGGGACGCGCTCCTCGCCTCCCGCCGCGGCGGGCGCGGCCTGCCGGGCGGGCTCCCGCGCGGCCTCCAGGGCGGCGTGCACGTCGTCCCGGGTGATCGAGCCCTGCGGCCCGGTCCCGGTGATCGTGGCGAGGTCGATCCCGAGGTCCTTGGCGAGCTTGCGCACGGGGGGCTTGGCCAGCACCGCGACCCGGCCCTCGCCCGGCGCCGTCCCGGGGGCGGGCGCGGCACCCGGCGAGGGGACCTGTGCGGAGGACTGTGCGGGGCGCACCGGCGCGGGAGCCTGCGCGGCTCCGCCGGGAGCCGCCGGGACGCCGTTGCGGGACGCCCCGGTGCTCCCGGCCGCGGGCGCGGCGGCCGGACGTGCCGGAGCTGCCGGAGACGCCGCGGAGCCCTGCGGGGCGTGCGACTGCTTGCGGGGGCGGCGCCGGGACGCGCCCGGCTTGACCCCGTAGCCGACCAGCACGGGCTGGCGCTTGCCGGCGGGGTCGCCGGCTCCCGCCGTACCTCCCGGGCCGCCCGCGGAGTCCGCCGGGATCGCCGGGACCATGTCCTCGGCCAGGGCCTGCCGTTCGGCCGGCGGCCGGGCCGGCGCCTGCGCCGCCGGGCCCGAGCCGTCGTCGACCGCGATGATGGGGCGGCCGACGTCGACGGTCTCGCCCTCCTCGGCGAGCAGCGCGGCCACCACCCCTTCGAACGGGCAGGGCAGCTCGACGACCGCCTTGGCCGTCTCGATCTCCACGATGGTCTGGTTGACCTCGACCGGGTCGCCGGGCTTGACGTGCCAGCGGACGATCTCGGCCTCGGTCAGGCCCTCGCCCACGTCGGGGAGCTTGAACTCCTTCACCGTCCCCCCTCTCAGAACGCGAACGCGCGGTCGACGGCGTCCAGCACCCGGTCCAGGTCCGGCAGGTAGTGGTCCTCCAGCCGGGACGGCGGGTACGGCGTGGACGGCCCGCCCACCCGCAGCACCGGCGCCTCCAGGTGGTAGAAGCACTCCTCGGTGATCCGGGCGGCCAGCTCGGCCCCGTAGCCGTTGAAGACGGGGGCCTCGTGCACCACGACGCACCGCCCGGTGCGCCGTACGGACTCCACCACCACGGGCAGGTCCAGCGGGTTGAGCGAGCGCAGGTCGATGACCTCCAGGGACCGGCCGTCCTCCTGGGCGGCGTGCGCGGCCTCCAGGCAGGTGCGCACCATCGGCCCGTAGGCCAGCAGGGTGGCGTCGGCGCCGGGCCGGGCGACGCGGGCCGCGTCGAGCGGGTGCCAGCCGTCGGCGGCGGCGGAGGTGTCGACCTCGGCCTTGTCCCAGTAGCGGCGCTTGGGCTCGAAGAAGATGACCGGGTCGTCGCAGCGGATCGCCTGCTGGATCATCGTGTAGGCGTCCGCCGGGTTGGAGCAGGCCACCACCCGCAGGCCCGCGGTGTGCGTGAAGTAGACCTCGGGGGACTCGCTGTGGTGCTCGACCGCCCCGATGCCGCCGCCGCACGGGATGCGCACGACGACCGGGAGGCGGAGCTTGCCGAGCGAGCGCATCGGCATCTTGGCG
This sequence comes from Planomonospora corallina, assembly GCF_042650625.1. Lineage (NCBI taxonomy): Bacteria > Bacillati > Actinomycetota > Actinomycetes > Streptosporangiales > Streptosporangiaceae > Planomonospora > Planomonospora corallina. Next base: position 21,983 of record NZ_JBHSBM010000054.1, read on the forward strand.
AGCTGGGTGATGATCTGGTCGGCGGCGGGGAAGACGAAGCCGTCGAACTGGATCTCGCAGACCGGCCGGTAGCCGCGGAGCGCCAGGCCGATGGCGGTGCCGATGATGCCCGACTCGGCCAGCGGGGTGTCGATGACCCGCTGCTCGCCGAAGTCCTTCTGCAGCCCGTCGGTGACGCGGAAGACGCCGCCGAGCTTGCCCACGTCCTCGCCCATGACGAGGACCTTGGGGTCGTCCTCCATCGCCTTGCGCATGCCCTCGTTGAGCGCCTTGGCCAGGGTGAGCGTCGTCATCCTTCGACCCCCTCGTTCTCGAATCCGGCGAGGTAGGCGGCGAACTCGGCGCGCTCGGCCTCCACGAGCCGGTGCGGCTCCGCGTACACGTGGTCGAAGATCTCCAGCGGCTGCGGATCCGGCATCTCCAGGCAGCGCCGGCGCATGTCCTTGCCGAGCGCGGCGGCCTCGGCGTCGATCTCGTCGAAGAACGCCTGGTCGGCGAGGTCGTTGCGGACCAGGTACGCCTTGACCCGCTCGATCGGGTCCTTGAGCTTCCATGCCTCCAGCTCGTCGGCCAGCCGGTAGCGGGTGGGGTCGTCGGAGGTGGTGTGCGCGCCCATTCGGTAGGTGTAGGCCTCGATCAGCACCGGGCCCTGCCCGGAGCGGGCGTCGGCCAGCGCCTTGCGGGTGACCGCGAGGCAGGCGAAGACGTCGTTGCCGTCCACCCGGATGCCGGGGAAGCCGAACCCGCTGGCCCGCCGGTAGAGCGGGATGCGCGACTGCTTCTCCAGCGGCTCGGAGATCGCCCACTGGTTGTTCTGGCAGAAGAACACGACCGGGGCGTTGAACACCGAGGCCCAGATGAACGACTCGTTCACGTCGCCCTGGGAGGTGGCGCCGTCGCCGAAGTAGACGATCGAGGCGGCACCGTCCTCGCCGACGGCCCCGTCGCGCTGGATGCCCATGGCGTAGCCGACCGCGTGCAGGGTCTGGCTGCCGATGACGATCGTGTAGAGGTGGAAGTTGTGCTCGGCGGGGTCCCAGCCGCCGTGGTTGACCCCGCGGAACAGGCCGAGGAGGTTCACCGGATCGACGCCGCGGCACCAGGCCACGCCGTGCTCGCGGTAGGTCGGGAAGGCCATGTCGGCGTCGGTGAGGGCCCGGCCGGAGCCGATCTGCGCGGCCTCCTGGCCGAGCAGCGAGGCCCACAGGCCCAGCTCGCCCTGGCGCTGCAGGGCGACGGCCTCCAGGTCGACGCGGCGCACCAGGACCAGGTCGCGGTAGAGCCCGCGGACCTCCTCGGGCGTCAGGTCGATGTCGTAGTCGGGATGCTCGACCCGCTCGCCTTCGGGGGTCAGCAACTGGACGAGCTCGGGGGGTGCTTCCGCACCACGAGAGGCGTCGGCTGTCACGTGCCGCTCCTGTGTGCTCGGGGCCGCCACGGGTGGGGTCGCCACTCGCGTCCGGCCGGTCAGCTCCGCGACGGAGCCGGTTGATGGTGGTCCGTCCGCGTTTGCAGACATCGTGGCAGAAATCACACACCCCTGCGCAACCCCTGCCCCGGCGTCCATACCGATCCCGTTCCCCGCCCGCCGCCTCCGCACCCGTGCCGGGGCGTCACCTTCCCCGCGGAGTGCCGTGGAGTCCCGCGGAGCCCTGCGGGTCCCGCGGAGTGCCGCAGAGAGCGTCGTGGAGTGCCGCAGAGCGTCGTGGAGTCCCCCGGCCCGCCCCGCGTCCCCGCTCCCGCGCCCGGGCCGGGTCCCGGCGGCGGCGCGCCGGCCCGGGACCGTTACGCTTGTGCCGCCCGACCATCACCGCCGCATCCTGGAGGAACACCGTGGCGCGCGTCATCGTGGACGTCATGCTGAAGCCCGAGATTCTCGACGCCCAGGGCCAGGCCATCGCCCGCGCCCTGCCCCGGCTGGGCTTCAGCGGGGTCACCGCGGTGCGGCAGGGCAAGCGGTTCGAGGTGGAGATCGACGGCCCTGCCGACGAGGCGGCGCTTTCGGACGTCCGGAAAATGGCGGAAACCCTCCTGGCCAATACGGTCATCGAGGACTACCGGGTCACCGTCGAATCCTGAATGACCGGGTACCGGCTTCACAATTGCTGAATGTCGGTTAAATCCACTTCTGACGGTGCACTCCGCCACGCCTTGACCAACGGTGGATAACATCCCGGCCTTTTCACGGTTAGGCCGGAGCGACCGGGGAAACCTTCACACGGTGATGTCTTGCCCGGGAGGGATCCGGTGGATTTCGAGTTCTCATTGGCTCTGCCGAGAGAGGCGATCGGCATTCCGATGGTCCGCAGGGTCCTCGGCGAGTCCCTGGCCTCCCGCGGTGTCACCGCCGGCTGCGTCTCCGACATCCTGCTCGCCGTCACCGAGGCGTGCGCCAACGCCGTACGGCACGGCGGCCCGGACAACCGCTACCACGTCAAGGCCGCGATCGGCCGTGACCGCTGCGACGTGCGCGTCATCGACAGCGGCCACGGCGTCGTGCGGATGCCCGAGCGCTACCCGCCGACCGACGTCGAGAACGGCCGCGGCATCCTGATCATGAGGTCCGTGGTGGACGAGATCTCCTTCGACATGGCCCCCGGCCAGGGCACCACCGTGCACCTGCGCAAGCGGCTCTCGCTGCGGCCGGACGCCCCGCGCCCCGGCGCCGCCCCGTCCCGCGCCCGCGAGCTCGCCCCCGTCTGAGGGGTCCGCCGCCTCCCCGTCCCGCCGGGCGTCCCCGGCCCGCGCGCCCGGCTCACACGGCCCGGGCGCGCACCGCGTTGTGAGCTCCCCGCGCCGAGCGGATAGCCTGGGCGCACCGCCGCAGACCGCCGTCCGATGTGTGAGACGCCGGCGCGGCGCTCGTTTGTGGAGGGGAACTCTGTCATGAGTGCTGCCCGCGTGGGCGTCGTCACTTTTCCCGGAACTCTTGACGATCAGGACGCGGCCCGTGCCGTACGCCATGCGGGCGGCGAGGCCGTCCCGCTGTGGCACGCCGACCCCGACCTCAAGGGGGTGGACGCCGTCTTCCTGCCCGGTGGGTTCTCCTACGGGGACTACCTCCGGTGCGGAGCGATCTCCCGGTTCGCGCCGCTGATGGAGGAGCTGATCCCCGCCGCCCGGGCCGGTCTCCCCGTCCTGGGGACCTGCAACGGCTTCCAGATCCTCTGCGAGGCCCACCTGCTGCCCGGCGCGCTGATGCGCAACGCCGGGCTTCACTATGTCTGCCGCGACCAGGGCATCCGGGTGGAGAACACCGGCACCCCCTGGACCGGCGACTTCACCGAGGGCCAGGAGATCCTGCTCCCGATCAAGCACGGCGAGGGCCGGTACGTCGCCGACGCGGAGACGCTCGCGGCGCTGGAGGCGGGCGGCCAGGTGGTCTTCCGCTACGTCGGTGGCAACCCCAACGGCTCCCTCAACGACATCGCGGGCATCCGCAACGAGGCCGGGAACGTCGTCGGCCTGATGCCCCACCCCGAGCACGCCGTCGAAGAGCTGACCGGCGCCCCGAGCACGGACGGCCGCGGGTTCTTCACCTCGATCCTGAAGAAGCTGGTGAACGCGTGAGTCAGACCGACCGGCCGGCCCTGGACACCGTCGAGCGGGCCGCGCAGACCCCCGGCGAGCGCATGCCCTACGCCGAGCTGGGCATGAAGGCCGACGAGTACGAGCGGGTCGCGCAGATCCTCGGCCGCCGCCCGACCAGCTCCGAACTGGCCATCTACAGCGTCATGTGGAGCGAGCACTGCTCCTACAAGTCGTCCAAGGTGCACCTGCGCCAGTTCGGCACCAAGGCGCCGAAGTCCGAGGCGCTCCTGGTCGGCATGGGCGAGAACGCCGGCGTCGTGGACATCGGCGACGGCTGGGCCGCCACCTTCAAGATCGAGTCGCACAACCACCCGTCCTACGTCGAGCCGCACCAGGGCGCGGCCACCGGTGTCGGCGGCATCGTCCGCGACATCATGTCGATGGGCGCCCGGCCGGTCGCGGTCATGGACTCCCTGCGCTTCGGCGGCGCCGACCAGAGCGACACCCGCCGGGTGCTGCCCGGCGTGGTGGAAGGCATCAGCCACTACGGCAACTGCCTGGGACTGCCCAACATCGGCGGCGAGGTCGTCTTCGACCCCTGCTACATCGGCAACCCACTGGTCAACGCGCTCTGCGTCGGCCTGCTCCGCGCCGACCAGATCAAGCTGGCCACCGCCCCCGGCCCCGGCAACAAGGTCGTGCTGTTCGGCGCGCTGACCGGTCCCGACGGCATCGGCGGCGCCTCGGTGCTGGCGAGCGCGACCTTCGAGGACGAGTCGCAGGCCAAGCGCCCCAGCGTCCAGGTCGGCGACCCGTTCATGGAGAAGCTGCTGATCGAGTGCTGCCTGGAGCTGTACCAGGCGGACGTGGTCGTCGGCATCCAGGACCTCGGCGCGGCGGGCGTCTCCTGCGCGACCACCGAGCTGGCCGCCAAGGGCACTGGCGGCATGGACGTCAAGCTCGACCTCGTCCCGCTGCGCGACCCCTCGCTGCGGCCCGAGGAGATCCTGATGAGCGAGTCGCAGGAGCGCATGATGGCGGTCGTCGCCCCCGACGACATCGACGCCTTCATGGCGATCTGCGCCAAGTGGGACATCCCCGCGACCGTGATCGGCGAGGTGACCGACTCCGGCCGCCTGGTCATGACCTGGCACGGCGAGACCATCGTGGACATCCCGCCGGGCACCGCGGCCGACGAGGGCCCGGTCTACGAGCGGCCGTACCACGAGCCGGCCGGCCAGGCCGCGCTCAACGCCGCCTCCCCCGCGGAGCTGCCCCGCCCGGACGACCTGCGCGCCACGCTGCTGACGCTCCTCGGCTCGCCGAACCTGGCGTCCAGGGAGTGGGTGACCTCCCAGTACGACCGGTACGTCCGCGGCAACACCGTGCTGGCCCAGCCCGCCGACGCGGGCATGCTGCGGGTCAGCGAGGTCATGCCGGGCGCCCAGGAGACCACCCGGGGCATCGCGCTGGCCACCGACGGCAACGGCCGCTACGCCCGCCTCGACCCGTACGCCGGGGCCCAGCTCGCCCTGGCCGAGGCCTACCGGAACGTCGCCGTGACCGGCGCCGTGCCGCTGGCCGTCACCAACTGCCTCAACTTCGGCTCCCCGGAGGACCCGGAGGTCATGTGGCAGTTCGCCGAGGCCGTGCGCGGCCTGGCCGACGCCTGCCAGGCCCTCGGCGTCCCGGTGACCGGCGGGAACGTCTCCTTCTACAACCAGACGGGCTCGGACGCGATCCACCCGACCCCGGTCGTGGGCGTGCTCGGCGTGATCGAGGACGTGGCCCGGCGGGTGCCCAGCGGCTTCACCGGCGAGGGCGACAAGGTCGTGCTGCTCGGCGAGACCGGTGAGCACTTCGGCGGCTCGGAGTGGGCCCACGTGGCCCACGGGCACCTGGGCGGCCTCCCGCCGGAGCTCGACCTGGCGGCGGAGAAGGCCCTGGCGGAGGTGCTCGCCGAGGCCGCCTCCCGCGGCCTGCTGACCGGCTCCCACGACCTGTCCGACGGCGGGCTGGCCATCGCCCTGGCCGAGGCCTGCCTGGCCCGCGGGATCGGCTGCTCGGTCTCCCTGACCGGGGACGACGCGTTCACCGACCTGTTCAGCGAGTCGCCCTCCCGGGCGCTGGTGACCGTGCGGCCGGAGTCCTTCGGCGCCTTCGCCGAGCTGTGCGCCTCCCGCGAGGTGCCCTGCTACGGCCTGGGCTCCACCGGGGGCTCCTCGCTGGTCGTCGAGGGCGTCCTGGAGGTCCCGGTCGCCGAGCTCCACGAGACCCACAGCGCGACCCTCCCGGCCGTCTTCGGCTGATCCGGTCCGCGGGCACACGAGGGGGTACGGCCCGCACGGGCCGTACCCCCTCGTCGTGTGCCGGGCGTGCGGATCCGGCGGCGGCCCGCAGGAGCCCGCTCCCGGGCCGTCCTGCCCGGGTGGGCGAGGCCCCCGGCATCGCGCCGCGGGGCCTCGCCCGTCACGGATCCCGCCGGGACGTCACTTCTTGGCGCAGATCACATAGACGGTGCCCCTGGCGGAGGGGCCGAGGCCCTGGGCCGAGGGGCCGCCCTCGCCGGCCCTCTTCCCGGTGTCCTCGCCGCCCGCGGCCTTGAGGTCGACGACGCCGTAGTCCACGTCGAAGGCCACCGTCCAGCTGCCGGCGCTCTGCGGGTAGCTCGCGACGACCTCGACGTACTTGTGGCTGCTGAGCGAGTAGCCGCCGCCGGTCGCCACGTCTCCGGAGCCGCAGTGGGCCGTGGCGCTGCCGTTGCCGTTGTTGGAGAAGCCCTGGGTCCTGGTGTAGATGTTCAGCGGGGCGCCGGCGCCCGGCTCGCCCTTGGGACCGCGGGGGCCGGTGTCGCCCTTCGGGCCCTGCGGACCCGGCTTGCCGTCCTGCCCGTCCTTGCCGTCCGCGCCCTTGGGGCCCTGCGGACCGGCCGGGCCCGTCTCGCCCTTGGGGCCCTGCGCGCCGGTGTCGCCCTTCGGCCCCTGCGCGCCGGTCAGGCCCTTCTGACCGCGCGGGCCCTGCGGACCGGCCGGGCCGGTCTCCCCCTTCGGCCCCTGCGGGCCCTGCGGACCGGCCGGGCCCTGCGGACCGGACGAGACGCGGGCCTGCCCGGCTTTCGCGCTCCAGGTCACGCGGATCTCCGTGGTCCGGCACCTGGCCGTGGCGTTGACGATCCGGGCGTACCGCGTCTTCTTGTTCACACACGCGTGGACGTCCTCGCCCGCCGTCGAGGCGACCGCGCTGCCGCCCGCGGTGAGCATCGTTCCGGCCAGCACTCCGAGGGCGACGACACTGAGCGTGCGCCCGCCCGGCAACCTGAAAGCCACAGGGCTTCCTTTCTCCGACACCAGGGTTCCCGGTGTGATCTGAGGGACGCATGTTGCACGTTTAGATCGTTCCAAACGATTACCGTCGGACATCACGATCCGGACACGGAGCCGCGCGGGCCGGACCGCCGGAGACCGGCAGGGCGCGACCCGCACGGGCCGCGCCCTCTCTCACGCCGTGGTGCCGGACGCGTGCCCCGCCTCGTGGCCGGAGGACACCGAACACCCTGGACGCCTCAGGCGAGCAGTTCTCCCATCGTGATCGTGATCGGGAACGGCACCGTGAGCCGGAGCTTCTCCCGCTCGATGCTGGTCGGCACGTAGGCGCCTGTGGTGTCGTCCAACTCGTACAGGTGCACGACCGGGCGACCGTCCTCGTTCTCGATCCGCCAGAAGTGGCGGATGCCCGCCTGCGCATACCGCTCCGGCTTGACCTTCCGATCCCGTTCCTCCGAATCGGGCGACACCACCTCGATCGCGAGGACGACCTCTTCCGGCAGGTAGGTCGTACGGTCCAGCCCCGACCCGGGAAGCTCCCGGACGACCATGATGTCCGGCTCAGGCCGCTGCCGCCTCCCCAGCGTGACCGTCATCTCGCGCACGACGTCGAATCCCTCGGGAGCGGCGGTTCTCAGCGCCCGGCCGAGATTGTCGATGACCCTCATATGGAACTTGGTCTGCGGGGACATCACGATGAGGGCTCCATCGACGAGTTCGAGGCGGCGCGGCGCTTCGGGGGGGAGCCTGTCGAGGTCCTCGGCGACCCAGCCCTCGGGCGGCGGGTAGAACCAGGAAGGCAGCACTTCAGCGGTCATCTCGTCCCCCTCCGAATCGGTGGCCACTTTACGGTTCACCTCCCTTTCTCTCAGCTCTTTTCCACATCTCCCTCGCCCGTCCACCTTCTCATTTCCGGCGGGCGATCACATTCTCCCGGCGTCCCGCCGGAACCGGCGGCCGCGCACCGCCCGGACGGGCGGTCACCGGTCCCGCAACAGAACAAACCTCCGTATCGGGCAGACTGAGGGGCATGGTCGCACTCCCCCAGGACCTGCCCGGTTCCCCCGAGTACGCCTCCAAGCTCCGCTACGCCTGGCGCGTCTGCTCGGTCACCAGCCTCGGGCTGGTGCTGATCGGCGTCTCCGGCAGCACCCTGAACGTCGCCCTGCCCGAGGTGGTCCGGCACTTCCGCGCCGACGCCTTCGCCTCCGGCTGGATCCTGCTCTCCTTCATGCTGGTCAACACCGCGACGCTGGTGTTCTTCGGCAGGGTGGCCGACCTGCTCGGCCGCCGCGAGGTCTACCTGACCGGCTTCGCTCTGTTCACCGCGGCCTCACTGCTGGCCGGGCTCTCCCCGGACGTCTGGTTCCTGATCGCGATGCGGGTGGTCCAGGCGGTCGGCGCCGCGATGATCCTCGCGAACGGGACAGTGATCATCACCGACGCCTTCCCGCCCGACCGGCTCAGCCAGGGCATGGGCGTCTACATCGGCACGCTCTCGGTCGCCCAGCTCGCCGGGCCCACCGTGGGCGGGCTGATCGCCGAGACGGCCGGCTGGCAGTGGATCTTCTGGGTGAACGTGCCCGCCGGCCTGGTCGCCCTCGCCTGGGGGGCGCTCACCCTGCGCAGGGTCGGGCGGGGCCCCCGCGAGCCGGTGGACGCGCCGGGCAACCTGGTCGTCTTCGCGCTGCTGTCGGCCGCGCTGATCGCGCTCTCCGAGGCGGGCTCGCGCGGCCCGGGCAGCCCTGTCGTGCTCACCGGCGCGGTGGTCGCCGCGCTCCTGGTCCCGGTGCTCGTCCTCGTCGAGCGCCGCGCCTCCCACCCGGTGCTCGACGTGCGCCTGTTCGGCCGGCGGGTGCTGGCCTTCGCCAACCTGGCCTCGTTCTGCAACGCGCTGGCCCGCTCGGCGCTGATCCTGCTGGTCGCCCTCTACTTCCAGGCGGCCCGGGGCGTCGACGCCGTCACCGCCGCGCTGGGCGTGCTCCCGGTCCCGGTCGGCATGGCGCTGGCCTCCCCGGTCGCCGGCGCCCTGGGCCGGCGGGTCTCCTCCTACGCGCTCTCCGTCGGCGGCTGCCTGCTCAGCGCCTGCGGGCTGGGCGTGCTGGTGCTCACCACCGATCCCGCCACGCCGTACTGGGTCATCGGGATCGGGCTGTTCCTGTGCGGGTGCGGGAGCGGGACCTTCCTCACCGGGAACACCACCCAGGTCATGCAGGCCCTGCCGCCCGGCGGCCTCGGCGTGGTGAACGGCTTCCGCCTCATGATCATGAATGTCGGGATCGTGCTCAGCGTCGCCGTCACGCTGAGCGTGCTCACCGGCGCGGTAGACCCGCACCTGCGCGGCCAGGTCTACGCGGGCACGCTCTCGCAGGTGTCCCCGGTCGCGGTGGGGCAGCTCATGGACGGTTTCCGCACGACGTACGGCGTGCTGTTCGCCGTCGCCCTGGCCGGCGTCGTGCTGGCCGCCCTGGCCCGTTCCGGGAAGGGCTCCGGAAACGGGCCCTCCTCCGGCGCGTCCTCCTGAGCGGGCCGTACCCGACCGGACCGGGCCCGGAGATGTCGGGTGCGGCCTGGTCCGTCCCGCCTAGCGTGAGTGCTCGTAAGGGAAGGAGGCCGGGGTGCTGGAGCGGCTGAACCAGGCCATGGAGTACATCGAGGACCACCTCGACACCGAGATCGACATGACCGAGCCGGCGCGGATCGCCGCCACGTCGGAGTACCACTTCCGGCGGATGTTCTCCGCGCTGGCGGGCCTGCCGCTGGGGGAGTACGTCCGCCGCAGGCGGCTCACCCTGGCGGGCGCCGAGGTGCTCGCGGGGACGGAGACGCTGCTCGACATCGCGGTGCGGTACGGCTACGGCTCGGGCGAGGCGTTCGCCCGCGCCTTCCGGGCCCTGCACGGTGTCGGCCCCGGCGAGGCCAGGCGGACCGGCGCCGCGCTGTACTCCCAGCCCCGGATGTCCTTCCGCCTCGTCGTCGAAGGGAGCAGCGGCATGCGGTACAGGATCGTGGAGAAGGACGCCTTCCGGCTCGTGGGCAGGAAGGCCCGCGTCCCCCTCGTCCACGAGGGCATGAACCCGGCGATCGTCGAGTTCACCCAGAGCCTCGGCAAGGAGGAGCTGGGGCGCGTCGCGGCCCTGTCGGACCAGGAGCCGGCGGGTCTCGTCAACGCGGCCGACGACCTCGCCGGCCGGCGGGAGGAGGGCAGCGAGCTCGACTACTACTGCGCCGCGGTGACGGGCGCCGGCGCGCCGGTGCCCGAGGGCATGGACGTCCTGGAGGTCCCGGCGGGCGCCTGGGCGGTCTTCGAGGCCTCCGGCGCGTTCCCGCAGGCGGTGCAGTACCTGTGGCGGGACGTGTTCACCCAGTGGTTCCCCTCCAACCCGTACCGGAGCCGGCCGGGCCCGGAGATCTCCCGCACGGTGATCTCCCCGGACGGCGCGGAGGCGGAGGCCGAGCTCTGGATCCCCGTGGAGCGGACCGCCGGCTGAAACCGGGCCGCGGACGCGGGCCGGGGGAACCCCCGGGCACGGTGGGCCCGTCGCCCCGTCGCCCCGCCGTACCCGGACCCGCGCGTCCGGGTACGGCGGGGCGCACCGGGGTCAGGAGCCGATCTTCTGGCCCCGGCTGTGCCAGGCCACCGCGACCGACGGGCGGGGCTGGCTGGTGCCCCCGTCGGGCCAGTGGCTCTTCGGCGTCTCGGGCGAGGCGCCGTCGATCTCACCGGGGTGCTGCACCGCGACGAAGACGCTGCGCTGGTCATCGGTGATCATCGGACCGCAGGCCTCCGCGCCGAGCGGCACGGTGAGGAACTGGCGCAGGTGGCCGCGCTCGGAACCGGTGACCGGCATGACGAACAGGCCGTCGTTGGAGCCGAGCGCGTTGCCGTCCGTGGAGATCCACAGGTTGCCGTCGCGGTCGAAGGCGAGGTTGTCCGGGCAGGAGATCGGCGAGACCCTGGTCTTGTCGAACCCGGCGAAGTAGGTCGAGGCGTCGGCCGGGTCGCCGCAGACCAGCGGGAGCGACCAGGTGAAGGTCTTGGCCGCGGCGTCGTTGCGGTGCTCGACGATCTCCAGCACGTGGCCGTGCTTGTTGTAGGCGCGCGGGTTGGCCTCGTCCGCCTGGGCGGGGGCCCGGTTGGAGTTGTTGGTCAGCGCCACGTAGACGGCGCCGGTGACGGGGTTGCGCTCGACGTCCTCGGGCCGGTCCATCTTGGTCGCGCCGACCTTGTCGGCGGCCAGCCGGGTGAAGACCAGGACCTCGGCGGCGGTCATGCCCGGCACGTGGGAGACGTTCCCGCTGACCAGCGGGATCCACTCACCGGAGCCGTCGAAGGCGCCGTCGGCCGGGAGCTTCCCGGAGCCGTCGACCTCCGCGGCCGGGCTGTCGCCGGTGAGCTTGGCCACGTACAGCGTGCCCTCGTCCAGCAGGGTGCGGTTGTGCCAGTCGTTGCCGGGGATGTAGTGCTTCTTCGAGACGAACTTGTAGATGTACTCGAAGCGGGAGTCGTCGCCCATGTAGGCCACGACCCGGCCGTCCCTGGCCACGGCGGTGGTGGCGGCCTCGTGGGCGAAACGGCCCAGGGCGGTGCGCTTGACCGGGATGGAGTCGGGGTCGAACGGGTCGATCTCCACGATCCAGCCGAAGCGGTTGGCCTCGTGCGGGTGCTTGGACAGGTCGAAGCGCTCCTCGACCCGGTCGAAGCGGCGCCCGCCCGGCGTCGTCGAGGCGGTGTCGATGCCGTACCGCTTGAGGGCGGCCTTCTGGTCCTCCGGCGCACCGCTGCCCAGGACGAAGTACTGGTTGAAGTTCTCCTCGGCGGTCAGCACGGTGCCCCACGGGGTGGTGCCGCCCGCGCAGTTGTTCAGCATGCCGAGGACGGTGACGCCCCTGGGGTCGGCTGCGGTCTTCAGCAGGTCGCTGCCGGCGGCCGGGCCGGTGAACCGCATCGGGGTCTGCGCGGTGATGCGCCGGTTGTAGCGGCGGCGGCCCCGGGTGACCAGCTTCCACCGCCCGGTGCGGTCCACCCGCTCGATCTCGACCACCGAGCCGCCGTGCGCGGCCAGCGCGATCCTGATCTGCTCCTCGGTGGCGGCGTTCCCGTCGGTGTAGCCGCGGAACATCAGCGCCTCGTCGCTGTACTCGTGGTTCACCCAGAGCAGGCCCCGGTTGGCGCCCAGCGGGAAGAACTGCACGTAGTCGCAGTTGTAGCCGAACTGCTCGGCCTGCGCCTCGGCGGTCTGGTTCTCGTAGTCGAACTCCGGGGCGCCGGGCAGGACCGGGTCGCCCCAGCGCACCACGACGGCCGACTCGTAGCCGTCGGGGACGACGAGGCGGTCCTCCCTGTTCGGCGCGACGGCCGCGAAGCGCAGCCCGCCCTTCCCGCGGTCGCCCTTGCCGCGGCCGAAGGCCTCCACGCCGGGGTCGGCGGCGGCGGGCGCGGCGCCCGCCACCCCGGCCATTCCCGCACCGACGGCGACGGCGCCGAGCGCCCCCGCCCGGAGCATGCCCCGGCGGGACAGGACCGAGGTGACCACGTCGCCGAAGTACGCGTTGTCGCTGGTGTTGGGGACGTCGTGCGCGCACGCGTTGCCGCAGCGGAACTCGCAGGTCAGCGCGCTACGGCCGCTCTTGTGCGGGCTCGTGAGCAGCGGGAGCGTTCGGCGCGGCGAGGGGTTCGCCACAGTGGCCTCCAAAGGGTGCACAGATGTTTCCGAGCCGGGACGCTAGGGGGGCCGGCCGAACCGGAGGTGAACGACGTTTGCCCGGGTGATGAACCGTTCGTCATCGATGAGGGGTTCTGTCCCGCACCTGCCCGGGAGCCGGTGCCCCCGGCCGGGGCCGGATCGCCCCGCGTCCGGTCCGCGCCGGGCCCGGTCCGCGCCGGGTCCGGTCCGCGCCGCCGCCGGAAACGTCCCCGGCGGGCATGATGGGGGGCGTGCCACCTCACAAACCCGACCCCGACAAGGTCCGCGCCGCGCTGGATGAGCAGCTGACCGCCCTGGACGAGCCGCCCTACGACGGGCCCGGCCACCTCGACGCCCTGCTGGGGGCGTGCGTCGCGGTGGTCCTGCGGGCCTACGGGCGAGGGCTCCGGCCGGAGCGGGACACCGCGCGGCTGGCCGTACGGCACCTGCTGGACCGGCTGGCCACGGCGGCCCCCGGGCGGACCGTGGAGGTGCGGGTGCCTCCGTACGCGGCGGTGCAGTGCGTGGCGGGCCCCCGGCACACGCGGGGCACGCCGCCGAACGTGGTGGAGACGGACGCGCGGACGTGGCTGGAGCTGGCCACCGGGCGGCTGGACTGGGCCGAGGCCGTGGCGGACGGGCGGGTGGCGGCGAGCGGGGCCCGCGCGGACCTGTCGGAGCACCTGCCGGTCACCTGACGACCGGCCCTCCGGCCCCGCACGGGACGCCCCGACCCGGCCGGGAGGCATCGGCGGGCCAGGCTTATCGGCCGGTCAGGCACGTCGGCCCCGCACAGGACGCCCCGGTCCCGTCAGGGCACGTCGATCCTGACGCCGAACCTCTCCTCCAGGCAGCGCTCCTGGGCCCCCGGCGGCAGGTCCATGCAGGCGGCCGCCCGGTTGAAGAACCAGACGACGGCCGCCGCGGCGACGAGCAGCGCGAGGGCGCTCAGCGCGATGCCCACCCAGGCGCGGCCGCGGTTGGAGTCCTTGGCCACCGCGATGAAGCCGACGACCAGACCCGCGATCGCCGTCAGCACTCCCAGCCCGCAGGCCAGGAGCAGGAAGAGACTGACGACGCCGAGCACGAGCGCGGTGGTGCCGAGACCGCCGGGCCGCCCTGCCGCCGGGGGAGCGCCCGGAGGCCCCGGATACGGCACCGGGCCTCCGGGGTAGGTGGGACCGCCCTGCCACGGCGCCGCCTGCGGCGGGCCCTGCGGGGCGGGGTGGGCGCCGCCCGGAGGCGGCGCGGAGTGGGCGCCGCCCGGAGGCGGTGCCTGATATGCGAATCCGCCGGACGGCGGAGCGGAGGGGGCGCGGGTTCCTTCCGGGTCGGCCTGGAACGGCTCGGGCACCTCGGGCGCGCCCGGCACGTCCGGGTGCGGCGGCATCGGCTCCCGCGGCGGTCTGGGCTCCTCGGGCGGCACGGGTTCCACCGGCGTCCCGGGCACCTCGGGGGCGCCCGGCACGTCCGGGTGGCTCCGCCTCCGCTCCCCCGGCGTCCCGGGCACCTCGGGGGCGCCCGGCACGTCCGGGTGGCTCCGCCTCCGCTCCCCCGGCGTCCCGGGCTCCTCGGGATCACCCGGAACGCCCGGCATCGGCGCGGTCGACGACTCCGGCGGCTCCGGTGACTCGGGCGTCTGCCGGATCTCCGGGCCTTCCGGCCTTTCCGGTACGCCAGGCTCCCGCCGCTCGGTCCGCCGCCGCTCAGGCTGGTCTGGGTCCACAGGTGTTGCCACGTCCGCTCTCCCGACGCTCTCCCGGCGTGTAGACATGCCGGAGATCCCACTTTCCCCCGGTCGTCGCCGATATCACGGACAGGCGCGGCAAACCGGGAGCGATCGTTCGGTCAGGGTGCGGCAAGGCGGAGAGCCGGACCCGGGGTACGAGCAACGGAGGGGCCGACCTACACTGAGGCATGTGCTGAAGGGCGACGGCCAGCTGAGCCATGACCTTGACCCCCATGACCGACCCCCGAAGGACGCCTGCGGCGTCTTCGGCGTATGGGCCCCCGGGGAGGAAGTCTCCAAACTCACCTACTACGGGCTGTACGCGTTGCAGCACCGCGGCCAGGAGTCCGCGGGCATCGCGGTCAGCGAGGGCAGCCGCATCCTCGTCTACAAGGACATGGGCCTGGTGGCCCAGGTCTTCGACGAGTCGGTGCTGGGCACCCTCCGCGGCCACCTGGCGATCGGCCACTGCCGCTACTCGACCACCGGGTCGAGCGTCTGGGAGAACGCCCAGCCGACGCTGAGCTCGACCGACGGCGGCGGGCTCGCGCTCGCCCACAACGGCAACCTGATCAACACCCGCGAGCTCGCCCAGCGGCTCGCTCCGGGCACGACCCGGGCGACCACCGACACCGAGGTCCTGGCCGCGCTGCTGGCCCAGGACCGCGGCCAGGACGTCGAGGACGCCGCCGCCGACCTCCTCCCGCAGGTCAAGGGCGCCTACTCCCTCGTCTTCATGAACGAGCGCACGCTGTACGCCGCCCGGGACCCGCAGGGCATCCGCCCGCTGGTCCTCGGCCGCCTGGAGCGCGGCTGGGCGGTCGCCTCCGAGACCGCCGCCCTCGACATCGTGGGCGCCACCTTCGTCCGCGAGATCGAGCCGGGCGAGCTCATCACCATCGACGAGCGCGGCGTGCGCTCGCGCAGGTTCGCCCTGGCCGAGCCGAAGGGCTGCCTGTTCGAGTACGTCTACCTGGCCCGTCCCGACACCACCATCGCCGGGCGCAGCGTGCAGAGCACCCGGGTCGAGGTCGGCCGCGTGCTGGCCCGCGAGCACCCGGTCGAGGCGGACCTGGTCATCCCCACGCCCGAGTCCGGCACCCCCGCCGCCGTCGGCTACGCCGAGGAGAGCGGGATCCCGTACGGCCAGGGCCTGGTGAAGAACTCCTACGTCGGCCGGACCTTCATCCAGCCGTCCCAGACGATCCGCCAGCTCGGCATCCGGCTCAAGCTGAACCCGCTGAAGGAGGTCGTCGCCGGCAAGCGCCTGGTCGTCGTGGACGACTCGATCGTGCGCGGCAATACCCAGCGGGCCATCGTCAAGATGCTGCGGGAGGCGGGCGCCCGCGAGGTCCACGTCCGGATCTCCTCGCCCCCGGTCGCCTGGCCGTGCTTCTACGGCATCGACTTCGCGACGAGGGCCGAGCTGATCGCCGGCTCGCTCAGCGTGGAGGAGATCCGCGACTCCCTCGGCGCCGACTCCCTCGGCTACATCTCGCTGGAGGGCCTGACCGAGGCGACCACGATCCCCGCCGGGCGGCTCTGCCGCGCCTGCTTCACCGGCGAGTACCCCATCGCCGTCGACCACGACAACGTCGGCAAGTACGTCCTGGAGGCCAAGGCATGACGAGTTACGCCGCCGCCGGGGTGGACATCGACGCGGGCGAGCGCGCCGTCGAGCTGATGAAGGCGAAGGTCGCGCGGGCGCGGCGGCCGGAGGTCGTCGACGACGCCAGCGGCTTCGCCGGGCTGTTCGACGCCTCGGCGCTGCTGGGTTACAAGCGGCCGCTGCTGACCACCTCCACCGACGGGGTCGGCACGAAGGTCATGCTCGCCCAGGCGCTGGGCAAGCACGACACGATCGGCGTCGACCTGGTCGGCATGGTCGTGGACGACCTGGTGGTCTGCGGCGCCGAGCCGCTGTTCATGACCGACTACATCGCCTGCGGCAAGGTCGTCCCGGAGCGGATCGCCGAGATCGTCGGCGGGGTCGCCGAGGGCTGCCGCCTGGCGGGCACCGCGCTCGTCGGCGGCGAGACCGCCGAGCACCCCGGGGCCATGGGCGCCGACGAGTACGACCTGGCGGGCGCGGCCACCGGCGTGGTCGAGGCCGACGACATGCTGGGGGCGCACCGGGTCCGTGAGGGCGACGTGGTGCTGGCGCTGGCCTCGTCCGGCGTGCACTCCAACGGCTACTCCCTGGTCCGGCACATCATCAAGACCGCCGGGCTCTCCCTGGAGCAGGAGGTCCCCGAGTTCGGCCGGACGCTGGGCGAGGAGCTGTTGGAGCCGACCCGGATCTACGCGCTCGACTGCCTGGCGCTGGCGCGCTCGGCCGAGGTCCACGCCTACGCCCACATCACCGGCGGCGGCCTGGAGGGCAACCTGTCCCGCTCGCTCCCGCCGGGGCTGGACGCGCTGCTGGACCGGTCGTCGTGGACCCCTCCCGCCGTCTTCGAGGTGCTCGCCCGGCACGGCGGGGTCGCGCAGGCCGACATGGACCGCACCTTCAACCTGGGGGTCGGCATGGCGGCGATCGTCCCCGCCGACGCGGTCGACGCGGCGCTGGCCCTGCTCAAGGAGCGGGACCTCCCCGCCTGGGTGCTCGGCGAGGTCGTGCCCGGCACCGGCCGGGCCCGCTACCGCCAGGCCTCCGCTTAGGCCCGGCGGTCCCGGGCCTTCGCGTAAGCCCGGGTCCCAGGCCTCCACGTAAGCCCGGGTCCCGGACCTTCGCGTAGGTCCGGCGGCCCGGAGCGGATCTCCACCGGCGGTCCCCGGCGGCTCCGCGTGCCGGCCCGCCCCGCCTCGCCCGTTCACCCGGCCGAGGCGGGGCGGGCCGGCCGTTTCCGGGCCCGGCCGGTCCAGGACGGGTGCGACCGTTCCCACGTCGCGGGTCACAGGTCACGGGTCGCGGATCCGGGAAAAGGTCGCCGCGGGTCCGGACACGGGTCCGGAAAGAGCGCGCACGCGTCCGCGGAACGCCCCGGGGTCCGGCCTCGGCGCATGCCTGAAGGCGCTCCGGGTTCCGGAGCGCCTCGTGATGACGGCGTCGGAGGACGGCCGGGAGACCCGGGAGACGGGGCACCGCGGCCAGAACGCCCGGCGGCTCGCGACCGCCGGGCGTTCTGCCCTCGTTCAGTGTGAGTCCCGCCTACCGGGGGCCGGACGTGCCGCTGTCCCGGTCGTCTCCGGAATCGAAGTCATCGGCGTAATCGGCGTACCGATCCGCGAGATCATCGTAGGAGTCGTCAGCGTCGTTCTTGTGGACGGAGTCGTTGACTCCGAGCTCGTTGCGAAGACGCTCAAGATCGGTGCCACCGCTGTTGTACTTCAGCTGGCGAGCAACCTTGACCTGCTTGGCCTTTGCTCGGCCGCGCCCCATTGGCTCGACCCCCTCGTGTGGGGTCGTGCCCGACCCCTCGTCGCTAACGCACCACGCACTGACACCACCTGACTGAGGCGTCAGTTCTCGTTCGACTACAACCGTACCTGTTTTGCGCGCGGCTCGGTACGCCGCAGAGGCATGAGGGGCTAGCGACCTAGCCAAATACCCCTAATCCGCCCGACTTCCGACATTCTGCGCTCGGCCAGCCTATCTGCTGCGACCGCCGGTGGAACGCCGTCCTCCGCCGCCGTGGTGAAAATCTTGAGGGTCGTGGCATAGATCTTCTCCGCCTTTGCCCGTGCCCGGTCCATGTCGAACCCGCCGATCTCGTCGGCGACCTGGATGACCCCGCCGGAGTTGACGACGTAGTCGGGCGCGTACAGGATCCCGCGGTCGGCGAGCTGCTTCTCCACCCCCGGGTGGGCGAGCTGGTTGTTGGCGCCGCCGCAGACGATCGAGGCCCGCAGCCGGGCGACCGTCGCGTCGTCCAGAGCCCCGCCCAGCGCGCACGGCGCGTAGACGTCGATGTCGGCCGCGGTGAGGGCGGCCTGGTCGGCGACGACCTCGACCCGGGGGTGCCTCCCGCGCACGAGTTCGACCGCCCGCTCGCTGACGTCGCAGATCACCACCTCCGCGCCGTCCTCGACGAGATGGTCCACCAGCCGGTGGCCCACCTTGCCCACGCCCTCGACCCCGACCCTCCGGCCGCGCAGCGACGGCGTGCCGAAGGCGTGCTCGGCGGCGGCCCGCATGCCCTGGAACACGCCGAAGGCGGTCAGGATGGACGAGTCGCCGGCGCCGCCGTGGGCGAGGGTGCGGCCCGTGACATAGGGGGTCTCGCGCGCGATGAGGTCCATGTCCTCGCTGTAGGTGCCGACGTCGCACGCGGTGAGGTAGCGCCCGCCCAGGGAGTGGACGAACCTGCCGTAGGCCCGCAGCATCGCCTCGTTCTTGTCGGTGTCCGGGTCGCCGATGATGACGGCCTTGCCACCGCCGAGGTCGAGACCCGCCAGGGCGTTCTTGTAGGCCATCGCCCGCGAGAGGTTGAGCACGTCCGCCAGGGCGTCCTGCTCGCTGCCGTAGGGGTAGAACCGGGTCCCGCCCAGGGCCGGGCCCAGCGCGGTGTTGTAGATCGCGATGATCGCGTGGAGGCCGCTGCGCTCGTCGGAGCAGAAGACGACCTGCTCGTGCCTGGCCTGGCCGCTTGCTGGGCTGCTGTCCTTGTGGGAGAGCCCGAAGACGTCCGTCACGGTGGTGACTCCCGTCGTCCGGTCCGCCGCTCCGTTGCGGCGGAGATCACCCTCAGCGTAACCACAACCGCCGGGCGTGACGAGCCGGAGACCGCCCGCCTCACCTGCGTGGACGGCCCGGCCGGAGGCTCCGTGCGATCCGCCGCCGCCTCCCGCGCGGCATCCGCGGCGTCTTCCGCCTCCCGTTCCCGCACCTGATCCCGCGGCTCCGCCTCCGCGGTCACTTCCATCACTTCCCTCACTCCGGTCCCGAGGGCCTCTCGGAAGGGGGCCACGGCGGCCGGTTTCCGAGGTCGCCGCAGGCCGGTACCGGACAACAGCAGGTCCTTCATGGCACGATGCGAACGTGCTGCCCTATGCCGCGTACCTCCGCGTCTATGAACCTCTGACCGCGTTCAGCCCTTCCGAACAGGTCTCGTGGCAGACCTACGCCGAGGCCCCCGACCGGCCACGCCGGGCGAGCGCCCTCCACGCCGAGCACGGCGAGGCCGTCGCGCGGCTGCTGGGCGTCCCGCCCGCCCCCGCTCCCGTCCACGAGAGCCCCAACGCCTACCTGAGGCGCGTGGACGGCGTGCTCTACGTCTGCCCCTGGCAGAGCAGGCTCCGCTCCTGGCTGGCCTTCTCGCGCCTGCGGGGGACGACTCCGGCGGTCCTGATGGAGCGGTTCGTGCCCCCGTCGATCGCCGAGCAGACCGCCGACGACTTCGACCGGTTCAAACGGCGCGCCGGCTCGGCCGCCCTGCGGACCCACATCCGCACCTCCACCTGGCACGTCCCGGCCCCGTGGTTCCTGCCCTTCGACGGCGGGGAGCGCTGGCTGGCCCTCGACGGCGAGGCCGCGCCCTCCGGGTCCTCCGGCACGACCACCACCCGCAACCTGATCTACGTCACCTCCATGGCGCACGCCCGGCGGCGCGTCGCCCGCGCGCTGCAGATCATCCGCAGGCAGGTGGGCGGCGTCGACATCACCGAGGAGGTGGAGGACGTGGCCCGCTGGCTGGAGGAGTTCCACCCGCACTCGCTGGTGGAACTGGACTACGGCGGGATCGTCCACCTCATGGACGACGAGGAGCTCCGCGCCGACCAGTCGGTGGCCGAGCTCGCCACCGCGCTGACGGGTCTGGAAACCGGACAGGAGGAGCTGGCCTACGCCATGTACCAGCGGGTGATTGCCCGTTGGCGGTCAATACGCATCCTCGAATCAGCAAACTGAGTCGCATATCACCCCTCTGACCTGCATAAGTGGGGCTGTCAACGTCCGGGGACGCATCTGCGAACTGAGTAATTTGCCGTTTTCACTGCGATACCACGAACCGTGTCGCTAGAATCACCGAGCGTGACAACACCGCATACACAAGAGAGATGAGTCGCACTAAAGACTCGCCAATCGCTCTGTGTGGCTGTATGGTCACATCGGGTGATGCCGCATATGGCCCGAAGAGCCGCACGCAAGGGGCCATAGGGGGACATCCGTGACAAGCGTCAAGTCGCAGGATCGCTGTCGTCGGTCCACACGGAGGAGAGGCCGCACAAATGTCAGCTCGTACACCCGAGGCCGAGCCGCTGCTCACCCCGGCGGAGGTCGCAACCATGTTCCGCGTCGACCCCAAGACCGTTACGCGGTGGGCGAAGGCGGGCAAGTTGACGTCCATCCGCACCCTGGGAGGGCACCGCCGCTACCGGGAGACCGAGGTCCGCGCACTGCTCGCGGGGATCCCACAGCAGCGCTCCGAGTAGACGGGGCCGTCATCCGGACCCGTGGGGGGACAAGACGCGCGCTCACCGGGCGTGTGGGCGCGTGGACCGTGCAGGTTCTGTGGGGAACGGCGCCGCCCGTCCGGCGCCTCCCCACCAGCCTGGGAGCACTCCACGACGGGTTCCGGCGGGCCGCCCGGCCCGGAAGCGGGACCCGGTCCCGTTAGAGCAGCTGGTCGCGGACGAGCTCCTCGAGGAGCTCCTCGACCTGGGGGTCGTGGTTCGCCGCCACCCCGAGCAGCGCCACCATGTGGTCGACCAGCATGCGCTCCAGCGTGGGCCGCTCGATGTCCCGGTGCTCCAGCCAGTCGAGGCCGGCCGTCTCGACGGACGCGATCCATGAGCGCAGCGTGATGCGCAGGGCGGGTCCCGGCTCCTCGACCCGCATCTGCCTCATGATGAGGCGGAGCAGCCGGTGCCGGACGCTGTCCACGATCTCGCCGATCTCACCGCTGCGATTGGCCGGGCCGCCCTTGAGCAGCGCGGCGAACCCCGCCGCGTGCTCCTCGACGAAGTCGAAGTACCGCTCCAGCCCCGAGGCCAGCTCGTCCAGCGGACGGCCGTTCCCCTGGGGCTTCAGCCGCGCCTCCAGCTGCGCGGCGGCGCTCTTCAGCGCGGCGACGTAGAGCTCCTGCTTACCGCCGAAGTAGTGGTAGACCAGCGCGCGGGACGCGCCGGCGGCCGAGGCGACGTCGTCGATGGAGACGTCCTCGGCGTCACGCCTGCTGAACAGCTCCAGCGCCGCGGCCATGAGTTCCTCGCGGCGCCGGTCCACGCTGAGCCTGCGCCGCGCCGGTCGCGGCGCGTCGCCGGTCTTCTCCTGCCTGGCGGCTCCGGATCTCGCACCCACATGCGCACACTATCGGAGTCGGTGCGGGCCGAGGCCGCGCGTCAAGTTCGGAGTTCTGCCGCCCGAGAAGCCGTACCCCATCCGGAACTCGATCGTTTGGGTGGGAGAGGGCATCCGGACACCCTCCATCAGGTGCCCATCCACCATTCCGGGGGAGAGCCATGTCAGGACCACCGGTCAACACCACCGTCACCCGCACCCGCGAACCCGCCGCGGCCGTCACGCCCGACGGCGACGGACCGCGCCCACGACCCACGATCCGCAACGTGGCCGAACGAGCCGGTGTCTCCAAATCGCTGGTCTCGCTCGTGCTGCGTGGATCACCGCACGTCAGCGAGCACCGGCGGCAGGCCGTTCTGCAGGCCGCCAGGGAGCTCGGCTACCGGCCCAACGCGGTCGCCCGCAGTCTGGTCGAGGGCCGCACCCACCTGGTCGGGGCGCTCGTCGCCGACCTGCACAACCCCTTCTACGCCGAGTTCCTCGACGGCCTACAGGAGAGCCTGCACGGCGACGGGCTCCGGCTGCTCATCGGCAACAGCCAGTGGGACCCCGCCTTCGAGGGCGAGGCCGTCGAGGCCTTCCTGGAGCTGAGGGTGGACGGCCTCGTCCTCCTCGGCATCCCGCCCACCAGCGAGACGCTCATCGAGGCCACCGGCTACACGCCCATGGTCGTCGTGGGCGAGCGCGACATCGAACTCGACGGCGTGGACGCCGTCGTGGACGACGACCAGCTCGGCGCCCGCCTGGCCGTCGACCACCTGGTGGAGCTCGGCCACCGCCGCATCGCCCACATCGAGGGCAACCGCTCCTCCGGCCGTTTCCGGTGCGAGGGCTACCTGGTGGCGATGCGCAGGCACGCGCTGGCGCCGTACATCATGGTGGAGCAGGGCGAGCCGACCGAGGAGGGCGGCGCGCAGGCGGCGCGGAGTCTGCTGACCCGCGACCCCCGGCCCACCGCGATCTTCGCCTCCAACGACATGGTCGCCATGGGCGTGCTCGCCGCCGCGGCCGAACTCGGCCTCCGGGTCCCCGAGGACCTGTCCGTGGTCGGCTACGACAACACCCACCTGGCGGGCGTGCCCGCCATCTCGCTGACCACCGTCGACCAGCCCCGCCGGGCCATGGGCCGCTCCGCCGCGGCGCTGCTCAGCGACCGGATCGGCAACCCCCGCAAGGCGTCCCGCCTGCGCCAGGTCACACCCGAACTCGTCGTACGGCGCAGCACCGGCCCCGCGCAGGGGTGAGCCGCCCGCCTGGAGGTCACTCCACATCCAGGCGGGCGCCAAGGCTGGGCAAAGCCCCGGATGTCACGGAGAGTCACTGTGTTGACTCGGCGGTGACAAGGGGGGTAACTATGCGTGATCCAGAACTGGTGTCATGCGCCCAGCGCGCCGCCTCCGAGCTGGAGCGGGCCTGGACGCAGTGGCGGACCGCCCGCGGCCGTGGCCATGGCCATGGCGCGGACGTCGCCAGGGCCGAGACCGGCACGGGCTCCGTGGCCAGCTATGTCGCCCATTCGATCGACCATCCCTGGGGACGTCCGCGCGTGGTGCTGGGCGTCGACGCCGAGGAGGCGCAGGAGCTCGCCGCGCTCCTGCAGCGGCACCGGAGCGGCGACCCCGTCTGGTGACACCGCCCGGGCGCACGCCCGGGCACACGCCGGTGACGCTCCGGCGGCCCATCGGGTGACAGCGGCACCGATCACGGTGCCGGGCCGCGTAAGTTGGGTGGCCGACGGTTCACGCGAAGGGAAGATCGTGACCAGCAGAGCACTCGCGGCGGTCCTCGTCCTGTGCGGTCTGGGCGCCGCCGCCTGCGGC
>NZ_JBHSBM010000054.1:45364-81148 GCF_042650625.1 Planomonospora corallina
CGGCACTGCCGGCCCGACGGCCTCAGGACCGGCCCGCGGCACGACCACCGGCACGGCGGGCCCTCAGGCGTCCACCCCGGCCGGCTCCGGCCCGGCCACCGCGCCGCCCTCCGGTGACACCACCGCGACCTCCGACTCGGCCGCTCCCGTCCCCGGCGGGAGCGTCACGGCCAAGCCGCTGCGCGGCAAGCGCATCGTCATCGACCCCGGGCACAACGAGAACAACTACCGGCACGTGTCGCAGATCAACCGGCAGGTCGACGTCCTGACCAAGAGGAAGGCCTGCGACACCACCGGGACCTCCACCAACGACGGCTACAGCGAGGCGGCCTTCACCTGGGACGTGTCCCAGAAGCTGAAGGCGATCCTGGAGGCCCGGGGCGCGCAGGTGAAGCTGACCCGGAACAGGAACACTCCCTATGGCCCGTGCATCACCGAGCGGGCGAGGACCGGCAAGGGCTGGGCGGACGCGGCCGTCTCGGTGCACGCGGACGGGGCCGGCACCGCCAGCCGGGGCTTCCACGTGATCATTCCGAAGAAGATCGGCGGACCGGTGGACCCGGTCGTGGCCGGCTCCGAGAAACTCGGCCTCGCCGTGCGGAAGGCCTTCCGCAGCGGCACCGGCCTGCCGTACTCGAACTACATCGGGCGCGACGCGCTGAGCTACCGCGACGACCTCGGCGGGCTGAATCTGTCGACCGTCCCGAAGGTCTTCATCGAGTGCGGGAACATGCGCAACGCCACGGACGCGCGGCTGTTCAAGGACCCGTCCTTCCGGAAGAAGATCGCCCTCTCGCTCGCCAACGGACTGCAGGACCACCTGACGTAGGCCCCGAGCGGGTTCCGGGATCCGTGCGGACTCGGGAGCGGATGAGTGGTCGTCCGCCCCGTGATCGAGCGGGTTCCGGGATCCACGCGGCTCCCGGGGCTCGGGCGGCCCGCGCCCGCCCCGCCGGAGCCCTTCCGGCGTCACGGGCACGCCCCGTCCGGGCGCCGTGCCGCCCCGCAGCACATTCGGAAGGTTTCTTTACTGTTTATGGCGTGCTTGGCATGATCTGAGCCATGGCCGACCTGCTCCCCCGTCCCGTGTCCGCCGAGCCCCTCCCGGGCTCCTTCACCCTCTCCCCCGGCGACCCGGTCCGCGGCCCCGCCGACCTGGCCGACGCCGTACGGCGGGCGCTGCCCACCCTGGACCTGCGCCCCGCCGGGACGGAGGCGGGCGCGGAGGGACACGGCGTGCCGGAGGCGGCGGTCACCGTGGAGCGGGACCCGGCACTGGGCCCGGAGGCCTACCGGCTGGAGGTGACGGAGCGGGGCGTGCGGATCGCGGCGGCCCAGGAGGCGGGCGCCTTCTACGCCGGGCAGACGCTCCGGCAGCTCCTGCCCGACGCCGCCTTCCGCGCCGTCCGGGCCGGCGGGCGCGTCCCGGCGGTCCGGATCGAGGACGCGCCGCGGTTCTCCTGGCGCGGGGCGCACCTGGACGTGGCCCGGCACTTCCTGCCCAAGCGGGAGGTGCTGCGGATGGTCGACCTGATGGCCGCGCACAAACTGAACCGGCTCCACCTGCATCTCGTGGACGACCAGGGGTGGCGGATCGAGAGCCGGGCGTACCCGAGGCTCCACGAGGTGGGCTCGCACCGGGCGCGCACGGTGACCAGCCACTACGGCGAGGAGCCCGCCTTCGACGGCACCCCGCACGGCGGCTGCTACACACTGGACGACCTGGCGGAGATCGCCGCCTACGCGCGGGACCGGGCGGTGACGGTCGTGCCGGAGATCGACGTGCCGGGACACGCCTCGGCGATCCTCGCCGCCTACCCGGAGCTCGACGCCCGGGCGACCGGCGGGCGGGCTCCGGAGCCGTTCACCGTACTGGACCGGTGGGGCATCTCACCGGCGATCCTCTCCCCGCTCCCGCCGACGGTCGACTTCCTGACCACCGTCCTCGACGAGCTGCTCGGCGCGCTGGGCGCGACGCCGTACGTGCACATCGGCGGGGACGAGTGCGTGCTCGACGAGTGGGCGGCCTCGGCGGAGATCACCGCGTACGGCGAGGAGCTCGGCCTGGCGGGCCCCGGCGAGCTGCACGCGTGGTTCCTGCGGCGGCTGGCGGACGTGCTGGCCGAGCGGGGCAGCCGGGCCGTCGTCTGGGACGAGGCGTTCGTCAGCGGCGCGCTCCGGCCCGACACGGTCGTGATGCCCTGGCGCGGGCCCGGGGTGGCCCGGCGGGCCGCCGCGGCCGGGTACGACGTGGTGCAGACCCCGGTCTTCCCGCTCTACTTCGACTACGCGGAGGCCGCCTCGGCGGACGAGCCGCTCGCCATCGGCGAGGCGATCACGGTGGCGGACGTGGCGGGCTTCGCGCCCGCGCCGCCGGAGTGGAGCGAGGAGGAGGCCGGGCGCGTGCTGGGCGCGCAGTTCCAGCTGTGGAGCGAGCGCCTGCCCGACGGGCGGGCGGTGGACTACCGTGCCTGGCCCCGGGGCTGCGCGCTGGCGGAGGTCGTCTGGTCGGGCTCCGCGGACCCCTCGTTCGCCGCCCGGCTGGAGCGGCACCTGCGGCGGCTGGACGCGCTCGGCGTGGAGTACAGGCCGCCGGCCGGGCCTCGCCCGTGGCAGCGCGGCGGGACCGGGCCGCGCCGTCACCGCCCGGGGGCCGTCCGGGCCGGCGAGGTCATGCGGCGCCTGGAGGAGATGACCCACGCCGCCGACTCCACCCGGCCCAGCACGTGACACCCCCGGCCGGGCGGGCCGGGCGTCAGCCGGCCACCTGGTAGCCGGCCTCCTTGATCGCGGCGCGGATGGCCCCGTCGTCGAGGGGGTCGCCGGTGACCTCCACCCGGCCGGACTCCAGGTCGACCTCGACCCCGGTGACGCCGGGGACCTCGCCGACCTCCTCCTTGACCGAGCTCACGCAGTGGCCGCAGGTCATGCCGGTGACGGTGTAGGTGGCGACGCTCATGATGCCTCCGATCTCGATGATTACCCACCCAGGGTATTACTCAGCCCGCGGTGCGCCCGACGATCTCCCGCAGGTCGGTGACGCCGTGCCGCCGCAGCCGCCGGGCGAGCTGCCGGTGGACGCGGTGCGCCCAGAGCGGCCCCTGGTAGATCAGCCCCGTGTAGCCCTGGACCAGGGTCGCCCCGGCGAGCAGCCGCTCCCAGACGTCGTCGACGTCCTCCACGCCGCCCGCGGAGACGAGCGTGAGCCGGTCGCCGACCCGCGCCCGGAGCCTGCGCAGCACCTGCAGCGAGCGGGCCTTCAGCGGGCGCCCGGACAGCCCGCCGGTCTCGGTGCTGGAGACGCCCTCGCGGCTGATCGTGGTGTTGGTCGCGATGATGCCGTCGAGCCCGAGCTCCAGCGCCAGGTCGGCGACCGCGTCCACGTCCTCGTCGGCCAGGTCAGGGGCGATCTTGACGAGCAGCGGGGTGCGCTTCGGGGTGCCGTCGGCGACCTCCTTGACCGCCGTCAGCAGCGGGCGCAGCAGTTCCACCGCCTGGAGGTTCCGCAGGCCGGGGGTGTTGGGCGAGCTGACGTTGACGACCAGGTAGTCGGCGAGCGGCGCCAGCTCCTCGGCGCTGGCCACGTAGTCGGCCACCGCCTCGGCCTCCGGCACGACCTTGGTCTTGCCGATGTTGACCCCGACGATCGCCGGGACCCCGCGGGTACGGCTCAGCGCCCGGGCCGCGGCGGCCGCGCCCGCGTTGTTGAAGCCCATCCGGTTGATGATCGCCCGCTCCCTCGGCAGGCGGAACAGCCGGGGCCGGGCGTTCCCCGGCTGGGCGTGCGCGGTGATCGTGCCGACCTCGACGTGGCTGAAGCCGAGCGCGGACAT
This sequence comes from Planomonospora corallina, assembly GCF_042650625.1. Taxonomy (NCBI): domain Bacteria; kingdom Bacillati; phylum Actinomycetota; class Actinomycetes; order Streptosporangiales; family Streptosporangiaceae; genus Planomonospora; species Planomonospora corallina. Next base: position 49,198 of record NZ_JBHSBM010000054.1, read on the forward strand.
GGCCTCCACGCACCCGGCCTCCTTGTCGAAGCCCGCCGCCAGCCCGAACGGGCCGGGGAAGTGCACGCCGAACGCCTGCACCCGCAGCACCGGGTCGCGCGGCGCGAGGCGGCGGTGGACCGCCTTCTTCACCACCGGCGCGGTCGAGAGGACGCGGAGCGCGCCGACCGTCAGCCGGTGCACCTCCTCGGCGTCGAAGCGGCTGAGGATCTGCGTGAAAAGGAATCGATACATCACCGGTCAGGTTAGTCCCCTCCTCCGGTGCGGCTCGCCCCGACCGCCCCGCCGACCGGCAGGTGCCGGTCGAGTCCCAGCAGACCGAGCAGCCTCAGGACCGGAGCGGAGGGGCGCAGCACGACCAGCGCTCCCCCGTGCGCGCGCAGGCGCTCCCCGGTCCGGAGCAGGAGGCGGGCGCCGGCGCAGTCGCAGAACCCCACCCCGGTGAGGTCGAGTTCGAGCCTGACCGGGCCGATCCCGTCCAGGACGTGCCGCAGTCCGGCGGCGGTGACGGCGTCGAGATCCCCCCGGACGGTGACCTCGACGGTGCCGCGTCCGGTCTCCCTCGAGGTGACGTCGATCACCTCGGCTCGCCCGCTCCCTCACCGAGCACCTCGGCCGCCAGGTCGGCGACCTTGCGGCGGCTGTCCCTGGCCCGTTTGCGCAGTCCGGTGAAGGCCTGGGCCGCGGTGAGGTCGTGCTTCCCCATCAGGTAGCCGATGGCGCGCTCGATGATCACACGGTAGTCGAGGGCGTACTGGAGCTGGTCGGCCAGGACGCTCTTCTCCTCGGCCGCGACCGCGGCGGCGATGATCTGCCCGATCACGTCGGCGTAGGCGTACAGCGCCTGCACGTCGATGTCGTCCCACTCGTACGGGGTGGACCGGTAGACGTTGAGCGTTCCCACCGGCCGGCCGCCGAGCCGTACGGGCACGCCGGCGACGGCCCGCACCTCGGGGTGGAGGCGTGCGGCCAGCTCCGGCCAGCGCGGGTCCGCGCGCACGTCGGAGCAGGTGACCGCCGTGTCCTGTTCGTAGGCGGAGACGCACGGGCCCCTGCCGAGGTGGAGCTGGGCGCCTTCGAGGCTCCGTCCCCGCTCGTCGGTGGCGACCAGGTAGCGCAGTTCCTTGCCGTCCTCGGCGAACATCAGGCCTGCGCCGGAGTAGCCGAACAGGGTGTCCACGACGGCGACGGCCCGTTCGAGCCGCTGGACGATGCCCGTGACCGGGGCCTCCGTCTGGATCCGTCTCAGGCTCGCGACCAACGCTTCCGGGTCGATATACGACATACGTTATGGCGCCTTTCACAGCGTCGACCTGTTACTTGACTTGAGGGCTACGGCTGCCCAGAAATGGGAGATTTATGGGCCAGGCCCTGGAGAACCATGACCATCAGCTCGGCCAGCCGCTCGCCCGCCCTGATCTTCGCGGGCTGCCACTCATGGCTGGCACGGTCGTAGAAATCAAGAGATCCGATGACCCGGTCGCCGACCCGCAACGGCACGGACAGCACGGCCCGCACCCCCAGGGCCCGCTCCGCCACCCCGGGGAAGCCGAAGGGCCGGGCCGCGTGCAGGTCGTTGACCACGACGCCGGAGTCACGGGCCAGGCTCTCGATCGCCGGCCCCGACCCGGTCTGCTCCTGGGCCAGCTCCAGCCGGCGCCCGTCCTCGTCCGAGCCGCCGACCGCGCGCGGCCGGTCGCGCTCGTCGACCAGCATGATGGCCGCGCCGTCCGCGCCGAGGGCGTCGGCCAGGGCGTGCAGGGCCCGGCCGACCACCCGGGAGAACTCGTCGCCGTCGGTCATGGGCGGGCCGCCTTCATCGTGAGGGGCTCCGCGGACACAGGGCGGAATCGATCCGGCTCGAGCCTAGCCGGGCCCGGTGACCCCGCCAAGCGATTCCACCCAGCCGGTGTCAAGCCCCGGCGGCATACCGTTGTCAATACGGCGTTAAGAATTCGGCAAGTGAAGATCGGCAGGCTCTCCACATGAGCATTTTCTCGCGTTCCGCCACCGTCCGCCGCCGCCGTACCCTGGCGCACGTCGTCCTGCGCGACCTCGAGGAGACCGGGCACACCACCCTCCCGCCGTGGTGGGAGCCCGAGATCCGCCGGGAGTTCGGCGGGCTGGACGGGTTCCTCGCCGAGCTGAGCCGCCAGTGGTGGACGGCCTACGCCGCGCACCTCGACGCGCTGATCGAGCTCGGCACGGGCGACCCCGACCAGGTCTGGGCCGACGTGGCGGAGCAGCTGCCGCAGCTGCGGCGCGTGCTCGACGCCTACGCCGGCGAGCCCGCACTCGCCGAGGCCGAGCGGCGCCACTGCGACACGCTGCGCTGGACCGCCCGCCGGGAGAACCGGCACGCCGCCTGACCCCCGCCCGATCCGCCCTTTCCCGGGCTTTCCCTCCCCCTGCGATGAATTGACCCACCTCACCGGGCATAGAGATCTCCGGCCGGGTAGCCATGGGGGATGGTCGCGCTACTCGAACGCCGGGAATCGGATCGCCGCCTGGGCCTTCGGCTCACCGCCGCGGTGGCGGCCGTCGTGCTGCTGGCGACACCGTTCATGCTGCTGCTGACGCTGGTGGTCTCGGCCTTCGAGCCGCTGCACGCCTTCGACGAGCGGATCGCCGAGCGGGCGCACGCCTTCACCCTCGGCCGGCCCGGCTACGGGGACTTCCTCAACGTGGCGACCGAGGTCTTCGGCCCGACGGTGTGGCGCGTCCTGGTGGTGGCGGCCGCCGTCTGGCTCTGGCGCCGCGGGCGGCGTCGCCTGGCCGTCTGGGCGATCGTCACGATCACCGTCAGCGGCCTGCTGAACCTCGCGGTCAAGGGACTGGTGGACCGGGCCCGGCCCATCCTGCCCGACCCGGTGTCGTGGGCGCCCGGCGCGTCCTTCCCCTCCGGGCACGCGATGGCCGCGGCGACCGGGACGAGCATGCTCGTGCTCCTGGCGCTCCCCCTGCTGCGGGACCGGGCCGCCCGGCTGGCGGCCTGGGCCGTCGCGGCGGCCGTCACCGCGTTCGTCGCCTACAGCCGGGTGGCGCTCGGCGTGCACTGGGTCAGTGACGTGGTGGCCGGGGTCCTGCTGGGGCTCGCGGTCGTCGCGGCGACCAGCGCCGGATACGAGGCGTGGCGGCGCGACGAGGGGCGCAGGCCCGCCGTGCCGTACGAGGAGGGTGTGGAGCCCGAGATGCCGGAGGCCGTGGACACCGGGCCGGAGGACACGGGCTCCGGCGCACCGGCCCGCACACCCGGTGACACGGACGCCGGCCCGCACACCCGGTGACACGGGCACCGGGGCCGCACGGGGCGGGTGCCCGCGTGGAACGGACCCGTGATCCCGCACCGCGCCGGCCCGTCCGCGCGCATCCGGGGTGACCCCCGTACGGCGCGCGCCCGGAACGATCCCCGTACCGCGCGCACCCGAGGGGATCCCCGTGCAGCGCGCACATCCGGACCCGGACCGGGCGTTCTTTTGCGGTTCCTTGGGGTAGTTCGCGCCCCATGGCGAAAACGTCGGTCGACTTCCGGGGCGTGGCGCGGCTCATCCTGCTCCCGCTCTCCATCATGGCCGCGCTGACGGTCGGCGTCGGGCTCCTGATCACCAAGGTCCTGGAGCCGACCACCCTCGGCGCGAACGACCAGGGCGTCAACGAGGAGATGGTCCGGGAGCGGACCGCCTTCGTCAGCGACATCACCGACACGCTCTCGGGCCTGTCCGACACACCGGTGATCGTCGGCGCCACCGCCGTGCTCGTGGTCGTCTTCCGGCTGGTCTTCAGGCGCTGGAACGAGTCGCTCTTCCTGGTGACGGCCGTCTGGTCGCAGTCGCTCATCTTCCTGCTCTCGACCGTGCTGGCCGAGCGGGACCGGCCCGAGGTCCACCGCCTGGACCCGGCGCCGCCCACCTCCAGCTTCCCGTCGGGGCACACCAGCGCGGCCGTCGCCTTCTACTGCGGCGTCGCCCTGGTGCTGACCCTCCACACCCACCGCCACCGGATCCTGAACGTGCTGTGGTGGCTGCTCGGTCTGGGGATCCCGGTGGGGATCGCCTACTCCCGGATGTACCGCGGCATGCACCACCTGAGTGACGTGGGCTGGGGCTTCCTGCTCGGGCTGGTCTGCGTCGCGGTGGCCGCCAACGCGCTGTTCCTCCGGCCGGTCCTGCGGGAACGGGGAGCCGCCCGGCGGAAGCCCGGGTTCAGGACGGCCGGTACGGCGTAGCCGCCCCCCTCCCGCCACGACCGCGCCGCGCCGCCCCACCCGAGGACCAGCGTGGTCAGCAGCAGCGGGCCCAGCATCCGGGCCACCGCCGCACTCGCCCCGAAGAAGCCCTGGTACTGCCCCTGCCGGTCGGCGGGCGCCAGCCCGAAGCCGATCTCCCATGCCGCCGAGGCCTGCATCATCTCCCCGGCCACCTGCAGGACCGCCGCAGTGAGCAGCAGGACCGCGTTGAGGAGCGTGACCAGCGCGTACGGCCGGTCCCCGAGCACGGCCAGGCGGGGCTCGCCGGCCCTCGCGGCAGGAGCCCTCGGCACCGGGGGAGCCGCCGCAGCAGCAGGGCGGCAGCCGATCCGGACCGGGTGGTGTCCCGCGCCCGGGGGCCGGGGTCGGGGCGGACTCCCTGTCCGGCTACCGCGCCGAGCCTCCGGGGCGGCGGGGCCTGGTGATCGGGTACGGCGCCATCCCGATGGAGCGGATCGACGAAGGGCCGAGGCGGCTGGCGGAGTGCGTGCGGACCGGCAGAGGTTCCGCAGGCTCAGAACAGCTCGTCGGGCGCGGCCACCGCGACGCCCACCGTGGCCAGCTCCTCCTCGACCCTGCGGGAGACGACCTCGGCGGGCTCGTCGCCGTCGTAGGTCGCGTGGGCGCCCTGGACGAGCGTGACGGCGTGCCCCCGCGCCATGGCCGCCAGTGAGGTCTCCCGGACGCACCACTCGCTCTGCATCCCCGCGACCACCAGAGAGGCCACCGGCGGCAGCACCCACGCGAGATCGGTGTCGGCGAAGGCGTCCGGCAGGTGTTTGTCGACCACCTGCTCTCCCGGGAGCGCCTCACGGGCCAGCTCCCAGCCCGGCGTCCCGGGGACGTCGGGATCGTCTCCCGTGCCGTTGTTGCGCACGAAGACCACCGGGGCTCCGGCCGCACGGGCGCGTTTCAGCAGCACGTCGATCGCCTCGGAGACCGCCTGCGCACCGGGCACCGGCGCCGGGGGCTCGAGCATGTTGCGCTGCACGTCGATCAGGAGAAGGACCTGGTTCACATGAGAACTCTAGTTCGAAATCGTTCCCGGCGGAAGAGATCGCCCCTCACTGGAAGGTGAACAGTCCGTCACCCTCCGGCACCGGCGGCCGGGCGGGACCCGCTCAGGTCCCGACCGGGGCCCGGGACCCGAGTCCGGCCGAGGCCCCGCCCGGGACCGGGCCGGGCCCCGGGGCGGAGCCCCGGGGCCCGGCCAGGCGAAGCCGCGATGATCACCGCAGCCGGAAGCGCGAGACCAGTTCCCGCAGCTCGCCCGACATCCGGGACAGCTCGGTGGCGGCCCGCTGCGCCTGGCCGATGCCGTCGCTGGTGACGTGGGCGGCCTGGGCGATGTCGGCGATGCTCACGGCGATGCGGCACGATGTTGTTGTAGAGGTGGTCGACCCGCTCACGCATGGAGGACATGCCGGACATCGCCACCAGGGAGGTCACCAGTCCCACCGCGGACACGAGGAGCAGGCTCGTCATGATCTTCTTCTGGACGCTGAGGTCGGCGAACCACGCGGTCACGGAGACTCGGCGCCTGCGGGGTGAGCTCTCGGCGGACCCGGCCCGCCGTTCCGTCATCGATGACATGAAGAGGATCTCCTGACCTGTTCAGAGGACCCCGCGCACGGCACAAGAGACGCCTCTCGCGTCACTTCGGGGGGTCGGTCGTACAGACGGAGAGATCGGCAGCAGACCGGGCGGCATGAGCCCCGCCCGCGGCGCCGTACGTCACGCCGGGACGCCTGACACGCCGTGCATCCCCGGTGAATCCCGGTTGCCGGAGCACCGGGAACCGGGAAAACTTGGCAGGCCCCCGGCCGATGATCTCCATCGGACGCGACCCGTCACCGGCCGGGCGGTGCCCCGTCGTCCACCCCTCGGCATCCAGGAGCGGCCTCACCATGGACATCGTCGACCCCGCCGTCAACGACTACCTGCTGTCCCACTGCACACCCGCCGACGACCTGCTCCGCGAGCTGGCCGCCGAGACGCGGAACTCCTTCCCCGGCTCCGCCGGCATGCAGATCTCCCATGACGAGGGCGCGTTCCTCACCATGCTGGTCCGGCTGACAGGCGCGCGGCAGGCGGTCGAAGTGGGGGTGTTCACCGGTTACTCGTCGATCTGCATCGCCCGCGGCCTGCCCGAGGACGGCCGGCTGCTCGCGTGCGACGTCAGCGACGAGTGGACCTCCGTCGCCCGGCGCTACTGGAAGCAGGCGGGCCTGGCCGACCGGATCGACCTGCGGATCGCTCCCGCGCTGGAGACGCTGCGGTCACTGCCCGCCGAGCCCTCCATCGACTTCGCGTTCGTCGACGCCGACAAGGTCGGCTACCCCCTCTACTACGAGGAGCTGGTCACGCGGCTCCGGCCGGGCGGTCTGATCGTCCTGGACAACGTGCTGCGCGCGGGCCGCGTGCTCGACCCGGCGTGCCAGGAGGAGGCCGACGTGGCCATGCGCCGGGTGAACGACACCGTCGTCGCGGACGAGCGCGTCGACTCGGTGATGCTCCCCGTGCGCGACGGCGTCACGATCGCCCGCAGGCGCTGACCTCTCCTCGCGGGGAGCCACCCGGCGGTACGGCGGGAGCCCGCGCGGAGGGGCTCCCGCGCCGGGAGTCTCGTCCGGGAGCCGGGACGCCCCTCCGGGAGCCGCGCCCGCGGGCCGGCTCCCGGCCTCTCACCCGGAGGCCCCGGTCCGGGAACGGCGGGACCGGGGCAGGGCTTCAGCGCGCGGTCAGCCCGCCAGCCAGCCTCCGTCCACGGGGATGATCGCCCCGTTGACGAGGCGGGCGGCGTCGGAGGCGAGGAAGAGCGCGACGGCGGCCATGTCCTGGGGCTTGGCGAAGATCTCGCCGAGCCCGAGCACCGGGCCCAGCCGCTCGATGCCCCTGGGGTCGAAGACGGCGGCGCTCTCCGCGATGGAGGTCTCGGTCGGGCCCGGGCAGATGGCGTTGCAGCGGATGCCGCTCCTGGCGTACGCCCAGGCGACGTTCCGGGTCAGCCCCACCACGCCGTGCTTGGAGGCGGTGTAGGCGACGCCCGCGGCGCCGCCCCGCAGACCGGCCTCGGAGGCGGTGTTGACGATCGAGCCGCCGCCCTGCGCCAGCATCTGCGGCAGGACGGCCCGGGTCAGCAGGAACGGGCCGGTGAGGTTGACCCGCAGCACGCGGTCCCACGTCGCGGTGCTCATCTCGGCGGGCAGCGCCATGTTGTCGATGATCCCGGCGTTGTTGCACAGGATGTCGATCCGGCCCCAGTCCTCGACCGTCTCGCGGACCAGCTCGCCGACCATCGCCTCGTCGCCGACGTCCAGCACGGCCGCCCTGGCCGCGCCCTCGGCCTCCTGGACCAGCTTCACCGTCCCGGTGGCGGGCTCGGCGGCGATGTCGGCCACGACGACCCGGGCCCCGGCGCCGGCCAGGGCCAGCGCCATCGCCCTTCCGATGCCCGAGCCGGCGCCGGTGACGATGGCGACCCGGTCCCTCAGATCCGTGGGGGTGCTGCTCATGGACGACTCCTGACGATCATGGGTGGATGGAGGGCGCGCCACCGGCGCACGCCCGTGTCCGGGGCCGCACGGCCGGGGCCCCGCGCGCCCCGGCGGCCTCTCGAGGGTTCTCCGGAAGCTCCTCGGCCGCGGCTCGCGGCGTTCCGGTGGGGCCGGGCCGAAGGCCGCACCCGGTCCGGCGACGGGCAGGCCGACGGCCGAGTCCATCGGTCGGTCATGCCGCCTCCCAACCGGACACTCTTGTCCGGTTCTATAGTGGACGGGTGCCAGAACGCAAGGGGCGGCCCAACCTCGGCCCCGCCGCGGCCGATCAGAACCGCTCGGCGCTCGTCTCCGCCGCCCGCCGCATCTACGCCCGGCACGGCCACGAGGTGCCGTTCAACACGATCGCGAAGGAGGCCGGCGTCGGGCAGGGCAGTCTGTACCGCCACTTCCCCAACCGGATCGCCCTGGCGATGGCCGTCTTCGAGGAGAACTTCCTCGAACTGGAGGAGCTCGCCCGCGAGCACGCCGCCGACCCGCGCTGCTTCGAGCTGGTCTTCGCCCGCCTGGTACGGCAGTGCGTCGACTCCCTGGGATTCATCGGGATCATCGCCTCCGCGGGCCGGGACTTCCCCCTGGACGCCACGATCGGCCGCCTCGCAGCGGTCCTGACCGGCCCCCTGGACCGGGCTCAGCGGGAGGGGCTCCTCCGGGACACCCTCACGATCGACGACCTCCTCCTCATCCTCCGCATGCTCTACGGCACCCTCTCCCACGGCGTGCCGGGCGACGCCGGCCCGACCGTCCTGGCCCAGCGCGTGCTCGACCTGGTCGGCCTCCCCGTCCGGGTCGCGGACCCGCCGCCCGGCTGAGGCCGTACGGCCTCACCGATGCCGACGGTGGACGGCCTTCCCGGTGGGAGACCGGGAAGACGGCGACCGGGTCCTCCTCCGGCGGGGCGCCGGAGCCCGTCCCTGCCTCCGGGTCCCCGGCCGACGCCCAGCGGTGGACCGCGTACGCCACGTCCCAGAGCCGCGGGCCGGGCGCGGCGGTGTCGAAGTCGATGATCCCGACGACCCGGGTGCCGTCCAGCACGCAGTTGTGCGGGGCGTAGTCGTTGTGCAGGATCACCTCGGCCGGCGAGCGCGCGGGCAGCATCCACCCGGTCCCGTGCCCGGCCACGTACTCCGCGGTCGCGTCGTGGTAGGCCCGCAGCAGCCCGGCCGCGCTCTCCAGCGCCTCGCGGGAGGCCGCCTCCGCGGTCAGCGGGTAGTCGCTCACCTGACCGGGGATGAAGTCGAGGATCTCCAGCCCGTCATCGGTCACCCCGTGCAGCCGTGGCGCGCCGCGGAAGCCGCTGCGTTCCAGGTGGCGCAGGAGCCCGTGCACGGCGGGGCTCCACGGCCCCGTCGGCCGGTGCACCGTCTCACCGACGCGCACCACCTCGTTGACCCCGCCCTTCAGCAGGACCCGCTCCACCACTCCGCCTCCACGGTTCCTCGGCGCCACCGGCCACTCCATCATGCGGCCCCGGCACCGACCGCGCGCAGCGCCCCCCGGGGCCGGCCGTACGACGTGAATCTCCTGTGAGACCGGCGCGCGGGCACGGGGATCCGCCGCCGCCAGGCCCGAGGATCCCCGCCGCGCGCCGGGGACTCACAGGAAGCTCCCAGATCCTCCCCGGAATCGCCCAGCCGCCCGGTCCAGGCTTCACCGCATGATTCAGTTACGGCAGCTGACCAAGCGGTACGGCCGTACCGAGGCGGTGAGCGATCTGAGCTTCGACGTCAGGCCTGGCGTGGTCACCGGGTTCCTCGGTCCGAACGGCGCGGGCAAGACCACCACGATGCGCATGATCCTGGGCCTGGACGCGCCGACGAGCGGCACGGCCACGGTCCGCGGACGCCGCTACGCCGACCTCCCCTGGCCGATGCGGGAGGTGGGCGCGCTGCTCGACGCCCGCGCGGCGCATCCGCGCAGGAGCGTCCGCGGCCACCTGCTCTGCCTGGCCCGGAGCAACCGCATCGCGCGCGCCCGCGTCGAGGAGGTGATCGGCCTCGTCGGGCTCTCCCGGATCGCCGACCGGCCCGCGGGCGCACTGTCCCTCGGCATGAGCCAGCGGCTCGGCATCGCCGCGGCCCTGCTCGGGGACCCGCCGGTGCTGGTGTTCGACGAACCGGTCAACGGACTCGACCCGGAGGGCGTCAGGTGGATCCGCGCCCTCATGCGGGGCCTCGCCGCCGAGGGCCGGACGGTGCTGGTCTCCAGCCACCTGATGAGCGAGATGGCGCTGACCGCCGAGCACCTGGTCGTCATCGGCCGCGGACGGCTGCTCGCCGACACCGGGCTCGACGCGTTCGTCCGCTCGGACCCGCGGGACACCGTCCTGGTGCGCACCGCGGACGCCGAGGAGCTCGCCCACCGGCTGCGCGACGCGGGCGCGGCCGTACGGCGGGACACGGAGGACACCCTGGTGGTGACGGGCATGGCGGGCCCGGAGATCGGAAAAGTGGCGATGGTCCACGGGGTGGTGCTGCACGAGCTGACGCCGCACCGGACCTCCCTGGAGGAGGCGTACCTGGAGCTGACCCGCACCAGCGTGGAGTTCGGCGGCCCGGAGGGGGAGCGATGACGGCCGCGGGCCTCACCGACGGCCTGCGCTCGGAGTGGACGAAGTTCCGCACCGTCCGCGCCACCGTGGGCGCACTGGCCGGCGCCTTCGCCGCCGCCGTCCGCTACGGCGTCCTCTTCGGCAGTGCGAACGGCCGGGCCTACCTGGCCGCCGCGCCCGGGGACCAGGCCGCCTTCGACCCCATGGAGACCGCCTTCCGCGCCCACCTGCTCGCGCAGTTGCTGGTCAACGCCGTGGGCGTGCTGGCCGTCACCACCGAGTACGCCGCGGGGACGATGCCGGCCAGCGTGACCGCCGTCCCCCGTCGGGGCCGCCTCCTGGCGGGCAAGGCGGCCGTCGTCGCCCTGGTCATGCTGCCCTGCGGGCCGCTGATCGCCCTCGGGTCGTTCCTGACCAGCCAGGCGATGCTCGCCGCCCGGGGCGCTCCGAGCCTCGCCCTGACGGACCCGGGCGTGCCGGGCGCGATCGCCGGCGCGGGGCTGTATCTGGTCCTGATCGGCCTGTACGGCGTCGCCATGGGGTTCCTGCTCCGCAGGACGGCCGGGGCGGTCACCCTGGGGTCGTTCCTGCTGCTGCTGCCGGCGATGGCGTCCATCCTGCCCGAACGCGTCGCCGAGTGGGTCCTGATGTACTGGCCCACCACCGCGGGCGCGCGCCTGTTCACGTCCGGCCCGCTCTCCGGCGGTCTGTCGGCCCAGGCGGGGCTCGCCCTGCTCACCGCGACCGTGCTGGCCATGCTGCTGGCCGCGCTGGCCTTCTTCCGCGCGCGGGACGTCTGAGCCCGTGATCCCTATCCTCTGAAGGGAGCACCGTCCGGGAAAGGAGCACCCTCCTCGGGGGACCCCGCCTTCGGAGAAGAGGAGTGAGCCCACCCTGGGAGAAGCGCCCGCCTGAAGGACGGCGGCCGCCGGAGGGAGACGGATGGACGGGAACCGCCTGCTGGTGGTCGACGACGAGCCCGTGGTGCGGGAGCTGCTCTCGGCCACCCTGCGCTTCGCCGGATACACGGTCGGCTCCGCCGCCACCGGCTCCGAGGCCCTGGACGCCGCCCTCCACGACCCCCCCGACCTGGTGCTGCTGGACGTGATGCTGCCGGACATGGACGGCTTCGAGGTCGTCCGCCGCCTCCGGGATCTCCCCCGGCCGCTGGACGCCGGCCGCCCGGACCGGATCCCCGTGCTGTTCCTCACCGCCCGCGACGCCGCCGCGGACAAGGTCAACGGGCTGCGGCTGGGCGGCGACGACTACGTGACCAAGCCGTTCGACCTGGAGGAGCTGCTCGCCCGGATCCAGGCCGTGCTCCGCCGTACGGGGATCGCACCCGACGACCGGACGCTGCGGGCGGGCGACCTGGAGGTCGACCCGGACGGACACCAGGTGTTCAAGGCGGGCCGGCCGGTACGGCTGTCGCCCACCGAGTTCCGGCTGCTGCACTACCTGATCCTGAACGCCGGGAAGGTGCTCCCCAAGGCCCGGATCCTGGAACACGTCTGGCAGTACGACTTCGGGGGCGACTCCAGCATCGTCGACACCTACGTGAGCTACGTACGGCGCAAGGCCGACACCACCGAGCCCAAGCTCATCCACACCGTGCACGGCGTCGGATACGTGCTGCGCAGGCCCCGGACGTGAGCCCGCCCGCGCGCTCCGGGGAGGGCGGGGCGGGCGGGCGCGCGGCCGCGGCCTCCGGCCGGGGAGGACGGCGGCTCGGAGGGCTCTCGCTCCGCAGCCGCCTCCTGCTGATCACGACGGCCCTGCTGGCGGTCGGCCTGCTGGTGAGCGGCGCGGTCGCGCTCGCCACCCTCCGCTCCCACCTGGTGGGCCGTGTGGACGAGCGGTTGAAGCCGGCCGCCGCTCTGCTGGCCCGCCTGCCCCCCGCCCTGCTGCAACCCTCCCCCGGGGCGGACCCTCAGGTCCCGCGGGTGCTCCCCGACATGGACGTGATCGGCCGGATCCACATCGCCTACCTCGGCCCGGACGGGACCGTGCTGCGGCACAGGAGCGTGCCGGCGCCGAGCCCGGACGGGGGACCGCGGCTCCCGCCGCTCGACGCCGGAACCGTCGCCCGGCTCGCCGGACGGCCCTTCGAGGTGCCGGGGCAGCCGGGGACCGCGGACTGGCGGGTGGTCGTGATGCCGCGGGAGGAGGGCCCGCCCTCCCCGGACCAGGCGCTTCCCGCGGACGGCGGCGTCGTCGTGGCGCGTCGCTGGACGGCGTGAGATCCACGCTCGCCCGGCTGGTCCTGGCCTGGCTGATCACCTCGGCCGTGCTGCTGGTCCTGCTCGCCGTCATCGGCTGGTTCGCCGTACGCGCGGGGCTGCGACCGCTGCGCGGGATCGAGGAGACCGCGGCGGCCATCGCCGGGGGCGACCTGTCCCGGCGGATCCCCGGCACCGCCGCGCCCGGTACCGAGGTGGGCCGCCTGTCGGCGGCGCTCAACGGCATGCTCGGCCAGCTGGAGACGGCCTTCGCCGACCGGGAGGCGTCGGAGGCCCGGATGCGGCGTTTCGTCGCCGACGTCAGCCACGAGCTGCGCACCCCGCTCTTCGGGATCAAGGGCTTCTCCGAGCTGCACCGGATGGGCGGCCTGTCCGACGCCGGCCCGGCCATGGGCCGCATCGAGAGCGAGGCGTCCCGGCTGACCCGGCTGGTCGAGGATCTGCTCCTGCTGGCCCGCCTCGACGAGGGCGGGAGCGCCCTGCCGATGGACCTCGCGCCCATGGACCTGCGCACGCTCGCCGCCGACGCCCACCACGACCTGCACGCACTGGACCCCGCCCGCCGGGTCGCCCTGACCGGCCCGGACGGCGGCCCGCCGGAGGAGGCCCCGATCCTGGGGGACGAGGCCAGGCTGCGGCAGGTGACGAGCAACCTCGTCGGCAACACGGTCGCCCACACCCCACCGGGGACCGCGGTGCGGATCGGTGTCGGCACGGCCGGGGGCGAGGCCGTACTGGTGATCGAGGACGCGGGCCCCGGAATGGCGGATGAGCAGGCGGCCCGCGTGTTCGACCGCTTCTACCGCGCGGACGGCTCACGCAGCAGGACCGCGGGAGGCGGAGCGGGCCTGGGCCTGGCCATCGTCCACTCCATCGTCTCGGCGCACTCGGGCCGCGTGGAACTCCGTACGGCGACCGGGCGGGGCGCGGCCTTCCGGGTGGTCTTCCCCGTCGCGGACGCGGGCAGCGCCCGGCCGCCGGATCACGCGCGCAGCCCCGGCTCCGGCCCGCCTCCCCCGCCCGGCCGGGAGCCCTGACCGCCCCGGCCCGGAGGAGGCGGTACACGGGCTCGGGGATCACGGCGGTGCCCGGGTCAGCGCGCTCGCACCCCGGTAGAGCGGTAGATGCGGGCCGCTGGGATGTGATCGTGTAAGGCGGTGCCGCCGTCGGCGGCGCTCCGTGAACTCGTTTCCCGGCTCGTGTGAAAGACGGGCGACACCACTTCCTCGGAAGGCCCGACCACATGCCGCTCAGTACGACCTTGTCCGACGCCGCCCTGATCGAACGGTCGTGGCGAGATCCCGAGGATTTCGCCTTGCTGTTCGACAGGCACGCAGGACACATTCACCGTTATGTGGCCCGCCGTCTCGGCGACGACACGGCCGACGACGTCGTATCCGAGACGTTCCTCGCCGCGTTCAGGAAGCGCTGCGGCTACGACACCACCCGTCCAGAGGCCCTCCCGTGGTTGTACGGCATCGCGACCAACTTCATCCGCCGGCATCAGCGCGCCGAGGTACACCGCTACAAGGCGTACTCGAAAGTGGGCGTGCTTCCCGACGCCGACGACGCCGCGCAGCAAGCCCTCGAGCGGGCGAGCGCGCACGCCGTACGCCGGCCTCTCGCTCAGGCACTCGCCTCGCTGAAGGCCCGCGACCGCGACGTCCTCTTACTCGTGGCCTGGGCCGACCTCACCTACGAGGAGACCGCCAGCGCCCTGTCCATCCCGATCGGAACAGTCCGCTCCCGCCTCAACCGCGCACGGGCCATCGTCCGCGACGCCCTCGGCAGCACCGACCCCACGATGGAGCAGATCTCATGAACGAACTGACCGAACTCCGCGATCTGTTCGCCGAAAAGCCGCACCCCACGGCGGATCGTCTCGCCCCCGCCCGTACCGCCCTCCTGGCCGAGACTCGCACGGAGCGGCGGCCCTGGGCCCGGGCGGTCGGCCTGCGACGTCTGATGCTGGCAGGCGGCTTGGTCGCGGCGACGGCCGCGGGAGCGATCGCCGTCCAGACGTTCGACCCCTCCGCGCCCGCGAGCGCCGCCGAGGTCCTGCGGCTGGCGGCCGCGGCCACGGCCGCCGGCCCGTGGCCGGACCCCGGCGACGACCAGTACCTCCATTACGAGCGGATCGCGGAGACGCGCAGCGAAGAGGGGGTCCCCGACGCCGGTCCACGCCGCATCACGGGCGAGGTCTGGGAGTCCGTCGACGGCTCCCGCCCAGACCTGTGGTGGCACAAGCCGTCGAAATTCCGCCCCCGGGAGCGCGAGTACAAGGAACTCCTGCCCCGGTGCCCCAGCGGACCCGGTTCTGGGCGCCTTTCCTACGCCGACCTCCGGGAGTGGCCGACCGACCAGGAGCGGCTCCGGCGCAAGCTGGCCGAACACGGTAGCGAGATGGGCCGCGACGAGGACGCCGCGGCCCAGACCTGGCGCGGCATCGTCGGCGTCCTCAGCAGCCCGGTCCCGCCCGAGCAGCAGGCGGCCATCTTCCGGGTCGCCGCGACCCTGCCGGGCATCGAGACGGAAGAGCTCAAGGACGCCACCGGCAGATCGGGCATCGCCGTGACCCGGGTGGACGACCGGGGCCCCGGGCGCGCCGTCTCCCGTGAGTCCCTCATCTTCGACAAGACCTCCTACGTTCTCCTGGGCGGCCAGGAACTCGTACCGGGGCAAGGGCGTGAGATCTGGTCCATGACCCATCCGCGGATCACCGACGCGCTGCCGGCCTGGTCCACGTCCGTGAAGCGGAGAAGCTGCGTCTGACTCTCATCGGACGACGGACGACGGACGACGGACGACGGACGACGGACGACGGACGACGGACGACGTCGGCGAGCAGACCGGTCGCGTCCGTGGAGGTGGTGGAGGAGTTTCCCCGGCCGACAGGCATGCCGCCGGACACGAAGACGGCCATCGCGTGATCCTCCAGGTTGCGAGCCCGAGATCGAAGGAGAAGCAGGCGATGGCCGTGGACACCGGCGTGGACCCTGCTGCCCGGCAGGCGGAGCGGATCCGGATCGGCGACCCGGATCCGCCGCGCTCCATGGTGGAGACCACGGCCGAGACGTTGGTGTCCGCCGAGACCGACGATCTCTGTGGCGCCGTGTACGGCGAGCGCAGCGGCCGGCGGGCCGAGCGGCGCAACGGCCACCGATCCCGGAGCCGGGACGCCCGCACCGCGTCGTCGCCGTCAGCGGAGATCAAAAAAGCCCCGAACGGTTATCGTTCGAGGCTTCTTCGCTGCACAGAGACTGTGGTCAGGGGCAGGGTCGAACTGCCGACCTTCCGCTTTTCAGGCGGACGCTCGTACCAACTGAGCTACCTGACCCCGGTGGGCCGGAACCCACCTGAGCGGTCCTGACGGGACTTGAACCCGCGACCTCCACCTTGACAGGGTGGCGAGCACTCCAAACTGCTCTACAGGACCTTGCTTTTGTCGGAAACTTCCGTTTCCGTTCTTTCTGCCTCGCTTAGCTTACCAGCTCTTCGGAGGTCTTCGACCTGCCGTTTCCCTGGCGAGCTTTCACTCGGCCGTGCCCCCAACGGGATTCGAACCCGTGTCGCCGCCTTGAAAGGGCGGTGTCCTAGGCCACTAGACGATGGGGGCTCAGGACTTCCGTCCCGTTCCGTCGCCGTCTTCCGCTGGAGACCTCTGAAGCATAGGGGACGTTTGCCCCCGATGCCAAAGCGGCGTTCCGGCTAAGGCGTCGCGGTGCCGGTGACCGTTCCCGTCGGGGACGGGACGACCGTCGGCTCCGGTGAAATTGTACGCCCCGGGTCGTTCTCGACGTGACGCTGGATCTGGACCGACTGCTCCCCCAGCCCGCCGAGGGTGATGTCGTCCCAGGCCCGCAGGCGGCGCGTCTCGCGGTCGAAGTACAGGACCGACGCCATGACGGGGGTCGGCTCGTCGTGCTCCAGGGCGCGCAGCCCCGCCCCGCCGGTGGAGCCCTGGACGAGCACCCGGGTGCCGGAGGGCAGCAGCTCCGTGGACCGCGCGTGGGAGTGGCCCGCCAGGACCATGGGGACCGAGCCGGAGAAGCCCTTGGCGATCGTCGGGTCGTGCACCGCCACCAGGTCGGCGGAGCCGAGGGCCTGCGTCAGGCGGGTGCCATGGGCGCGGCCGAGGGCGGCGAGGGACTCGAGGTCGGAGTCGACCGGCACGGACTTGTCGGGGGTGAACCGGGGGTCGCCCAGCCCGTAGATGCGCAGGCCCGCCACCTCCTTGACGGAGTCGTCGAGGACGACCGCGTTCTTCTGCTTCGCCACGGCCCGCTGCGTGGCCTTGGAGTCGTGGTTGCCGCGGACGAAGACGTACGGCACGCCGAGCCGGCCGATCTCCTCGACGAACTTGTCCTCGGGGCCGGTGCCGTGGTCGGTGATGTCGCCCGTGTCGACGATCGCCTCGATCTCGAACTGCTGGGTGATCGAGCGGACGAGGTTCCACGCGATGGGGTTCAGGTGGATGTCGGAGACGTGCAGGACCCTGATCGAGGTGGGGTCGGCGTCGTAGACCGGCAGGGACGAGACCGTGTCGTAGAGCTGGGAGACGTTGTTGACCAGCTTGGCCAGCTGCCCCCGGTAGGACTCGAACCTGGTCACGATGGCCTCGGCGTCACCGACCAGGGAGGGCGCTCCGGCGAGCAGGCCGGTGTACTCCGGCTCGACCACGGAGTCCGGCCGGAAGGTCGTGACGACGGCCGTGCCGATGCCCGCGATCACGACCATGCCCGCCAGCAGTCCCGCCAGCGCCGCCCGCCAGCCGCGGAAGACGATCAGGGAGAAGATCGTCGCTCCGGCCAGACCGCAGGCGATGGCGCGCAGGGCCAGCGCTCCGACCCCCTCCTTCAGCTCCCGCTCCAGGAGGACCGGGAGCCGGTCGGCCAGGCGGGGGTCCTCCAGCATGGTCCTGGCCTGCTCGGAGTCGATGTTCTCCAGCGTGACGCGGAGCCGTACCGGGGCGTCGTGGGTGTCGAACAGCAGCGTGCCCAGCGGGTGGGCGTCGACGACGGTCTCGCCGGTCCAGGCGAGCTCGGCGGACATCCCGACGTCGACCGGGCCCACGGTGGCCAGCACGGGCCCGCCGAGGGCGATGCCCAGCCAGACTCCGACGACGGCGACGACCGAACCCGCGACCGCACGGGAGAGCCGCCGCATCGTCCGGCCTGTCACGGTGCGGCGGATGAGCCGGGTCCAGCGGGTGAAGTCCATGTGCCTCCCTGCCTACTCGATCTCCCTGACAAGTCGGTTACCCGGAATATCGGTGCAGAATGGCTACGTGATAGAGGTTTCGCGGGAGAAGTTCGAGGAGCTCGTGGCCGAGGCTCTGGACACGATCCCCCCGGAGCTGACGAAGGTCATGGACAACGTGGTCGTGGTGGTCGTCGACGACCCGCCGGAGCCCGACCTTCTGGGCCTCTACACGGGCGTTCCGCTCACCGAGCGCGACGGCTGGTACGCCGGGGTGCTGCCGGACCGGATCGAGATCTACCGCAACCCGATCTGCTCGATCTGCGAGACCGAGGACGACGTGGTGGAGGAGGTCCAGATCACCGTCGTCCACGAGATCGCCCACCATTTCGGCATCAGCGACGAGAGGCTGCACGAGCTCGGCTGGTGAGGTCGCGAGGCCCTGTGAGGCCCCGTGAGGCCCCGTGATCCCCTGAGGCCCTCCGGGGAGCCGCGCGTCCGCCACCGCCCGTTCCGCGCCGCATACGGGAGCCGCGGAACCGCCCGGACGACGGCCGATATTTCCTGATCCGCGATAGTCCTCGGGCAAGCTTGGCCGCTTTCGGTTGCGAAGCGGCCCCTCAACCGGCACTGTAGGTCACGTAGCAAACACTCACAGTCAAATGCGCCTGCAAGCTCACCGGAGTCCCATGGCGGCCATCAAGCCCGGGCGGCCAGGCGGTCGGCACCGTCGCCCAGCCGAACGCCGAGCCACCTACGGCGAGGTTCTCGCCATCGGCGAGTTCCGTGCGCTCTGGGCCGGCCAGGCGCTCTCCCTCCTCGGCGACCAGCTCTCCCGCGTGGCGCTGTCCGTGCTCGTCTTCGAGCGGACCGAGTCCCCGCTGGCCACCGCCGCCGTCTACGCGCTGACCTACCTGCCGCCGATCGTCGGCGGGCCGTTCCTCGCGGGGCTCGCCGACCGCCACGCCCGCCGGCGCATCATGCTCGTCTGCGACGTGCTCCGCGCGTTCCTGGTCGCGCTCATGGCGGTCCCGGGCACCTCGTTCGCGGTCCTGTGCGTGCTGGTCTTCTGCGTGGTGCTGCTCAGCGCGCCGTTCTCGGCCGCCCGCGCCGCGCTCCTGGCCGAGCTCCTCGAGGGCGACCGGTACGTCGCGGGCTCGGCCCTGCAGAACATGACCAACCAGGCCGCCCAGATGCTCGGCTTCGCCATCGGCGGCGCTCTGATCATGGGGATGGGACCGTACCGCGCGCTGGCCCTGGACGCGGCCACCTACATGGCCTCGGCGCTCATCCTCGTCGCGGGGGTACGGCGGCGCCCGGCACCCGCGCACGGCGACGGCGGGCGTCCCTCGATGTGGACCATGACCCGGGCGGGCGCCACGCTCGTCTTCGGCGACTCCGGGCTGCGGACCCTGGTGCTCTTCGCCTGGCTGTGCGGCTTCTACGTGATCCCCGAGGGCATCGCGACCCCCTACGCCGCGACCCTGACCGACGACCCCCAGCGGATCTCGTTCGTGGCGGGGCTGCTGATGGCCTCCATACCGACCGGGATGGTCGTCGGGGCCTTTCTGTTCAGCCGGTACGTCAGCCCTTCCCGCCGGCTGCGTTCCATGGGCTGGATGGCGATGCTGACGTGCGCGCCGCTGATCCTGTGCGCGATGCGGCCGCCGCTCGCCGTCGTGCTGGTGCTCTGGTTCGTCTCCGGCGTCGGCAGCGCCTACCAGCTGGCCGCCAACGCCGCCTTCGTCCGGTGCGTGCCCTCCGAGCAGCGGGGACAGGCGTTCGGGCTCGTCCAGTCGGGCCTGCTGGCCGTCCAGGGCGTCGGCATCCTCGTCGGCGGCGCCGCCGCCGACGAGCTCGGGCCCGAGTCGGTGGTCGCACTGGCCGGCGCGGCGGGACTGTTCGCCGCCGCCGCGCTGTCCATGCTCTGGGCCGAGTCCCGCAAGGAGATCGTCAGGGGTGTGCGCGCCGAGGCGACCTCCTGACTCACACCTGCGGCCGCTGCTCGTCGTCCCCGCGCTCAGGCGCCGGAGGGGTGTACTGCGGGACCGCCCGGTCCTGGTCCATCGGGTACGGCGCCGCCTGCGGCTGGTACGGGGACTGGGCGCTCTGCGGCGGAGCCGGGTGGGCCGCCTCGTCCCGGTGGGCGGTCCGGTTCCAGCTCTGCTCCGCCTTGTGCCAGCCCTGCTCGGCCTTGGCGCGGGCGTCCTGCCAGACGGGGTTGTCCTTGTTCTTGTCCACGAGGTCCTGGAGGATCGAGGTCGCCTTGCCCTCGTCCGGCAGGAGGATCCAGCCGATCGCGTAGGCCGCCACGCCCAGCCCGCCGAAGAAGGTGCTGATGGCGAGGGCCGCCCGGATGATGTTCGGGTCGATCCCGAGGTAACGGCCGAGACCCGAGGCCACGCCCGCGACGATGCGGCCGTCCCTGGTCCGGTGGAGCTGCTTGATGCCCGAGAAGTCGTTTTCGTTCATGTCTTCAGACTGCCCGGAGACAGCGCCCGGTCACATCGGGATTCCCCCTGGCCGCACCCTGAAGTCCCCGCAATACCCTGGCAGGGTCATCACGGACGAGAGGACATCCCATGGACGATCTCCTGCGCACCGACGACGTGCTCTCCGACGAGCAGCGCCTCATCCGCGACACCGTCAGGGGGTTCGTCACCGACCGGGTGCTGCCCCACGTCGGAGACTGGTTCGAGGAGGCCGTCTTCCCCGCCCGCGAACTGGCCCCCGTGCTCGGCGGGCTCGGCCTGCTCGGCATGCACCTGGACGGGTACGGCTGCGCGGGGCTCGACGCCGTCTCCTACGGCGTGGCCTGCCGGGAGCTGGAGGCCGGCGACTCCGGTCTGCGCTCGTTCGTGTCGGTCCAGGGCTCCCTCGCCATGTTCCCCATCTGGAAGTACGGCTCGGCGGAGCAGAAGGAGGAATGGCTGCCCCGGATGGCCGCCGGTGAGGCGATCGGCTGCTTCGGCCTGACCGAGCCCGACCACGGCTCCGACCCCGGCGGCATGCGCACCCACGCCAAGCAGGACCCCTCCGGCGACTGGATCCTCAACGGCTCCAAGATGTGGATCACCAACGGCTCCGTCGCCGACGTCGCCGTGGTCTGGGCGCAGACGGAGGACGGCGTCCGCGGCTTCGTGGTGCCCACCGGCACGCCCGGCTTCTCCGCCCCCGAGATCCACAAGAAGATGTCCCTGCGCGCCTCGGTGACCTCGTCCCTGTACTTCGACGACGTCCGCCTGCCGGCCTCCGCCGTACTGCCGGGGGTGCGCGGGCTGAAGGGCCCGCTCTCCTGCCTGTCGGAGGCCCGCTTCGGCATCCTGTGGGGCGTCGTCGGCGCGGCCCGCGCCTGCCTGGAGGCGGCCGTCGACTACTCCAGGACCCGCGTCCAGTTCGGCAAGCCCATCGGCGCCTTCCAGCTGACCCAGGAGAAGCTCGCCTGGATGTACGTCGGGCTCGGCCAGTCCCAGCTGACCGCCCTCCACCTGGGCCGGCTGAAGGACGAGGGGAAGATCACGCCGCAGCAGGTCAGCTTCGGCAAGCTGGCCAACGTCCGGGCCGCCCTGGACATCGCCCGCCAGGCCCGCTCCGTCCTCGGCGGCAACGGCATCACGCTGGAGTATCCGGTGATCCGGCACATGAACAACCTGGAGTCCGTGCTGACCTACGAGGGCACGCAGGAGATCCACACGCTGGTCCTCGGCGAGGCCCTGACCGGCATCTCCGCCTACCGCTGACCCCTTGGCCCGCCGTCTCCGATCCGCCGGCGCCCGGCGGCCCGCCGTACAGGGTGAGCCGCCGGCTCTCGCGGCTTTTCCGCGGCTCTCCCCTGCCGGCCGTCCCGGCGCCCCCGAGGTCCGGCGCCGGGACGGGGGCGGGACTACCGCCGCCGGTACGGGGGCCGCTGGGGCAGGCCGCTGAGCCTCCACTCGGGGGCCAGCCGGGCCCTGCCCAGGTGCTCCTCCCAGGACGCGCCCCGGCGCATGAAGTGGCGCAGCAGCTCGGCCGTGGCCCGGGCGTCCGCCAGCGCGGAGTGGGCGTTCCGGAGCGGGATGCCCGCGCGCTCGCAGCAGGCGGCGAGCGTCCACTTGCCGTGCGGGAGGAACTCCGGGGCGAGCCGCTGGGTGCAGAGCGTCTCGGTCACCCAGTGGCTGCCGGGCAGGACCTTGAGGAAGCGGAGGTCGAAGGGGGCGTTGTGCGCGACCAGGACCCGTCCGGCGATGCGCTGCCAGACCTCGTCCAGCACCTCCTCGATCACCGGGGCGCCGGCGACCATCTCGTCCGTGATGCCGTGGATGTGCGAGGCGCCCGTGTTCCGCAGGGGATTGATCAGCGAATGCCACTCGTCGGCGGTCTCACCGCTCTCGTCCAGGGAGACCAGCGCGATCTCGCATATCCGGTCGCCCTTGGCAGGGGAGAACCCCGTGGTCTCCACGTCCACCACGACGTAGCCGCCCCGTGCGGGCAGGCGGAGGGGACTGTCAAGTTCCGGTCCAGGTCTCGTCACACGTTCCACTGTAGGAACAGACCGCCCCTGCTCGCCCCCTTCTCGGGCGGATCGACGGCTTCTCCCCGGAGAGACGGCGCCGTACGGCCTGGCGACGAACGCCAAGGGTCACTATCCTCTGTACCCTGTTTCCAGCGGGGCGTTAGCTCAATGGTTAGAGCTGCGGACTTTTAATCCGTAGGTTCTGGGTTCGAGTCCCAGGCGCCCTACCACTCAGACCCCGTCTGACCTGCGCTTTCTCGGGCCAGGCGGGGTCTGCGCGAGCCGAAGTCCGACGATGTTTGCTCCATGTTTGCTCGCGTGTATCGGAACCCGGCCCCCACAAGATCACCCAGGGGGCCTGCTTCACGCCAGACCCCCCGGACGGTCACCGGAAGCCCACGACGGAAGGCCCCTCAGGACCGCCGGACCTCAACAGACCCCGCCAGCGGTGAATCCTCGGTCAAGCCGCCCACCCCGGCCGCAGGCCCCAGGGCCGCCTCCCGGAAACTTCCCGCCGACGATTCTCCGATTTCGGGACATAACGGCGACAGCAGAAGAATCTTTACTGTCATCCGGCGACCGAACCGATAAGTCCGCTACATCTGCTTTGCTCTGATTAATCCCTTAGAAGTGGCCAGACCGGCTCCCCCTCCGACGCCGACCCGGCCACCCTCAACGTTGAATCTTAAAACAGACCGGCGATGACGGCTGGCTGTTTCACGACTGCTGCCGCAGCAGCGGATTCACGCTTCCATCAATCCGCAGGTGTGCCAGCAGCCAGTTCTTTCCCTTCCGTTTCTGCCCCTGCCCGCCATTTTCCGGCCAAGCGCGGCTCAGGAAACAGCAGACGCCCTGACCCTGTGGGTGCCGAAAATTCATCCGTCCAGGTCAAGCAGCATGCCGGTACTCCCTGAGGACACCACCGAGTCGATCATGTCGGCGGACGTCGAGTCGGGTGAGCGGGGCTCGATCGGCGCCCGGGTCGGGCAGCGGCCGGAGCGGAGCGGCCTGCCGGAGGGCCCGGTGTGGCCGGTGACCGTTGTAGAACGCCTCGAACTCGCGCAGGACATGGAGCAGGTGGCGCTGGTTCCAGATCAACGTGCGGTCCAGCAGTTCGCGCCGGCAGGTCTGAATCCACCGCTCCGTGATCGCATTCATCCGGGGAATCCGGATGCCGGTCATAACGACGCGAAGCCCGGCATCAGCCAGCACCGCGTCGAAGGCCGCGGTGAACGTGGCATCGCGGTCGCGGATGAGGAACCTGGGCGTACTGCCCGCCTCCTGCAGGTCCATGACGAGGTTCCGTCCGAGCTGGGCGACCCACTGGCCGGTGGGATGCGCGGTGGCCCCGAGGATCCGGATGCGCCGGCTGGCGTGCTCAATGACGGCGAAGACGTACAGCCGGGCCCCAGCCAGGGTGCGGACTTCGAAGAAGTCGCACGCCAGCAGGGCGTCCGCCTGGCTGCGTAAGAAATCGGCCCAGGCGGTGTGCCGCCGCTCGGGCGACGGGTCGATGCCGTGGTCTTTGAGGATCTCCCACACGGTGGAGGCGGCGACCGCGACGCCGAGCGCGACCAGCTCACCGTGTATGCGCCGGTACCCCCAGGAGGGATTCTCCCGGGCCAGGCGCAGCACCAGCAGGCGGATGGAGGAGATGGTGCGCGGGCGCCCTCGACGCCGGGGCGTGCAGGCCGCGGCGTCGCGACGCCGCAGCAGGTCGCGGTGCCAGCGCAGGATGGTCTCCGGGCGTACCAGTAGCGTGAGGTACCGGATCCTGTCTCTCGACAGGCGGCTGAGCAGTCCGGCGAGCACGAAGCGGTCGTCAGGGGCGAAGGCGGGTTTGGGCACCTGACGCTGCAGGACCGTCAGCTGGTGCCGAAGCACGAGGATCTCGATCTCCTTGTCACGCTCGCTTCCCGGCAGCAGCCGCAGGAACGCGAAGACGGTCGTCACGGTGAGGTAGACCAGACGCAGCAGCACGACAGATCATCATGCCGCGGCGGCGTAGACCTCACGACTCCGAGACTCGAGGTACGTGATCACCAGTCAGCGCTCTGGCCTGCACGGATGAATTTTCGGCACCCACACCCCCTCAGCCCGCTCCTGGTCAGTGACGACCGGGCTGATCTCCAGCATGGGGGCTCGCATACCGTAACCTTCGCTCCAGCTCCATCCCCTGGAACTGCTGCGGAGGTGAGAATCTACGACTGAAGGGAGATATAGAAGACGGACAGATACAAGAAGCGATCTTTCCCTACCGCCACATCAGGTCGATTCCCAGGCCAGACGCCCTGCGATAACTTTTGGAGTAGCACAAGCTTCTCTATATCCTCAGGAGGACATCCGACTCGCGATCATGCTGTTACCAGGCAGACCGCTGTTCTGGGGCGAAAAGGATTCAATCTTTCCTGGCGGATGCTGGAATAACGTATCGAGTATGGGTACCCTCCAGCCATTCTTGGTCAATCTCTCTGCCCGTAATCCGACCGATGAGGCGCAGCGCCGACGTAATTTCGGCTTGACTTGTGTCCCCGATAAAATCTAACCCCTCCATGTAGAGGTCCAGCGCATTAGGGTCGCTGCCGTTCCGCTCTTCCGGGTCGCCGACTACCAGGGTAGTGACGACCTCACCGTTCACGACGTACTCCAGATCCTCCACACCTTCCACTTCGAACAGTGGCCAGCCGAGATAGAGCAGCCGACCTCCGTTGCGCGTCAGTGCCCTCCAGGACTGCCACCGCCAACAGTCATGGCCTTCGAGCTGAATCACCTGAATCCAGCCGGGTGCCTGGCGGCCGACCCAGACCACGCCCTCCGTGGATCCGTCTGAATAGCTTCCTGTAACGATGTCCTGCCACCCACATTCACGGGCGGAGCCCAGGTCGGCGCCAAGACGCCGGGCTACTTCCAACTCGTCCAGACCTTCACACCAAATAGCGCGAAAGGGCGTGTCATAGTCGATCCCGTAGCGAGTCAAGAGCTCCCACAGGCCCGTCGAGGTATCCAATATCGCGCCTTTCGGTGAAGGAGGAGGATACGCAGGGCGCTGCCGTGGATAGTCGGCAGCGCCCTGACTAGGTTGCAACTAGTTCACGATTCTGACCCAGAATCTGTTGTCGTCCCCAACACGGTACCGCGAATAGAACGCTGCGAGGTACTCGCCGTGCGTCCTGTTGTCTTCTCTATCCACGTACATGATGGAGAAGTGGCCCTTGGCGGCGCTGGCACCGTTCTTAGTTGAGGCGAAGGGGTACTCATCGCATTGGAGCGCGGGCACTGACTTGCCGTTCACTATAACGTTAGCCGGCCATTTTCCTGCGGATCTCAGGCTGGCTTTTTGGACCCGGCATGCCGGACCAATCGCCAGCCGGTTCTTGTAAGTCAAGGTATTCTTCTTGGGCGTGTTGGGAGGGTCAGTTCCCCGGACTAGCCACATCCATGCAGGGTTGGTGTACTCGTCCCCACCAACCGTGATCTTCAATGGAGCGTCAATGTCACCTGGCATGACCTTCGACTGCGGCTGCCCCTGCGCGTCGAGCGGCGGAAGCTTGGGAACGGTCTCGGATGGTTGTTTCAGCGCTTTGTCGACATGATCGACGACTTGCTTGATCTGGGTATCGCTGCGTCTCATGGTGAAAATGCGGTTCGCGTCTGTGAAGATACAGGCACCGGTATGCATACGGGCCTGGATATTCTTCGAGAATGTCTTGTAGTCACATCGCGCCACCGGCGGAAACTCACTCCTGCTTCCGGTGGGAAGACCGATGGCCTGAATACCGAACGGCAGACGGATGTTGCCGAGGACATTCTCAAATTCGATCTTGCCCCAGAGGGGTCGCTGCTCATTGAACCAGGAGATGCCGCCGAACTCGAACAGCAATGGACGAATGGTGCAGTTGTGTACATCGTCTCGGGCGACCCGTGACGTGACTACCCACTTCTGAATCCCGTTTTCCTTCCATTCGCGTAGGGAGACTCGTCGTGGCTTGCCTGAGGTGACTACACAGTCCGCTCCATCGCTACCCGTAGGCTGGACATCCAACTGCAGCTTCTTTACGTCGTCGAAGTCATCGGTCGGCTCACCGTCGTCGTAGCCCTGGATCTTGTCCAGCTGAGTCCACACGGCGATCTCGTTGAACTTGCGGTCACCGCCGCCGACTACATCGGTGCCGTCGTTATTGCCAAGGTATGTGTGCATAACGACGGTCGACTCGACCTTATAGCCATCGTCGGGTTTGGGCGGATATTTCCCTGGTTCGGTAGCATGATACGTCCAGTCACCATATGCAATAAACTTGCTGTAGCAGGCGCTGTATGGCCGCAGGTCTACCCAGCCTGGGGTCGAGTAACGTTGATCGAAGTTCTCGCGTAGTTTAGTGCAGTCGCCCAGCGAATTGACACGATCGTAATTGAACGCAGGCAGATTCGAGGCGGCCACTGACGACTCGTTATCCGCGCCCGTCGCTCTTTCCCGCTCGGGTGTGGTGCTCTCTGCGGACGGAGCGGTGTTCTTTGCAGCCGGGGTGGTCGGTTGAGGTGTGGTGATGCCACTCAGGGCACCGACCGCGGTAGCGTCGAGAGGCCGCTGATAGACATGAACGTCGTCGATTCCACCTTCAACCTTGGTACCCAGCGTCATCGCTGAACCTGCGTTCCAGCCGGGAGCACCGACCGGTGAGGTCGCCAACAACTCGCCGTTGAGATAAAGCGCCGCAGTCTTAGCCGTAGTGTCATACACACCCGCCAGGTGGAACCACTCGCCGACTGGTGGTTCAACGCCGGACAGCACGCCCTCGACTGTCGCATCGGCACTGTCGGCGCTGGTGAGAGTGAACACCAGTCCGTGGTCGGGGGTGTTTCCGATTCGGAAGGGTGCCTGGTGGGTGCCCTTCTGCTCGATGACGCTGTAGTCGCCGTCCTTGTCGCTCCAGCGCAGCCAGGCGGCGGCGGTGAAGCTCTCATCGGTGCGGATCACCGGTCCGGTGGTCTGGGCCAGGGGTTCCTCGCCGGGCTGGGTGACGTCGACGGTGACCTGCTGCCAGTCCGACCAGGCCGAGGAGGCCTGCTCGGTGACCGCGCGGGTCCGCCAGCGGACCTTCCACCCGTCGGTCAGCGTCGCCGCGGGGACGGTGAGGCTGGCCTGGGTGCCGGAGGCGACGTTGTCCACGCTGCCGGTCCAGATCTGGCCGCTGCCCTGCCCCGCGGGTGCGGCCGGGTCGTGCTCGATCTCGGCTTCGGCCCGTAGCACCTGGCCGGCCGGGTGGGTGACGGTGGCCTTTAGCGTGGGGGTGAGCGTGGTGCTCACCGTGACGCCGTCCACCACCTTCGACGGGGTGATGATCAGGCCGGTGGCGGTGGGCTTGGGCAGGCTGACGGTGAAGGACCGCCAGTCCGACCAGGCCGAGGAAGCGGTGGATGAGACCGCGCGGGCCCGCCAGCGGACCTTCCAGGCATCGGCCAGCGTGTCCGCCGGGATAGTGATGGTGTACCGCTTCAGAATCCATCGCATAGGGCTTGATCTGGGCATTCTCCGGGGCGGCTACGCGGCTCGGTGGTACTCGTTGATCAGCCCGCCGAGCACCCTCCGGCGTTCGATCCGGCCTTCCAGCGGCACAACAGCCTGCCCGTCATGATCGGGTGGTCGCTGCGCGCGGGACTGGTGCGGCCGATGCTCGTTGTAGTGATCGACGTACTCACCGAGCACCGTACGGAGGTGCCGTTCGTTGTAGATCAGCATGCGGTCGGTGCACTCGGCCCGTACGGTACGCACCCACCGCTCGGCGTAGCAGTTCGCCCGCGGCGTGCGCGGCGGTGTCTTGACCACCGTCACGCCCGCGTCGGCGAAGATCGCGTCGAAGACAGCGGTGAACTTGGTGTCCCGGTCGCGGATGAGGAAGCGGAAGGAGCCGATCCGGCCGCCGAGGTTCATGAGCAGGTTTCGGGCCTGCTGCACCGTCCAGGCGCCCGTGGGGTGGGCGGTCACGCCGAGGATGTGCACGCGCCGGGTGGCGATCTCCATCACGAACAGCACGTACAGGCGCTTCAAGGAGATCGTGTCGACGTGGAAGAAGTCGACGGCCAGCAGCCCTTGCGCCTGGGCGCGCAGGAACGTTCGCCAGGAGGTGTCGGCGTCTCGGGGCGCCGGGCCGAAGCGCCGGCGCCGCAGGATCCGGCGTACGGTCGCCTCGCTGACCTGGTGGCCGAGCCGGGCCAATTCACCGTGCACCCGGCGATATCCCCAGGCCGGGTTCTCCCGCGCCAGGCGCACCACCAGCTCCCGGATCTCCTTGCCCATCCTCGGGCGGCCGGACCGGCTCGGATACGTCGACCGGCGTCGGACCAGGTGGCGGTGCCAGGCCAGCAAGGTACCCGGCGTCACCAGCCGATGAGCCCGCAACCTCGGCGGCAGGAGTCGCGCCAGGGCAGCCAGAACCGCCCGATCGGCCCAGTCCGGCTTGGATCGGACGACCTGACGCCTCAGCACCGCCACCTCATGCCGGAGCACCATGATCTCGGCGTCCTTGGCCGCCTCACTTCGGCCCAGCAGTGCCAGCCAGCCGAACGCCCGGAGCGCGATCAGATACAGGAAACGGAGAGACACAAGAACCGATCTTGCATGAGCCGCCCTCTTGGGTCGGCCTGCAGGTCAAGCGTCCTGCGACGACTTTTTGAAGCGGTACACGGTGGAACTGGCCGGTGAGGCGTTCGTGGACCCGCTCACCGCCGGCCTCGCCGTACTCACGCTTCTCCTGCAGTGGCGCACCCGGCTCAACACCGCCTGGTTCATCGCCGTCGCCGCCGCGATCGGCCCGGTCCGGGCGCTGATCACGGGATAGCCCGGCCGGAACGCGCCCGGGTCTCCGTACCGCGGCCACCCGTCCTAGCCGCGCCGCCCGGTGGGAGCGGGGGCGTCGGCCTCCCGGGCGGCCTGATCGGGCTTGGGGTTTCCGGCGTCGCCGTCCGGGCCCGGGGCAGGCGCGGATGGCGCGGAACGCGGCAGGCCCGCCAGGCGGAGCGCCAGGTACTGCGCGAGCCGCCCGTAGGCCACCGCCAGCGCACCGAAGGCCACGGCCAGCGCCGCGATCCGCGCCACCTGGTCGTCGTCGGCCAGGAGGAGGGCGGTCCTGGCGTCGATGAGACCGTTGACGGCCATGCCCCCTCCGATGACCCCCACGCTCACCCACCGGCCCCCGGTCCTGACCGCCCGCGGCGCGGCGGCGGTCGCGGCGGCCGGTACGGCGAGCACGGCGAACACCACGACGATGCCCACCGTTCCCCCCAGTGAGAAGCCGCCGTCCTGGTCGAGGAGCAGCACGACGCCGCGCATCAGCAGCCGGGCCGCGCCCCCCACCACCAGTCCCGTCACCAGCGCGGCCCCCAGGACCGCCAGGACCGTCTGGCCGATACGCCGCACCCGGATGTTCATGGGCCCCCCTCGTACTTGCCTGGTAGTTATAGGGGGGCGGCTCCACCGGAGGCAATATCGCAGGAAATCCGGCGTTCGTTCGTTACCGGACAGGTCGTGCCCGGCCGGGGAGCCGGTCACCGGCCGGGCCCGGGGCGGCCGGCGTGGGCCCGGCCGTCCCCCGGCGCGGGGTGTCAGGCGATGGGGACGCCGTCGACCCTGCCGACGCCCTCCATCTCGAAGGTGAGGCCGGTCACGCCGTCCGGCGGGGCCGGCAGGTAGGTGTACCAGCGGCTGGTCCGCCCCTCCTCCAGCGGCACCATGCGGCTGTGGGCGAACCACTGGTTGCCGCGGTCGCGCAGCGCGAAGTACCGGGTCCGGGTGGCCGGGTCCACGGCGGTGACGGCGCCGAACGGCGCGCCCTGGAGGAATGCGTGGCCGTAGGGGGTCTCGAAGGGGTTGAGGGGGTACGGCAGGTCGGCGCCGACGGCCGTGACGTCGAAGACGGCGACCAGGTAGGCGCCGTCGCGGTAGTAGGGGTGGACGTCGACGCGCAGCCTGCCGCCACCCCGCACGCCGACGTCGAAGCTCCCGGCCACGGGCCCGGAGCCGGGGCGGAAGGGCGCGGGCGGGTGGACCCGGCCGGTGCCGGTGCCCGCCGGGGGGCCGGGGCTCGCGGCCGGGCCGGGCGTCTCCTGCCTGATCCTGTAGGAGATCTCCACGCGCCGGTTCCGGGCGCGGCCGGCGGGGTGGTCCCGGCCGTCCACCTCGTTCGCGGCGATCGGCTCGGTCTCGCCCTTTCCGGTGGACCTGTAGGCGTAGTCCGTGCCGAGCCGGGCGGCCAGGTACCTCTCCACGGCCCGTGCACGCCGTACCGAGAGCGCCCGGTTGTAGCCCGCTCCGCCCCTGGCGTCGGTGTGCCCCTCGATGGTGATCGGCGGCTTGGCCGGGTCGGCCCGCCTGCGGGTCTCCTCGGCCACCTCGTCCAGCACCGCGGCCGCCTTCGGCGACAGGTCGGCCTCGTCGAAGGCGAACAGCACGTCGGCGCGCAGAGCGATCGTCTCCTCCCGGCCGTCCCGCGTCTTCGACCTCTGCGGCGTCTCCACGTACTCCTGCAGGTCGTCCGAGTGGGACCAGACGTCGCCGGACGGCTCCACCACCGGCAGGGTGACCACCGCTCCCGGGGTCTCCGGCGCCTGCGGACCGGACGGGGTGGGGGCGGTCCGCGGGACGCCGTCGACGACGGGCACGCCCGTGATCTCGCCCACCGCGCCCGCCGCCAGGACCGTCAGCCGCTCCACCCCCGGCGGCAGCGGCGGGAAGTAGACCTGCACCGGGTAGTGCACGCCGGGCTCGAAGGCGTCGTGCGCGGAGCGCCGGCGCGTGCCGAACGCCTCACCGCCGGAGTCGCGCAGCGTGTGGTAGATCTTCTTTCCCACCGGGTCCAGCAGCCGGAAGTCGGAGAAGTCCGAGGGACTCCAGCCCGTCCCGAACGCGCCTCCGCCGCCGGCGCTCTCGCTCATCGTGGTCATGATGTCCAGCCTCAGGACGGTGCGGTCGGCATGGCGCTCGACGGCCACGACCTCCACCCGGTACGGCTGCGCCGGCGCGATCCCCACCAGCCCCTCCCGCACGAAGGCCGTGGCGGGCGAGGGCGCCGGGGACGGCGGCGCGGCGGGTGCGCGTGACGCACCGGGCCCCTCCCCCGCGGGTGCGGTGCCGGTGCATCCGCCGAGCGCCGCGGCGACCAGCAGCGGAGCGGCCCACCGGGCGGCGCGCACGGCCCCGGCGGCGCGAGGTGTCCGGGACCCCGCCCCCTCCCGGGGAGTTCTCTCGTTCTCCACTCGTCCTCGCACCCGCCCGAAGGTCACAGGACGCCAGGAGACGGGCGTCGCCCGCCGGGCCCGGCGTGTACGGACCCGCAGGAATGTAGAACGGCGGAGCGCGGCACGTCGTCCACCGGTCGTGGGAGATCGCGGTAAACGGGCGCGGTAGCCGGCTACGACCGTCGCCGTACCGGCACCGGGGAAGAGCAGGTCGCAGGGCCTGCAGCGGGCCCGGACGCTCGACGCCCGCGTCCGCAGGCCGTACCCCCTCGCGACCGGGACCGGTCAGCGGGCGCCGGCCGTGAGCGGAACCTCCAGCCGGGCGCGGAGCTCCTCGACGGAGGTGCCGAACGTGTCGAGCACGCGGACGCCGCCGGGGGCGATCTCGAACACGGCGTGGTCGGTGTAGACCCGGCTGACGCAGCCGACCCCCGT